>JABCZS010000006.1 GCA_013289605.1 Gammaproteobacteria bacterium
GTAAGGCAAGGGATACGATAGTCACCACCAAACTGCTGCCGCCGTAGCTCATCAGCGGTAAGGTTAAACCTTTGGTGGGCAGTAAACCGGTATTGACCCCCATGCTGACTAACACTTGAAAACCTAAATATAAGCTGATCCCATAGGCCACATAAGCCTGGAAATGACGGTTGGCTTGCATCGCGGCTTTGCCTATAGTCATGCCTCTTAAGACTAATAACCCATATAATAACAGCACCCCTAAAGCGCCGATTAAACCCAGTTCTTCACTTAACACAGCAAAAATAAAATCCGTATGGGCTTCCGGTAAATAAAATAATTTTTGGATGCCACTGCCTAAGCCTAAACCCCACCATTCGCCGCGGCCAAAGGCAATTAACGCTTGAGTGAGTTGATAGCCACTCGCGTATTGGTCATCCCAAGGGTTTAAAAAACTAGTGATCCGCTTCCAGCGGTAAGGTGCACTGACAGCAAGTACAGTCAACATACTCCCGATACCTAAGACCATGAGCATAAAATAACGCAAACGCGCACCCGCGATAAATAACATGCCTAAAACGGTGGTTAAGATCACCACCGCCGTACCAAAATCAGGTTGCAGCAATAATAACAAGGTCATGACGAGCGCGACACTCATGGCTTTAAAAAACTCTAAGCCTTGTGCCGTCACCACCTCTTCATGGCGAGTTAAATAATCAGCAAAATAAATAATTAAACACAATTTTGCAATTTCTGAAACTTGCACATTAAATAAACCAAACGTGATCCAGCGCCGTGCGCCGTTGACTTCATACCCTATGCCTGGAATTAATACTAACACCAAGAGTAATAACGCAAATAATAATAAACCGCGTCCTGCGTTTTGCCAAATGTCCATAGGCGTGCGTAACACAATAAACGCTAAGCCTAAACTTAAAGCTAAATAAATGAGTTGTCTTTGGATATAATAAAAGGCATAACCGGTTTGATTTTGCGCCAAGACCAAAGAACTGGAAGTGAGGATCACTAAACCCCAGGTGAGTAGCAAAATACTGACCACTAATAAAGTGAGATCCATCTGTATAGTACTAGCGTTGCGCATGCACTAATTCCACAAATTGTTGACCGCGATCATTGTAATCTTTAAACATATCAAAACTCGCACACGCAGGAGCTAACACCACCGCATCACCTGCGGTGGCTAGCTCTGCAGCGCGCGCTATCGCCTCACGCAAACTGCCCACATGCGTGCGGGGTAAATCTTGCGGTAAAATTTGCGCAATATCTTGTTGTGCTTCGCCCAGCAAAATCACGTGTTTGGCATGGCGTTTAAGCGGTGCGGCCAAATCAGAAAAATCTGCCCCTTTACCCACTCCGCCTAAAATCACAATTTGTTGCCCAGCAATATCAGCCGCCACATCTTCGATCCCTGCAATGGCAGCGCCTACATTAGTCGCTTTTGAATCGTTGTACCAACGCACTGCGTCTTGCTCTAAAATCAGTTGGCAGCGATGCGGCAAACCTTTAAACGTGTGCAATACCTGCTGCGCGCTAATAAGTGGCCACTTAAAATGCAAGACCACGGCAAGCGCTGCGAGCGCATTATTCACAAAATTCGGCCGCTGACTTGCTAATTCTGCTTGTGGGAATAAGGTTGTTGTGCCCTGCATTAACCACTTCACAGCCCCGATTTGTTTGACCCCTAAATCGTTTGCACCCGGTGCGTCCAGCGCAAAACTTTGTTGTTGTGCGACAGGATGCTGCGGCACGGTCAGATCATCTGCACGATTAAATACGGCAAGCGCTGCGTGATGAAACACCCACTGTTTCGCTGCAATGTAATCTTCAGCTTTTTCATAGCGATCGCTATGATCGGGCGTAATATTTAATAAGAGTGCGACTTCTGGCACCAAACTTTGTGTGGTTTCCAGTTGAAAACTGGATAATTCTAAGACATAGAGATCGGTATCGATGTGCAATAAGTTTAAAGCCGGTTCGCCTAAATTTCCGCCCACACCAACCGTTATTCCTGCGGCCTTTGCAAGTTCACCTATCATCGTCGTGACGGTGCTTTTACCATTGGTGCCGGTAATAACAACGATGGGCGCACGCGCGGCTCTAGCAAACAATTCAATATCGCCCACGACAGACACACCCTGCTCACGCGCCGCTTTAATCTCCGGTAAGCTCAGCGCAAGTCCAGGACTTAAAATAATTTCCTGTGCGCTGCACAATACATCGCGATTTAACTCGCCTAAATAACACCTCACTTCAGGAAATTCCTCTTGCAAGGTGGCAAGTCCGGGAGGAGATCCACGCGTATCCATCACGGCGACGTCATGATTTAATTTTTTTAGATAACGGACCACCGATAAACCCGTGATCCCTAAGCCGACGACGATGATCATACTACCTCACCTTTAACGAAGCCAATCCCAATAAGACTAACATGACCGTTATAATACAAAACCGCACCATGACTTTAGGTTCAGGCCACCCTTTTAATTCGTAATGATGGTGCAGCGGCGCCATGCGAAAAATGCGCTCACGGGTCAGTTTAAAATATCCCACTTGCAACATCACCGATACCGTTTCAGCGACAAAAATACCGCCCATAATAAATAAAATAATTTCTTGTCGGACCATTAAGGCTAATACACCCAGTACTGCGCCTAAGGCTAAAGATCCCACATCTCCCATAAATATTTGCGCAGGATAGGCATTAAACCATAAAAAACCTAAACCTGCACCGACTAGGGCCGCGGCAAATACGGTCATTTCACTCGCTTCAACAATAAAAGGGATCGCTAAATATTCTGCAAAAGCCATGTGACTTGTGACATAGGCAAAAATACCTAGCGCGCCGCCGACTAAAACCGTGGTCGTGATCGCTAAACCATCTAAGCCATCGGTCAGATTAACCGCATTACTAGAGCCAACGATGACTAAATACGCTAAAAGGATATAAAACGGACCTAATTGAATAAAGGTGTCTTTTATAAAAGGGATGAGTAATTGGGTATAACTCTCACCGTGGGCGCAGCAGTATAAACTGAATGCAATCACCAAAGCGGCAACACTTTGCCAAAAATATTTCCAACGCGCGGGTAAACCCCGGGTATTTTTTTTCACTAACTTTTGATAATCATCATAAAAGCCTATGGCTGCAAAAGACAACAGGGTAAATAAAATGATCCACACATAATGATTACTTAAATCTGTCCATAAGAGCGTGGCCACTGCAGTCGCAATAATGATCAACACGCCGCCCATGGTTGGAGTACCCGATTTACTAAAATGTGATTGTGGGCCATTATCACGCACGGTCTGGCCTACTTTGTAACTTTGCAACAGACGAATCAACGCAGGACCGAAGGATAACGCGATCAGCAATGCCGTCAGCACGCCTAAAATTGCGCGTAAGGTCACATAATGAAAAACGTTAAAACCCGAATGAAATTGAGTTAAATACTCAGCCAGCCACAACAGCATAATCCCTTACTCCTCAGTTATTCCTTGGCGCTTAATGCCTGAACCACTTCTTCTAAGGCACCCGAGCGTGAGCCTTTAATTAATATGGTCATATTCTCATGGAGCAAAGGCTTGAGTGCGGCAATTAAGCTCGCCTTATCGGCGAAATGTTCTGCGCCAGCGCCAAACGCTTCGACCGTCAAACGCGACCATTCGCCTACCGCAAAAATACGATTGACTCCGCGCTCACGCGCAATTTTACCTACTTCTAGATGGGCTGCTTTGGACAAATCACCCAGTTCACGCATATCAAAAAATACCCAGACTTTTTCACCGGGATAATGGGCAAGAATATCAAGAGCGGCCTTCACTGCGACAGGATTGGCATTATAAGCATCATCAATAATTTTTGCCTGCTTGATTCCCGTACACACATGCAGACGGTGTTTAGCCGCCTTCATTTTTGCAAGTCCTGAAGCAATCGCGGGCAGCGGCACATTAAGCGCGATGGCGGCACTGCTAGCGGCCAGTGCATTAATAATATTGTGTCGACCTAAAATAGGAAGCACTATGGCCATTGATCCCTTTGCGGTATTAAGGGTAAACGCACCGCGTCCCTCAATTAAATGAATATCCGTGGCATAGACATCGGCCTTAGCCTGCATAGAAAAACTCAACACCTGATGCTGAGTTAATTGTTGTTGCCAAAAAGAATAATAGTGATCATCGGCATTAATCACCGCAACACCTTGATCACCCAGGCCATCAAAAATTTCTGCTTTTGTTTTAGCAATCGTATCCACATCGCCAAAGCCTTCGGTATGCACTGGGGCTACGATCGTAATAATGGCGACATCGGGTTTGGCCATTTGGGTTAAGGGCGTGATTTCATGCGGATGATTCGCTCCGATTTCTATGACAGCAAAACGATGCTGCGTTGTTAACGCTAATAAGGTCAGCGGTACGCCGATATGATTATTAAAGCTACCGACCGCCGCATGGGTCGGCCCGATTTCCGAGAATATGGCACTGAGCATTTGCTTGGTGGTGGTCTTGCCGCAACTGCCGGTGACCGCAATCACTTTCAAATCAGGTAATTGCTGCCTATGCCAGGCCGCAAAAGCGCCCATCGCCGCATAGACATCAGGGACGACAATTTGGGTTAAATTCAAGGACACGGCTTTCTCGACCAACGCTGCCGCAGCACCTCGGGCTAATGCCTGCGGTAAATAATCATGCCCATCAAAAGATTCACCTTTTAAGGCGATAAATAAATCACCGGGAGTAAGACTCCGAGTATCCGTAGAGACTTGGGTAAATTCACAATCCGGGCCTATCAATTGGCCGGCTACGCATTGGGCAAGTTGTGACGCTAGCACTGATTTATTCCTTTTAAAAACAAAAATTTACCTAAGCATAACAGCAAGGTGGGATTTTGCAATGCTAAATTTAAGAAGCAAGCACTTGACCTGACTTTATCTTAAGCATGTCACCTAAGCTTAAGATTTAGGCAAATTATCTGGGGCTATATTTAATAAGCGCAAGACACCACCCATTACATCAGCAAAAATAGGGGCGGCCACTTCTCCGCCATAATAAGCCCCCTGCGTCGGTTCATCGATAAGCACCACCACGACTATTCGTGGATTTGTCGCAGGGGCAAAGCCCGCAAACAAGGCTAAATGGCGATCATCGACATAGCCTGATTCACCGAGTTTTCGGGTCGTTCCGGTTTTCCCAGCCACAAAATAACCGGGAATACGTGCATCCTGTCCGGTGCCCGCATCATTTTCTTGTAAAATAAGCATGTTACGCACGGCGTCGGCGACTTTGGAGCTGAGTGCCTCACGCGCTGCGGGCGCACCTTCAAGACGCAATACCGAAATGGGATTATTTATGCCGTGGTGCGCAACCGTGGCATAAGCTTGGGCTAATTGCAACGCAGTCACTGATAAACCATAACCAAAAGCAAGTGTTGCATAACTAAACGGATCTATAGTCGGTGAAATCACCATACGGCCGGATTGCTCGCCGGGCAAACCGCTGTAGGTTGTCTGAGCTAAACCTAAACGTTGCCACGTATCGAGGATATCCTCGACCGGCAACGGCAATAATAATTTAGTCATGCCCACATTACTGGAGTGACGCAACACCATCGGCAGACTAAGACGACCATAATTGCGAAAATCACGCACCACTTTGCCATGCACGGTCATGTAGCCCGGTGAGGTGTCCACTTCCGTCGCAAAATCCACTTGTCCGGTTTCTAAAATCGCGGCCATGGCTAAAGGTTTCATCGTCGAGCCGGGCTCAAAAAGATCGGTGACTGCGCGATTTCGCATCGCCTCTTGCGCACGATCAGAGCGGTTATTGGGATTAAATGACGGTTGATTCACCAAGGCTAACACCTCACCGGTATCCACATCCAACACGATGATGCTGCCCGCTTGCGCTTGGTGACGCAATACTGCAGCTTTCAGCTCACGGTAGGCTAAATATTGGATCCGCCGATCAATGCTTAAATAAATATCACGCCCATCTTGATTCGGCGTAATCAATTCTAAATCTTCTATCACTTGGCCTAAGCGATCTTTAAGCACGCGTTTTTTTCCCGCTTGCCCCGTTAATAAGGTATTCAACGCAAGCTCAATACCTTCTTGACCCTCGCCATCAATATTCGTCACCCCGACCAAGTGTGCGCTGGCCTCCCCTAAGGGATAAAACCTGCGGTATTCGCGCTCGGTATACACGCCTTTAATCTCTAAATCTAAAGTGTTTTGTGCAAGCTCAGGACTGATTTGCCGTTTTAAATAGAGGAATTCTCGGTCGCGATTTTTATGCAAGCGCGCCGCCAAGTCTCTGACATCCAGATCTAACACTTCAGCGAGTGGCGTAATGTCTTCAGGGTTTTGAAAATATTGTTTAGGATTGACCCAAATGGAATCCACAGGCGTGCTGATCGCTAAGGGTTCGCCGTTACGATCTAAAATCATCCCACGGTGTGCCGGCAGATTGACTGTGCGCACGGTGCGCAAATCACCCTGTGCACTTAAAAATTCATGGTTAAAAATATGCAAATCCACTAGACGCATCGCAATCGCACACACGCCTATGGCCAGCAACAGTAAAATAAAATAATGACGTTTATTCAATTTTTTTGCCCTCCACCCAAATCATTTCATCATCTACGGGGGCGCGCATCTGCAATTCTTGGGTCGCAATTTGTTCTACACGGGAGTGCATGACTAGCGTGCTTTCTTCTAATAATAACTGGCTCCACTCGCTATTGAGCTCATCGCGCTCAGCCTGTGAGGCATGCAGCTCGATGAGTAATTGCCGATTGCTGTGTTTAAAATAAACAATAGCGAGTGCAGTAATAAATAATAATAAGCCTATGATCACCGTTCTCATGTCAGGATCTCTATATTTTTTCAGCCACACGCATCATGGCACTGCGGGCACGGTTATTCTGGGCACATTCGGCAGCACTTGGCGTACACTTAGGCAGAATTTTCAGCGGCGATTTATTTTCTTCAGCCCTAATAGGAATATACGCAGGCACGGTTACCCCTTTTGCTAATTTACGCATCCATTGCTTCACTATGCGATCTTCCAAGGAGTGAAAACTAATCACGACTAAGCGCCCACCACGGTTAAGCGTCTCAAATGCAGCTTGCAAACCTAGGGTTAAATCGTCTAGCTCTTGATTAATATAGATCCGAATCGCCTGAAATGTGCGCGTGGCGGGATGTTTATGTTTTTCAACCCTAGGCATGGCGTCTTTAATAATTTGTGCCAGTTGCGTGCTCGTCTCTATTTTTGTCGTGAGCCGTGCCTTGCAAATGGCACGCGCTATGAATTTAGCAAACCGCTCTTCACCGTAAGTTTTAATGATTTCAGTTAAGGTGTCTTCTTTGACATAGGCGAGAAAATCCGCCGCACTGAGTCCTTTAGTGGGATCCATACGCATATCGAGTGGTCCTTCCCGCATAAAACTAAAGCCCCGCGCCGCATTATCCAGTTGTGGGGAAGAAACGCCTAAATCAAACAAAACGCCTTGGATTTGGCCTTGCAGGTCTAGTTCTGTAGCAATGCGCTTTATTTCAGCAAAACTGCCATGCACGGGAATAATGGGTAAGCCTTGGGCTTGTAAATCGCGCGCCACAGCAATCGCTTCAGGATCTTTATCGATCACGATCAATTTCCCAGGGGCTTGTAGTCTTTCTAAAATGGCACGACTATGCCCGCCCCGACCAAAAGTGGCATCAATATAACAGCCATGCGGATCAGTAATAAGCGCAGCGATGGATTCGGTAAGTAAGACGGCTTGGTGCATAGAAGTATCATAAGTAGCATAGCCACAAATGTAAACGGTTATCTCACTTTATCTTGCGATGGGGGATTTTTAAGGGTTCGATCGCAGCTCCCCTGTGTGCAAGCGCGAATTTAGTTCGCGCGTAGCATTAATAAGAAAACGAGTCAGCCGTTAAGCCGGGTTCTGTCGAGGACAATCATTCATCTGGGACAGTAGTCGCCTACTGCCTCAAGCAGCCTACCCAGATCGCCTACGGGTCGCAGGATCCGATCTTATTTGGCCTTGCTCCAGGTGGGGTTTACCCTGCCACGTGAGTTGCCTCACGCGCGGTGCGCTCTTACCGCACCATTTCACCCTTACCCCGCGAGATAAATCTTGAGGGGCGGTATATTTTCTGTGGCACTTTCCGTAGGCTCGCGCCCCCCAGGCGTTACCTGGCACCTTACCCTATGGAGCCCGGACTTTCCTCCGTCTTAAAAAAAACTTAAGACCGCGATTGTCTGGCCGACTCTTTGTATAGAGTATCAATGATTTGCATAAGATGCAATAGTTGATTAAATAACAAACCCGTTGTCGCCGTACGTTGTAGCAGTAGAAGTAGTTGTATGTCACCCCCAAATAAAACGCCTAAAAAATCACCGTCGCCGCTTAAAACGCCGGATCAAACGTTTGCACCTAATGCTTTTGCTAAAAGGAAAATAACTTCACGCTTATTGTTTCCCTTATCGCCTTCATTTCCTATGTCCCCCAAGAATAAACATCGGACATTACCCCTAGTCGATAATGTTGATGATGTTTATGCCAGTCATACCTCTTTAATGAGTGGGACTGTTGCTGTTGCCGCCATGGCGACTGGACCTGGACAAAAAGCCGTGGGTGAAGTGAGTGGTCAACGACTTAATCAAGATGCCTATTTTATGGCCACACTCGCCCCTCATGCTGAAGTGCCATTGAGTGAATTGTTTTCCGAAACTGACAATATCACCACACAGGCCCTAGTGGATTATGATCATGAGCAATGCGATGCAGGGGAACACTGGAACTCAGGTTGCACAGCTTTAGTCGCGCACCTACAGCACGATAAAATCAACATCGCCAATGCCGGGGATTGCACGGCGAAATTAGTGTATAAAGAAAACGGCCGCTATCATGTTTTAAATCTGACGCATGCGCATCGCGCAAGCACAGAATCCGAACAAACAAGAATTGGATTACTCCCCAATACGCCGTTACGCATCTCAACTCCCAGTAAGGATACCTCACCACGCTTTTGTTTAAATGATAGGAATGCCAAGCGCAATTATGGCTTATCCATTACGCGTGGATTTGGCGCCAAAGAGTATGCGCCAGGATTTACGCCTGTTCCGGAAATTTCCACCTTTGATCTCAAGCAACTTGAAAATAAAACGGATGCTTTTTTAATCACCGCCTCAGATGGTTTTGCAGATTATGTCTCAGATGAAGAGCTCGCAGATTTTTTTGATAAAAATCCTACATTGACGCTAGCGCAAGCCGCTGACGCGCTACGAAAAAAAGCCTATTTAGAAAAAGGAAGTCACGATAATATCACTGTAGGCGTACACTTTTTGCATCCCGGCCTGTGTGTAGGCGTGTTTGATGGTTTTGGGATCTGGGGACATATTGCAGCTACGCGTGCAGCGATGCATTTTCAGAAAATTTTGCAGCTTATCAATGCAAAAGCGCAACTCTGTGTTTTGGATATGCCTAATAGCTCTGAATATACTGAGCCTTTGCAGCAACTGAAAAGACAGTTGACGCAAACCTTACAGACGGCACACGCTTTTCAATCTGCGCTAAACGTTGCAGCACCTTTTAATCCTAATCTTGAACAAGATCCCTGTCTTACGCTAGCTCAAGATACCCGCGCTATGCTCACCACGGTAAATGATCCCTTGATAAACTCCCAAGTCAAACTACACGCAGTGCAAAATTTTCATGACATGTATGTGGATCTTCCCTTATGGAAAAAATATCAACGCACATTAATCATACTCCTTAGTCTCGTCATTGGTGCTCTGTTTGGCGCTATTGTAGGCGGACTATGCAGTAGTCCACTATTTGGTGTGGGAGCCATTGCCGGTGCATTTATCGGCGCAAGTTTAGCCATGAGTTTATGCGGCGGGGTTACCGGTACGGCTACCCGAGTACATTTTGCTTATCATTTAAGACCTGAAGTGGGGGCAAAAACTGCGATAGAGCAGGCAACGCTTTATCCAAGATTAACGCTAGCGTAGTGTCTATTTCCCACCCCGCTCAACCCCCCATTGATACGCGACATTTTTCGCAACCCCCGTGAGCTGAGCGGTCAAACTTGCGGCTTGTTTTAAGGGTAATTCTTGCACCAACACTTCGAACACGCGCCGTGCCTCTTGCGCTTTAGCATCGCTGATTTGGATAGGTGCGCCTTTAATCAAGATCACAAATTCCCCTTTTTGCTGTTGCGGATCAGCTAACAATTGCTGCAATAATTCGGAAAGCGTACCGGTTAAAATAGTCTCATAGACTTTGGTCAACTCACGCGCCAATACGGCCTCACGCAAAGGCCCGAGCGTGGCAATCATATCCTCAAGACTTGCTAAGATCCGATGCGGTGCTTCATAAAAAATGCTGGTGCGACTTTCATGTTGTAAGCGGGTTAATTCTTTTTGACGGTGCGTACTTTTGACGGGGAGAAAACCCGCAAAGATAAACTGCTCGCCCGGTAATCCTGAGGCACACAACGCAGTAATGAGTGCGCACGGACCAGGAATGGGCACCACACGCACCCCGGCAAGACGTGCCTGCTGCACTAACACTAAACCTGGATCATGCAAAAGCGGCGTGCCCGCATCGCTGATTAAGGCTATCGAGAGCCCCAAACGTAATTGTTCCACTAAACTTGCGCTGGCCTGCGTCTCATTATGACTATGATAAGCCTTAAGTGGGGTCGTTATCCCATAATGCTGCAGTAAAATCGCGCTGTGCCGCGTATCCTCGCAGGCGATGCAATCAACTCGACGCAAAATATCGAGCGCATGCGCACTGATGTCTTGCAAACACCCGATAGGTGATGCCACAATGTATAATGTGCCTTGCATGCTAATTAAAGTGATCCCTCTGATGAAAAAACTATTGTACGCAACTTTTGTTTTGCTGACTATCACCTTGCCTACCACGCACGCGTATATTTTTGGCGAAAAAAACAGTAAGCCAGCTGAGGTGGAAGATCTTACTCTTGATCAAGACCTCCCCGAAAAAATAGACAGTCCCAACCGGGAATATGCCTGGTTTTGGCAGCGCACAGAACCGAAAAAAAACCAAGCCAGCACGGCTTCAAAAAGTAAAACACCTGCGTCTTTGCCCTCTCCACGGTTCATCTCAACCCCACATATCGCCCTGCTCTTACCCTTGAGCGGCCAATATGAAAGTGCGGCACTGGCTATCCGTGAAGGATTTATTGGTGCGTATTATCTTGAACAACAGCGCGATCCTAATACCGCTATGGACATTCGCATCTACGATACAAAAGCGGATAAAAATGTGCCTCGTGCGTATGAAGACGCGGTACAACAAGGCGCCAATGTGATAGTTGGGCCCTTAAGTAAACCCGGCTTGGAAGCCCTGTTAGACAGTGAAAAAATCGATAACAACATCCCCATGATTTCTTTAAATACCCTCGAAACGCGTAATCGCTTGCCGCGCTACCTATACCCTTTTGCCTTAAGTCCAGAAGATGAGGCCATGCGTCTTGCAGAGCAAGCCATACACGATGGCCATCACACTGCGGTGGGCTTAGTCCAAGATGACAGTTATGGTGGACGCGCGTTTCGCGCTTTTAAACGTCGTTTTGAGCAATTAGGCGGCAGCGTGAAAGACATTATCTATTTTGATCCGAATCGTGCTTTGGAGGATCCCGTGCGTTATATTTTAAAAATAGACAGCAATGCTTCCAGCGATAACCCGCCTAGGCCACGGCAATCCATGGATTTGATATTTTTAGTCGCCAAACCGCAACAAGCAAGACAAATTCCGCCGCTGTTAAAATTTTATTTTGCACAAAACACGCCTATTTATGCGATGTCGAGTGTGTATTCAGGCATTCCCAACCCTGGGCTAGATAATGATCTCAATGGCATTATTTTTTGCGACAGCCCATGGATTATTGATACGGCGCAGCGGGATCCCGCGCTAGTGACGATGTCCTCACAACTCCATACGCCCGCCACCCAAGATCGTTTATTTGCCTTTGGGGTAGATGCTTTTTTAGTGGCACGGCAAATGAGTCACCTCTCTTCAGTCAGCGAATTACGTGTGAATGGTGTGACAGGAGAATTGTCTATGGATAAGAGTGGCTTTATTGTGCGCAACGTGCCGTGTGCACGTTTTAGTCTAGGAGTGCCCCATGTCCTCTAATGCCCCGCATCTCAAACTTGGGCAGGACGCCGAAGCGCTTGCGTGTACCTATTTACAAAATCAAGGCCTGAGTGTCTTAACGCGAAATTTTCGTTGTCAGCTTGGGGAAATTGATCTCATTATGCGTGATAAGCAGGCACTGGTATTTGTCGAAGTCCGATCCCGCGCCAACTCGGATGCCTATCATCCCCTAGCCAGCATTGGCTATCATAAACAGCAACGCCTACGGCGCGCCAGCCTCGTGTTCTTACAAAAGCAACCGCAATTTAGCCACTCTCCTTGCCGTTTCGATGTAATTGGCATAACATACCGACAAGAGTTGCCCCGTATCGAATGGGTGAAACACGCCTGGTCATGATGAGGATTTATGGATTTAATTGCTCGCCTACAACATTTATTTAGTGCCAGCATCGAGGCCAAAATAGCCGCGGCTGATGCCTTGCCTGAATCTATCGCCAAAGCGGCACAAGTCATGGCGCACGCCCTACTCACCGGGCATAAAATTTTAAGTTGTGGCAATGGCGGTTCTGCGGCCGATGCACAACATTTTTCTTCTGAACTCATCAATCGTTTTGAGCGTGAACGCCCCGGGCTGCCCGCTATCGCGTTAACGACGGATACTTCTGCGCTGACCTCAATTGCCAATGATTATCACTACGATGAAATCTACAGCAAACAAATTCGCGCCTTAGGCCAAGCGGGCGATGTGTTACTCGCGATCACCACCAGCGGTTCATCTAATAATATTGTTCAGGCCGTGGCCGCGGCACAAGAAGCGCAAATGATCGTTGTTGCCCTCACCGGTAAACAAGGGGGTGCGGTCGCCAGCCTGCTTAATCCTGAAAGAGATGTCGAAATTCGTGTGCCGCATCAACAAACGGCGCGCATCCAAGAAGTGCATTTGTGCGTGATCCACTACTTGTGTGACTTAATCGATAATCAAATTTTTGGCGAGGTCCTCTAATGTTAAACGTGTCAAAATTACTGGTAGGTTTAATGGCATGTACTGTATTGTCTGCCTGTACTCCTCTTGTGGGTGGAACGGCCGCAACCTCCGCTTGGATAAGCAATGATCCCCGTACCACAGGAACAGTCATTGATGATGTCGCTATCGAAGCAAAAATTGCAGATGCGATGGACGACTATGAATACCTCAATTTAGATGCTAATTCCAATATTCATGTGACAAGTTATAACAATGTGGTGTTATTAACCGGTCAAGTGCCCTCGGAAGCCGCAAAATTAGCGGTCGGTGAAATTGCGAAAAATACCAATCAGGTCAGAAAAGTGTATAACGAACTCAAAGTGGGACCGGTAACCTCGCTGACGACGCGCTCACATGACAGCTGGATCACCACAAAAATTAAATCTTCCTCCGCATTTCACGAGGTCAATCCTATCAATACGAAGGTGATCACCGAAAATGGCGTGGTCTATTTATTAGGCCTCATCTCACGCGATCAAGCCGACAAATTAACCGAATTGGTACGCACCACCCGAGGTGTTGACCGTGTGGTCCGGATCTTTGAATATACGGATTAGACCATGCTGCCGCAAACTTTTTTTAGTGCGCTACAAAAAATCCTTACCTCTGAATATGTGCTCACAGATGAGGCACTCTGCTGGCCTTATGGCACTGATGGCACACAGCGCTTTGTCATGCCACTTGCGGTTGTTTTTCCATCTACACATGAAGAAGTCGTCGCGATTACGCGTTTATGTAATGAGTATCACATTGCAATGGTGCCACGCGGGTTAGGATCAGGTGCCGTAGGTGGCGCCGTGCCTGTGACCCCAAGCATAGTGGTTAGTCTCGCCCGGATGCGAAATATCATTGCTATCGATCCTTTAAATCGCGTCATGATCGTAGAGCCCGGGATCACCAATTTGGAAATTCAACAGGCCGCAAAAGCACACGGTTTATTTTGGGCACCCGATCCAGGCAGCCGCGAGTTTTGCAGTTTAGGCGGAAATTTAGCGCATAATTCTTCCGGACCGCGCGCCATTAAATATGGCACAACGCGCGAGAATACCTTAGGGCTTAAAGCCGTGACCGGCAGTGGTGAGACGATCACGACCGGCGCATATACCAGTAAAAGTGTCGTCGGTTATGATTTAACCCGTTTATTAATTGGGTCCGAAGGGACACTTGCGACCATCACGCAGGCCACTTTAAAATTATTGCCACTTGCAAGTGAGCAGCGCACTTTACGCGCGTTATACCGCAGCGTAGAAGGTGCAGTCCATGCCGTGACCCAGATTATGGGGCTTGCGCAATTGCCTTCTGCCTTAGAGTTTATGGATAATACCACAGTGGAATTAGTGCGCCGGTATGCCGGCATCGATTTGCCGCTGGAAACGGCTGCATTATTATTAATCGGCGTAGAAGGCGATGCGCACAGCATTAATAGCACGCTAGAAACCATACGCACTGCAGCGAAAAATGATGCGCTCATCACTATAGAAACAGCACACAGCGCAGAAGAAATTCATCAACTCTGGCAAGCCAGACGCCGCTTATCGCCCAGTCTTAAACATGTGGCGCCTAAGAAAATTAACGAAGATATTGTGGTCCCCGTATCCTGCTTACCTGAATTTCTTAAAAAGCTTGCCGAGTTATCAAACCGTTATGGTATTGCCATCGTCACCTTTGGCCATGCCGGAAATGGCAATATTCATGTGAATCTAATGTATGATCCCGACAATGCAAAGCAAGCCGCCCAAATCGATGCCTGCCTGCAAGCCGTATTCACCCTAGTGTTATCCTTAAAAGGCAGCCTATCGGGCGAGCACGGCATTGGTTTAGCCAAACAGCCGTTTATTAACCAAGAGATAGATGCGAACAGTTTAGCGATTATGCGGCAGATTAAAGCAGTTTTTGATCCGAAAGGGATTTTAAATCCTGGGAAGATATTTCCCGCACTCTAAAAAATCGACCCCTGCCCTCCCAAAATAACCTTGTATTTTGGGAGTCATGCGTCAATTGCACAGATTGATTTCGGAAAAACAATCAGTGATGGGGCATAAGCTCCTATGCTCAGCACATCTAACAAATTTTCTCAGCCGCGATATTTTACAGTCAAATGATCAATACGCATCAATTCGGCATGGGTATTGGGTATGCCCGTATAATCGTCATCGGCTAAAACTAAATTTTTAAAAGCGATTTCAGCGTGGATCATTTCACAATTTTTCAAGGCTATTTCTATGGATAATAATTGCTTTTTAAACATTGATTTTACGGTTTTCAACCTGACCAATGACACTTTCTGCAAATCACACTCTTCGCCCACTTTAAAGGGAATATCATGCAATAAGATTGCAGAGAGTGTATTTTTTTCTTCTAGATCAAAAATATAGATATAACCTGTTTCTTGTTTAATCTGCTTATTCATTTGGAAACTTCTTCAGACATCGACATAATGCTGCTGCAATAGAAAGCTAATAATTTTTTAAACGTGGCATAGCTGGGTTTTTTCACCTCCCCACTTTCCAATCGCTGTAAGGTTTTAAGTGAAATATGGCATTTTTCAGCAATGTCTTTTTTGGACAGTCCTGTATCTTCTAATTCTATGAGTAAGGATATCCAGATCCTCTTGGCCGCATCGTTGTGCGTTAATACGGGTCTTAGCTTTAAAGAGATAAAAGGTTGTAAATGAGTCGTGTTATTTTTTAATTGTAAGTTCATGTGCTTCTCCTAAAAGTGTACTGCTAGAAAACACCCCTAACCGCGCCCCCGATTCTAATAAATGTATTGCTTCTGGATGTCCTGATTGGGCGGCTGAACGTATCCATTGCTCTGCCTGGTCTTTTCTGCCTGCCAGTAAGTAATAAAATCCTCGTTTATATTCGCGCTCTGCCCGATTTTGGGCCATATCCCCTCCTTCTTAGTTTTTTGGTATTTCATATAGAAAACGTATAGATTTTGTATATGAATATAATTATATTTATAGATGTTATTATTAGTATTTTCTATGGTTAATATACCAATTTCATGTAAGAAATCTCTGTATTTTGACTGTATAATTTCCTATAATATGGGAAATCTGTTATGATACAAAAACAGCGCAAAGACATCACATTAACTAACGCATTGAAATATAAGGTTTTTTATGCAAGAAGGTGAAAAATTTACTGCCGTTTGGCACCTTGCTGAAAATGAGCAAGAGTTGAAATTAACAAATTTTGAGTTCTTGCTTTGGCGGGTTTTTTATGGCTTTATGCGTTGGCAGGAGGATTGTCAAAGCTGCATAGATGAAAATAACGAGCTCAATGCTTACGACTTAAGCATTTTACACATTATACGCATGAATGAGCGGCCCAAGAATGTATATGAGCTAGGCAGCCTGCTAAATAGGAATGACGTGCCTAATATTCAATATAGTATCCGTAAGTTATTGAAATTAGGATTTGTTGAAAAATATAAGGGTGGTCCCAAAAAATCTTTAGCCTATCAAATTACCGAAAAAGGCATTGAAAATACCAATGCTTATATAGAAGCAAGAAAAAATATACTCATTAATGCGCTTAAAAATGAGTTTGAGGAACTAGATCTTGCCTATACAACCAAAGCACTTACAACTATTAAAGGGATTTACGATGAAGCGGGAAGAATAGCAGCTTCTTATAGAAGCCTTCCCAAAGAGTAACTCTCAATAGGTATACAGCAATGAAAAAGGTAGCTATTGTCGGAGCGGGGCAAGCAGGACTACAACTAGCCATTGGACTGGCAAAAGAAAATTATCAAATCACTGTATTTAGTGATAGAAGCGGACAAGACATTGCTTCTGGCCGAATTATGTCAAATCAGGCAATGTTTGCTACTGCTTTGCAATATGAAAACGAGCTGGCTCTTGATTTTTGGGGTTCATCTTGTCCTGATAATACTTCTATCACTTTATCTTTATCACAGAATGCTAAACAATTAATAAACTGGAAAAGTATCCTCAATAAACCATTTAAATCTATTGATCAACGACTGAAGTTTCCCAAATGGATGCAAGAATTTGAAGCGTTAGAGGGAACTTTAATTGTAAAAAAAATAGATTCAAATGATCTAGAAGCTATTACGAACGAAAATGATTTAACCATAATCAGCACCGGTAAACAGGAATTAAGTAGTTTATTCGCACGAGATGAAAAAAAATCAATCCATACTCAACCTCAGCGTTCATTAATGTGTTTATATGTTAACGGCATTATCCCCGAAGAAGATCAGGGCATTAGAGTCAACATTGTTCCACAAATGGGTGAATTTTTTATCATGCCCGGTTTAACTTTCTCAGGTCCATGTGAAATGATGCTTTTCGAGGCAATGCCCCAAAGCGAATTTGATAGTTGGAAACCAACAGATCCCTCTGACATCTGCTTGAACAAGGCGATTGCTCTTCTTGAAAAATTTTTACCCTGGGAAGCGCAACGGTGCAAGCATGCTAAACTAACCGATCCCCAGGCTGTTTTAGTTGGGAAATACACACCCATAATTAGACATCCTATCGCCATTTTACCGTCAAAATCTTTGGTACTGGGTATGGGAGATGCCGTAGTCCTCAATGATCCCATTGCAGGTCAAGGTGCTAATAATGCGAGTAAATGTGCCAAAATATATTTAGACAGCATTTTATCAAATCAATCCGGTCTATTTGATGAAGCTTGGATGCAAACAACCTTCAACAAATTTTGGGATGAAGCACAATGGTCTACTAAATTATCCAATATGCTACTGCAACCTCCGAGTAAAGAATTTTTGACTGTTTTAGAACGATCTAAAATTGATTCCGACTATTCCACTCATCTTGCTTCTGCGTTTGAAGATCCAAAAACATTTTTCTCATGGTTATCTGAATTAGATAAAAGCGACTTAGGAGATACAAAATGAATCAACTCAATGTTTCCTCACTCAACTCTCTCTTGGAATGCAATGAAACTTTCATAAAAGAATTCAAGAGAAGCCCTCTCATGAATCTTATTAATGGTGATAAAGTTAAAGAACAAGAAATAAGAACAAACATGCTGGATTGCATACAAACGTTTTCAAATCATTTTCAAAATGTGGTGATGCTCAGAAAAATAACCTCTGCACATACTCGCGCTGCAAGCGCAGCATCCGACCATTTGGAAGAGGAATATAAGCATAATGACATCCTAATGCGCGATAGAAGTTATCGCGCCCCTACTTGGGATCCAATATTAGAATCAACATCATGTTGGTTTACATGGAAAATGTTAACCGCTGATAATATAGAAAAAACGGTATTAATGCATTTGGTCTTAGAAGCCAGTGCTGATGTTTTCTTTACCGCAGCTAACAAAGTAATGCGTTATTATGGTGAAACAGAGTATTTTGGAATTCATGCAACAGTAGATCAGCATCACGCTACTATGGGCAATGAATTACTTGCTAATTTAAGTGCACAAGAATATCAGCGATTGTATGAAATACTAAAACAAGGCTGGTTGGTATTGATTGCTGCGTGTAATCGAATTGCTGCACTTTCGGTATCGAACAAAACAGTATATGAAGATAAGAAGGAAGATTTACTTGTTTTTTAATTACTGATAAGAAATGACCAATAACTGAAAGCGAAGCCATCAGCCTGCAAAGCCCACCCGCACTGTCACCTTGCAAAGCCCACCAAGATTGTCACCCCGCAAAAACTGCGTCAACAGATCTTGATAGGAAACAATAATTACACGCAGTTTTGTGCGGGGCCCGGTAGCAATTCCTCTAAAAGAATATGTTGAAGGCAAATTCGCACTTAGATAAATCGTTACCGGGCCCCGCACAAAACTGCGAGACAGAATAGCAATTCTAACTAGTTCAGTTTGCGCAGTTTTTGCGGGGTGACAGATCGAGGGGCTTTGTGAGGTGACAGCCCTGTTTAAATTTTTGTATATATCATTTAGACACTAGGGTCTACTTTTTCAATTTTACTAATCGTCCGAGGATTCACGCCTATACGCTCACATAGATCCGCAATCGCTAATTTGCACTTTACGCGTATGGACTTGAACCATAGGCCTAAATCGGATAGCTTTTTGGCTAGAATAGGATTAAAATTGTTTATTTAAGTATTATAAGGGAATAAGTGACACTCAACACCGTCATTGCGAGCTGAGTGATCCCCACGAATTTTAGCTTTAAGGCCTTAAATACTTAAGTAATTTAAAAAAATAAGTAAATATTTGGTTAACCCATCCCTAGGTGACCCACTGCGTCATCCCGTGCGTAAGCCGCCATCATAGGTGATAGAAGCACTTCACTCTCGCGGCTGAAGACACGGGATCCAGGCGGAAATATTTACGCAAGATAATTCTAAATTTTCACATCACGGCGGATATGATAATAGTATTTTTTCTAGGGTTAAGCGTAGCTTAATAAAGCGTTCTGTAGCTAATATTTTAGAATAGGAGAAATCGATAAAGATCCACGTAAGAAATATCTCTAACCTGGATCCCGTGCATAAGGGGCGAAAGTGATGTGCTTTTATCACCCATGATGGCGGCTTACACACGGGATGACGCAGTGGATCACCCCGGGATAGGTTAACCGAATAATTACAAAAATAATTTATAACGAATTGGTTTTAAATAAAAATCCGTGGGGATACTGCAGATTGTGAGGATCGTAGCTTTGTAGCAATCCAGGTTTCTGCTTTAAATCCAGCACCTAAACCTGGATTGCTTCGCCTACGGCTCGCAATGACGGAGCTAAGAAATGTCCTATTTCCCGGGTTATTAAGAAGTTAACTTTTATGGAGATTATCACATGCTCAAATGCCTAAAATTTCAATTGTTCAAACGATTCTGAATTTAAACAGCAAATTGATGAAATTTAGAGAACACGAAAACTACTGGAACTTTAATCAGATCGATTATATCCCGATCTCTAATAAAGCTGCGAAGTAACTCCGTCATTGCGACCGATAGCGCGTAAGCGCGTGGCGTGAAACAATCCAGATTTTAGCTTAGAAATTAAAATTATACTTAAGCTACACAGGGAAAATTTGATTCTATAATAAATCATTATATAAATCTCGCCAATCCGGGTTCATTTTCTCAATCATTGCTAACTTTCTTTTTCTTGATCCTGCTTTAATCTGCTTTTCTCGTGCAATGGCAACGAGCATATTTTCATGAGGTTCATAATAGACCAATAATTTACATCCGTATTTTTTAGTAAAACCGGGAAGCGTAGCATGTTTATGTTCATATACACGTTTTATTAAATTACTAGTTACGCCCGTGTATAACGTACCATTTTGTTTACTGGCCATGATATAAATCACTGGATTGCGCTGACCCATTTATTTAATCCTGCTTTTCTTATCTTTATAAAATGCAATTAAGAGCAAATGCTCATACCATAGTCAAGAACTTCCTTGATTCTATCGTAGGCTCGTTTATCATATCGTCTGTATGTCTAATTGTTAATTCGCACGTTCTTGGGAGGTTAATATTTGTTTTGAATGGTATTAGATCACGTTTAATATGGGCCGGTATAATTATTTAAGATCGAAAGTACATAAGGAGCAACGTTCTGAAACTTGCATCCTCTTAACCCTCAATCTATTTTCCCGCCATTTGCAATGTTCAAAACCTCTTCCACAAATAGTTTTTTTGCATCGGTATACTTTTCTCTATCATAGGTGTGTTTTTCTGCCGACTCTGTTTTCAATGCCATATACTCCTTTGCAATTAAAGGATGTGCAATCAAGAAATCTCTAAATAGGATTTTGTTTTGCCACTGATTACAGCTAAGCTCACATATATGCACATGATGCGTTCGTCTTTCTCCATAGGGTGGCATGCCTTTGACAAAAAGCATGCGCTCTTTATCAGGATTATTGTACCAATACACATAGCCATGAGATTCTAGAATATTGATTGCAAAGTGTTGTGCGGCAACTAATGAATCGACAGCAATTTGAATATCAATAACGGGCTTTGCGATCATACCAGGTATCGCTGTGCTGCCTACATGTTGAATATCTAGAATATGTGCGCTGGGTAATAGGCTTCTGAGGAAATCCATTTCATCTTGAGCCATTTTTGGCCATTGTGGATTATAAATTTCTAATAAAATTTTGTCATGGCTGAGTGTGCACAAATAGTGATGACTGTCTTTTTCTTTAAGATCACAATGAAAACCTATTGCACGATAAAAGCCCACGGTCGTATCATCTGTTTCGGCCACTAATTTATTTACTTGAAAACGTTGCATGACTTCATCGACAAACTGCCTTCCAATACCCTGCAATCGATGCTCAGGCAATATCGCTATATGTTTAATACTATATTTCAAATCAAGTTGCTTTTCTATACTCATTACACCCACTAGCCTTGCGCCCAGTAAGCAGCCTAATATCACATGATTTTCAGCACGATAGCCCTTTAAAACTTCTTCGATTTTTTTATCCGTAGGAGAGTTAATGCTGTGAACAATTAGCCCTCGCAGTTCAGGATGTGAGGTTTCCAAAACGCAAAAATGAATAGGGTTATTTGAACTCATACGGCGCCCCACATATGTACATCTCGAACATTATGACGATTCACGATATCGCGTAACACTATTGAATCTTTCAGTGCATCAATATAATTGTAAGGAAATACTTCTAATTCAACATAACGTCCGCTTAAATAGGTGGCTAATTCATTCGATAAAAGATGTGCATTAGAGCCGGTAATAAAAATTTCATATTAAGGTAAAATATGATTAGTTTCAAGTATACTTGAAACTAATCAAGGCCCTAAATCATAATCCTCCGGGATCCAATCCGCCCGTTCTAAATTAAATTCACTCACCAATAACTTTTCAACATTCGTAATCGCGCCATCAACCCAAGAGGTGACGTAGGAAAAATTATCGCCTGCAATATAAAGATCAAGCTCCGGATAGGGTTTACGAATTTTAGGAATTAACTCCCAGCTTTTTAAACCCGGTTTCCAGAAATGCCACGCGCCGCCGTAAGGCAGCATGCCCCAGTCCATGTAAATCGCACTCTTTGGCATAGGCAATTCTATTTCACTGTGCACGGCTTGTAATTGCGCTTGAACGGTATTCACTAAACATTCCGATACGGGGTTAGTATTTTTCAGCGCGTGTTGGTTTTGATATAAAATGCTTTCATCTTTGCAATCAGGGATGGGGAAATCAGGCACATCATTATAAGTTGCGAGCAACAGCCCCGCTTTTTCATTATCATTAAAATAATATATTTGTTGCAACGGTAAATCGGTATAAGCACGGCCTTTGGTATACCCTAATTCATGCCACCAAGGCTTTTCATAAACAAAAAATAATTTTCGTGCGGGATTGGAGTTCATGCTGCCTAATAATTGCACCACTTTTGGATCAGAAAAGAGAATAGAGTCTGGCGATAAATGAGCAAGCGCTTTAGCAGAGAGTGTGAGTATGACTTTATGTGCATAGTGTATGTTATCGTCAAAATATAAAGCAAATACAGGCTCGCCTTTTAAGGTGATTTGTTTAATTGCAGTTAACTTATGCTGAGTATGGATATCTACTCCTTGCTTTATAGCCTTTTCTGCTAATTTTGAAATCAGCGCTCCCATGCCGTCTTTTAATTCAAAAAATTTCTGCTCTTGATAATTACGCATAATTTCTAAAAAAACATCGTAAGCATTACTCTTATCACTAAAAAAGCTTTTAAAACCAAACGCGTCATAAGTCAAATCATACCCTGCTGCAGTCAGGTAATGCTTAAGTGCTGCTTGTGCAGAGAGTTGATATAAAAAGTATTCATTGCCTGTTTGATCCCGCACTTTTGTGGTTTGCAATATAGGTTCTATTTCTTTTAGCGTAGTGGCCTTTGCAAGCGTGGGCGCTATCGAAAAAATAGCGGCTAAATAAAGCTCACTCGGGGATTTTCCTTTTTCGTTATTAGCCAAAGGGTAAGGATAGTCTTTAGTTAAAATTTTCTTACCCTTTAGAAAATAAAAATATTGATGCCCTAAATAATCCGCATCCTCTATCGCTAAATTAAGTGCCTTCGTCACCAAGCCATATAAATTTTCCTGTGAGGCTTTAAAGCGCATGGCTCCCATTTCAGCGAGCAACCCTTCAGTATCAGGCGCCTCAACCGTAAATATTCGTCCACCTAAGCGTGGGTTGGCTTCAAAAACTGCAACGGACTTAACATCGGATAATCGATAAGCCGCATACAGGCCGGAAACACCGCCGCCTATTATGGCGACATCTAAGACTTTAACCGTAGCGATAGAGTAGTATTTATAGCCAATAACGCCCAAGCCCAGGCTAAGACTCAGCAAAAGGATAAGTTTCAGATTTTTCATACGAGGTTCCAAAGTTACACTATTTGCTTAACTTTATAAGGATATAAGCTATTTGTAAAACAAATTTTTAGCCGACTTTTATTAAATTATCCCCAGGCCTTATTTTTCATAAATACTTAAGTTTTACAGCGCCAAGTCATTATGTTAGTGTTCATTCATACCCCATTGACTTTGGATTAAAACCCATGCAAGACCGGATCCCCTGGACACACGAGGAAGAATCTTTCTTCAATAACGATGATGATCAGAACTCTATCGATAGCGAAAGTGAAAATGAAAGTGAACCAGGGGAAGAATACCTGCCCATCGTTAGTGCCCCTCCGGTATTAAGCGAACAAAGACAAATTCCTATAGGCATTCAGGTCCGATTGAATAATGACGCCACAGCGGTTAGTTTTACCAGTGATCGGCCAAGAAATGAAGTGCTACAGGATTTACAGCATTGGTTTAATGTGGATAATTTTATTGAAACTAATGATGAAATCATCCTCACGCTTCCCAATACCCGATCAGATCTACACGCACGTTTATCTGGCCTCATCTTTAGGCGCATACAGGCCACTCCCCTAGAAGAAACTAACCAGCACACCTATTTAATGTCGCTACTGGGGCGTTTATTACCCACAACAGGTACTGGACCTGCAATTATCATTACCGACGTCTATGATCGCTCGACTGTGCACGGATACCGGCTAAGTCCTACAGACGGCCCTGGGCTCGAGCCACGCAACGCCTACACTGTGCCCCCTAATGGCATTCATCCTAATTGAAGTGCTCTACCCTATAAAGCCCTGCGCCCGCTATCACTTCTTATGCTAAACTTTTGATATTCTTTTAATTAAATGAGAAGACCATGACCGTATTGTCTTTTGCGCAGCAAATAGCGCAAGCAACAAAACATAATCGATCCCTGTTATGCATCGGTTTAGACCCTGATATGAATAAATTCCCTGAAGCGGTGCTCCGTGAAGAGTGGCCCATTTTTACCTTTAACCGCGCAATCATTGAAATGACCCACGATTTGGTCTGTGCATACAAACCGCAAATTGCGTTTTATCATGCGCAGCGTGCTGAAGATCAGCTGGAAATGACTATCCAATATTTGAAAGAGCACCATCCGCATATTCCAGTGATTTTAGATGCCAAACGCGGCGATGTCGGCAGCACCGCGCAGCAATATGCCTTAGAAGCCTTTGAGCGTTACCAAGCCGATGCGGTCACGGTGAATCCTTATTTAGGTTTAGATGCCATGGAACCGTTTCTCGATTATAAAGATAAAGGCGTGATTATCTTGTGCCATACCTCGAATAAAGGCGCTAAAGACATCCAGGAACTGCATGTCAATGATATTTTCCTCTATGAAAAGATTGCCCAACTTAGCGCAAGTCGCTGGAATTACAATCAAAATGTAGGCCTAGTGATAGGCGGCACTTATCCAGAGGCCTTAGCTAAAATTCGCGCCATTATTGGCGATATACTTGTATTAGTCCCAGGAGTCGGGGCTCAAGGGGCTGCGATAGAGCCTATCGTCACCCATGGCAAAACACCGGACGGCGGTGGGCTGATGATTAGCGCCTCACGTAGTATTTTATACGCCAGCCACCATGATGATTTTGCAAAAGCTGCGCGCAATGCAGCACTGCTTTTGCGCGATGAAATTAACCAATACCGATAAGGAACTTTCTATGTGTGGCTTACTGTGCAGCCTTTTAGCTGCGGTGTTATTGTGTTATCAACGCGCAAGCTTAATCGTTTTTACTTTATCAGGATTGGTCTTACTGTGTTTCTTTTCCCTGTATTATGCCGTGGGCATTCATGATTTTATTATTTATCTACTGATATTTTTAGGCGTAGCCTTGCCCTTCAACATTAAACCTATCCGAAGACAACTGTTCTCTCGCTTAATCTTAAAAGTATTTAAACGCCATATGCCGACGATTTCAGCCACTGAAAAAGCCGCCATAGACGCGGGCCATATCTGGTGGGAAGCTGCCCTATTTACGGGGATGCCTGATTTTAATCAATTGCGCGGATTCCCTAAACCTGAACTTTCTGCTGAAGAAAAAGCGTTTATCGATAATGAAGTGCGGCAATTATGCGATATGACGGACGATTGGCAAATCACCAGCACGGGGATCATTCCGCCGCATATTTGGGATTTTCTTAAACACCATGGATTTTTTGCCCTGATTATTCCTAAAACTTACGGCGGTAAAGCCTTTAGCGCGCTTGCGCACTCTGAGATCTTAGCGACCATTGCCACCCGAAGTTTATCCATGGCGGCTACCGTATCGGTACCTAATTCGCTAGGGCCTGCCGAATTATTACTCCATTACGGTACCCCTGAGCAAAAAGATCATTATCTGCCGCGCTTAGCCAAAGGCCTGGAAATCCCCTGCTTTGCATTGACTAGCCCTGAAGCGGGCTCTGATGCCGGCAGTATTCCCGATACCGGGATTGTGTGCAAAGGGTTATTTAATGGCAAACAAATCACCGGTCTGCGTCTGAATTGGGATAAGCGTTATATTACCCTGGCACCGGTGGCCTCCCTGTTAGGCTTGGCATTTAAATTATTTGATCCCGATAAGTTATTAAGCCCCGTCGTCAATCGCGGCATTACCTGTGCACTCATTCCTGTGGATACCCCAGGGGTAGTCACCGGTCATCGCCATGTGCCCTTGAATATGGCGTTCCCCAATGGCCCCACTCAAGGCCATGATGTCTTTGTCCCGCTGGATTATATTATCGGTGGCACCCCCATGATAGGCCATGGCTGGCGCATGTTGGTGGAATGTTTATCCGCAGGACGCGCGCTCTCTTTGCCTTCGCTTGCGACCGGTGGCGCAAAAGCGAGCGCCTATGCCAGCTTTGCCTATGCCCATATCCGCCAGCAATTTGATCTTCCGATAGGGTATTTTGAAGGGGTGGAAGAAGCGCTGACCCGTATGGCAGGTTTTACTTACATTATCGATGCCGCCCGCACCTTTACTGCCGGGGCCGTAGATTTGGGGTTAAATCCTAGCGTGCCGTCTGCGATCGTAAAATACCATGCCACAGAACTCAGCCGTAAAGTCTCCTTAGATGCCATGGATGTGCATGGCGGCAAAGGCATTTGCTTAGGGCCAAATAATTATTTAGGGCGTTTTTACCAAGGTGTGCCGGTGGCCATCACGGTTGAAGGCGCGAATATTCTTACTCGCACCTTGATGATTTTTGGTCAAGGCGCCATGCGCGCGCATCCTTATTTATTAACAGAACTGGAAGCTGCGAAAAAAGGTGCAGAAGATTTAACGCGCTTTGATGCGGCCATTTTTGCCCATGCAGGTTTTATGATCAGTAATTGGGTGCGCACTTTTCTTTTAACAATCACCAATGGAAAATGTAATATCACTGCACCGCGTGATGAAAGCCGCTATTACGCGCAACAAATCACTCGCTTATCCAGTGCTTTTGCCTTAAGTGCTGACGGCGCATTAATTTTTTTAGGCGCACGCTTAAAACGTTTAGAAAAATTATCCGGACGCCTTGCCGATGTGCTGAGTATGCTGTATTTAACTTCTGCCGTTTTAAAACGCTACCATGATCAACATTTACCTAATGAGCAACACTTACTGGATTGGAGTTGCCGTTATTTGCTGAATCAATTGGAAATACAGCTGTATAGTTTTTGGCAAAATTATCCGAATCGTTTTGTGGGTTTTCTCATCCGAAAATTTATTTTTCCTTTTGGCCTGATGATTAAGCCACCGAGTGATGCTGAAGGCCATTATTTAAGCCACGCGCTGATATCGCCTAGTCCCTTGCGTGAAATATTAAAACAAGGTTTATTCTTACAAACGGCTCCGGGGAATTTGCTTGCCGAATTAGAAGAGACCTTATTAAAATGTATCGCGGTAGAGGGAATAGAAAAACGCATTAAAGAGGCATTGAAAGCGGGAGAAATTCATAAGATCATGTTGGATGATGACTTAATTGCCGCGCGCGAACAAGAGATTATTTCGGAAGATGAATTTAACCAAGTGCAACAAGCCCGTCTTGCGCGACGTAAAGTGATTGCTGTGGATGATTTTGCGTAGATGGGAGGTGAAGGAAGGGTTATTTTTTAAGCGTTCATTAGTGGTTGAGTGCAGTTAAAATCCCCCCGTCCGTTAAAAATCCCCCCGGCCGAAACGGCCGGCCCCCTTTACAAAGGGGGCAAGCAAGACCTTTACAAAGGGGGTACGTCTTCCTCCCTTCGGGTCTTGCTTATCCTCATGGTCAAGGACTTGCTTGCCCCCTTTGTAAAGGGGGCCGGCCGCTCAAGACGGGGGGATTTTTGAGATCTTTACTATTACTTTTCCACTACCCGCACCCGCCGTGTTAAACCTACCATTAAGGTATAGGGAATCGTATTTGCGCAGCGGGCAATTTCTTCTACCGGTAAGCCTTCACCCCAGAGTGTAACTACATCCCCGACTTTGGCGTGCGGACACGGCCGCAAATCCACGGTGAGCATATCCATAGAAATACGGCCGATGATCGGGCAGCGCACGCCGTGGATAAGCACCGGGGCGCCCGGAGTAATATGACGCGGATAACCATCCGCGTAACCAAAACTCACCACACCCACGGGCATATTCGCCTCACAGCGCCAGGTTTCACCGTAGCCTACGGTTTCACCTGTTGATAATTTTTTCACACTGATGAGTTCGCTTTTTACCGTCATCACGACTTGCAAGCCCCTACTTAAACCGATTTCTCCCGGAAAAGGCGATCCGCCATAAAGCATTACGCCCGGTCGCACCCAGTCTAAGTGGGTTTGTGGGATGGCCATAATCGCAGCAGATTTTGCAATACTCTTAGGGCCCTCAAACGCTTGGGTGGTTTCTTGAAAACGGGCCAATTGTTGCACTGTTTTTGGATTATCGAGGAGTTCAGCACTGGCAAAATGACTCATGATACAAACCGGTTTAGCCACCTGGGGGCAGGCCATTAAACGTTCGTAAGCCGATTTCGCATCCGTCATTAAAAAACCTAAGCGCCCTAAACCCGTTTCAATTTTTAACCAAACGGTGATGGGGCGCACTAAAGGCGTATTTTCCAAATAATCAATTTGATAATCAGAATGCACGATGGATTGTAAATCATACTCGGCTAAGAGTTGTAATTCATTGGCTTTTGCAAACCCCATCATCACCACTATGGGCTGGGTAATGCCGGCATTACGCAAAATTAAGGCTTCATCTAAGCGGGCGACGGCAAAGGCATCCGCATCGGGCAGTGCCCGTGCAACACGCACCAAACCATGGCCATACGCATTGGCTTTGAGCATGGCCAGTACTTTACTGTGGGGGGCACAGCTGCGCACCACTGCAAAATTATGCTGCAGTGCACCTAAATTAATTTCAGCAACCGGAGTAACCATGAATATATCCTAGCCCGTTAGTAACCGTAACTCTCGGGTGCAAAATTTTCAAACCGACAATATTGACCACGGAAGGTTAAGCGCACGGTCCCTGTCGGGCCGTTCCGCTGTTTCGCAATAATGATTTCAGCAATATTTTTATCAGGCGAGTCTTTATTATAAACTTCATCGCGATAAATAAAAATGATTAAATCAGCATCTTGTTCAATGGCGCCTGATTCACGTAAATCTGACATTATAGGCCGCTTATTGGGACGGTGTTCCAATTCACGATTTAATTGTGATAATGCAATCACCGGGACTTTTAATTCTTTTGCCAATAATTTTAATGACCGGGAAATTTCTGAAATTTCTGTGGTGCGGTTTTCTTTACTGCCAGGAACGGTCATCAGTTGCAAATAATCCACTACGATGACGCCTAACTCACCGTATTCACGCACGGCGCGTCTAGCGCGTGTGCGAATTTCACCGGGACTCATCCCTGGGGTATCGTCAATATATAAAGGCGTGTCACTTAAAATAGAGACCGCAGAACTAAACCGTGGCCAATCTTCTTCTATGAGTTTGCCGGTGCGTAACCGGTGTTGCTCAATCTGACCTAATGAGGAGAGCAAACGCGTGGCCAATTGCTCACCCGGCATTTCCAAACTAAATACCAACGCAGGTTTTTTCTCGTTGATGATCACATTTTCAATAATGTTGATGGCAAACGTTGTTTTCCCCATGGAGGGACGACCCGCAATAATCAATAAATCGGATTGCTGTAAACCCGCGGTGAGCTCATCAAAATCATCATAACCGGTAGCAAGGCCCGTGACCGTAGATTGCGCATGGTACAAATGATCAATCCTCTCAACCGCACGGGTGAGTAAAGATTTCACACTCTGCGGACCGACTTGATTGCGCAGCTTATGTTGCGCAACGGCAAACACTTTACGCTCGGCTTCATCCACTAAGGACGCACTTTCTTGGCCATTAGGATGGTAGGCACTCGCAGCAATCTCATTACCCACAGTAATCAAGCGTCTTAACACCGCGCGTTCATGGACAATATCCGCATAGGCCGCCACATTGGCTGCACTCGGAGTATTTTTGGCGAGCTCAATTAAATAGGCTAATCCACCTACGGTGTCCAGCTTTTTGACTTCCATCAGGTGCTCAGACAATGTGATCACATCAACCGGTAAACCTCTATCGATCATTTGCAGCATGGCACGAAAAATAACGCGATGATCGTGACGATGAAAATCTTCTTCGGTGACGCGCTCAGCAATCCGTTCCCAGGATTCATTATCCAGTAACACGCTACCTAAAATAGATTGTTCAGCTTCAATTGAATGCGGAGGAATTTTGAGATCATCAAAGGCATGGTCACGAGCGGGCGAGCGAGTTTCTGCCATGAAGAATTAATCCTATATTACACCATTCCATTTGCCTCCCGCTGAGGGAGGCGCATCAAGAGGAAAGCTGCTTTATTTAGCTTCCATTTGCACATGGACATTCACTGTCGCAGTCACATCACTGTGTAACTGGATGTCTATTCTATAATCACCTAGCATCCGGATGGGGCCTTCGGGTAACATGATCTCTTTGTTTTCCACGGGCACACCGCTCTCAGTGATGGCTGCTGCGATTTCGCGCACGCCAAGCGAGCCGAATAATTTACCTTCTTCACTCGCATTAGCTTCCATCATGATGGTTAATTCATTGAGTGCCGCCGCGCGGGTATTCGCTTCTTCTAAGTCTTGTGCAGCGTTGCTTTCAAGTTCTGCACGTTTAGCTTCAAAGCGCGCAATGTTGACCGCAGTTGCAAAGACAGCCTTTTTTTGCGGAATTAGAAAATTTCGCGCATAACCGGATTTTACTTGCACCTCTTCACCCAAGTTGCCTAATTTTTTTATTTTCTCTAACAATATTATTTTCACTTTACACCTCTTTCTTTAACGCAATTAAAATTCTTAAAAGTTAAACTCTGTTGATTAACTTCTGTCTTAAATTTATCGAACTGTCTAATAGGGCTATTAATATTAATAACGGCATGGCCCAAGCGCTGAGTACAAAAAGTATGCCATACATCACGGCCACCCACACCCAAGTCCAGTGTTTAAAGGCTATAAACCAATGCAACCATGCGATGCCTGCGATAGTATAAAGTAACGCCACTAAACCTGCTGCTTGCAAGGCAAGCTGACTGGGTGCCAAAATCGCCCATAAAAAAATCACTAAGAACGGGATACACATCCAAGAGGATAAACGTAAGGCATGAAATTCCTGCTTAAATCCACCGGGATGATACCAACGACTTTGAAAATAACGCGCACTCAATAACAATAAAACGTGCATGAGGAATAACACTGCAGGCCATGCCACAAGGAAAGTCGTCACCATGGTTTGTAAATAGATTTGCTGGATGGACGCGACCAGTTCAACGTCACCGCCGCCGTCCCCCCATGCCATGCGATTGGCTAAGGTTTGGTATAATTCATCATACGTTATGGGCCCGTAGATGAAGCTGTTGATAACGGTGATGATTAACAGTAAACCAAACCCCAGCTGCACACTCAATTTGAGTGAGCGCCAGAGGCGCAAACTATAGGCCATACACCATAGCGGGCCGAAAAACACCAGTAGGGCAAACCACTCGGCTAAACTACCGTAAAATCGCAAGCCATTCACAATAAAAAAACACAAGAAGGTCAGCATACCTAGGCTCACAGCACCTAGATAAACATTATTGCGCAATACCATTAATACGCCCCAGCTTAAACTCACCCAATTCAGCAGGGGCAAAAAAATACAGAGGATCGCCAAAGGCAAGCTTAAATAATAATTTTCTGTAATACGCTGCAAGCTCATGGCGGCCTCAATAACAAAAAGCGATTAATCGGTGTAAGGCAATAAGGCTAAAAAACGTGCCAATTTAATTGCTTTGGATAACTTTCTTTGATAAAAAGCATGCGTGCCGGTGATCCGGCTGGGTACAATTTGGCCACTTGGCGTAATGTAACCTTTCAACATATAAATATCTTTATAGTCAATTTCTTTGGCATTCGTTGCCGTAAATTTACAATATTTTTTGCGCCAGGGGGCTGCAGCGGGACGTTTTTTCATTTTTCGGACTCCTTGGTTAATTCAATAAATTGTACATAAAAAATCAGATCACTCGCACCACTACGTAATTGTCGTGTGCTTAAAAAACCTGTTAATTGCAAACACTTGTCTTTTTCAAGCTGTATGACATGTTGCGTATATAAATCACCACTGACTACCGCTGGAATCTTACAATACACCTGACGGCTCACACTGCTCTCAAATTGTACAGACCGATGCTCAAACAAAAATTCAGCATGGCCTATGCCTGAGGGGCTGTGACGGATAAAAGGTGTATTAACGATTTGGCCGTTGAGTTGCAGCTGGTTAATAATCGCCATGGCCCTACATTATTCAGCAATAATAATCTCGTCTTCTTCAAATGCAGCCGCTGCAGCCCGTTTCGCTTCCTCTTCTTTGCTCTTAGACAAAGTAGAAGGCGTGGTAATGGCTTCATTACGTTGCAGTATCAGTTTACGGATCACCGCATCATTAAAGCGGAAAGCAGTTTCTAGCTCAGCCAATACTTCATCGCTACATTCGATATTCATTAATACGTAATGCGCTTTATGGACTTTATTAATAGGATAAGCCAGTTGCCGACGGCCCCAGTCTTCTAGACGATGGATTTTACCACTTGCGCCTTCAATCATCCCACGATAGCGTTCTATCATGGCGGGAACTTGGTCGCTTTGGTCGGGGTGGACGAGAAATACAATTTCATAATGTCGCATGATATGCCCTTTTGGTTTAGCTACCCAACTTTTTGGTGTAGCAAGGTTTTATAGGAAAGGCGCATTATACGGGAAGGTTAAGGTAAAGGGAATAGCAAAGGACTGATCTATCCCTGAACGCCTGAACTAGGCAATGAGGATACGCTTGAGTATTTTATTAATAAATCCTAACGCCGTGCTTTAAAAAAATCTTGCAACAGTTCAGTACTCTGTTGCGCGAGGACGCCGCCTTCGACAGTTAAACGATGGCTCCAGGGCAATTGTTCGAATAAATTAAAGGCACCGCCGAGTGCGCCGGTTTTGGGATCTTTGGCGCCGAACACCAAACGTTCTACACGGGCGTGCATGATCGCACCTAAACACATCACGCAGGGCTCTAGTGTCACATATAAGGTGGTATGCAGTAAGCGGTAATTTTTTAAGGTTTGTGCCCCCAGTCGCAAGGCGACCATTTCGGCGTGCGCGCTGGGATCATGCCCAGCTATCGGCTGATTCCAGCCTGCACCTATGATTTCATTACGGTACACGAGTACCGCGCCTACAGGCACTTCATTTTGGCTGGCAGCGTGTTGGGCTAAGTTCAGCGCCTGTTGCATGAATTGTTGGTCAAGTAATGAGGTCATAAGTTTGCATTATACCCTATAGGTTAGTTATATTAGGCATTCATTTTAACTAGGCAAGGAGATTTCATGAGAACATTACCTATCAATCTATTCACAGGTTTTGTGGGGACACGACTGGGATCATACCTGTCTTCAGGGACTTATGCAGGGAATATCTATGGTTTTATCGGAGGTTATTTAGCAGGTGAAGTGGCGCAATATTTATCACAGTATGTTGATGATAGCGATCTCAGGATAAGAATAAAACTTGCAGCAACCATCACGGTCGGCCTGACTACAAATGTACTCGGCGCTAATGATTCCATGATGGCGGTCGCCATCGTCGCTACGATGCTAGTCGTTGATGCGCTGATCCCACCCCCAGCGCCACCTCCTCCGCCTATCATCCACACGGATATCTACCGTGATGGCCAACGGCCACCTAATACTCCAAACGGAAATAACACACATGCGCAAGGGTTTAGGTTGGCATAACGGTGGAGACGTGCTTGCATCTCTACACCACGCTTTATTCCCACTCTATGGTCGCAGGGGGTTTGCTGGAAATGTCATAAGTCACACGCGAGATGCCTTGGACTTCATTGATAATACGATTAGAGACTTCGGCTAATAATTCATACGGCAATTGCGCCCAATGCGCGGTCATAAAATCATGGGTTTCGACGGCGCGTAAACAGACGACATAATCGTAACACCTGTCATCGCCCATGACGGCTACAGATTTTACCGGCATAAATACCACAAAGGCTTGACTGACTTTTGCGTACCATCCCGATTGACGTAACACATCGATAAAAATCGCATCGGCCTGGCGTAATAAATGAATATATTCTTCGCGAATTTCGCCTAAAATACGCACGGCAAGTCCAGGTCCAGGGAAAGGATGATTGAATACCATGTCACTGGGTAAGCCTAATTCCAAACCAATTTTGCGCACTTCATCTTTAAATAATTCGCGCACCGGCTCTAATAATTTTAATGCCATGCGCTCAGGTAATCCGCCGACATTATGATGCGATTTAATTAAATGCGATTGACCAAGGCTTGCTTGTGCAGATTCAATCACATCAGAATAAATCGTGCCTTGAGCGAGCCATTTGGCATTTTCAATCGTTTTGGCTTGCTTCTCAAATTCCTCGACAAATAATTTACCGATGATTTTTCTTTTGGTTTCTGGATCAGTCACATTAGCAAGCGCGCTGTAAAAAGTATCTTTAGCGTCCACACAATGCACTGTGATGCCCATGTTTTTTTGCATGATCGCTAACACGTTTTCGACTTCATTTAAGCGCAAAAGGCCGGTATCCACCAATACGCAATGCAATTGCGCACCGATGGCACGATGCAACAAGGCTGCGACGACTGCAGAATCCACACCGCCGGATAAGCCTAAAATCACCGCGTCATTCCCGACTTGCTCGCGAATTTTTTCAATGCTGTCTTCAATAATATTGGACGCTTGCCAAAGCGCTCTGCACGCGCAAATCTGGTTAACAAAGCGGCCTAAAATACGCAGGCCTTGCGTGGTGTGTGAGACTTCAGGATGAAATTGTAAACCATAAAATTTACGCTTTTCATCGGCCATGGCGGCAAACGGCGCATTCGGCGTATAAGCAATGCGATGGAATCCTGTAGGTAAGCGATCCACTTTATCGCCGTGACTCATCCAAACATCTAATAAAGCCTGCCCTTGTTCTGTCACATGATCTTCAATCTCAACAAACAAGGGGCTGTGCGCTTCCAATGATACCCGTGCGGAACCATACTCGCGTTTTGCTGAAGTTAATACTTGACCGCCCAATTGAGCGGCCATGGTTTGCATGCCGTAACAAATGCCCAAAATGGGACAACCTAAGGTGAAGACGATTTCAGGCGCGCGCGGAGCACTTGCATGGGTCACGGTTTTCGGTCCACCAGAGAGAATAATGCCTTTAGGCGCAAACGCACTGATTTTTGCATCAGACCAATCAAAAGGATGCACTTCACAATACACGCCTAATTCGCGCACCCGTCTTGCGATAAGTTGCGTATATTGAGATCCAAAATCAAGAATAAGGATGCGGTCTTGTTGCAAGGCGTCAATCATAAGAACTGTCCGTTTGGTAATTGGGCGCTTCTTTTGTGATGGTCACATCGTGCACGTGACTTTCACGTATGCCTGCCGCGGTGATCCGCACAAATTCCGCTTTATTGCGTAAATCATCGATGGTGTGTGAGCCGGTGTATCCCATGCCCGCACGTAATCCGCCTAATAGTTGTTGAATGATCCCTAAGATCGCGCCTTTATAAGGCACACGCCCCTCTATCCCTTCGGGCACTAATTTTTCACTGCCTTTGGCTGCACTTTGAAAATACCGATCGCTGGATCCGTAAATTTGGCTCATTGCGCCTAAAGATCCCATGCCGCGATAAGATTTATAAGAGCGTCCTTGATAAAATTCGACTTGACCCGGCGCTTCTTCCGTCCCAGCAAATAAGCCTCCTATCATCACGGTATGCGCACCTGCGGCGATGGCTTTGGCGATATCCCCTGAGTGGCGAATGCCGCCATCAGCAATCACACCGACCGCTGATTTTTTTAAGGCTTGAGCTACTTGATAAATGGCTGTGACTTGCGGCATGCCTACGCCTGCGATAATGCGGGTGGTGCAGATGGATCCGGGACCTATTCCCACTTTTACCGCATCGGCGCCGGCTTTAGCTAAGGCTTTTGCGGCATCCCCGGTGGCAATATTGCCGCCAATGATGGCGATATGGGGAAAATGTTTTTTCACCCAAATCACACGATCGAGCACCCCTTGGGCATGGCCATGTGCAGTATCGACCACTAACACATCTACGCCCGCTTCCACCAGCGCTTGAACACGTTCTTCTGTGCCTAGTCCCACCCCTATGGCAGCACCTACGCGCAAATGGCCTTGACTGTCTTTGCAAGCGAGCGGTTTATCTTTCGCTTTTTGTATATCTTTGACTGTAATGAGACCCGTTAAATTAAATCCACCATCCACAACCAGCATTTTTTCAATACGGTGTTGATGCAATAATTCCAATACGGTTTCTTTATCTGTGCCTTCACGTACGGTGACTAATTTATCTTGCCCGGTCATAATTTGCGAAACCGGGACATCGAGTCTTGTTTCAAAGCGAATATCCCGATTGGTGACGATACCTACCAATTTTTTATTCTCGACCACGGGCACGCCCGAAATATTATTTTTCTCTATCAATTGTAATAATTCGCGCACGCTGGTTTGTGGCGTGATGGTAATCGGGTCACGGATAATGCCGCTTTCATATTTTTTAACCAAACGCACTTCATCGGCTTGTTGTGCTATCGATAAGTTTTTATGAATAATGCCTAAGCCGCCTTCTTGGGCGAGCGCAATCGCAAGACGCCCTTCTGTTACGGTATCCATCGCAGAAGACAGCAGTGGGATATTCAGCACGATGTCTTCGGTTAATTTTGTTGATAAATCAGCCTGGGCAGGGGTTAAATGCGAGTGCCTAGGGACTAGCAGCACATCATCAAAGGTTAACGCGACTTCAGTGGGGAGTGTGGTAGTCATAGATCACCCTAACATTTAGATTGAGGGAAGTAGGCTAAAATAAGTGGCTTATGATACCATAAACCACCTAGTTTTAGCAGCGATTTCCATGTCCAATGCAACCATTTACACCGTTTCCAAACTCAATCAGGGCGCTCGCTTACTCCTGGAAGAAGGCTTAGGAACGATCTGGGTCGAGGGTGAAATTTCTAACCTTATCCGGGCAAGCTCAGGTCATTTGTATTTCTCACTGAAAGATGAAACGGCCCAAGTGCGCTGCGCCTATTTTCGAGGGCGTCGCAATCAGCAGAACACCTGGACGCAAGGCATGCAGGTATTAGCGTGCGCCCGGGTGAGTTTATATGAGCCTCGGGGTGATTTTCAGTTGATCGTTGAATCCCTAGAAGAAGCGGGTCTTGGTGCATTAAATCAAGCCTTTGAAGTGCTCAAAGCAAAACTATTGGCTGAAGGATTGTTTGCCGCCGAACATAAACAGGACTTACCCGCCTATCCGCGGTGTTTAGGGGTCATTACCTCACCCACAGGCGCTGCCATACGCGATATTTTGCATGTGTTAGCACGCCGTTATCCGGTGCTACCTGTTGTGATTTATCCGACATTAGTTCAAGGAGCAAGTGCAGCCGGACAAATCGTCAAGGCCATTGCATTGGCCGAGCAACATCAACGTTGCGATGTCCTGATTTTGGCGCGCGGTGGCGGCTCGCTAGAAGATTTATGGCCGTTTAACGAGGAAATTGTGGCGAGAATGATTTTTAACTGCACGATCCCGATTATCAGCGGCATCGGTCATGAAATTGATTTTACGATTGCTGATTTTGTCGCCGATGTGCGCGCACCTACCCCTTCTGCTGCAGCAGAATTAGTAAGCCCAGATGGTGAAGGGCTGCAGGCCTATTGCCAGCAAATTGATGTCCGCTTGACACAACTCATCACGCATCGCATTAATGTAAAACGACAACGCTGGCAGACTTTAACCCAGCGATTGCGTCATCCGCGCGAGCGTTTGCAGTATTTCGCACAAAAACTTGATGAACAAACCCATAGGTTAATGGCTGCCGGCCAGAAATTAGCCTTAAAACGGGCGCACCAGCTTTCTTTATCTACTCAAACCCTACAAACTTTAAGCCCATATGCGACTTTGCAACGCGGTTATGCCATCGTCAAAAATGCTCATGGCGCTATAGTGCGCAGTCCCACACAAGTAAAAGCTAACGATCGGTTAACCACCACAGTCTATGACGGTGAAATTGTCAGTCGCGTGGAGGGTGAATAACATTAGCAGGCCGTGAATTTATTGTTTCCCCTGCTATACTCTTCAATTAATTGTATTTTTCTATTACCCCAACCTATCGGAGAGATAAAATGAGTAGAGGTTCTATTTTAGCATTAGGCCTAGGCATCGTCATTGGTGCTGCGGGCATGTGGTTTATTGATCAATCTAAACAACCGACTTACCAAGTGGATGAAGTGATTGAAGGTTACAGCATTCCTGCGCCTAACCAAGTAAAACCCGCTCCGAAACCTGCTCCAGCACCTGCACCCATGAATGCACCTACAGACATGAACGCTGTACCTGCAGATCAAATGAATAATGCGGGCGGCACTGTTCAAGGTCAATAAATAAACCCGTGTGTTTAGGCTGCAAACGATAAGCGCTTGCAGCCTACTTCAAGGAGCTCGTCATGGTAAAAGGAACGATGATGTTTATTTTGGGCGCAACCGTAGGTGTGATAGGTTGTGGTTTAGCCGATTCACCGCTGGATCCGCTACACGAGTGGTTAGTCACCAAAGAATGTGAAGCGCATTATGCAAAAGAGCTTAATATGACTCCGCAAGAATTTGCGACAGCGATTGCGAGTGTGAGAAAGTAGCCTGGTGCTTAACTGAGTAAATCATGTAATAGTCTTTGTCGTTTTTCTCGTTTTGCAACATCTCTTAACTCTAACGCACCATTGATATCATCAATGACTTGTGCGTCCGCCAGGCATTGCAGATCGGTTAATTTATGATTTTTACATAACCATTGCACCACATCTACCCAACGCCACAAAGGCGATGTACTATTGACTCCCGCAATGGGCACAGGAAAATCACCTGTTCCGCGCTTACCCTTTACAAATAAAGAAATCGCTTGCTTAGTAAAAGATGTACGCGCTGCGATCTCTGATAAAGTAGTCCATGCGCCTTCAAGATGATCGACGGTCGCATTTATGGGTGCGGCCTCTATCGCTTTAATCGCTTCGATAATCGCCTGCTGCAAACATTCTCCGGCTTTATCAAACTCTAAAAAAACCACGTTGTTTCGATAATAAACCAATGCTTCATCACAACCTGCCTCAAATAATGCATCTTCAAGCCCAGGAGTATGTTCATCTACACCGGTTAATACCAGGATAAAATGATAGTTAGTGTCGTGTTTCATGATTAACCTCAATCAAATGTATACACAGTCGCACTCTACGTCGAATTTGCTCCGCATGGATTTCCCCTTCCCTGGGGGTTGACCAAACAGAAAGCATGCAACCACCCCTCGCATGGGAAGCACACAACAATCGTCCCCATGCATGGGAAGAATGGCCGGTCTTTTTATAGCGCCAACCCAATGATTCAGCGTAACAAATGGCAGCTTCAATGTCCTTATCAGGATGCTTAGGCCTTTTTTCCATAGGTAACCTTTATAATAATTTAGCAATTTCGTTGACGAATGTCAACGATAGAATCATTAAATACCAGAAATTATGATACCAATCATATAGTATCAATTATTTGATGCAAATAGTCTTTTATTAAGAAAATATGATAAGGAAGTTGATTAACATAAGGCTTTTGGCTTGCTTTTTAAAAACAAGATATGGTAAAATAATAAATGATTAATTTTTTAAGGTAGGAGCGTAATATGCCTAGTCACAACAATAACAATACTGAAATGAACAATATGACTGCAGGTTCAGATCAAGCAACTAACGCGCAAAATAATAATTCTGCTGCGCTCCCTCATTATAGAACTCGGTATGAGTTTATGCGGGCCATGAATGCAGGATCATTACCCTTAAATCTAGGCCTAAGCATAGGCGAGAGACTAGGGTCGGTTTTCCAAAGATTATCTCTTTTAAGTTTACAGTGCCAAAATATCATAAACGGTTTAACCCATTCTATTTTGGGCTCGGCACACGCCCAAGTGACTCTGACTTCAGCTTTGGCACAGCATTATATGAATGGGAATGGTCCATTGGGTATTAACCCTGCGCATCCTGATCTAGGGAGTCGACACTCTTCAACGGACTCAAACAACTCGAATAGTTCTGTGGGCACAACCCCCTCCAAATCAAACAAATAGACTATAAAATTTCAAGTTTAATATCTAGGGCAAGCTCAATGCTTGCCCTTATTTTTTGTCTTTAAATATCCGCTGCGCACGTTCGCGTTTACGCATTTGTCTCGGGGTCAGTAAATTTCTGCGCCCTGCAAAAGGATTCTCGCCGGATTTAAATACTAATTTAATTGGCGTACCCACTAATTTTAAAACCTGCCTATAAGTATTACTTAAATAGCGGATATACGATGTCGGTACATGATCGACTTGATTGCCGTGAATAACGATGGTCGGTGGATTATGCCCGCCAGCGTGGGCAAAGCGTAATTTAATGCGCCGGCCTTGCACTAAGGGCGGAGGATGCATGGCGGTGGCTTTCTCAAGAATGCTGGTCAAGCGATTGGTCGGTAATTCACACATCGCGCTGCGATAGGCTTCTTCTATGGCCGGGAATAAATTGCCCACATTACTGCCGTGTTTTGCCGAAATAAAAAATGTTTTTGCAAAATCGACAAATTTTAATTTCCTATCCATGGTGATTTTAATTTGCTCGCGCGCATAATCATCTAAGCCGTCCCATTTATTCACCGCAATAACGATAGAGCGTCCGGCTTCTAAAATATAAGCCAGTAAATGTAAATCTTGGTCGGTTAAATTTTCTTGGCCATCAATTAATAGCACACACACTTGCGCCGCATCAATGGCTTGCAAGGTTTTAATCACGGAAATTTTTTCTAAGTCTTTATCGATACGCCCTTGCCGGCGTACCCCTGCGGTATCAATCAAGGTATAAGGCACGCCCATACGCTCAAACGGAATAAATAAACTATCGCGCGTCGTCCCCGGTTCATCAAACGCAATGACGCGCTCTTCGCCCAACATACGATTGACTAACGTGGATTTACCGACATTAGGCCGCCCAACGATGGCAATTTTAATGCCTACATTCGGCTCAATATTCTCAACCGTGATTTCAGGTAAAAGAGCATTAATCGTTTCGGTTAAGGTGCCTATTCCTGAACCTTGGCTGGCCGCAATCGGCAACACGGTGGTAAATCCCAAGGCATAAAAATCAGCAACTGCACTATTAGGATCAAGACCATCGACTTTGTTGACCACCACTAACACCGGTTTATTCACCGTGCGCAGATAATTGGCAATGTATTGCTCGGCAGGCGTTAAACTCAAGCGCGCATCAACTACAAATAATATGAATTGCGATTCAGCAATCGCTTGTTTGACTTGATTGGCGACCGGGGAGGCGAGCCCCGCTTCATCATCGGTTAATCCACCGGTATCGATCAACATCACATGTCGACCCGCTAAATCCGCATGACCGTAGTGACGGTCACGCGTTACCCCCGGATAATCGGCAACGATTGCTGCCCGACTTTTTGTTAAACGATTAAATAAGGTCGATTTCCCGACATTGGGTTGGCCCACAATCGCAATGGCTGGGATCATGATACAGGTACTAGCACATAACGTGCGAGCTTGCCGCTGCTGCTTAATACAAACAAGCTGTCATCCCAGGCTATCGGTGGCGTATGGATCGCTTTAGAATCTATTTGGGTGCGGCCTACGATTTGGCCGGTGTCTGCACGCAGAATATGCACAAACCCATCCAGATCGCCGACGACGATCATATTCATATATGCCGTCGGTGCGGTTAATTCACGGTGGCGTAAATCCGGTTGACGCCAGAGCGTCTCCCCAGTTTCACGATCTAAAGCCCAAATCCTACTTTCATCATCGGTGATAAATACCGCTTTTTGATTCACGGACAATCCGGCATAAGAAGAAATTTCTTTCTCCCATAATAAGTCTTGGGCATGCACATCAAAAGCAATCGCACGTCCCTGATAATTCACCACATACAACACGCCGCCATAAACCACCATACGGCCATTGACATCGACGATGCGATCAATCTCAGAGCGGCCCCGCGGATAACTGACCACTTCTTGCCAGAGTAACTCACCCGTAGTCAAATCTAAGGCCACCACAAAGCCATTTGCAAAACCAGCGTAAACCACACCTTCATCGATAATAACGGGTGCACTACCCCGTAATTGTAATAAAGGTGCAGCATGGCGATAACTCCATAGGCTTTTACCATTGCTGGCATCAACGCCATGGACGCGACTGTCTTCAGTCAATACCACCACTATACCGGCGGCACTTTGCGGCGCGGATAAAATTTCTCCGCTTAATTGGATACGCCAGACTTCCTCACCCTTTGCTTGGTTCAGCGCAATCAATTCGCCTTTTTGGGTGCCGACTAAAACTAAATCAGAACCTGCACCTGCCCCGCCGGTAATTTCCACGTCTTCAATGCGACGCTGCCAGAGACGGTTGAGGCTGTGTGCATTATATGCGCCCACCACACCGCGGTAATCGACAGTGAAAACACGCTCATCGGTGATGGCGGGCTGCAAGCGCAAGTACATTTTGCCATCGCCTTTACCGGTCTTAACTGATCCCTCTTCTTGCAAATACATTTCCAGAGGATAAGACGTTAAAGGTTGAGGAGGAGTCTTTAATATTTTGGCTCCGCACGCTGTCAGCATTAATATACTGAGTAGCACAATGACAAATTTATATCTAATCATAAACAAACTATCCTTGCGGTAAGGCATCAGCTTTAAATTGAAGAAGATGCGTTTCAAATCCTAAAGCACGGTACGCTTCTAGCGCAGCGATATAAGCGGTGCGCGCTTCTGAGTAACGTTTTAATTCTACCAAGGCATCGCCTTTAATATCATCATACAAGGGTTGATAACTGCCTGGAGAAATTTCATTGACTAATTTCAAAGCTTCATCAGGCTGTTGTTGTGCTAACTTAACTTGCGCAAGACGGGCTCTGGCTATGTCTTTCGCAAAACCAGCACCGTTATGAATCACCCAAGAGAGTTGCTCATCTGCCTTGGCCAAATCATTTTGATCGACCGCTTCTTGTGCAAAAAATAACGCTACACTGTTCGCATAAGGCGTATTTTTGTAATCTTTTTGCAATTGTGCGGCCACGGTATTAGCACGTTCCATATCGTTGGCTTCATAGGCGCCAAAAAAGTCTGTAAAAAGAAGGGATGCCTGCTCTGCGCGTTTTAACTGCTCTCCGGAATAGTATTTATAGCCAAAAAAGCCGACAACAAATACGACTACGAGACCGAGTAGCCAACCCCGATTTCTTTGCCACCACACTTTTAACATCATTACTCTTTCTTCTTCCGTTGCTATTGCGTTCACAAGACTCTCCTTTCATGTAAAGTTGATTCAAAAAACTTAATCAATTCCTCAATCGACAATTGGGTAGCGAAGTCACCGCGTAAATCTTTTAGCGCAATTACGTTTGCGCGGATTTCATCGTCACCTAAAACCAGGGCATACTTTGCCCCGCTTTTATCCGCACGCTTAAATTGACTTTTCACACTGCCGCCCCCTGCATTCATCAACACCTGCAAGGTTGGCAGCGCATCACGCAAGCGTTCAGCTAAACCCAAGCCAGATTGTACTGCACTTTCACCCAATAATACAAAATATACATCAGGGGTAACACTTTGCTGGGCTGGCTTACTTAAATGTAATAAATTAATTAAGCGTTCCAATCCTAATGCAAAACCGACTGCAGGAGTCGCCTCCCCCCCTAATTGGGTAATTAAACCATCATATCGCCCACCGGCGCAAACAGTACCTTGTGCACCCATCTCTTCATTAACCCACTCGAAAACCGTTTTCGTATAATAATCTAAGCCGCGGACTAGATGGGGATTAATCTGATAAGCGATACCGAGCGTAGTTAATAATTCTTGTAACTGCGCAAAATGATCGTTAGATTCTTGATCAAGAAAATCGAGTAAGCGCGGAGCCTTAGCAATCAATGCTTGCATCGTGGGATTTTTACTGTCTAGAATACGCAAGGGATTTGTGGCGAGCCGCCGCACACTGTCTTCATCTAGGGCATGCGCATGGACATTTAAATATTCAAGCAAGTCTTTACGGTGCCGTACACGTGTATCGAGAGTGCCTAGCGAATTAATTTCTAAACGCAGTTTTGTCTCTAAGCCTAAATTGCGCCATAGGCGCGCCGTTAGTGCAATAATTTCTGCATCGATATCCGGGCCCGGCATGCCAAAGGCTTCCAGACCAAATTGATGAAACTGACGCAACCGCCCTTTTTGTGGCCGTTCATAACGAAACATCGGCCCCATATACCATAAACGCTGCGTTTGTTTAAATAAAATACCGTGCTCTAGCGCTGCGCGCACACAGCCTGCGGTGCCTTCAGGACGCAAGGTTAACGATTCACCATTGCGATCGGAGAAGGTATACATTTCTTTTGCCACGATATCGGTATTTTCGCCCACACTGCGACTAAATAACGTGGTGGGTTCAAGCATAGGAAAGCGCACTTCTTGATAACCATAAGCCGCAGTGAGTGCCCTCAACTGTGCTTCAAGGTACTGCCAATCGCCTATCTGTGCTGGCATGACATCATGCATGCCACGAATTGCTTGTAGAGTGGTCACGTTTTTCTTAACAATAGTTCTAGGGATAAAAGCTCGAGAGTATACATGATTATCGAAAGTTTCGATATCCTAAGCGTCATCTCCGATTAACTTACGCACTAAGGCCATGCTTGCTTGCGTCGGTGCATTCAGCTGATGGTACTCATCTAAATAAGCTAGGGCTTGCTGGGTTTCACCTTGCTCAGCGAGTAAATAACTGAGTTTAAAAAATAAACCACTGCGCTTAGGATCCTGTTGCACCGCTAAATAGGCATAATTGGCGGCCTTAGCATTATTCATTTTGGCCATACACAAGGCCGTATTTTCATACGCGCTCGCGGTATTCGTGTAGTAGGGATCTAGCAGCGCGCGTTCAAAATAAACTAAAGCTTGAGAGTAGTCTCCCTGTGCACATAAAAATACGCCGTAATTATTATTGACCTGTCCGGACTTGGGCAGAATTTTTAACGCGTGTTGATAGGTGTATTGTGCCTTAGCCTGCTCATCTACGGTTTCATAGTAATAGGCAAGCGCCAAATGTGGCGCTAAGGTATTGGGCGCTTGATTTAAAGCACGCAATAATTTTTCTTTGGCGCGTACTCTTTCATTTTGCGCCAAATAGCCTAGGCCTAATTGCACGTTATAGCTCGCGGCCGTGGTATTCTCAGGGATCTGTTTAAGCGAGCAAGCATTGAGTGCGAATAGGAATGCGAGTAAGACGATTATTTTTTTCATTGCGTCCTGCATTTTTATTTAAGAAGGTAATCGCCTCCTAACTCATGGGATAGCAGGCGATTACTTTAGGATCCTAACGGCAACACATGTCGCTTTTGGCAAAAAAGAAGGCAATTTCTTCGGCAGCGGTTTGCGCAGCATCAGAACCATGCACTGCATTTTCATCGATAGACGCTGCAAAATCAGCGCGGATCGTGCCTGGCGCCGCTTCTTTAGGATTAGTCGCCCCCATGATTTCTCGGTGTTTAGCAATCGCATTCTCACCTTCGAGCACTTGCACCATCACGGGTCCGCGACTCATGAATTCAACCAAATCTTTGTAAAAAGGGCGGGCTTGATGCACGGCATAAAATTGTTCAGCTTGTTTGCGGGATAATTGCAGCATTTTTGCAGCGACTATGCGTAAGCCTTGATCTTCAAACCGTTGATAAATTTTGCCGATATAATTTTTTGCTACCGCATCCGGTTTGACGATAGACAGTGTTTGCTCGATGGCCATAATGCTACTCCTCTTTTAGACTAAAACTCTCACCACATCCACAGGCATCAACGGCTTGTGGATTATTAAAAATTAACTTCCGATTTAAGCCTCGGCTTTCTAAATCAATTTCTGTGCCTTGTAAATAATTCACGCTCTCTTTAGGGATCACCAACTGGATGCCTTCGCTGATCAGCACCTCATCGTCAGCATGAATTTCATCGGCAATACCCATGACGTAGGAATAGCCTGAACAACCACTGTCTTTCACAGCAAGCTTAAAACCAATACCCGAGCCGCGTTTTTTTAAAACGTGGGCAATGTGCAAGGCTGCAGCGGGCGTCAAAGAGATGTTCATACTTCACCTGTCATTTTGGAAACACATTGTATCACAGCCTATCCTGACGTAAATGCAGAACTGCATTTTTTATGGCCATTGAGGCGCTTAATATTTCATCTTCTGACGTAAATCGCCCGATTGTCATCCGTAACGTACTCATCGCGAGGGCATCCGATACGCCTATGGCTTTTAACACATGAGACGGGGTGTATTGTGCAGAGGTACACGCCGAGCCCATGGATAAGGCTAGCCCAGGCAACGCATGCAGCAACGCTTCCCCATCGACATCTGCAATACTCACATTTAAATAATTTGCCGCCGCATGCGCAAAATCAGTATTAAGGTCTATCCCGGGAATAACTTTAAGCTGTTGCCATAATTCATCACGTAAGCGGGCAAGGCGCGGCATCTCTTCAGGTAGCGCCTGTAAAGCAATTTCGGCAGCCACGCCCATGCCTACAATTTGATGGGTGGGTAAGGTTCCAGGCCGCAAGCCATGCTCTTGCCCACCGCCATGCATTAAAGGTGTCAGGCGCACGCGAGGTTTACGCCGCACGTACAAAGCGCCCATGCCTTTAGGGCCGTACATTTTATGTGCCGATAAGGAGAGTAAATCAATATTCATGGCTTTCACATCTATGGGCACACGGCCTGCGCTTTGCGCCGCATCCACATGCAATAAAATGCCCATTTTTCGCGTTAAGGCACCGATTTGATGGATATCTTGGATCACGCCCAATTCATTATTTACATGCATGATTGACACCAATAAGGTGTCATCGCAAATACTCATCATCAAGTCTTGAAGAGGAATTAAACCATTTTTTTGCGGCGTTAACATTTCCACCCGAAAGCCTTGCTCGGCCAAGGCATAACAGGGATCCAGCACGGATTTATGCTCAGTTTTAACGGTAATAATATGTTTCTTTTTACTTTGATAAAAATAAGCACTGCCCTTTAATGCTAAATTATTGGCTTCAGTTGCACCCGATGTCCAAATGATTTCTTGTGGGGTTGCGCCGATGAGTTGTGCCACTTGCATGCGCGCAATATCTACGGCATGCATTGCTGCGCTACCATAAGCATGGATACTGGAGGGATTACCAAACTCACCGTCTAGGGTTAAATAAGACCACATGGCCTCACGCACACGTGTGTCCATCGGGGTTGTCGCGGCATAATCTAAATAGAGGGGTCGTTGCATATTTTTTTAAATATCCCTCGCAGTAAATTAATTTCATCTTCATCGAGCTCTGCACGATTAAAAATGCGCTTTAATTTGGGAATAAGATCGGGTGAAGAGCTCGGTCTTCGAAAATGGACAGCATCGAGAAGTTTATCAAGGTGGCCATAAAAACTTTGTAATTGCGCATCACTTGCAAGTTCACGCATCACACCTTCTGTTGCATGATGACTTAAAAATTCGCCATAGACTTCATAGCAGATCACTTGCACGGCCATCGCTAAATTAAGCGAACTGTAAGCAGGATTAGCGGGGATAGCGACTTGATAATGACAACGTTGTAATTCTTCATTGGATAAACCCGTACGTTCCGGGCCAAATACCAAAGCGACCTGCTGCTTAGATGCCTGTTGCACCGCTTTTTGGGCGCATTCAGGTGGGCTTAAAATAGGCCAAGGTAAATGGCGCGTTTGCGCACTGCTGCCTATCACAAGGCCACATTCAGCGAGCGCTTCATCCAGGGTGTCCACCACCACCGCGTGCTCCAGGAGCGCTTCTGCTCCGGTTGCGCGTTTAGTCGCAATGGGATCAGGAAAGGATTTAGGTTGGACTAAATATAAATGGGATAAATTCATCGTCCACATCGCGCGTGCCACTGCGCCAATATTGCCTGGATGGGACGGTTGATGCAGCACGATGCGGATATTATTCAAGTTCATGGGCTATTTTAACCTAATTTCATGGGATTATGATATGCTTCCTGCGCACTAAATTTGCTTTTTAAACCAGGAAGATAACTCATGCATCACCCGATAGTCAATGTTGCCATCGATGCAGCGCGTAAAGCAGGCGATATTATTACTAGAGCCCTCGAGCGCCTGGATGAAGTTAAACTCTATAAAAAACCGGGCAATAGTTATACCACGGATGCCGATATCCGTGCCGAACAAGCCATTATTAAAATTCTGCAAAAATCTTATCCCGATTACGGTTTATTGTGCGAAGAGTCTGGAGAAACACCGGGCTATGATACCGAATATACCTGGATAGTGGATCCCATAGATGGCACCACTAACTTTATCCATGGTTACCCGCATTTTTGTGTGTCTATAGCCTTGAAACAAGGCGACACTATTCAACATGGGGTGATTTATGATCCCATTCGGCAAGAGCTCTTTACCGCCACGCGCGGACGCGGTTCACAGCTTAATAGCCGTCGCCTACGCGTTGCCCAAAGCCGTAAATTAGACGGAAGTTTAATCAGCATTAGTTTTCGTCACGCGCCCGTTCCTCTGGCGCGTAGTGAAGAAATCCGTCAATCCCTGACCCAAAAAGTCTCGGGGATCCGCCGCAGTGGTTCGGCCGCACTAGACTTAGCCTATGTGGCCGCAGGCCGTTTAGATGCCATGGCGGGTTGGGGCTTAGCCCCTTGGGATATCGCTGCCGGAACTTTGCTGGTACAAGAAGCCGGTGGAGTCATTACCGAGCCCCCCGGCTGCGAGCCTTTTTTCCAATCCGGTTGTCTGCTTGCCGCCAATGCAGTCATGATTGCACCGCTCTTGCAAGCAATGAATCCAAGGGCTTCAAACCCCTCATAGCGACCAAAACCCTGTATTTACATTGACATATTTACTTAAGAGCAATATTCCCCAAAGTAACGATTACTCTAATTAGGGTATTGCAAACTTTGAGCAAAGGACTATAATCTTACTTTAATCTTACTTTTTAAGGCGCTTATGGAAACAACACGTTTATCCAGTAAAGGGCAGGTGATTATCCCGCAAGCGATTCGTGATGCCCATCAATGGCAGCCTGGACTAGCTTTTACTGTAATCGAGATAGAAGAAGGAATTTTACTTAAACCTGCAAAAGCTTTTAAAACCAGCAGTGTTCAAGAGGTATTAGGTTGCACAGGATACAGCGGTAAAAAGAAATCGCTAGAAGAAATGGAGCAAGGCATTGCACAGGGAGTTAAGCAACATCATGATAGCAATTGACACTAATCTAGTTGTGCGGCTATTAACTAATGATGATCCTAAGCAAGCGCAATATGTGGTGGAACTTATTGAAAAAAATGCTATCTTTATCGCAAAAAGCGTGTTTTTAGAAACAGAATGGGTGCTACGGTATACCTATCAACTAAATACAGAAACCATTCTTAATTCATTTAATAAATTACTAGGTCTTAGCCAAGTCACCGCTGAAGATGCACAGACCATTACTCAAACTTTACAATGGTATGAAGCAGGTTTTGATTTTGCAGATGCATTACATCTGGCATCAAGCACACGCGCTGAAAAATTTGCAACACTAGATAAACAGTTCATAAAAGTAGCAAAAAAATTGCATATTGACTTATTAACCCTGGACTAAAAAGTGAGATAGCCATCGGCAATAAGCTTGCTCGCCTGTCATATTAAATAAAAAAAATTAATAACTAGCGCTTTTTAAGGCCGCTCATCTTCGACAGCATTTTTCTCGATCACTTTAATTAAGTCTTTACGGCTTAATCCTAAGGCCAGCGATAAGCTGCTTGCGATGTAAATAGAAGAATAGGTACCGACGATAATACCAATGGTCAGGGCTAAGGAAAAACCAAACAAGGAGCTGCCGCCAAAGAGTAATAAGGCGATCACCACAAGTAGGGTTAAAAACGAAGTCATGAGGGTCCGGCTCAGGGTTTGATTTAAAGACGCATTCACAATTTCTTCTGTGGTATTTTTCCGCATTTTTAAAAAGTTTTCTTTGATGCGATCAAAGACCACTATCGTATCATTGAGTGAATACCCGATAATGGCTAAAATAGCGGCCAGCGCAGGCAAATCAAATTCAATTTGCAGCATCGCAAATATTCCTAAAATCACGAGGGGATCATGCATTAAGGCAACCGCTGCCCCAATCGCAAACCGATACTCATAACGCACCGCGATATAAATCGCTGTGCCAATTAATGCAATCAAAATAGCCAGCGCGCCTTGCTCTGCCATTTCTTTACCAATTTGCGCGCCCACTTCATCGGCACGCTTTAATACCACTGCGGGATTTTCGGCTTGTAGCGCGGCTAATAAGGCTTGATTTAAAGCGACCCCTTGAGTTTCTTGCGGGGCAAGACGGATAAGTACGGATTGGGTTGAACCGTAATGTTGCACCACGGCATCACCAAATCCTGCCTGGGCTAATACTTCACGCACATTCGCAACTTGCACAGGTTCGGGATAGGCGACTTCAATCACCGTGCCCCCGGTGAAATCCAAACTAAAGTTAAGCCCGCGCGCAAATAAAAAGAAACACGAACCCACGATTAAAATCACTGAGACCAGTGCAGTCAATTTGCGATACTTTAAAAAATCAATGGGAGATGAAAATAATTGCATGCTGTTCTCTATTTACCAATCGATAATTTATTAATATTGCGGCCACCATAGCATTTATTCACTATAGCCCGGGAAACCACTACTGCCGTAAATACAGAAGTAATTAAACCAATAATCAAGGTGACAGCAAAGCCTTTTACCGGTCCACTGCCTAATGAAAATAAAGCGAGCGCTGCAATAAACGTAGTCAACTGCGCATCAATGATAGTCAGAAAGGCTTTTTCAAACCCGGCGTAAATGCTGCCTTGTATCCCATTGCCTTGTGCTAATTCTTCACGGATCCGCTCAAAAATAAGCACATTGGCATCGACCGCCATCCCTAAAGTCAACACTATCGCGGCAATCCCCGGCAGAGTCAGGGTTGCGCCTAATACGGATAATAAGGCAATGATCAAAACTAAATTAATGACTAACGCGATATCCGCAATCAAACCAAATGCACGGTAATAAAATAACATAAACAGCAAGACTAAAGATAAGCCTGCAATCGTCGACCAAATCCCTGCTTTAATGTTATCGGCGCCTAAACTAGGCCCGACAGTGCGCTCTTCAACAATATCTATCGGCGCAGGCAGTGCCCCGGCACGCAATAATAAGGCCAAAGTCCGCGCTTCTTCTGCACTGGATAACCCTGTGATTTGAAAACGATTAGGCAGTGCACTATTAATGGTTGCAACACTAATCACTTCTTTGATGTGTTTGACTTCCCGCACTATTTCGCCATTGTTTTCTTTATTGATAAACTTACTTTCAATAAATACTGCAGCCAAAGGTTTGCCAATATTCTCCCCGGTGACCCGAGAGAAGTTGCGCACATCGCCGCCCACTTGGATGGAAACAGACGGTTTACCAAATTCATCCATGCCGGTTTGTGCACCGATAATATTCTCCCCTGCCAAAATTACTTGCCGCTTTACTAAAACCGGCGTGCCATTGGTTTCATAGAGCAGTTCACTGTCAGCAGGCACGGAGGTAGACGTCACATTATTCACATCACGATCGACATTAACTAAACGAAACTCTAAAGTAGCTGTTTTGCCCAAAATTTCTTTGGCCATCGCGGTATCTTGTACGCCCGGTAATTCTACGACGATACGGTGCGCACCTTGGCGTTGAACTACGGCTTCAGATACTCCCAGTTCATTCACACGATTACGCAAAGTCATCATGGTTTGATCCACGGCATAATTCAACACTTCCCGCGCCTCTAATTCTGATAAGCCGCCTTGTAAGAGATAAGCGTTGTCATTTTGTACCGGCAATAGTTCTAAGCCGGGAAATTCGGCATTTAATAAGTGATCGGCTTGTTGCAGCGTCGCTTCATCTTCAAAGCGAATTTGGAGTTCATTTTGCGCGTTAAGCTCAATTTTGCGATAACGGATATTGTCTTCACGTAAACGGGTACGTACATCCGTAAGATAGGTATCTAAACGACGCGTCATGATAGACGCGGTATCAATTTCCATAAGAAAATGCACGCCCCCGCGCAAATCTAAGCCCAGCTTCATGGGCTTAGCGCCTAAGAGTTTGAGCCACTCAGGGGTTTTGGGGGCTAAATTTAAGGCCACCACCATGGAATCCCCGATACTTTGCGCCACTAAATCACGTGCAATCAGCTGCGCATTCGTGTCATCAAATCGCACGAGGATCCGCTCTTCGGTGGTTTCAATTTGATAAGGAATTTGCGCCGTAGATAAAGTCGACTCCACCGTTTCGATGGTTTTAGGATCGATACCGCCTTTTAGCGCAGAGATTTGTATGGCAGGCGCTTCACCAAATAAATTGGGTAACGCATAGAGAACACCTAAGATCACAATCAGTGTGACTAAAATATTCTTCCAAGTTGAATAATGATTAAGTGCCATCTTTTTTGTGTACGTTATTTATCTAAGGATTTAAGCGTGCCTTTAGGTAATACTGACGTCACTGCATGTTTTTGACAATACAGGGTCACATTATCGCCCACCGTTAAAACTAACAAATCTTCTCTGATTTCACTGATTTTGGCGATTAAACCACCGCTCGTTACGATTTCATCACCCACAGCAAGCGAGCTCAACACATTGCGGTGATCTTTAGCGCGCTTCGCTTGAGGACGCCAAATGAGCAAATAAAAAATAAGTACGAAAAAGACTAGCATGCCTATTTCAAGATAACCTGAACCTGCAGGGGCAGCAGCAGCTGCTGTGTCCGCCGCAATGGCTGTATTAATAAAGAAGTCCATCGTTTATCCTCATCTTGTAAATCGAAAGATTGCTAATCTACCTGTTTATCGCCAAAAGCGCAAATGATTGTGAGTAAGCCTGGTTTACTTCAAGCAATCCACATTGCAGCGCCGTAGCTGAAAAAGGGATAACGCTCGGCAATGGCGACTTGATAAGCGGCCAGTATGGATTCACGGCCTGCAAAAGCGGATACGAGCATCAGTAAGGTCGAGCGCGGTAAGTGAAAATTAGTCACCAGGGCATCGACGACTTGGAATTTAAACCCGGGATAAATAAATATTTGCGTCTCACCGCTATAAGGTTTTAGTTCGCCGCCACAAAGTGCGGCTGTCTCTAAACTGCGCACCACGGTCGTGCCGACTGCGACCACGCGACCGCCCCGCTCACGCGTCTTAGCAATTAAATCACAGACGGATTGGGGTACATCTAACCATTCGCTGTGCATGCGATGTTCAGTAATATTTTCGACCCGCACCCCCTGGAACGTCCCTGCGCCTACGTGCAAAGTGACTGTGCCGATCGCAATGCCTTTATCGCTAATTTTTTGTAATAAGTCTTGATCAAAATGTAAACCTGCGGTCGGAGCGGCGACTGCGCCTGGGACCTTAGCATAAACGGTTTGGTATTGCGTATCATCCAAATCCTCGGCTTCTCGCTGCATATAAGGCGGCAGAGGCACGAGGCCTATGTGCTCTAATACGGATAAAAACGACCGATCGGCGATAAGTCGCACGCGGTATAAGCCCTCAATTTTCTCCTCAATAATCAGCTTAATCTCAGCAGCTAAATGGATAGTACTACCCACTTTAGGACTTTTACTCGCGCGGATATAAGTCATTGCACTGAAATCACCCAGGATCCGCTCAACCAACAGCTCCACCTGGCCGCCTGTGTCTTTTTGTCCAAATAAGCGCGCCTTTATCACCTGGGTGTTATTGAGGATTAAACAGTCTTCGGGCCGCAAATAATCCAGGAGTTGATAGAAATGCGCATGGGTAATCGCCCCAGTTTGCCGGTTTAAGCCTAATAGGCGGCTCTGGGTGCGCTCGGCGTGGGGTTGGGTGGCAATCAGCTCAGGAGGCAATTCATAATCAAAATCACGCGTATACATCAGCGTTACTCATCGGTTTAAAGGAGATATTATACATTCAATTGGAGCCATGATATACTTTTGCCTGCTTGCCGAGGTGGCGGAACTGGTAGACGCGCCGGATTCAAAATCCGGTTCCTTCGGGAGTGTCGGTTCGATTCCGATCCTCGGTAATGTCATAGAATAATATGGAGACGGCATGCTTAATATACTCCTCCAAGGTTATCAAACTTTTAAAGAAAAATACGCCCAGGGTGACCAGTCGGTCATGAAATACCTTTCCGATTACGGGCAAAAACCCCAAGCCATGGTGGTTGCTTGTTGCGATTCACGTGTGGATCCCGCCTTAATTTTACAATGCGATCCTGGCGATTTATTCGTTGTCCGCAATGTGGCCAATATTATTCCTCCCTTTGAAAAAGATGCCATGCATCACGGTACCAGTGCCGCATTAGAATTTGGGATCCGTTTTTTAGAAGTGGGACATTTGATTTTATTGGGACACAGCCAATGCGGCGGCATTCAAGCACTACTCAATAGTGATAATGTGGAGAACAATGATTTTATTAGCTCTTGGGTATCATTAATCAAAAACCATGGTCCGCATCCGCACGATGGCGATGAATGCGCTAAAGCAGCGCTGGATCAATCTTATCAAAACTGCCTGACCTTCCCCTGGATTGCAGAAAAAGTAAAGCTAAAAAAACTCACCATACACTTATGGTTTTTTGATATTAAATTAGGGCAAATTTTCACCTATTGCGAGCGCGAGGGTAAGTTTGTACCGCTTTAATTATTATTTTCATTGCAGAGCTTGGAAAATTTAAGTATTATGAGCCACACTAGAAAATACCAAATATGCTGGCGTAGCTCAGTTGGTAGAGCTACTGATTTGTAATCAGTGGGTCACGGGTTCGAATCCTGTCGCCAGCTTTCAATGACATTCAAAATAACTTTTGTTCAAAAAGTTAAAGTTAAAAATTATCTTTAACAAACTAAATTTGACCATGAATCAAACTTCAAAAAGTACACGATTACAAAATACTTTATTAGTAAGTAGCAATAGGTGCAGAAATTGCAGTGGCTTGATTCAAAATATCTTTTAGACCTGCATCAATAGTGTTGTCTAGTTTGTAACCATGGATACGCAAGGTCTCAGCGATAATTTCCTGGGTAGGGCGCGCATCTGCACGATCCTTTAATGCCATACACACCGTGCTTGCTATGTTATTTGATGCCTCATGGGTTTTATAAACCCATCTATTAAGCGTACCCGTAGGCAGAGGTGCTTGATACCCGTCCAAATTACTAATTATTCTTGCTCGAATCCTACTATCAGCAATCACTGCAGGGGTTTGCGAAACCAAACTCATCTCTGGCATTTTTTTTCGCATCTCGGGGTTGGCATACAAATCGCCGTAATAGGCCGCCGTAATGACTGCATCTGTTTCATTGGCGCAATACACTACACCACCGCCATAGGTCGGCACACCCTCTGTATTAAAATTTGTAGTTTCTCGAGTGCCTATGATAACAACAGGCGGGAGGTAAGAATTCACATCACGATGAAGAACTTGGAGCACGGATTTAATATTAAATAAGGAACAGATTGTTTTTGTTATCGAATCGGGGTTAGAAGCAGCATAGCGTGGAGGATATATAATATAGCAATCTGCTTTATCAGTGAGAATGTTAGGCTGGATGGGTCCTCTTTCTTCAAAAGAGGTAGGCAGTGTTACTGATTTAATAGTTTTGCCTACCGGATCCGCTACGTCCCCCGCCTCTGGGGATAACGTTACTTTGCCCGTCATTTTAATTTTGAGGATATTGTAATGCATTGCTGGATCCCAAAGATTATATAGTTCTAAAGATAACACATAAGTATGCAGTTACAGATCTAACACATTATCTTTGTTTAATCAATTAGTTCACTTAATTTATGATTGATTGGAAGCAGGGTCGCTTTAGACGCACTAGACAGCCAATATAAAAATAGCTTAAAGATCAAGCGATTATCAGGGAATGCCTTAAATTGTCCCATGCCCCTCAAATATTAATTTAATATATTTATCAAAAGCTTAAGAGTTTTCCAGGCTCAAAAAGTGATTGCATCCCTCCCATTAACTGTGTTAGAATACTTACATGATTTTTAGAAAAACCCTCCAGCAACAAATCAAGCACTTAGAACGTGTTCGAATTCCTGAAATCCGACAAACACTGCGTCAAGCAAAATTAAGTGAACCGTATATTACCGATATCCTCAATGATATACAGACTACGCTGGCCTATTTAAAACATCTTGATCGTGAATACAAAGATGAGGCCACATTAGACAAACAATTACGCTACTTATTTAAAATACGCTGGGCAGCGATTAAGAAAACCTCAGCGGCCTATGTGGAATCCCCTTTTACTCCCGCCAATCTTGCGTGTGAACAATTAGCGATCGCTATCGCAAAACCTAATGAACCCGTTGCACAAATTCTAATGCATACGATAAAAGCGAATCATTATGAAAATGCGGGGGAGAGTTTACAAAGCCTGACTGAAAATCCTGATCGCACCCTGGCCTACCATAAATTTATTATCAGTCATGATGAAAAAGCCATTATTCCGCTAAAAGATTGGGTAGGTTTGCATGATAGACAAGAAAATAAACCTTTTTTATACCATATGTATCGCGTCAATTCTGATGGCCAATATCAAATAGATCCGACACGTTATCATGAACCACGCTATTGTGATTCATTCGTTACGACGCGTTTATCACCCGAGGATCTGAGCAATCTTAAACAAGTTTCCGCATCTTTTGAAAAATATATTGACGGCATCATCCAATGGGAAAATAAATCCGCACAAACATTTACGCCACATTTAAGAAAACTTTGTCAAGACTGTCTGGATAATGGTGTCAGCAGTCGCAAAAAAAATGACCGAGGTGCAGCCACCGATTCAAAACCACATCCAGATGTCTACCCACTAATTCGCGAATTTCTGACGAAGTGGTTTGCATTGAGTGGCGAGGAAAGAGATAGAATTGGGGCTTTAAGAGATTCTAATACAGGATTTACTTTAAGCGATCATATCCTAGTATTTCGCTCCACCGCGGCCGCGGAAAAAACAGATAATGAACAATCTCAGCTACCCGCACTGACCGAAGAAGAAAATCAAAAACGTATCGCTAATAATATACATACCTGCGTGGAAATCAATGCAGCAGCCGTCACGGTGATCCTCGATACGAACAGTGTCGATCTGACCCCACTCATCCCTAAACAAACCTATTTTGCCCCCCAACCCACACCGCATAACAATCGTTATCAACTGGAACAAAGCCGTTTAGCAAATAACATGGTAGCTTATGGACCGTGTTTGTATCAAGACAAAATAAATAATAAACCCCATCGATTTAATCTTTATTATCAAGCTGGGTGCATCGCAACACATATTCCTGAATTAAATGAAAATAACGAATTTGCGTTGCAATGTGCGCTTAATTCCGATGCCATCGATCTAGTGAAACACTTTGTTGAAAGTGTTGATATCAAAAAATTTGACAACTTATTATCATTTGCAGTCAAGCATAAAGATATTGATCTCATCATATTAGCCATAAAACGTGGGGTTAACCTCGATACAAAAATTAATGCAAATGATGACACCATTCTTCATGTCGCTGCCCAAAATAACTGGGAAAATGTGATTGATGCGTGTCTTGCACAAAGCAAATTTGATATTAATGCTAGAAATACATTCATGCAGCCCCCCCTTTTTACCGCTGCAAAATTTGGGCGCACCAGCATTGTTAAAAAATTAATTCAGGCAAAAGCTGATGTGAGCTGCCACACTGAAAGCCATTTTGAAGCCCTGCATGCTGCCGTACAATATGGACATTTAAGTACTGTCGAAGCATTGATAGAAGAAGGCAAAGCGGATATCAATGCACAGTTTGAAAAACAATTGACGCCCTTGATGTATGCCATTCAATATGGGCATGTATCAATCGTTAGAGTTTTAGTTGAAAAATATCTCTGTGATATCAATATTAGTTGTTCCATTAAATTTGTAGGACGCACTAAAAGAGATGATCGTTTTACAGCGTTGCATTATGCAGCGTACCTGGGTAATCCTGTCATTATGAAAATTTTACTCGACGCACGTAAGATTAACGACATCGATGTATTAAATGAAGAAGGAAACACTCCCTTGCGGGTTGCTTTTGATTTTCACAATATCGAAGCGATGAGACTGCTTATTCTTGGTGGCGCAAATTTTAGTGGACAATATAATAAAAAAAGTCTATTAGACTGGGCAATTAATTTAAATTATCGCTCTTTAATTGGTGCTATCATTCCTAAAATTAGCGCTGAGGAAAGAAAAGAATACCTTAAAAAAGCTTGCAGCAGAGGCTGGCCGCATGTTGCCAAGGCATGCTTGTCAGCTGATTTTTTTCTAGCATACCCCCCTAAGGAATTAATTGACTTACTCCTCATTGCCATAAACAAAGATCACTTTTCAGTAGCAAAAGAACTTGTATTGTCTGGGGTGAATTTAACATTAAAGCCTGATAAAAATACACTGATGCATATTTTGTTTGCTGAAGGCCAAGATGTCATCGAAGCCTGCCATAAACAAAAAGTAAATATTAACCTTAAAAATCATCTCGGCATGACGCCATTAATGTGTACGGTTGAAAACAACCATACACACATTACAGATAAATTATTAGCCTGTGAAGATATTGATCTCACTGCCACCAACCTCGCAGGCAATAATGTCTTACATATAGCCGTCTTAAATCAAGACTTATCAGTCATAGAACATTTACTGGGCAGAAATTTAGATTTCAATGCCAGAAATAAAAATGAGATGACTGCTTTACATATGGCTGCAAATCAACAAGACAAAGACGCGGTTGCGTTTTTACTCACTGGAGGCGCTGATATTAATCTTAAAACAAAAACCACCCTACACAATAAATTAGGCAGTGATTGTACAGCATTACATATTGCAGCATTTCATGGTGCAACGGAAATGGTTGAAACAATGCTGCAGGTTAAAACGCTTAATACGCTTGAAGATAAAAATAGCAATGGATACGATGCTTTGCATTTGGCAGCGATCAATCACCACAGTGACGTGATCCGTCATATCGCGCCTAGGGTTTCATTTGATACGCTGATACAACATCCTAAACTACATTTAGTGTGTGCTTGTTTTACACAGGCAGAATTACTTGCAAACTTAGGTAATCATCCGCAAAGATATGCTTTAATCCTCGCACAAAGCGAATTACTACAATTAAGAGATCAGTGGGTCAAATTGCCTAGCACAAGAACGCGTATCGTTGATTTAGAGCGAAACATTGTTTTGCAACTAGACCGCTATAAACATCCGCCTGCACAAGGCACACAAACTCCTTTAACCACGCACGTGGCGGGCAGCGAAAATACTCTAAAAAGTTTTCGCGATAATGAGGTACCCGTTCAAAGCGGAGTAGTCATGCAAAATTCAATACATTAGGTGTCTTACTCAGGATGGAAAAAGAAATAGAGACGCTAAAGCGCGTCTCTAGGAAACATTGGCATCTTACGACACACTTGTTTCAATACCACACACAACGGATTAACGAAAACTAGCGGCCACACGCAGCATGCCGCTTAAAACTCATTATGCAAGGACTTTGGCATAAGCTTGATAAGTTTCGATTTCAGTGGTAATTTCATGAAATCTCAGTTCTTTCAGGCAGTTTTGCAATGCCTCTTCTTCCTTAGCCATTTTATCTTGCAACTCAGTTATGTTGCTTAAATAGTTATCAATCGCTTTTTCTAATTTTTTTACGTATTGTTGGTCCATAACCACTCCTTCAAAATGAGCCACAATGTCATTAAAGCGTAGTGGCCTATACTATGGTAGTATGAAATTAGGCGCTGAAATCCAGCGGTCAAATTATACAGTTAGATAATTGGCCAATATGAGGACTTATGCAAGCATTTAATATGACACGCACGGCATGGCTTACTTGTCTAGTCGCAGCCCTATTCCCCTTTTATTCATTTTTTCAAATGAATCTTTTTAATGTCATGGGCCCGCATTTAGTAGAGGCAAATCATTTCACGCTTTTTCAGGTCGGCCTACTCTCGGCAAGTTTTTTATATGCCCAAGCCGCACTTTTAATTATCGCGGGTTTAATTTTAGATAGATATTCTACCCGCCGCATTATTCTCATCGCGATGACGATGGTTGCAACCGGCACATTAATGTTCGCCTTCGGGCATTCCATTGGGGTATTATTTTTTGCAAGGATCCTCACCGGTTGCGCCCATGCTTTTGCAATACTGGGCTGTTTTCAACTGATAGTGCGCTACTTCCCTGTAGATAAAAACTCCCTGTTAATGGGTATAGTCATTACCATCGCGTTATGTGGTGGCCTGTGCGCACAAACGCCCTTTTTATTAGTGGTCAATACCCTGGGCATGCATACTGCCATGTTACTCAATGCCTTATTAGGTTACGTGATCACGATACTCTTATTTGGAGTGCTTGTGGATCCGCCTCCTCAAAACGAGAACAATCGTGTTGCTATAGAAAAAATTCCTATTCTTTTACAATTAAAAACAATAATGACCACTATGCAAAATTGGTTATGTGGTTTTTATGCGAGCATCATGAGTTTTCCTTTGTTGGTATTAGGGGCGGCCTGGGGGGCATCCTATTTGGTCGATGCGCATATGATTTCCAAACTTGAGGCAACAAGCGCCACCCTGATGATTTTTATTGGCATGATAATCGGCACCCCTATTGCAGGTGCGATTGCAGATTTTTCAAAATATAAACGAAATGTGCTTATCGCAAGTCCTGCGCTCATGGCGTTAGTATTTCTAATCATTATTTTATTTAAACCTCTGCCTTTATCTATACTCATCCTTTTATTTTTTATCAAAGGATTATTATCTGGGCCGCAAGTATTGGTTTATCCGATGATAGTGAGCAATAATAATCCGCAGCTTGCAGGCCTTGCCCTAGGGTTTTCATCCACACTGATTATTTTATGTGGCGCGATTGCGCAAACCTTATTGAGCGGCCTTGCTGCAACCTTAGGTTTTGATTTAGCTATTTTCTTATTGCCTATGGCCTTACTGCTGTGCGTGATCCTCGCATTAAAAATAAAATAAAGAGGGATAAAGTAATGTTACAAGAATTGACTTGGAATGAAGTACGCAATGAGGTCAAAGCCGTTAATATTGATTTATATCATAGTATTGAAGCCATACGTCCAGATCCTTCATTTACTTTATACAAAGTCAATTATTCTTTTGGGGATTTAATGATCAAACGGGGGCAATTACAGCTGCCTACAATAGAGGGCTTACTCTCCTTCTCAGAAGCAACACTGAATGTGAAAACGCGCAAGAACCTTGCTTATAGTCCCATTCCGTTATTATTAGTGTTAAACAATTCCTGTGAAGTATTCATTACCAATAATGAGCGTATTATTCCTATGCATTTTGCTAAAAGTGGCGCGTTAATAGGATTGTTTGAATCCCTGGATTATTTGAGTCATACCCAAAGTGCGCCCTTATGGGATGTCTCCGCGGGCGCCCGATCACTTTTTATGCTGCCACACATTACCGAAAAGCAAGGCATTAGCCGTTTGATGAAAGCGTATCGTCTGCCGCATAATATCCAACTCAAATCTTTAAGTGATCAATGGGAAATTTTTAAACGTATCGCGGAAAAAGAGAAAACCGCCAATCCCTGGTCTTGTGAAATTCTGCTTTTTTCAAAAAAATGGTTTGATATGGAAAAAGATCTGGCTTGGTCTGAATTTTACCGTTACGTTTTTCAATGCGGCTGGCAACGTATTCAATTTACATTCAACCAAATTGAGCGGGCATTTATTTGGCAAGCCATCATTGAAGTCGTGGAAAAGCGCAATTTAAAACCTAGGCATTATATTGCTGACACGGTGAAACATTTATTTGCGATCGCGTCGAATCGCTACCCGGGGTTTATCCCTATCGATCAGGAATACGATGCCGCACCGATTAGGCTGTTACAAGACATATTTACCCAAGTGTATGGTTTAAAAAACTATTACCCTACGTTTATGGGTACCCGCTCATTAGATCAACTGAATGAGCAGCCGGTCTATTACTCATTAAATTTACCGACCTTGGTTGAAGGTATTCCCCCTTTAGAAAAAAAATCTAACCGCATTATGGTGGATTTACGTGAAGTCAAATTATTAATCGATACCTTTAAAGAACGTTCTTCTTTTCTTGAGCAACATCCTAAATTTAAGCATATCAAATTTGATTATTATCACACGGAAAAAGATATTTATGGTGAAGTAAAACTAAGCGCTGAGATTGCGCTAGAAGATCATCGGTTTTTATATCCAGATCAGGAGTTTTGTATGCACAGCCCGTTTTGGCGAGGGTGCATAAAAATCAGTAATAATTAAAGTTTTGCCATTACTTTAAATTGCTTGTTGTTACTAAAAGAATTATTTGGATAATCCACTAGCGTGCCTACACTGTGATCAGCTATCCATCTAGGGTGCTGAAAATTATTGATCGGCAGTTGTTGTATTTCTGGATCATTTTGTTGCAAATCACCTAATTCTGCTTGCCAGAGTCCCACCACAAAACGCTGCACCTCAGGGTCTAACATAATATTTTTCGAATCCGTTGGGTCACCGCTTTCTAATAATTTAAAACCAAATACCGCCGCGCAGGCTAATAAGCCACGTATTAGGGAAAAGGGTAACTCGGGATCAGGGGTCTCGGCGCGAGAAAAATTACAGGGCAAACCCGCTTTGATCACAAAAAGTCTATTGCCCATGCTTGTTTTGATCTCTATGTCTGACATGGTATCGATAACCACGGTCGCCCCTTTGTCAGAATCCAGTAATTTTTGGATATTTAATAAAAGCTCCGTCACTTCTTTATCCTCTGAAGTAAGACTCGCTATATGTCTATCCCAGCCATTAATGGCTAATAAATTGATTCCTTTAGTAATGTCTTGTCCAGTACAACCAAAAATATAATGAGAATTCACCATTAAATAAGATAAATTATTGGCCTTAGTCAAATTACGGGTCACAACTATGCTATTCATGACGATAGGATCTTGATCGTACACCACTGTTTTATAACCCGCTGAAACTAAATATTTGACCAAAGCCTTACCAATTGCACCATAGCCCACTACCCCAATTACGGTCTTTTCTTTATCTATGGTTTCAAACAAGGGTTTTAATCGCTCGAGTGCCGATCTTTGGATAAAAAGAGGTTCTAAGAGTTGCTTGGCGGCACACTGGGCCACATTAATAATCTTGATGCGAGATTCACGCACATTCATACTGTAACGACTACTGCGGGTTTGATCCACAGCAATGACCTCGTAGTCATCTAAGGGCGGCGCGTAATCAATCACCGCAGCGCCATCCGTAAGAATCATGATCTTTTTAATGTTATTTTTTTTACAATGGTCAAGAAAGGCTTCCCAGAGTTTTTTCACATCCTGATTATGCGCTTTGACATATTCACCCAAGCGTCCCGGCTTGGTGCCATCAATAATATACAAACCTAATTGCTTGAGTATATAGGCTACCCCAGGATCAGTAGAATAGCATTTCCCCGCAAAAAACATATTTTCCGGGCGGGCGCCCATTAAGGTAAACATTTTAAATAAACTGCCGGTAGTCGGTAGTAAATGTTGAACACCTATAAACCCAACGTCCTTCATATCAGGCAAGGTTGCCGTTTTTTTTAGGTGGGCCAGGATATTATCCAGCACAGGCAGTTCTGGAAAATAACTCCAAAGAAGCTGCGCCGTAGGCTTTGAAAAGTTAGCCGATTTGCTATGTATGGCTAATCTTGATGTCGCTGTCGTTGACTGTAGATGCTGCTTAAATGGCATCATAAAACTCAATCCCCAGTTTTTATAGTTATCTAGTTTGGTTGTTTGTATGATACACCAATTGGCCCCAAAATTGCAGCATTAATGTTAGCTTAAATACTAACTCATGGGTTTAAGCCTTACTCGCTCAACTATTGACATTCCCTTTAAGATTTTGGATAAAAAACCGCTTTATGGTTATATGAATTATTCTGGACTAAGAGGGGCAGGGATGACCTCAAGAGCCATTTAAAACAATGTCAGGCTGAATAACTGCTTTCAGCCTGACAGGTCTTATTTAATCATTCCCATCCACAGCATTACCGACCGCATTGCCCGTGCTTTCAACCGCATTACCCGTAGCATCGACAGTATCGCCCACCGCATTCCCAGTTGCATTGATAACATCGCCTGCAGCCTGACCAGTCGCATCGATCGTATTACCTACCGCATCACCTGTCGCATCCACGACATCATCGGCATAGAGTGGCAAAACCATAGCCAGACACATCAGCATAGAAATCAACGTTATATTTTTCATTTTTGTTTCCTCTAAAAGTTTTACTGTTTCCGTATCATACCTAACCCAGAACGCTTGCGTCTAGATGATGAGATATGATCAGGAGGATGGATAACTAAGTTGCCATGCCTAGGGATTGACAAAACCCCAGGCAAGCGGCATCTTTTGCTTTTATGCCCTAGGTTTCAAAAGAAGATAACCATGTCTATTGCCATTAATATTAACCATCCTACGTGGTTACTCAAAGATAATATCCAAACGATCACCCAGCCTTTCCTGCAGCAATTCGGATTTAATTATTTTCAATACTTACGGTGTTTTAACGACGGCTCAATTGGCTTATTGACGAACAATACCGGACTGACTGAGCATTTTCAAACTTTAGATAATACCCCTGTGGTATATTCGTCTTTTACATCCGAACATAGCCAGCAAGGTGCCTACTGGTTTTTATGGGATGAGGCATTGCCCGCGCATCCCGTAAGTATTGTGCGAGAAAAATTTTCTGTGTGCAGCGGGTTAACTTATGTGCGCCGCGCGCCTACTTATTACGATATGATTGCAGTGGCTTTACCTAGTCCACACGCGCAACCTGGAGGCTTTTATTTAAATAAATTAAAAGCCATAGAGTCTTTTGTGTATGACTTTGATAAGCAGCATCAAGTGCTCATTAAGCTCATGAATAAACACCCCATCGCGCTTGCGCCCCATGCCCGTGATGTGAATTATGAAAAAATATGTTTACCCCAGGGTAAAATTTTTGTGCAAGGAAAAAACGGTCCCACTTACATTACTGCACAAGAATTAGCTTGTTTACGCTTACTTTCCTCAGGTTTTGCCTATAAAGAAATCGCGCACCAATTAAATATTTCCACACGTACTGTTGAAACCTATCTGCAAAGAATAAAACTACGCACTCATTTTAGCACTACGCGCGAATTACTCCGCTTATTATTAGCTTGTCCGTAAACATCCCGGACAGCGCAATTATTATTTAGGCATTACGATTCATCGCTTAACGCTTTCAAATTGAGGACTAAACGATGAAAAAACCTTTCAACAACGCTGAGCAATTATTCTTCCACTTTTGTGAAGCCTATGGCGCGCGCTCGCTTGCTACAATGCTCGAGCTTTTCACCCCCAATGCCACACTGATAGGCACAGTCTGTGATGAGCATCGTATAGGACTTAAAGAAATAGAAGCCCAATTGCAACGCGATTGGAGTCAGTCTGAGCAAGGAGCCATAGTGATTGCATCATTTTTTCCGAGCCCTTCGAGCGGCTTATGGGCGAGCGCGCTGTGTCATACTACGATTATTATTGATGGACAGTCACATCATTTTGAAAATTTACGCGGCTCTATCGTCATAGAGGAAGTAGAAAAGGATTGGAAGATTGCGCATATGCATGCGTCATTTCCGGATCTGCGTAGTCCAAAAGGCTATTCTTTCCCGCAAACGAAATAATAAGACGCTAGCTTTGCTTTTTGGGGGGCGTCCTTTTTTTTGCCACTAAAGTATGTTAGCATGTGAGCTTTATAGCTCCACTTCATACCAACGAGGCTTATGATGTTACCCCCCTTAATCTATGCGCTTGGCCTGACCGTAGGCTTGATATCCTATTATATCCAGCAACGCTCCCAGCCCAGCCTAAATGCCCCCTATAGTCCGCAACCGGTTAAAAGTTTCGAGCAACTGCCCACCTTTGCGTATCACAATTTAATTGAGCAATGTACTTCTCGCTCTTATCGGCAAGCCGCAAAGAGTTTCAAATACGATATTATAGAATCTGCAATCAATGAAGGCGATAAACGCGTTTTATACCGTTTTCCTAAATTATTAAAAAAACAAAATAAAGGAAAAAAATTATCAGTGGCTGAACAAAATGAATTACAGCACTACCGTAATGCAACCGTAGCATATCAGCCTAAAACCCATGAAATGTGGAGCTTGTCCGATCATTGGAAGAATGTACAAAATCAAAAAGAGGCTCCAGAGGAATTTCCAATGCCTATGCCACTTTCAACGGGCATCATCAATTTTTTCTGCTCTAAGGTTGGGTTTAAATTTAATCATTTGCAAATGACTTGCTATACCCCTGAAAAAAATAGCGACTTTGCATTTATTCAAGATACAGACATGAATGCCTATAATTTTGTTAACCGAGAAGATAGGTCAGCTGCTATTGATGAAAGAGTAGAAAAGATTGCTGCCTATGGTCATCAGATAAAAAATACATTTTATCCTGAATATATGGGATACACCAAGAATTGTCGCTAATAGGACTTACGAAAAATACGGCGGCTAGAGTATTTTTTTGCTCATGGCTGTCGCAAAATCGCCAAAAAATACTCTAACCGCCGTATTTTTCGTAAGTCCTGGCCAAAACAACCGTCCACAAAGATGCAACCCATAAATTGTCAGCTACCGACCTGAAAATGGGGCCTACCACGCCCCTATTGCCCCAAAAATGAAAGTATGCTAACATACGCTCAGAATAAATATCACCTATAACTCAATAAAATAAATTGATAACAATTATATTAGGAAATTGACATGTGGAAATATGCCTCTTATGACCTGAAGGGCCTAGGCTCGCCTTATGATGTGCTGGATGAGCAATATCCGTATCAGCGCCATATCTATTATTACTGGGATGAGACCAATCGATCCGCGCACCACTTCACCGCGATCAATATTCGCCAATCACGTAAAAATGAAGCACCGGATGGCAAATTATTTATTGTTGAACTGGCTCTTTTGAACCCCAAAGAGGCGGAAAACTTTCTCGCATACTGTAAGCACCTGGCCGATAACCATCACTATATGGGACCTCAACCGGTCTTAACAGAAAATAGGATTACCATGGATGCTACCCATCTTAATCAGGTGTATCAATTGATGTTGGTGGCGGCCTTATATGATGCTTCACTCAAAAAAACCGTGTTTGAAGACATGAAAAAAGGGTTTCAACCGCTTTATCAAGAAGAAGACCAGAGTGCGCGTCCTCTTGCATCACAGCAAATGCCTGAAACAAGCCAGACCCAATCGTCTATTGCAAGCGCCTATCCCCACAATAGTAATGCCGGACTTAAAGCGTATGACGCGATACTAGTCGCGCGCGGTTTACAAATAATAAGAGCGCATGCCCATAATAACGCGCACGATCTGGGCAATTCGGATAAACGCATTGAGGCTTTAAGGAAAGTTATTACCTCGTCTACTGCAAAATCAACCCGGTTTAAACCCATGCTTCCCCATAATTGACTTTAACGAATTAATCCATACAATTTAACTTATGATCATCACAATCCACTTGCAATACAGAGCATTCGGCTTAAATCTGTGTTGAATGACAAAGTCAACGTCATTTAACGTATTTTAAATTCTGCACCACCGTGTCCATCAGATTTACATCAACAACCACTGTGTAATCGGCATAATATGAATAGTGTAAGCCACTCCCGATTCTGTGATTTCTTCTTCTCCCTGTTCATTTTCAGTGAGAATAATACCAGAATTTAATTGATAAGCTTGCATGGCTTCCAATAATCCACGGTATTCCCGTGCTTTGGTTTCAATGTCACGTAAATGCTGTGTGACTTGTATCACCTGAACAATTTTAATACCTTCTCGTATAATAAAATCACATTCATATTTGCCTTGGTGATAATAAATATTTTCAGAATATCGGCGCTTTAACTCAATAAAAACAATATTCTCTAAAAATCTCCCTATATCATCCGAAAATCTAAACCCTAGCACGCGTGCCAATGCGGTATCGATAATAAAAACTTTCTTAGGGGCGATCATTTGTTTTTTCAATGAAACATCATAACGATGTAAGATAAAGAATAGATAGCAATTTTCTAAATATCCAAAATATTCTTGAATGGTCGCGCCAGAGGATAACCCCAAGGTTTTACTTAAGCTATTATAAGTCACAGTTTTGCCGATATTGCTGGCTAAATACACCACTAATTCTTTAATTGGCTTTTCGTGCGGCAAATTATAACGTTTAATGATATCGCGATATAAAATGTTTTCATATAACGTACGTAAATACTCATTAATCGGATTTTGTAAATATTCTGGAAATCCCCCTTCCACTTGAAATTCATTCAACCATTTTTTATGCATGGATTTTTGAATCGTGGTTTTTCGCGTGATATCAACAGGATGTTGCCTTGCGATGCAATACTCAGCAAAAGCATAAGGATAAAGCTCGAGGGTCACATATCGACCCGTTAAATGAGTGCCGAGTTCACGACTTAAAAGATTCGCATTGGATCCAGTGATATAGATTTTATAACCATAATCATGCATGCGACGAATAAATAATTCCCATCCCACTATATTTTGAATCTCATCAAAATACAGCGTTTTTTGTTCGCCAAAAAGTTCGATAAAGGTTTCTAGTAAGATTTGAAAATCGTCTAGTGTAAATGAAACTAAGCGTTCATCCTCAAAGCTTAAACAAAAATCCTGTTCCGGCTGTAAATCGCGTATTTGTTGCATTAACGTAGATTTACCGCAACGGCGAATACCCATAACGATAACCACAAAACGACTCTGGGTAAATTCTTGCATTTTAACGAATTGCTGACGAGGAACGTTGCCCATCAACCTACGCTCTTCTTTCTGCTCTAAAATAAGTTGCTTAAGATCAATGCTATTAAACATGAATACCTCAGAATATTTTTAACTGATAGATAATATTATCTTACATATATATGAATTGTCAATTAATAGACTATTACAAAAGCGCCACTTTCTATAAAATTAGGACTTACGAAAAATGCGGCTGTAAGGATGTTTTTTTGATCAAAGCTGTCGCAAAATCGCCAAAAAACACCCTAACAGCCGCATTTTTCGTAAGTCCTGAAAATAACCTTATAAATCAATAAAGGATTGCATACTGCGTATAAACCATATTGATACCCCTAAACGGAGATGATTCTTAGGCTTGACTTGAGCACCACCTATATGTAGCATAACTAACATATAGTCGGGACGAGGGCCAGAGTTAATATGCCTACCTATCAATTGCAAAAGTTACCTACCGCGGTCGCAGAGTCTTTTAGTGCAGCCATAGCGCCCCCACACATTGGAGAGGATACCAGTGAAAATATCACCCTTTTGCAGGACTTTAGTCAGGCATTGATAGGTGAAAATGGGACGAATTTAGAAACCAACCGCGGTCACGACGACTGGGCTGTCATCAATTTCACCCTGCAAGAACCCTGGCAAGGAAAATACAATCGCATACGCATTTTTTATAATGCAATAGTAACACAAGGCGTTTTGGTCTTACATGGGATCAACGGTACTATTGAAAAATATGCACTGAACTCGAATAGATTTAAAGAAGTAAGAGCGCCTACCTTATTTTACAAAAGACTCTCCAGAGGCAGTTTATTTCTTTACCCTGCCAGCAAATGGGATAATTTAAGCACATACTCAGAAAGTATAAAGGGGTTTTACCAGAGACTTAATAGTGATCTAGCCCATTTAGTCTCACAAAAAATTATTGAGGATGAGTCCAGTCATCCTGTTATTATCGAACCCGGTTGTGGCACAGGTGAAAATTACAGTCATTGGGTACAAAAAACCGCTTTTCAGAATCTCGTATGGGATTATGTAGGCATAGATTGCAACGGCGCTAGTATTAATACGGCTAAAAACAGGTACGCGCAAGCAAAAAATGCACACTTTATCCAAACGAGTGCAGTTAATTTTTTTCATAATCCAACTGTGATGCAACAGTATTTCGATCGTGATCTTTACGTACTTGCGAGTGGATTTATGACGGAAGGTGTAATTTCATTTGCCCACAGCATGCAGATCATGCGATCCCTCGTGCGTCATGAAAACCTTAAAGGATTTTTTATATCGGGCTTACGGGCCTCACACGTCTCTGCGTATCTTGCCAAGCAAATGGGACTCAAGCGATTAGATATCGATATCCCTGCAAGTAAGTACTCTACTGTCATAGAAGTTTACTGTTGGGAAAATAGAGTCAATTACATCTCTCGCCTCAAAGAAAAAATGGAAAAATATGGGGAACTGGATTTATCTTATGTTACTGATTTAAGCGATATCCTAGACGCATATACCCCCTATGAAATTGAGCACATCACTCATATCTATTTATTAGGCATACTCCCCACACCGTGTGAACTCAAAAAACTCGAACAATTTATTACTTGGAACCCTCACCTGACTATTTCCTGTGCAGCCATTACTGAGGAAGAAGATGACATTTTAAAAGAACGGATAGCGGAAACTGTGCATAAAGAAAAATTTGTGATCCAAGAACGCATCCAATCTGTGCCCTTGTATTCACCACATTTTTTTGAAAGACTAAGTGCGAGTACAACGCCATCCGCATTAAAATGAAGCTCCTCTTAACTTAATAACCGTGTATAATTTCTATACCCGTTGCATTTTTGAGAACCTCATGCACACGTCACACAGGACCTTTGTCGTGAAAAAAACTATCGCCAACAGCTTCCTAATTATCGGCAATACCATAGGCTCAGGTATTTTAGCGTTGCCTTTAGTCACTGCAGTGTTTGGGTTTTTGCCTTCGGTGCTGATCTTAACTTTTGCATGGCTCGTAATGACCTATAGTGCTAAATTATTGCTCGAATGCAGTTACTGGGTGAAAGAGGAGCAAAATTTAGTCTCTATATTATCCATGACCTTATCAAAACCTTGGAAAATCATAGTCTCGCTGCTTTATTTAGCGATGCTGTATGCCATGCTGGTCGCCTATATTTCGATTAGCGCAGATCTCACCCAATCGGTATTAAAGCAAGCGTTTACTTTAGAATTACCGTATTATTCCATCGTGTTAATGTTTACGCTGGTGTTTGGTATCGTGGTATTTTACAGCATGGCTGTGCTTGAACGTTACACACGTTATTTAGTCGTGGTATTGTTATTAATATTTTTATTTATGGTTTCTTCCGCTCTACCCCATGTGAGTCTCATTAACTTACAAGTTCAACACTATTCTGGACTGATTTGGACGCTGCCTTTAGCCATACTGTGTTTTGGTTATCCGATGATCGTCCCCTCCTTACGCCAATATTGTGGGGATGAAAAAATGCGGGCCGTGCATGTGATTATGCTCGGGAGTTTTTTAGCCTTACTCATGTATATCTTATGGTTATTTGCGGTATTAGGGGCAATGCCGCTTGCAGGCGATCATGGGATCCATGCCCTGCCGGATCAAAAAATATCCAGCCTAACTGCTGCTTTACAGGCCATTACCCACAATCATTATTTGAGTGCAGGGCTGATTACTTTTGCTTATTTTGCGGTGGCCACCAGTTTTATGTCGATTGCAAAAATCGTCTTTGATTTTTTAAATGATGCGTTTTTGCAGTTAAATTGGAAAAATCCGCGCGCCAGTGCTCAGGTGCTCAGTCTGCTGCCACCCGTCCTCATTAGTGTTTATATTCCAGGCTTATTTGTTTATGCCCTAATGTTTAGCGGCGCAATCATTGGGATTTTACTGGTGTTTTTACCCGCAGTCTTAGTCTGGCGCGGCCGCTATCATAACAATTTCAGTCATTACTACCAATGTGAAGGCGGCAAGCGTGTATTAATTGCGATGATGGGTGTGGGGCTAATGGTTGCCTTGGTGGAGATTTTTCATAAGCTGTTCTATTAAAGCCGCTTTATAATGCCTGCCACTAATTTTTTTGCAGCATCAGCTTTTGCATGTAAATAAAGGTAAGGCTCGATTTGCTCAACTTCCATTACGCACAAGCCTTCTATACGTTTAATCACATCGATACGCGTATAGAGCGGGGAATCTTGCCGCAAAGCAATTAAACGCTGATATATCGCTACCGAAGCTTTAATCAAGGACTCATCGGGCAGGTGTTTTTGATTTTCCATGGAGTGTTTAACCCATATATTTTCCGCTTCTGCTTTTTTCAATACCCCATGCGAGTAGTGCCCCTCAAAAAATATTAAAGACCACTCGCCTTCTGTGCGAATTTCTTCCATAAAGGGCTGAACCAATAAGGTATTATGTTTATTCAGGAAATACTGCGTATAAATCTTCGCGGCTTGCTCGCTAGATGTGATCACAAACACATTACTTGCACCTGCCGAGACCGTGGGTTTAAATACATAGCCCTGCGTCCAATTATAATTCGGTAAAGCGGCTAAAATATCAGGCGTCTTCGCAACATTGATAAATGCAGACGGAATAATGGGGATCCCGGCATCGCTTAAATCCTGTAAATACTTTTTATCGCTATTCCAAGCCACTGTTTTCCATGAATTCAATACGACCGTGTGCGTTTCAATGTCCCGCAATACGTTTAAGAAAGCGTCTTGATGTTCATAATAATCCCAGGGAGAATGAATCAACACCGCATCAAATGCGCGCCAGTCAATATGCGGATCATTCCATGCCACAAGTGTGGGTAGGCAATGCTGATCTGTTAAGGCCTGTAGGAGTAAAGCATAATCCAAAGTAAAATGGCTGAGATCGGCCGTAGAGGCCACTTTTTCATAAGAGAATGTGCGCGCATCACGATGCTCAGGTTCAAACAACCCAAAGGCAATGGTGCTGGATAAAAGGGCAATTTTTTTCATGCTGACTCTGGCTATGATCTTGCAAGGTGATAATATTAACCTTTAAACTGTTAATTGACTACTGCTATGCCCCATCGCTCACATAGAAATAGGGAAGACTTATGGAACTTATCGACCAAACAACAGTCCTTACGGGCGTTGGATTCTGCCCCCCGGCACTCAGGGAACATATCATCAAAGGCCATCCTGAAACAGGAAAGAAATGGCTGGCTGATTTACCGGCTTTATTGAAGAGCGCCGAAAAAATCTGGCAGTTAAGCCTAGGCGCCTGCTTCCCCGATGCGAGTTTTAATTTTGTTGCCCCAGTTACGCGCGCAGACGGTAGCCAGGCCGTCTTAAAATGCGGCCTTCCCACGCTAGCCTTGTGTAATGAGATCGCAGCGCTGCGGCATTTTAACGGCCAGGGCGCAGTGAAATTATTACAAGCCGATGAAGAGCAGGGCCTGTTTTTGCTGGACAAGGTGGAACCTGGCACTTTACTCGAGACTCACACCGATCCCGACTACGCCACGCGTTTAGCGGTAGAATTAATGCAACGGCTGCATAAACCCCTGAATACGCCCGGGTCGTTCCAAACTCTAGCGGATTTATTTAAGGGATTTGACGATTTGTATCAGCGTTTTGACGGTAAAACCGGCCCTTTTCCGAGTGTGCTTATAGACCATGCCCAAGGCATTAGTCGTGAATTATTAGACTCTCAAAGCGCTCCAGTATTACTGCATGGGGACTTACATTATGCGAATATTCTTTTATCTAAGGCTAATGGCGCAATCGCGATAGATCCCAAAGGCTTTATCGGTGAACCTGAATATGAAACCCCGCTGCCACGGCTAACGCCTGAGCTTACTAAAAAAGTGCTACGCCGCAGGCTCGATGTTTTAATTGAAATGTCTGGCTTTGACAGAGAACGCATTATCGCCTGGTTATTTGCAAAAGCAACCCTAGCCGCATGGTGGTCATTTGAGGATACGGGTGAAATTTCTCTACCCTTTTTAGAGTGTGCCGAACGGGTATTAGAAATCGGGATTTGATGGCCTAATCCCGCTATACTTTACACATTAAATTTAATGAGTTTCTATAGCATGACCGCATCCATACAAGGCCTAAGTCAACAAGAAGCCCGCGCCCGTCTAGTGCAGTATGGCCCCAATTCGGTTGCGGCGGTTTCCCATGCGCCCTTGTGGCTGCAATTCTTATTACGTTTTCGTAATCCTTTGGTGATTTTATTATTATTTGCCAGCCTGTTATCCGCACTCACGGGTGATGTCGCAAGCTTTGTGATTATCACTACTATTGTTTTCTCAAGTGTCACCCTAGGCTTTTTTCAAGAAATGCGGGCAGAAAAAACCATTACTAGCCTGCAAAAGCAAGTCGCCGTTAGCGTCAGTGTCATGCGGGATGGCCAAATACTCTCGGTGCCTGCCAGCCAGATTGTCCCTGGGGATATTGTAAAGCTGCAAGCCGGATCGCTTATCCCTGCCGATGGCGAGCTGATTGAAGGCAAAGACATTTATGTGAACCAAGCCTTATTAACTGGGGAGTCTTTTCCGTTAGAAAAAAATGTGGGCGATAAAAAAACAAATCAACTGCTCATGGGGACCTCTGTCATCAGTGGCAGTGGATTAATGAGCGTTTTGATCACCGGGAAAAAAACCCAATTAGGCCAAATGACCGGTCTATTGGGGCGTGCGCATCCACAAACTGATTTTGAGCGCGGCATAGAAAAATTTGGCATGCTGATTTTGCGGATTGCAATTATGATGGTGTTATTTGTATTATTGATTAATACCGTTATGGGTCGGCCTATGCTGGAATCCTTCTTGTTTGCTTTAGCCTTGGCGGTAGGGCTAACCCCTGAACTGCTGCCGATGATCATGACGATTACCCTATCTCGCGGCGCACTGCGTATGGCAAAAAACGCGGTGATCACAAAACACTTACCTGCGATGCATAATTTAGGCGCGATGAATATTTTATGTACCGATAAAACCGGCACGCTGACTGAAGCCAATATTAGCTTGGTTAAAACAATTAATGCCCAAGGTGAGGATGATCCTCAAATTTTTTTCCTCGCTTTTTTAAATAGTCATTTTGAATCGGGCATTAAATCACCCCTTGATGATGCCATTTTAGCGCATGAACAACCCGAGATAAAAGGCTGGCAAAAAATCGATGAAATCCCTTATGATTTTGAACGCAAACGTATTTCAGTGCTGGTTTCTGACGGTAAAACCCATTACTTGATAGTCAAAGGTGCACCTGAGGAGATCATTCCCCTGTGTGCAGATTTAAGCGCTGCGCAAAAAAAACAATGCCTCACGCAATTTGAAGCCTTAGGCGATGACGGTTATCGCGCGCTTGCGATTGCTTACAAAGAAGTTGAGGCCACGCATCAAACCGCGACAATCTCAGATGAAACCCAACTCATCTTCTCTGGCTTTGCCACATTTCTAGATCCGCCTAAAATGGAAGCGGCGAAAACCTTAGAGCAACTTAAAAAAGACGGGATCCAAATTAAAATTATTACCGGTGATAATGAACAAGTCACCTTGCATGTCTGTAAAATGTTAAATTTTGATGTCGGTCAAATCCTCACTGGAGACGCCATTACTCAATTAACCGATGACGCTTTGCAACGTCAGGTACAAGCCACACATGTGTTTTGTCGCATTACCCCGCAACAAAAAAATCGCATTATTCTCGCCTTACAAGCACAAGGCAATACCGTGGGATTTTTAGGCGATGGGATCAACGATGCCGCAGCGCTCCATGTTGCCGATGTCGGTATTTCGGTGGATACGGCAGCTGATCCTGCAAAAGAAGCGGCCGATATTATTTTACTAAAACATGATTTATCGGTCATCCACCGCGGCGTGATTGAAGGACGACGCGCGGTCATTAATACCAAAAAATATATTTTAATGGGCAGCAGTTCTAATTTTGGGAATATGTTCAGCATGACGGGCGCCGTGTTATTTTTACCGTTCCTGCCTATGTTACCCACCCAAATTTTACTCAATAATTTATTGTATGATATTTCTCAAACCGCTATTCCGTTTGATAGAGTCGACCCAAAAGCCTTAAGTAAACCCGTGCATTGGGACATGAAACAAATCAAGCGTTTTATGGGTGTTTTGGGGCCGATTAGTTCTATTTTTGATTTTTTAACGTTCTATGTGTTGTTGAAAATATTTAATGCCAATGAGGTATTATTTCATACCGGCTGGTTTGTAGAATCGATGACCACACAAGTGCTGATTATTTTCTCGATCCGCACCGCGTTTCCTATTTTTACCTCAAGGCCTCATCCTTTTGTGATCGCAATGGCCTTATTGATCACAGCAATAGCTATTGCCCTGCCCTATACCCCGCTTAATACTTACCTAGGCTTTACGCCGCTTCATGCCTCATTTTATATGTTCTTAAGTGTCGCCCTCATTGCTTATTTTTCACTCGTTGAACTCATAAAATGGCGACTGTTTAATCCAAAAAAGTAACTGCGTTTATCGCCTTTTGGCATGATTTGCTGTAGAATATGGCCATGAATAGCAATACCCTCACCATTCGTGGCGCCAGAACCCACAATTTAAAGAATATCGACCTAGATTTACCGCGTGATCAGCTCATCGTGATCACCGGTCCCTCAGGTTCAGGTAAATCATCGCTTGCGTTTGATACCCTTTATGCGGAAGGTCAGCGCCGTTATGTGGAGTCTTTATCGGCTTACGCCCGGCAATTTTTATCAATGATGGAAAAGCCGGATGTGGATTTAATTGAAGGGCTATCGCCTGCAATTTCAATTGAGCAAAAATCCACTTCGCATAATCCCAGGTCCACCGTCGGCACGATTACCGAAATTTATGATTATTTACGCTTGCTGTTTGCCCGGGCCGGCGAGCCGCGCTGCCCGACGCACCATACGGTTTTAGCGGCCCAAACCGTCAGCCAAATGGTCGACCAAGTACTCGAATTGCCACTGGATACCCCTATCATGTTACTTGCCCCCATCGTACAAGCACGCAAGGGTGAGCAGCAAAAATTATTGGCAGAACTTGCGCACAAAGGTTTTGTACGCGCGCGGATTGATGGTGAATTAGTAGAACTTGATGCGGCACCTAAATTAAATCCCAAACAAAAACATACGATAGAAATTGTCGTCGATCGGATCAAAGTAAAACCCGATAGCGGCCAACGTTTAGCCGAATCGTTTGAAACGGCATTGAAATTGGCCGATGGTTTAGCTTATGTCGCACCACTACACGACGGTACATTTAAAGAGATCACCTTTTCCAGTAAATTTGCCTGCACCCAATGCGGCTATAGTTTAACCGAATTAGAGCCCCGATTATTTTCGTTTAATAATCCTGCGGGCGCCTGTCCCACCTGTGAAGGTTTAGGGCAACAATTATTTTTTGATGAAAAGCGCGTAGTCCCCGATAAAAGCTTAAGCCTAACCCAAGGCGCAGTTAGAGGCTGGGATGCACGGCATCCGTATTATTTTCAATTATTACTCTCACTCGCAGAACACTATGGGTTTGATATTGAAAAACCGTTTGAGAAATTACCACTGAAAATTCAAAAGATTATTCTGTATGGCAATGACGGTGAAAAAATTAAATTTCGTTATCATAACAGTAAAGGCCGTCTCATGCGCAGAACGCATGATTTTGAAGGCGTCGTGCCGAATATGCAGCGCCGTTATGCGGAAACTGAATCTGATTTAATTCGTCAAGAAATGGCAAAATATTTAGGCGAGCATGCCTGCCCCGATTGCAACGGCTCGCGTCTTAAAATTGAAGCGCGCAACGTTTTCATTAACAATAAAAATTTGTCGGATATTACTGCGCTTCCCATAAACACCGCACATGATTTTTTTCTTGATTTAAACTTACCCGGAAAGCGCGGGGAAATTGCCGATAAGATTGTAAAAGAGATAAAAGATCGGCTGAATTTTTTAGTCAATGTCGGTTTAGAATATTTAACCCTAGATCGCAGCGCCGAGACGCTATCGGGCGGCGAAGCACAACGGATCCGTTTAGCGAGTCAAATTGGTGCAGGGTTGGTGGGCGTAATGTATGTGCTGGATGAACCCACCATCGGTTTACACCAGCGTGATAATGCGCGATTGCTTAAAACGCTGGTGCATTTACGCGATATAGGCAATACCGTCATAGTCGTCGAGCACGATGAAGAAACCATGCGCCTTGCAGATTATTTAGTCGATATCGGCCCAGGCGCAGGTGTGCACGGCGGTCAAATCGTTGCACAAGGATCGCCTGAGGTAGTGATGCAAGCCCATACCTTAACGGGTGACTATTTATCTGGCCGAAAATCTATTGCCATTCCCACCTCGCGTGTGCCTTTTGATAAAACGCGCGTCTTGAAGCTATCCGGTGCGCGAGGCAATAATTTACAAAATTTAGATGTGGAATTACCTTTAGGTTTATTGACCTGTATCACCGGGGTCTCTGGGTCTGGAAAATCAACGTTAATTAATGATACGTTATATCCGCTAGCAAGCATCCACTTAAACCAATCGACGCAATTATCCGCAAAGCCCTATAGCAGTATTGAAGGCTTAGATTTATTAGATAATGTCATCGACATTGATCAAAGTCCCATCGGGCGCACGCCGCGTTCTAATTCTGCCACCTACACCGGCCTATTTAATATTATTCGTGAATTATTTGCCGGCACGTTAGAGTCACGCGCACGAGGCTATCAAATCGGGCGCTTTAGTTTTAACGTTAAAGGCGGGCGTTGTGAAGCGTGCCAGGGCGGCGGCATGATTAAAGTGGAAATGCATTTTCTGCCGGATATTTACGTGCCTTGTGATGTCTGTAAAGGGCAGCGCTATAATCGTGAAACCTTAGAAGTCCATTATAAAGGTAAAACCATTTTAGATGTACTGAATATGACGGTCGAAACGGCATTAGAATTTTTCGCACCCGTACCTTTACTTGCGAAAAAATTACAAACCTTAATGGATGTAGGCTTAAGTTATATCCAGCTGGGACAAAGTGCAACCACCTTATCCGGCGGTGAAGCACAACGCGTAAAGCTGGCTAAGGAACTCGCCAAACGTGATACCGGTAATACACTTTATATTTTAGATGAACCGACCACAGGCTTACACTTTAACGATGTGCAAATGCTACTGGATGTCTTGCATCGCTTGCGTGATAAAGGCAATACCATCATCGTGATTGAACATAATTTAGACGTGATTAAAACTGCAGATTGGATTATTGATCTTGGCCCTGAAGGCGGCAATGGCGGCGGACTTATTGTAGCGACCGGCACCCCGGAGACGGTGGCAAAATCTAAGGCCTCTTATACCGGACATTTTTTAAAAAACATCCTCACAAAAAAAAAATCTAGCGAAGCTGAGTTTGCGGGTACGCAAAAATAGTATGGATGTATTAAAAGAATTTGAAGGGATAGAGAAAGAGCCTGATGCTAAAACTTTGCAGCTTGCTCCAAGATTTGATTCATCGGACGCTAGAAACAGAGCAACCCGTACCTTTTTACCTCAATGAATGGGTTTTAGTTTAGTTATTTGCGTTGCATATGAAGCCCGTGCTAGAAGCGTAATGTGTGTCTTATTTTCATACTAATCATCATTCTTTTAATTTTCTCGGAGAAAATCATGTTACCCATTCGTCCCTTATTGTCTGTTATGTTACTGACAACCTGTGGCGCAAGCTTTGCTGCGACACTAGCTATCAGCACGTGTGAAGAACTCCAAAATATTGAATCCACCGGGCTATATGTATTAAGCAATGACATCGACTGCAAAGGTGTTCGTTTTCATCCGATAGGCAACTTTCTGGGTAGCTTAGACGGCCAAGGGTATAGTATTTCCAATCTGACGATAGAAAAAGATCCAGAGACCAATGCCGGTTTATTCACCACCTTGGGAGATGCGCAAAGCGTGTACCCTGCGGTGATTCAAAACATAGTCTTTAATTCAGCTAAAGTCATAGGCGCTGACAATACCAATCGTGGATTATTGGCGGGCACTTCGTATCATGCAAACATCTCTAATATTACTGTTGATACCCTACATATCGCAACGAGTGGCGATAAGCAACGCACTTCCTCAACCGGGGGTCTTTTGGGTGTGGCCAGTAATACGGCTTTGACTCAGGTCCACTTATCAGATCTAAACATTCACAAAAACCGCTATGCAGGCGGATTGATAGGCACAGCACAAAGTGGTGTCAGCATAGAAAAAGCCAGCATCAAAAGCTTAGAATCGAGTGATTTTGGCTGTGATGAAGGCAAAACCTGCTCGTTTGGTGGGCTTATCGGTTTGGTGACAGGAGAGGCTAACAGTATTCCCGTCTCAATAGATCAAGCCTTTGCAACTGGAGTTATTTTGACGAAAAAAAATGCAGGGGGCTTAGTGGGTTATATTGAACCTACAGCAAACCTAAATATTTCTAATAGTTATTCAAACGTCAACGTAGACCGTAAATGCACGCTTTATGATGGCTGTCTTTCAAAATACGCAGGAAATATTATAGGTCGCGCGCCAGCAGGCAGTGGTGTCATACAACTGCAATATGTTTATTCAGCAGGCGGCATAGAGCTCCATGGTAATGAAGGCGGCAAAGCCGTCATAGGTGGAGATGGCGGGCCTGCCAAACGCGCCAGCGGTATTGAAAGTTATTACATTGTTGAAGACACGATCGCTAAATATGCGGGTGATAATTTTTCAGTGAAGCTACATCGCTCAGATATGAAAGATCCCGAAATTTTTGCAGCTTGGGATGAAAACATTTGGGAAATTACGACTAGCGCCTATCCCCGTCTAAAAATGCAATAAATTCTCGTCTGTTTGTAAAAGAAGACACCCATCACTTTTTGTGGGTGTCTTTTCGTTTTTCTAGAGTATATTAATGAGCGTGATGGACGATATTTAAGATATTAGCCGCGCTCAGAAGTTTTTTATCAGCAGTAAATAATTTAATTTGAGCTATTTTTGCCGAGGTTAATAAATAAAAATCAACAATGCCTAAATCTAAACCCATTAGTTTTTGTTGTTCAATTAAATAAATCACTTCCTTATGAGTTGCATTTTTTACTCGAGGAAGCGCATCCAGATGGTTTAATATCGTCCGTCTATTTTTTAAATGACCACAGGCTAATTCACCAATAATTAAATCATGAGTCATGACTTCATTTGCCGCCAACAACTCACAAAGATATTGATGATTAGAACGAAAATGTGCAACCCATATTGAGGTATCAACGAGATACATCTGTATTGTTATCCCTGCTGCGTGGTATATCTTGTAAATCGCTTTGACTGCCTCCTAAGGCAATAAGTCGTTTACAGCTTTCTTTAGCAATTAAGGCTTCCAAACCTGCTCTGACTAAAGCAGTCTTTTCTTTAATTCCAGAAAGTTCCGAGGCCTTATCTAAAAGCGTGTTATCTATATTTAATGTCGTTCTCATATGCATAAGTATGCCTATTTTATACATACAGTCAACTGGGAATTAAGAAGCATTAATAATTTCTTAATATTTCTTATGATAATTCATATTGACTCCGCCCCATCAATTCAGTAAACTAGCCCAAATAATCTTTTATAGAGGCACATATGAAATCATGTGAAGAACTGGCTCAAATTGAGAAATTAATAAACTCCGGCGCCAAAGAAATTAATTTATCTAATCAAAAACTCAATAATGAAGATATAAAACAAATTGCCGCATTGATTAAAAACAGTAAACACATTGAAAAATTGTATTTAGCGAATAATTCGATTGGTGATGAGGGCCTAATCGCTCTGATCAATGCTTTAGACAATGACACTGTCACGTTTTTAGATCTCAATAATAACGCTATCACTAATCGTGGTGGACTTGCGATTGCAACATTATTAGAAAAGAATAAGCGTTTGGCTACATTAGGATTGAGCCAGAATTTAATAGGTAGTGAGGGAATTAACGCCATTGCCAAGGCAGTTGAATCCAATACTACGCTTAAAATACTTACGCTTGCTCAAAATAATTTTAATGATGATAGTCTCGCATCAATACTGGGATTAGTGCAAAAAAATCAAGATCTGCAATTATTATTTATCAATACCCCCAAACTGACAAAAGAAGCCAAAGCACAAATCAAAACGGCTGCCCAAGCTTCACCCATTGCCATTTCAGTGGATGCCAATGAGTGGATCTCCAAGAAAGACACTGCCTCTGAGCAAACAAATAATGCAAACAATAACGGTGATGCTAAACGAAGAAAAATAGGCGAAGAGAGCTCTCAAGTAGTCAGAAGGGTATCCGTGACTACAGCATATAATTTTAAATTGCACGAGGGCATGAAATTTACCGAAAGGAATGATACCGACTTTGATGATGATGATAATAATAACGCTAACTATTCAGGTTTAAATTTAGGATCTAAAAGGTAATTTTCATAAAAATCCATATATCTACAACGCCTACGGTTTCCTCTCTATCCGTAGGTTTTTTTTATCTGCAGCCTATTCGTAAAATTACCCTCTTCCATTTTACACCCTGCAGTGACATCCCCTAGCCATTCAGGTAAAATCCACCCATGCACGAATCAACCTTTATCGCCACCGCTTGGTCTTTGTTACCGCCTTTTGTCGCTATTTTAATGGCGGTGGTAACGCATCGCGTGCTGATTTCTTTGGGGGCGGGGATTTTAGTTGGGGCGCTGCTGCTTAATCAATTTGAGCTTTATCCCACATTAAATTATCTAATTACCTTAGCTTCGCGTTTAGTTTATGAAGACGGACAAATCAACACCTGGAATATCTTAATTGTTTTATTCTTATGTTTACTCGGGATTTTGGCTTCACTCATTTCCATTTCTGGCGGCAAACGCGCATTTACCGAGTGGGCCTTATTGCATATCCGATCGCAGCGCGGGGCTAGAATTTTTACCGTATTACTGGGCATGTTGTTTTTTATTGATGATTACTTTAACACCTTGACGGTCGGCAATATTAGCCGCCCGCTGACCGACTCCCAAAACGTACCGCGTGCAAAATTAGCTTATTTAATTGATTCAGTCGCCGCCTCCAGTTGTATCCTTTGCCCTTTTTCCAGTTGGGGGGCTTATATTATGGGGATCATCGGCTCACTCTTCATTACCTATTCTATCGTCGACTACTCCGCACTGACCGCATTTTTAACCATTATACCTATGAATTTATACCCTATTTTTGCACTCCTAATGGCACTCGCAATGGCCTATTTAGGTTGGGATATTGGGGCCATGAAAAAGCATTATCAACGCGCCCGTCAAGGCGAGCTCTATGATAAAAATAAAGGCGCTATTTTAGGCGCCATTGAAGGATTGCCTGAATATGACAATGGCCATGTTTATGATTTAATGATCCCAATTATCAGCTTAATTATTGCGACCATAGGCGCGCTACTTGGATACGGTTATTTAAACGTACCGAACTCGCAAACGATCACTGTGTTTATATTGCTGGAAAATACCGATGTCGCGTTAGCCTTGGTCACAGGCGCGAGTATCGGGCTTTTGATCACTTTACTCTTATATTTAAAGAAATATTTACGTTGGCAAGATTATAAAATTGCGGCCACTAGTGGCATTAAAGCCATGTCTCCTGCTATTTATATTTTACTGTTTGCCTGGAGCATTATTCATATTATTAATGAAATGCACACCGGCTTGTACCTGGCTAATCTGCTGACAGAAATTAATCTTCCATTTACTTTTCTTCCCTTTTTATTATTTGTGATTGCGGGGATTGCGGCTTTTTCTACCGGCACCAGTTGGGGAACGTTTGGGATCATGCTCCCACTTGCGGCAGAAATTGTGATGAGTACCGAACCCACTTTATTATTACCCGCATTTTCTGCAGTATTGGCGGGCTCAGTATTCGGCGATCACTGCTCACCTATTTCAGACACCACAATTTTATCTGCAACCGGTGCAGGGGCCAATCATATTGATCATGTCATTACGCAAATGCCTTATGCTTTACTGATCGCGGGTATTGCCAGTTTAGGGTATTTGGCCTTAGGCTTTACGGGCAGCGTGATGATTGCACTCTTGACGTCTAGTGTAGCGTTTATCTGCTGCCTGGTGGGCATGCGGTTTTTTTCACGGTGAATGCGCACGTTAATGTTGTGCTTAAGCGTAAAATGTGCTGCCACTAAAAAACTTCCAGAACGGCACAACCAGGATGTTCTCACTGATCTGTTCTTCTTGATCATAAGTGACAATATATCCTTTATCTATCGAAAAAGTATGCATCGCATGTGTATCGCAGTTGAACAATAATTCTTGAAAACGCAGCGGATAAATCTCTGTTTCAACATAACGGCCTGATAATAAATTAAATGGTATAATCAAGTGATTTTACTAATTATGATTAGTAAAATCACTTGATTATCACACAATAGATTCCTAAGAAGAAACTACCCATCGTCGTATGCAACCGTCATTAAGGTCAGTCCTTGTGAGGGAGCAGTGATGCCCGCTTGCTTGCGATCCACACTTGTTAAAACTGCTTTTGCCCAGGCGGGCGGTTGGATTCCTTCCCCTATGGGCAGTAACACGCCGATTACATTACGGACCATATGATGTAAAAAGGCATTGGCGGTGATATGGACTGTGATGAAATCGCCGTCCCGGTCTATATCAAGTTGGGTCACGGTGCGAACGGGTGATTTAGCCTGGCAATCGGCATCGCGTAGGGCGCTAAAATCATGGGTACCGATAAAATAGTGCGCGGCCTCCTTCATCAGGTGATGATTTAAAGGTTTGCGGTGCCAAGTGGTTTGACGGGCATATAAAGCGCTGCGTGTGGGTACGTTATAAATGACATAACGGTAACTGCGACTCTTTGCTGAGAAACGTGCATGAAAGGTTACTGGCACCTCGCGCGCCCATTGGATCGCAATATCAGGCGGCAGAAAACTGTTGGTTCCACGTACCCAAGCGTCCAAGGGGCGTTCCACATCGGTATCAAAATGTACGACTTGCCCTAGTGCATGCACGCCTACATCAGTGCGTCCCGCGCAGGTGATTTTAATGGGTGTATTTGCAATCTTAGATAAGGCACGCGTGACCTGACCTTCAACTGTGTTTTGCGTGGGTTGAATTTGCCAGCCATGATATCCACAACCGTCGTATTCTATACCTAGAGCGATGCGGTAGGTATTTGTGGTCATAAGAGGCCTCGCAGTTTAAAAAGCAGCCCAACAAAGCCTAGGCGCCCCATTTTTATGCGAATTCCGTTAGCCCTGAGCATAAAAATGGGGGCGCCTAGGCTTTGTTGGGCGTTTTCATTAAGAGTAAGCAATAAAAAACTCGGCATTTCACAACGAAAGCCGAGTTTCTTTAGGTCAAAAACAGAATTATTCAGCAGCTGTAGTCGCCGTATTCGCGACTCTATCTACCAATTCTACATACGCCATAGGTGCACTATCACCCGCACGAAAGCCGCATTTTAATACGCGCGTATAACCACCGGGTCTTGCAGCATGATTAGGTCCGACGGTCGTAAATAATTTTTTCACGGCGTCATCACTACGCAGGCGCGCAAACGCAAGACGGCGATTAGCAACAGAGTCATTTTTTGCCAAAGTAATTAAAGGTTCTATCACCCGACGTAATTCTTTTGCTTTGGGTACGGTAGTCTTTATTAGCTCGTGCTCAATAAGTGAAGCCGCCATATTACGGAACATCGCTTTACGATGACTGCTCGTACGATTAAGTTTTCTACCCGCTTTGCGATGGCGCATGTCTATATCCTCTTCATTAATCCTAATTAAAAATCACTATGTTCTTTATCGCTCGCTTGCAACATTTGTGGTGGCCAGCCTTCTATTTTCATGCCTAAAGCTAAACCGCGCGCTTGCAACACTTCCTTGATTTCCGTCAGTGATTTTTTACCCAAATTAGGCGTCTTCAATAGCTCAACTTCGCTACGTTGAATTAAATCACCAATATAGAAAATATTTTCTGCTTTTAAACAATTCGCTGAACGTACAGTGAGCTCAAGATCATCAACTGAACGCATGAGTAGCGGATCAATTTCTGCTTCCTTTTTCTTCGCTTTCGGCGTTTGTTCGGCTTCTAGATCAACAAAAACAGAGAGCTGATCTCTAAGTATCGTCGCGGCCCTACGAATCGCATCTTCTGGATCGATAGAACCATTGGTTTGCAATTCGATAATGAGTTTATCTAAGTCGGTACGCTGCTCAACACGCGCACTTTCAACGCTATAATTGACCTTTAATACCGGTGTAAACGTCGCATCTAAACGTAATAAGCCGACTTCTTTACCGCCTTCATCAAGATGAAGTTCGGTATGGACCGTTTGATAACCACGACCACGTTCAACTTTAACAGTCATGTTAAGCGCTGCAGATTGGCCAGTAATATGACAAATGACATGTTCAGGATTAACAATCTCAACACTAGGATCCGCTTGAAGATCTGCTGCTGTGACAACGCCCTTACCTGTTTTAGTTAAACGTAAAGTCACTTCATCTTTATGATGAAGTATTATGGCAATACCTTTTAGATTTAACAGAATTTCGATCACATCTTCTTGTACGCCTTCTATAGCGCTGTATTCATGTAACACACCATCAATGTGTGTTTCAGTTATCGCAGCCCCAGGCATAGAAGATAAAAGAATACGGCGTAGGGAATTGCCTAAGGTATGCCCAAACCCACGCTCTAAGGGTTCTAAAGTCACTCTGGCATGATTAATACCAAAGTGTTCAACATCAACGATACGCGGTTTTAAAAAATCTGTGGCTGAATTTTGCATGCACACACTCCTGATTTTAGGACTACGCAAAAGGTGCTAATCGTTTTAACGATGAGTAGCACATTTTGCGTAAATCCTTGGTTACTTGGAATAAAGCTCAACGATGAGTTGCTCACTGATATCAGCGGGTAATTCATCACGCTCGGGTACACGTTTGAAGACCCCTTCTAACTTGTCCCTGTCCACAGTGATCCACTCGGGTTCTGCACGATTCGCAAAAAATGCGAGCGCTTCCTTGATTCGTAATTGCTCGGTTGCTTTCGGTTTAATAGCAATGACATCGCCCGGTTGTACGGAGTAAGCAGGGATGTTTACAATTTTACCGTTAACCATAATGCTGCGATGAGAAATCAATTGTCTAGCCTGACGACGTGATATACCAAAGCCCATACGGTATACTACGCTATCCAAACGTGCTTCTAGCATTTGTAATAAATTAACACCGGTCGCACCTTTTTTCAGTGTCGCTTCGTGATAAAAACGTTTGAATTGACGCTCAAACATACCATAGATACGACGTACTTTTTGCTTCATCCGCAACATGACGCCGTAATCACTTAAACGTCCCCGACGTGTATTGTGTTGGCCAGGAGGCGCAGCGTTACGCTTTTCTATAGGGCATTTTGCCGTAAAACATTTGCTGCCTTTGAGAAATAACTTTTCTCCTTCTCTGCGGCACTGCCGGCATTGTGGGCCACGAATATCAGCCATAAGATAAACACTCCAAAATATTTGATATAAATAACTACGCTAAAAACAAGATGAATTTTAAACTATACGCGACGCTCACCTGCTTCCCGACACCCATTATGTGGAACAGGTGTTTTATCAGCCAGTTCAACAATTGTGAAAAATTCACCAAGTGCACGGATTGCAGAATCGCGGCCTGAGCCTGGACCTTTGACTATTACACTAATACTCTTCAAGCCATATTCTTGCGCGCGTGCCGCAGCCTTTTCCGCAGCCATTTTAGCCGCAAATGGCGTACTCTTACGTGAGCCCTTGAATCCACAAGCACCCGCGGTAGACCACGCTAACGTGTCTCCATGCCGATCAGTAATGGTAATAATCGTATTATTAAATGAAGCAAGCACATGTGCGACCCCTTCGAGTACGCTACGCTTCTTGCCTTTCTTTTGTTTTGCATCTGCCATAAATAGTCCTAAAATAATCCAACTTAGTTTAACAACTCAAAGCCTGTTTTAGCCTTGCTCTTCTGCAGTCGCACGACCCGTGCTGCTGACCCGCTTAACTGTTTTTGAGTTATTGCGAGTATTTTGGCCGCGTCTAGGCAGCTTTTGGCGTGCACGTAGGCCACGGTAGCATTTAATGGCCATCAAGCGCTGATTAGCGGCTATCACCGTTCTCCTCTTGTCACCGCCAGTTTCTATCTTACCGATAACCGCACGTAAGGCTTTTTCCTGGTCAGCGGTAATCTCTGAGCCTTTAGTCTCTGGATTAATATCGAGCTCTTTGCAAATGCGCAAAGCCATAGGACGGCCGATACCGTAGATTGCCGTTAACCCGATGCAAATATGTTTGTTTACGGGGATATTAACCCCTTCAATACGAAGCGCTGCAGCCATAACTGATGACATCCCTAGAAAAAAACTTAAGTTTTACCAACACTTAGATAATAATTAAACAAGGTATGGTACCGATTTTACCCCTTCAAGTCAAGCATTCCTAGCCTTGGCGCTGCTTGTGCTTGGGGTCGTCTTCACAAATTACGCGGATGACGCCTTTACGTTTCACAATCCGGCAATAACGACAAAATTTCTTAACCGAAGCCCTAACTTTCATGATTAACCCATCCATAATTAAAACAGTGTATTACCGAGAAGGCGGTATTATACTCCGTTTATGTTCTTTCAACTAGATTTTTTTGGTCCCACTTTTTTCATTAACGAGTCGTATTGATAAGACATCAAATGCGTTTGAATTTGTTGCATAATATCCATAATCACGACCACGATAATCAATAAAGAAGTACCACCAAAATAAAACGGCACATTCCAAGCCAAAATCATAAACTCTGGAATCAAGCACACAAACACTAAGTACAACGCACCGACCAGGGTCAAACGCGTCATCACGGTATCGATATAGTTACCTGTCTGCTCACCAGGACGCAAACCAGGAATAAATGCACCGGCACGCTTTAAGGTTTCTGCAGTGTCTTGGGGGTTATACACCAATGCGGTATAGAAAAATGCAAAAAAGATAATCGCGATTACAAAAAGAAAGATGTATAAGGGCTGCCCAGGAGATAACAACAAACTGATGTCAGACAACCAATGTTGGCCGCCGGCAAACAATTGGCTAATCGTAGCAGGAAACAAAATAATGCTGGACGCAAAAATAGGGGGGATCACGCCAGCCATATTCACTTTAAGTGGAAGATGACTGGTTTGTGCCGCATAGACTTTACGTCCTTGCTGGCGTTTTGCATAGTTTACGGTGATCCGACGCTGTCCGCGTTCAAAAAACACTACAAAAGCAGTAATTGCTATCACCGCAAGTATCAACAAAAATACGGTCAATAAATGCAACTGTCCTTCTCTTGCTTGCTCCATCACCCGCACACCCGCGCTAGGTAAACCCGAGATGATGCCTGCAAATATGATAATAGAAATCCCATTACCTATGCCACGCTCAGTAATTTGTTCACCCAGCCACATTAAAAACATAGTTCCGGTCACCAAAGTCACCGTCACGACAAAATAGAAAGGAAATCCACCAAACAAGGCAACATCTGCACCTAATAAATATTTCGCAAAACCTAATGCCTGGAATGTTGCTAATACTAAAGTAAAATAACGCGTGTATTGATTAATTCTACGCCGGCCGATATCACCTTGCTTTTTAATTTCAGCCAGGGCTGGGGAAACCACGGTAAGCATTTGCATAATAATCGATGCAGAAATATAGGGCATAATTCCGAGTGCAAACAAGGTAAACCGTGACAGCGCGCCCCCGGAAAACATATTAAATAGATCAAATATGTTGCCACCCTGTTGATTGAAAAAGTTATGTAAACGCACCGGGTCGATCCCAGGAACAGCAATATGCGCTCCAATGCGGAATACGAGTATTGCCCCCAATACAAAAAGTATTTTTCGTTTCAGGGTAGACATAGAGGATGATTTGCTACTTTGCATCGGTTTATTCCACTGTACCGCCAGCTTGCTCGATAGCTGCCTTTGCACCGGCAGTCACGATCAAACCTTTGATGGTAACGGGATTTTCAATTTTACCTGATGCAAAAATTTTGGCATATTTAGTCGTATGCTTAAGTAGACCTTTCTCTTTGAGTACAGCAAATGTCACTATCGATTCAGCTAAACTCGATATTTCGGTTAAGGTCACTTGTTCAGTAACACGCGCTTTATAGGAGTTAAAGCCAAATTTAGGTAAGCGGCGTTGCAAAGGCATTTGTCCGCCTTCAAAACCCACTTTGTGATAACCACCGGCACGACTCTTTTGGCCTTTATGACCACGACCACATGTTTTGCCGAGCCCTGATCCTATCCCGCGACCTACGCGCTTGCCCTTTTTGCGTGCACCAGGTGCTGCTGATATTGTATTTAGCCGCATCGCTATTTCCTTCTTATTCGGTACTAATAATATTGTCTAAGACCAATTGATCGCGGCGTATGCCACGTTTTTCCATTATTTGCTCAGGTGAAGTCATTTGCTGCAACGCTTTAAGTGTGGCTTTAATCACATTCACTGGATTGGTAGAACCTATGCATTTACCTAATACGTTCTGTATACCCACCACTTCGAACAAAGCCCGCATTGCGCCACCTGCAATAATACCTGTACCCTTAGAGGCAGGTAACATGATGACTTTTGAAGCGCCGTGATTTGCAATCACTTCATGGAATAAGGTGTCACCATTTAATGGGATGTAAACCATATTGCGCCGCGCACACTCTAATGATTTCTGAATTGCAGCAGGCACTTCACGAGACTTACCTAAGCCTATCCCAACACGACCTTTGCCATCGCCAACGACGGTAATTGCAGAAAAACTAAATATCCGTCCGCCTTTTACGACTTGAGCCGTACGGCGTACGCTTACCATTTTTTCTTGTATGCCATCGGTTTTAGTTGAAACATCAAAACCTGTTGTTGCTGTTGCTGCCATTACATAATCCTATCCGTTAATTAGAACTCTAAGCCTGCTTCTCTAGCTTTATCTGCCAGCGCTTTTACGCGACCATGATACTTATGGCCAGACCGATCAAAGGCTACGCGTTTAATGCCTGCGGCTAAAGCTAAGCGCGCAATTTCTTCACCTAAGACACCCGCGGCTTCAACATTGCCGGTATACTTCACTTTTCCTATGATACTGTCTACTAATGTGGAAGCACTCACTACAGTCTTATCACTGATATCACCTACGATAATTTGTGCATACATATGCCTAGGCGTTTTATGCACGCATAAACGCGGAATATCAAGGCGACGATTTTTTGCACGAAATGAACGTGAACGTCTTAATCTTGTGTCTTTTTTACTGGTTTTCATCGATTTGCTACTTCTTCTTAGTTTCTTTCAAAATAATCTGTTCATCTACATAACGCACACCTTTGCCTTTATACGGCTCTGGTGGACGGTATCTACGAATATTTGCAGCCACTTGACCGACTTGCTGCTTATTAATCCCTTTCACAATGATTTCAGTTTGGCTAGGTGTTTCTATCGTGATGCCTTTAGGGATCGTGAACTTAACGGGATGAGAAAATCCCAAGGTCAAATTCAGAATATCTCCCTGCACGGCCGCACGGTATCCTACGCCCACCAACTGTAATTTTTTATTAAATCCTTGTGTGACCCCTATCACATGGTTATTCAATAATGCGCGTATAGTGCCACACAAAGTGATGGCTGTTTTACTTTCCACATTTTCTTTCACCACGACCATACCTTTATCTACGCTTACCGTAACTAAAGTAGGTATGTTTTGGGTTAAATTCCCTTGCGGCCCTGTTACGATAACTTGATTCTCTTTGTAATCAATCTTCACAGAACTTGGCAATTCAATTGGCTTGTGTGCAACTCTAAATGTCATAATTTAAATCTCATTTCAAACAGGCTAGGTAACGGTACACAACACTTCGCCGCCCTGACCCAGGGAACGGGCTTTAGCGTCAGTCATTACACCCTTAGACGTAGAAACAATGGCGCATCCCAATCCTGAACGTACTTTAGGTAAATTTTCTTTACTCTTATAAATACGCAAGCCTGGGCGACTTACTCTTTTCAAAGAATCGATTACACCAATGCCTTCATGGTATTTCAAACTAATACGCATATAGGAACGGTTATCAACTTCTTCATGCACAGAAGAAGCTATAAAGCCTTCTTCCAACAATACATTGACGATAGCTCGCTTCACTTTAGCATCAGGCACTAGCACGCTTTTATGCTTGGCTTGCTGAGCATTACGAATACGGGTTAATAAATCTGAAATGGGATCTTGTATTGCCATTTTTTTTACTCTTTACCAGCTGGATTTTTCTAAACCGGGGATTTCGCCCCGCATTAATAATTCACGCAACTTAATGCGACTAATACCAAATCGGCTCATTACGGCTCTCGGGCGACCTGTAATTAAGCAACGGTTACGTAGACGAGTTGGATTAGCATCACGTGGCATTTTTTGCAACGCATCTATTGCTGCCATTTTCTCGTCGTAATTGGCCGCAGTGCGAACAATCTTCTTAAGCTCAGCATGTTTCTTTGCATATTTTTCAACTAGCACTTGGCGTTTTTTATTGCGTGCAATAACTGATTTCTTGGCCATCTTTATGTCGTCCTATTTTCTTTAAAAGGAAAATTAAAGGCGGATAACAATGCATATCCTTCTTCATCCGTGCGTGCTGTGGTCGTAATCGTAATATTGAAACCACGCGTCTTATCTATTTGATCAGCAGGTATTTCAGGACAAATAGTTTGTTCTTTAATGCCTAAATTAAAATTACCCTGACCATCAAATGCTTTTTTAGATAATCCACGAAAATCTCTTACACGCGGCAAATAAATGCTTACGAGTCTGTCTAAAAATTCAAACATGCGATCTTTGCGCAAAGTCACTTTACAGCCAATTGGCCATTCTTCACGTATCTTGAATCCCGCAATAGATTTGCGAGTTAAGGTGATGATGGGTTTTTGTCCGGCGATACGCGTCATGTCATCCAGTGCAAAATTCAGCACTTTCTTATCGGCGCTCGCTTCCCCTACACCCATATTCAAAGTGATTTTAACCAACCGGGGAACTTGCATAATTGTTTTGTACTTAAACTTATTCTTAAGTTCGGGTACCACTTTTTCTTTATAGGCTGCTTTCAAACGTGCTGTCATTACTTAAACCTCAATCCGTTCATTATCAGATTTAAAAACCCTTACTTTCGTGCCATCTTCTAGCAATCGATATCCAACTCTATCCGCCTTTTGTGTAAGCGGGTTAAAAATCGCTACGTTTGAAATATGCACGGACGCTTCTCTCTCAATAATGCCACCTTTTTCCCCCACTTGAGGGTTAGGCCGCACATGCTTTTTCATAAGATTAAGCCCTTCGACGAGCACACGACTGCTTAATTTATCTATCGAGAGCACTTTACCACGACGCCCTTTATCTTTCCCTGCGATAAATATAACTTCATCACCTGTTTTGATTTTAAGCTTAACGGGCTTAGTATTTTTTAGTTTATATTTCGTCATTTATAATACTTCCGATGCTAATGAAATAATTTTCATGAATTTTTCACCACGTAAATCACGTGTTACTGGTCCGAAGATACGTGTACCTAAGGGCTGTAATTGATTATTTAGCAATACAACAGCATTGCTATCAAAACGAATACGGGATCCATCTGGGCGTCTTACGCCTGATTTAGTACGCACCACTACCGCTTTAATCACATCTCCGGCTTTCACTTTACCGCGTGGAATCGCTTCTTTAATCGCGACCACAATAATATCGCCTATGCCGGCATATCTACGTTTGGAGCCACCCAATACTTTGATGCACTCTACTCTACGTGCTCCGCTATTATCGGCAACTTCCAGTTCTGTTTGCATTTGAATCATAATTCCGCCTCTTCCCTTATATTTGGAGACACAAGGTCTCTACAAACTAATTAGTCTCTTCTGCTGCGCGGATCACTTTGTCTACTTTCCAACACTTGGTTTTGGAAATAGGACGCGTATGCACGATACGTACGAGATCCCCTATCTTACAGACACCCGCTTCATCGTGAGCATAAAACTTAGTGTCGTGATACACATATTTACCATACAAAGGATGTGCCGCTTTCTTTTGCAATAAAACAACTATGGTTTTATTCATTTTATTACTAGTGACCACACCGGTAATGGCACGTTGCTGCGTTGGCTTCTCACTCATACACGCGTTCCTTTCTCAGCTAGAATGGTTTTAATTCGTGCAATAGTACGTCTATTGCGTTTTTTCTCATGGCTAGTTTTTACATTCGTTTGCATACGTAAATTGAATTGTTCTTTACGTAAGTTCAATAAATCTTCTAGCAGATGCTTAACATCTTTGGCTTTTAATTCTTGGGCTTTCATTACAGCACCGTTCTTTCAACAAAAGTAGTCTTTACTGGCAATTTTGCGGCAGCCAGTGCAAATGCATGCTGAGCGGTCTCTAAAGTCACGCCTTGCATTTCATAGAGCACAGCACCCGGCTGAACCAATGCCACCCAATATTCAACATTCCCTTTACCTTTCCCTTGCCGTACTTCTAAAGGTTTTTTAGTAATAGGCTTATCGGAAAATACACGCACCCAAATTTTACCGCCCCGCTTAATATCACGGGTCATCGCACGACGCGCCGCTTCAATTTGACGAGCGGTGATTCTACCACGTTCTATTGCTTTAAGGCCATAGTCACCAAAACTAACTTTGTTACCGCGCGTAGCTAACCCGCGATTACGGCCCTTCATCTGCTTGCGATATTTTGTACGCTTAGGTTGTAACATGGTATAAACCCTTAATTTGCTGTTTCCGTAGTCTCTTCTTCTTGCTTGCGCTCACCTATCACTTCACCTTTAAAGATCCATACCTTGACACCAATGATGCCATAAGTGGTGAAAGCTTCCGCAAACCCATAATCGATATCTGCACGTAAAGTATGCAAAGGCACGCGGCCTTCGCGATACCATTCACTACGCGCAATTTCAGCACCGCCTAAACGGCCACTAATACATACTTTAATGCCGAGTGCACCCGCACGCATTGCGGTGGTGACTGCCCGCTTCATTGCGCGACGAAACATAATCCGACGCTCTAATTGTGAAGTAATCGATTGTGCAACTAAATTTGCATCTAAATCGGGCTTACGTATTTCTTCAATTTTTAATTGCACAGGCACTTTGATAATACGCATCACTTCAGCACGCAAGTTCTCAATGTCTTCGCCCTTCTTACCAATGACTACACCGGGTCTTGCACTAAAAATCGTAACAATTGCATTTTTAGCGGGGCGATCAATTTTAATAAAACTGACTGAAGCTTGTGCCAAACGCTTTTTAAGGTATTCACGCACCTTGAAATCGCTGTATACAAGCTCGGAAAAATTCTTCTTATCTGTATACCAATTGGATATGGGAGACTTAATCTTACCTTTACCCAGGCGCATGCCTATTGGATTAACTTTTTGACCCATGGTCTCTACTCTCTTTCGTTGTGTTACTCGTCAGAAACAGTAATTGTAATCGCACTATAAGGCTTAAGGATACGGTTAGCACGGCCTTTGGCACGTGGACGGATCCGCTTTAACTTCAACCCTTGATTGACATAAATCACGCTGACTTTTAAATCGTCGACATCAGCGCCTAAATTATTTTCAGCATTGGCAATCGCTGAGTTTAAACATTTAGCAATAAAATAACTCGCCTTATGCGGCAAATAGCGCAAGATATTAAGCGCCTGACCTGCTGGCTTACGGCGTATCATATCGGCCACTAACCGAGCTTTTTGTGGAGAAATACGAACATCTCTCAAGTGAGCTGAAACTTGCATAAAATTAATTCCTAATTAGTCTTTACTCTTACGATCACCCGAATGACCTTTAAAGGTACGGGTTGGGGCAAACTCGCCTAACTTATGTCCCACCATGTTTTCACTGACAAACACGGGGACATGCTGACGACCATTATGCACCGCTATGGTAAGTCCTATCATCTCAGGGATCACCATAGAATGGCGAGACCAGGTTTTGATTGGTTTACGCAGCTTGGTTTCGACTGCTACTATCACCTTTTTCATCAAATGATGCGCCACAAAAGGGCCTTTTTTAATTGAACGAGCCACTATCCACCCTCACTATTTCGACGCATGGCGACTACGCACCACGTGTTTGTTTGATTTACGTTTACTACGTGTACGATACCCCTTAGTTGGCACACCTGTCGGAGAAACAGGATGCCGTCCACCTGAAGTACGCCCTTCGCCGCCCCCGTGTGGATGATCCACTGGGTTCATCGCTACACCACGCACAGTAGGTCTAATCCCCATGTGTCTTTTAACACCTGCTTTACCGAGCTGCCGCAGTGCATGCTCTGAATGGCCTACTTCACCTACAGTCGCACGGCAAACCGCTAATATTTTACGCATTTCACCTGAACGTAAGCGTACAGTGACATAAGCACCATCTTTAGCAATCAGCTGAATTCCTGCTCCTGCGCTACGCCCCAATTGAGCCCCTTTGCCAGGCTTTAGCTCAACACAATGAACAACTGTACCGACAGGGATCGCTGATAAAGGTAAGGTATTACCTATCCGTATCGGCGCTGCAGCTCCGGAGAGCAATTCTGCGCCCGTCTTTAATTGACGGGGAGCAATAATATACCTTCTTTCGCCATCTTTGTACAATAGTAATGCGATATGTGCAGAACGATTAGGATCGTACTCAAACCGCTCAACAATCGCAGGAATATCATCTTTAGTGCGTCTAAAGTCTATGATCCGATATAAACGCTTATGACCGCCACCCCGATGACGCACGGTGACTTGGCCTTTATTATTACGCCCAGAACCTCTGATTAAAGAGACCACTAAAGGCGAATGCGGTTTATCCTTGTGTAAGCCCTTAGTCACGACGTCCACTGCGTGGCGCGTACCGGGAGTATTAGGCTTCTTGGGGCGTATAAAAGTTTCTAACATAATATTTTCCTACAAAACGAGCTTATTGCATTTCCGTAATATTAATGGATTGACCTGCGGCTAAAGTGACATAAGCCTTTTTAAAATCACTGCGTTTACCGAGCTGATTTTTTGTTCGCTTCACTTTACCTTGTATATTTACCGTCCGCACCGCATCAACTTTCACATCAAACGCTTTTTCTATCGCTTGTTTGATTTCTATTTTGGTTGAACGTTTATCAACCTTAAACGCATACTGATTTGATTTCTCAGCAATACGCATGGTTTTTTCAGATAATACGGGCGCATGAATTAATGTGTATAAATTTTCAATTCTCATGGCATTAGACTCTCTTCAATTTCTTTAAGCGCGGCTTGCGTGACTAATATTCTGTCATAAGCCACTAAACATACGGGATCGATATAGTGGGATAATGTCACTTGTACATGCGGAATATTCCGTGTACCTAAAAAAACATTGTCATCAAATTCAGACATGATGATCAACCCATCATGAAACTCATGCTGAGCCAACCACTCTAACATTTTTTTAGTCTTAGGTGCATCAATTGTAATGTTATCGACGATAACAATACGTTCTTGTCTAACAAGTTCTGACAAAATACTACACATGGCTGCACGATACATTTTCCGATTTACTTTTTGCACGAAACTTCTTGGACGTGCAGCAAAAGTCACACCACCGGTACGCCATAAAGGAGAGCGAGAGCTCCCTGCACGTGCCCGACCCGTCCCTTTTTGCCGCCAGGGCTTAATACCGCCCCCGCTGACATCAGAACGATTTTTTTGCGCTTTTGTTCCACTCCGACCGCCTGCTAAAAAAGAGGTCACAATTTGATGGATCAGCGATTCATTATAAGCAGTACCAAAAATAGCGTCTGCTACTTCAACTTGCTGCGCGCCACCTTGGGCTTTTACTGTTAAGTTCATGCGTCACCTTCTGTTTTCTTCTTGGTGCGCTTCACTGTAGGCGATACAATGACTTTTGCACCGGTCGGGCCGGGTAAGGCACCACGGACTAATATTACGTTTAAGTCGGGTTGAATATCGACAATTTCTAATGTTTGTATGGTTACGCGCTCATTACCCATGCGACCCGCCATTTTTTTGCCTTTGAATACACGACCTGGATCTTGGCATTGTCCGATGGATCCTGGCACACGATGTGAACGTGAGTTACCGTGAGTTGCATCTTGCATACCGAAGTTATGACGCTTAATCGTACCTGCAAAGCCTTTCCCTTTGGAATACCCGGTCACATCGACAATTTGGCCTATCGCAAACATTTCAAGTGTCAGGGCATCACCCATCTTATATTTGTTGGCTTCAGCTTCTGTAAGACGAAACTCGCGTAATCCTGTGCCGGGCGCCACATTAGCCGCTTTATAATGACCCGCCAAAGGCTTAGTCACACGACTGGGCTTAACTTTGCCGGAAGTGACTTGAATCGCGCTATAGCGATCCTTTTCAGGTGTTTTGACTTGTACGACCGAGTGTTCATCAACACGGACTACCGTCACAGGAACAGTAACGCCATCTTCTCTAAAAAAACGCGTCATTCCACATTTAGTACCAATTAAACCCACAGCCATAACCGTATTCCTCTGTGTTATTCACTATCTAAACTAATTTGCACATCCACGCCTGCTGAAAGATCGAGCTTCATGAGCGCATCGATAGTCTTATCAGTAGGATCTAAAATATCGACTAAGCGCTTATGCACTCTAATTTGATATTGATCCTGCGCATCTTTATCAACGTGCGGCGAAACCAACACATTAAACTTACTCGTCCGGGTGGGGAGTGGGATAGGACCAATCACCCGTGCACCCGTACGTTTTGCAGTATCTACAATCTCACTGGTTGACTGATCAATC
>JABCZS010000007.1:0-72636 GCA_013289605.1 Gammaproteobacteria bacterium
CCCTTTTCTACAGGCAGAGAACTTGCCCCCTTTGTAAAGGGGGCCGGCCGCTGCGGCCGGGGGGATTTTGACTGAATGCAAACGCTCCACTATCATCACGACCCACTCAAAACTTTATTGTACATAAATTATTTTAATAAGCAATAATGATTTACTATCCCTTGGTGCTACGGATCCAAATTACAGGAGCTGCACTAAACAAAACGATGTTTTTCAAATCAGGAAAATCTTTTTTATTCGCAGTATAAGGACACGTTAATGTGTAATGCTGTTTTTCATCGCCTTGCATTAACCGCCGCACATAAATTTCACCACGTTGTGTTTGGATTATGCAGTCTTTACCGATAGCTTGTGTCATCTCTTCACCAAAATAACGCACGCCTGCCACGATCTCTTGTGCAAAAATACGCATCTCCATCGCGGCATCCGGCATCAGGGTATCAATGGCATGCGCATGTTGTGCATGAAAATAAGCCAGTTCCGCCTGAATAGATTTATTTATTAAGAGAGCAGGGAAAGTCGCATGCACATTATCTTGCCCACGCCATGTCAGCAAGGGATCAACGCCGATGCCATACAACAACCATTCAACACTGCAAGCAATGCCTTGTTTAGCAAAAACCTCTATCAAGCGCATGGCCCCGCGCTCACCTAATCCACCAAAGCGCGCATCCTCCCAATTTTGTAGCGTGCCGCGCGCTACCCCATATTCGCGCTCGATACGCGGCCGGGTTAAACGTAACGCCACACGTATCGAGCGGATCCGTAGTCCACGCTCATAAAGTAGTGGATCAGAAATTTGTTTTGCTTTTTTACCCATTTCTTCCCTTAATACCTGACTTCTTGTAAGCCATTTCTTACATAATCTGGCGATATTTACCCATTTACATAAGCGTATTTTATAACTAATATAATAATTAAAGCGTAATTTTTACGCTTTTTTATCTCTAACATATTGATTTAGACTTTATTATAGTTAATTTTACGTATATTGACGAGCCATTCTAATAATAAAAGGAGAGTAGTATGCAGGTCAAGGCAGTCGCGTTTCATATTCATCCCCCCACTTCGTCTAGAGAGGAGTTACATCCATCACTTAAAATTTGGCAATCGCTTTATTATGAACTGATCGCAGCCGGTTACCGCAAACAGGAGATAGCCACCTGGATGGACCTGACTCCCCGTAGTGTCGATCGCTTACTCACCGGAAGCACCCAACAACCGTCATTTAAAGTACTCTCTCGTATGCTACAGGCCTATTGCAATCATGCTTTACGTATCAACGGTCAATCAGGAGGTGAACAGTGATGAATGCTTTGAATTGCGCACACTTTCTCAGCAAACAACGCGGTCATGTCTATATCCATGAAATAGAAATGCTGACCCATACCCCTACGCATTTTAAATTGCATGCGATCATGCTTCATAATACCGCGTTTTATATTCCTGAGGCGGAACCGATGCGCACGTCGTTTACTACGCTGGATATTTTCCGTGATACCTTACGCACCGCCATCATGGCCTTAAAAGAAGCGATCCCGCGTTTTACTATTGTTGAAGCAGAAATTTATGCCGAAGAGTTGCACTTATTGCCTAGCGTAAAAGAGCAAGGGATCCCGCGTACTTACGGTGAATTGGTGGGAATTGATTTGGCGATTATGAAATGTAGGTGAGTGTTACGGTAGAGACGCATGTACTGCGTCTCTATATGCGTTCTACCAAACCATCACGCGCCAATTCGAACTTGTGGTCGGTTCATCGCTGTGGCGATTGGTAGACATGGGATCATCGTAATAAGGATCCACATAATAAGGTTCACCCCGATTCGGTACTACTTTAGCACCCCAGCGGCCATATTCATCATAATAGGGTGTCACCACTATTCCGGGTTTATCGACAAATAAACTCTCGAGAAAATTTTGCTCCAGCATGATTTCATTGACTTCATCAATATCGCTGGTATCCACATCGCTGGATTTTTCTAACACCACACGATTACTCGCAAATAGGCTTGCGTTTACCCCCAACAATAACACCACTAGCCCTAATTTTAATTTACACATGAATAGTGCTCTCCCACTTCGAACTTATGCAACCGGTAAGGTCACGCCCACTTGCCCCTGGTATTTGCCGCCGCGATCCAAATAAGACACGGCACATTCCTCATCCGCTTGTAAGAATAGCATCTGTGCCACCCCTTCATGCGCGTAAATTTTCGCTGGTAACGGCGTGGTATTGGAAAACTCTAAGGTCACATGTCCTTCCCACTCAGGTTCTAGCGGCGTCACATTCACAATAATACCGCAACGGGCGTAAGTTGATTTACCTAAACAAATCGTCAGTACATTGCGTGGAATGCGAAAATATTCGACCGTACGCGCCAATGCAAAAGAGTTAGGGGGAATAATGCACACGTCAGATTTCACATCCACAAAACTATTGGCATCAAACGCTTTAGGATCGACGATTGCAGAATTAATATTGGTGAATATTTTAAATTCATTCGCGCAACGCACATCATAGCCATAACTGGATGTTCCGTAGGAAATAACCCGACGATCGCCATGAAAGCGCACTTGCTCAGGTGAAAATGGAGTAATCATTCCCGCTTGCGCCATTTTTATTATCCATCTATCTGCTTTAATCGACATGTCAGTCCCCTTGTTTCCTTTCTACCACTACCTTCGGTAGGATATGTGCAAAACTGCGTTTTTGCAATGCTAAACGCTCACGCACTTGTTGTGCGATGGCTAAATAAATTTGGGTAACGGGATGTAAAGGCTGTGCACTGACTAACGGTTGTCCGCTATCTGCGTGCTCACGCACACTGATGTGCAAAGGCAGCTGCCCAAGTAAAGGCAGCGGATGATGGGCCGCTAAATGCGCCGCGCCACCCTCGCCAAAAATGGCTTCATGATGGCCGCACGCGGAGCAGGTATAGCCGCTCATATTCTCAATCACTCCAAGCACTGGGACATTTACTTTCGCGAACATGGCATAAGCCCGCTCGACATCTAATAGGGCTAAATCTTGTGGCGTCGTCACGAGGATAGCCGCACTCACAGGAATTTTTTGCGCCATAGTCAGCTGAATATCTCCAGTGCCCGGCGGTAAATCCAGCAATAGATAATCTAACGCTTGCCAGGCCGTATCATTTAATAATTGCATGAGCGCGCCACTGACCATGGGCCCACGCCAAATCATCGCCGCTTTTTCATCCACTAAAAACCCAATGGACATCACTTGTAAACCATACGCCTTGAGGGGCAGCATTTTATTATCAATAATTTCAGGTTTGCCGCTCAAGCCTAACATTAGGGGCTGGCTGGGGCCGTAAATATCCGCATCGAGGATCCCAACGCGCGCGCCTTGAGCGTGTAGCGCCAAGGCAAGATTAGCCGTCACCGTCGATTTCCCGACCCCGCCCTTGCCTGAGGCGATGGCAATAATGTTTTTAATCTGTGGAATCGGGGCAACGCCGGGCTGCACGGCGTGGGGTTTAATGGAATCCATGATTATCCCTTTAATTATAAAGGCTTTTATTGTACCATAACTGGGTTAACGGGTATTTAAGGAAATGTGATGTCCACACGTGAAATTGTGATCTGCAGCGTGCTGCCCTACGCCAATGGCCCCTTACATTTAGGGCATATGGTGGGCTTTCTCCAAGCCGATTTTTGGGCGCGTTTTTTGCGCCTGCAAGGCCACACTGTCTGGCATGTCAGCGGCGATGATGCGCACGGCACGCCTATTATGTTGCATGCAGAAAAAGAGGGCCTCACCCCTGAAGCCTTAATCGCACAAATAAAAACCTTACACGAGCGCGATTTTGCCGATTTTAATATCGGTTTTGATAATTTTCACACCACGCATTCCAGCGAAAATAAACAACTGACCGAAGAAATTTATTTGCGCTTAAAAGACAATCACTATATTTTCCAAAAAACCATTAAACAAGCCTTCGATCCAGAAAAAAATATGTTTCTTCCGGATCGCTATGTGAAAGGCGAATGTCCACGCTGTCACGCACAAGATCAATACGGCGATAATTGTGAAGCCTGTGGCGCGACCTACAGCCCCACGGATTTGATTAATCCCAAATCGGCACTCTCAGGCGCAACCCCTATCGAAAAAGAATCGACCCATTTCTTTTTTGACTTACCACAATTTGAAGACATGCTACGCACGTTTCTTGCCTCCGGTCATTTACAAACAGAAGTGCGCAATAAACTGAATGAATGGTTTGCAGCAGGGCTGCACCCGTGGGACATTAGCCGCGATGCGCCCTATTTTGGCTTTGAGATCCCCGGTGAAGTCGATAAATATTTTTATGTCTGGTTAGATGCACCGATAGGTTATATGGCGAGTCTACTTAATTTAAGTCTTCGTAATCCGTTACTTAATTTCCCAGAGATTTGGCATAAAGACTCCAAAGTAGAATTGCATCATTTTATCGGTAAAGACATTATTTATTTTCATGGCTTATTTTGGCCGGCAGTCTTATACGGCTGTGGTTATCGTTTACCCAATAGTATTTTTGCCAATGGGTTTTTAACCATTAATGGCTATAAAATGTCTAAATCGCGTGGCACCTTTATTAAAGCGCGGACTTATCTGGATCATTTAAACCCTGAATATTTACGTTATTATTTTGCCACCAAATTAAGCCATAATATTGATGATTTAGATTTTCACACCGATGATTTTATTGCGCGGGTTAATTCCGATTTGGTCGGAAAATTTGTCAACATTGCCAGCCGCTGCGCGAAAATCATTAACGGCACCTTTGATTCGCAACTCTCCAGCAGCCTGTTGCAGCCGGAAATGTTCAATCACTTTGTCACAAAAGGCAAGCAGATTGCTGAACTTTATGAACACCGTGACTTCTCCAAAGCCATGCGCGAAATCATGAATTTAGCCGATGAAGCCAATCAAATGATCGATGCGCAAAAACCGTGGGCCTTGGTCAAAGATCAAAATACCGTAGCTCGGGCACAAGACGTCTGTACCTTGGCCTTAAATTTATTTCGCCAGCTGATGATTTATTTAAAACCCGTGCTGCCACAGCTTGCAGCAAAAAGCGAAGACTTTTTTGCTATTGCACCACAAACTTGGGATGACAGTGAAAAACCTTTACTGAATCATCGCATTAATACTTATGAACCGCTCTTACAACGCATAGATACACTTAAGGTAAACGCCATGATGGACGCTGAACAACAACCTATCCCTACCCCTGCTACACTCAAAGACGCTAAGCCTGAAATTACGATCGATGATTTTAATAAAATTGATCTGCGGGTCGCAACCGTCATTTCCGCCGAAGCGGTTGAAGGTGCGGATAAATTAATTAAATTGTCTGTCGAGCTTGACGGTCATGTGCGGCAAATCTTTGCGGGCATCAAATCCGCTTACGCACCTGAAGCTTTAATTGGACAACAAGTCATAGTAGTCGCCAATTTAAAACCGAGGCAAATGCGTTTTGGTTTATCTGAAGGCATGGTGCTTTGTGCATCTGGCGACGAGAAATTATACATCGTGCAACCGCAACAGCCTATCGACACGGGAACGGTAGTCAGATAATGAACGACAAAATTGCTTACATACGCGAAGCAGAATGCATAGGGTGTACCAAGTGCATTCCGGCATGTTCTGATCAAGCTATTTTAGGCGCGCGCAAGCTGATGCATACGATCATTACCGATCTGTGCACAGGTTGCGAAGACTGTATTGCAGTTTGCCCCGTGGATTGTATTGAAATGATCACTAAACCTGCGTCGTTTGCGCCCACTTTAACGATGGCGCATAAAGCTAGCCTTACACAGACCCTGATTCAGGCCGCGCCTAGCTTACAAGCGAAAAAGGATTTAATTGCAGCGGCCATGGAGCGAACAAAAGCCAAACGCGCCGCGTTACAAGGAAAACTCCATGACTCCACAGAAATGCCGCGCCATATTTAAGCGTTTCAAAAAAAACAACCCTCATCCCACAACGGAATTACATTATGCCAGTCATTTTGAACTCCTGATCGCGGTGATTTTGTCGGCGCAAGCCACCGACGTCAGTGTCAATAAAGCGACGGTAGAATTATTTAAACACGCCAAGACCCCTGCTCAATTTCTGTCCTTAGGCCTAACCGGCTTGAAAACCTATATTAAAACCATAGGCCTTTATAATGCTAAGGCTAAAAATATACTCGCCACCTGTAAAATACTTGAGAGTCAGTATCACGGTAAAGTCCCCGATACGCGCGAAGCCCTGGAAGCCTTACCTGGCGTTGGCAGAAAAACCGCAAACGTAGTGCTTAATACCGCTTTTGGAAAACCCACTATCGCTGTGGATACCCATATCTTTCGTGTGGCCAATCGGATAGGACTCGCCCAGGGCAGCACCCCGCTTGCCGTAGAGAAACAATTACTCGAGATTATTCCCAAAGTGTATCTCCATGATGCCCACCATTGGCTGATTTTACATGGCCGTTACGTCTGTGTGGCACGCAAACCCAAATGTCCAACGTGTTTAATAAATGACTTGTGTGAGTATGCAAACAAAACTAAAGCAGACCCTCTTCCGGTATGAAAAAAAATCGTTATAATAGGGGCATCGTGCTGTTCGTTAACTATTTAAATACAAGGAATCAATCATGTTAAAAAAATTCGCTAAAGTGTTAGGTTTATTATCTGTGAGTGCATTGTTTGCAGGGTCTGTTTTCGCAACCGATATGGCTGCGCAAAAAGAAGAAATGATCAATAGTCTTAATCTGACTCCTGATCAAAAGACTAAAGTGGTCGAAATCATGAATGAAAGTCATACCAAACGTGAAGAAATCCTAAACAAACACGCTAACCAAACTGGCGCTGAAAAAATCAAAGCCATGGCTCCTGAATTGAAAAAACTTCATAAAGAAACTCAAGATAAGTTCAGTAAAGTACTTGATGAAGAACAAATGATAAAATTAGAACAAATGCAAGATGAAATGTTTCATGCCGCTAGAGATCAAGCTCAAAAAAACAATCAAGTTAAATAGTTTCTAGTTTTTATAATGGCCTGACCCATTAAGCGGTTTATCCCGCTTAATGGGTTTTTTATTCCGTACTTAAGAAAAATGCGGCTGTTAGGGTGTTTTTTAGCGATTTTGCGACAGCCATGAGCAAAAAAACACGCTAACAGCCGCATTTTTCTTAAGTCCTATTTTTGATGAAAACTATGCTCAAACAATCCCTCTTAGGTATAAGCCTGTGTGCACTGATTGCGATAATTTCACTGCTGCTTGTGAAATTATGGCCCACACTGATTTTAAGCCCGCTGATCTTAGGCGTACTGCTAGGCTTAGTGATCGGTAATCTTACCCCGGCTTCATTTCATAGTCATATCCAACACGGCTTAACGCTATGCAGCAAACCTATACTGCGCCTAGGGGTCATCTTGTATGGATTTCGGATCACTGTCGATGGTTTGTTAGCGGTCGGCTGGACAGGTTTATCTTTAAGCTTATTTGTGACCCTCACCACCCTGGCCTTAGGCTGTTACTTAGGCGAAAAAGTATTTAAACTCGATAAACAAACGTCTTTTTTAACGGCCATGGGGGCTGCCGTTTGTGGTGCGGCCGCGGTTCTGGCTGCTGAGTTGGTTGCACGGGCTAAACCTCATCAAACTGCGATTGCTGTAGCCACCGTAGTCCTTTTTGGCACTATTTTGATGTTACTCTACCCCCTCTTATACCATTTAGGTTTTTTATTTTTATCGCCTTGGCAATACGGATTTTACACCGGCGCCTCGATACATGAAGTGGCCCAAGTCTTAGCCGCGGGGGAAGCCGCAGGTGAGCCTGCTGCTGCCATTGCCGTGATCGTAAAAATGACGCGTGTGTTATTGCTCGCGCCCATACTCATCCTCGCGGGCCTTTATTTCAACGCGTATTACCGTGCTCAAAGCGACAATACCGCACGCATTCCTTTATATATTCCCTGGTTTGTGTTCGGCTTTATTTTTTGTATCGGTTTAAATTCACTCAACAAAATTCCGGTCAATGTCATTGCCCTTATTCAAGCGTTTGATCTTTTTTTACTCACTATGGCCATGAGCGCATTGGGTTTAAATACACGCCTCAAAGCGCTGAAGCGCTTAGGCCTTAGGCCTTTTTATCTAGGCGGTGTGCTTGTGCTCTGGCTGATGCTGAGTACCTGGACAGTAGTGACCTTATTCGTATAAACTTCAAAAATGATTATTTTACCTGAAACAGAGCGCGCGCAATTACGCAAAGCAAAACGCATCGTGATTAAAATTGGCACACACATGCTGATCAACAAAAACGGTGGCCCTAACACCCGCAGGATAGCCGGGTTTGCAAAATCAATTGCTGCGCTGCAACAAGCACATCATGAAGTTATTTTAGTCTCCTCCGGTGCCATCGGTACCGGTTTACATGCCTTAGGGCTCAAACGTCGCCCCACGCATTTGCCCGAACTACAAATGGCAGCCGCCATAGGCCAAACGCAACTCCAAGTGGTATATCAAAAATATTTTGCGCGTCACGGTATTATTACCAGTCAAGTATTACTCACCCATGATGATTTAAAAAATCGTGTCCGGCATTTAAATGCACGCAATACCCTACAAGCTTTACTGGCGCATAAAATACTGCCTATTATTAATGAAAATGATGTGGTGTCTGTCGATGAAATTAAATTTGGCGACAATGATATTTTATCTTCCTTGGTCGCGTCATTAATCAATGCCGATCTGTTAATACTGCTCACGACCCCCAATGGCATTCAGGAAAATATCAACGCAAAACGCATGCAACGCATCCCGTATATTCCTCACGTCAGTGCGCAAACCTTTAAACTGGTGCAAGCCAAAAAAAATGCACTGGGCACCGGCGGCATGCAAACTAAACTATTAGCCGCACAAAATGCTGGCCGGGTAGGCGCTATGACGGTGATTGCCAGCGGGGCAACTGCCGATATTATCCAAAAAGTCGTGCACGGTGAAGATGTGGGTACCTTAATAGGTTGTGGCAGCGATACCCATCACATTAAAAATAAACGTAAGCAATGGATTGCGCTATTTCATAAACCCCAAGGGCATTTGATGATTAATGATGCTGCAGTTGCAGCGCTCTTGCATGAGCGCAAAAGTCTGTTGCCTATTGGGATCATCTCAGTCCACGGTGATTTTACCGAAGGGACTTTGCTCGAAATAGAAGATTCTAGCGGTCATCACCTGGCCCGTGGGCTCACCCATTATTCCAGTGATGACATTAAAAAAATATTGGGGAAAAAAACCAGCGAAATTGCTGAAATTTTAGGCCATAAATATTACGATGAAGTGATCCACCGCAACAACTTGGTACTGATGCATGAAGAAGAGGAACCTCTATGACTATTGAACACACCCTACGTGAAATTGGCAGTCGCGCCAAAGCGGCGAGCACGCAGTTACAATTACTGACTACCGATGAAAAAAATGCGATTTTACAGGCCATGGCAAATGAACTGCATGAACACCGTGAAGTCATTAAACGTGAAAATGCGAAGGATTTAGCGTTTGCCGAAACGGCACAACTTTCAAAAGCGCTCATTGATCGTTTATTATTAGATGATGTGCGTATTGATAATATGATCGCAAGCATAAGGCGTATTGCCATGTTGCCTGATCCTGTCGGTAAAATTTTGCATGAACATGAAAAAAATAACGGCTTATTGATTAAAAAAATCCGCACGCCCATTGGAGTGATTGCAATGATTTATGAATCACGGCCTAATGTTACAGCAGATGTCAGTGCCCTATGCTTAAAAACCAGTAATGCAGCGATTCTGCGTGGCGGTAAAGAAGCGCTTCATACCAATCAAGCGATTTTAGAATTATTGCTCGCTGCGGGATATAAGACCGGTTTGCCGCACCATGCACTGCAATTGATTACTATTCCCGATCACGATGCCGTGCGGCTATTGATCCAAATGCCGGAATACATCGATTTAGCTATTCCGCGTGGTGGCCCCAGTTTAATTAATATGGTGGTGGAACACGCGCGTGTTCCCGTAATTAAACATGATAAAGGCGTATGTCATACTTATGTGGATAAAACGGCCTCCCTCGACATGGCCCTCAATATTTGCGTCAATGCCAAATGCCAGCGGCCCGGGGTGTGCAATGCGATGGAATCGCTACTCGTGCACGAAGCGATAGCTGAAACATTTCTTCCTCGTTTACAGGCTGCAATGGAAGCACATCATGTGACCCTCAAAGGCGATCATTTGAGTCGTAAAATTCTCCCCAGGATAGAAGAAGCAACGGATACGGATTGGTATACGGAATACCTGGATTTAATTCTCTCCGTCAAAATCGTCAAAGATGTGCATGCCGCGATTTATCATATTAATCATTACGGCTCCCATCATTCTGATGCGATAGTTTCAGAAGACAGGGCCGCACAACAATTATTTGTGAATCAGGTAGATTCCAGTGCGGTATATATTAATGCCTCAACACGATTCACCGATGGCGGAGAATTTGGCATGGGCGCAGAAATTGGCATTAGCACCGACAAACTCCACGCCCGCGGCCCCATGGGTTTAGAGGAGCTGACGACCTATAAATATATTATTTACGGTCAGGGGCAGGTGCGGGGGTAATAATCAATACTTACATCCTATGGGATCTTTATGAAACTAGAATTAGAGGTCACTTCTTTAGAAATGGTTTTTGCCCAAGTACCGAAATTTTTAATTGAGGCACAGTATTTATTAGCTCAGTTAAAACAACGCGTATAATCATGTTAGATATACGCTCAGATTGCAAATTGATAGACTCACCCTAAAGCATCCACCCCAGTAATATATCGCCCGACAATTAAATGATGAATATTATCCGTGCCTTCATAGGTAAATACCGATTCTAAATTATTCATGTGTCTGATCACGGGATACTCTAGACTAATGCCATTGGCGCCTAATAAATTGCGTGCGGATCGGGCAATGTTTAACGCGGCTTTACAGGCATTCATTTTTGCAAGCGAAATCATCGCATAATGCGCCTCGCCCTTATCCATTAACCGGCCTAAGTGTAAATTTAAAGTTTGCGCTTTAACAATTTCATTTAACATTTCAACCAAATCTTTTTGCACCAATTGAAAACTCGCCAAGGGTTTATTAAATTGTTTGCGAGTTTGACAATACTCCAAAGCGGTATCATAACAGGCTTGCGCAGCACCGATGGCGCCCCAGGCAATGCCGTAGCGCGCTTGATTTAAACACTTGAGCGCACAACTTAATCCTTTTTCTGTGCCCGGTAAAAAATGACTACTCGGAATAAAGCAATCATTAAAAATAAGCTCACCGGTTTGTGACACCCGCAGAGACATTTTATGTTTCACTTCGCGTTGAATAAATCCTGGCGTGCCTTTTTCCACTAAAAAGCCACCAAAGCCTGATTCTGTTTTCGCCCACACCAACGCAACATCCGCACAATTGCCATTCGTTATCCACATTTTGCTGCCATTTAAGCAAAACCCACCCTCTACGGCCTGCGCCTTAGTATGCATACTGGCGGGATCAGATCCTGAGTCCGCTTCGGTTAAACCAAAACACCCGATTAATTCCCCACGGGCAAGACGCGGCAAAAATTGCTGTTTTTGCTCGCAACTGCCATAGTGGTAAATAGGAAACATGACGAGTGAGGATTGCACCGAAACTAGGCTACGCAGGCTGCTATCGCCGTATTCTAATTCTTGGCAGGCTAGGCCATAACTGACGTAACTTGCGCCCGCACCGCCATATTCAGGCGGCAAAGTCATGCCCAATACGCCTAATTCGGCAAGGGGTCGGGTCAAATCTTCTGGATAACGGGCCTCTTCAAAAGCGAGTGCCATTTTTGGGATCACTTGGCGTGCCACAAACGCGCGCAGCGTATCGCGGATCTGTATTTCTTCCGGATTAAGCGCGGGTTCAAGAAGTAGGAAGTCTTTCATGAGAATGAGTATAGACTACGGTTATTTTGAGAGGTAAAATAAACTTTAGATTAAACTAGGGCCTACCATGTCGAGAACGCAATTCCCCATTACTTTAGTAGACAGCCAAGAAATCGCCCCAGGGGTGCGACATTTCACGTTTACTACCACACAAACGACCCCGTTTACTTTTATTCCTGGACAATTTATTAATCTTCATTTTCCGGTCAATGGTGAAACCCTACAGCGAAGTTACAGCATCGCAACCCTTCCCCATGAAGGCAATAATACGATTGAACTTGCGCTGTCGCATGTCAGTGGTGGGCGCGCCAGTGGATATTTATTTAATCTGCCCATCGGTCATAACGTAGATGCCAGTGGGCCTTTTGGTCGGCTGGTATTGAGAGAAGATGAAACGCCGAAACGCTATATTTTGGTTTCAACCGGCACCGGCGTCACCCCTTATCGCGCCATGCTGCCTGCGCTTGCCCAGCGTATGCAGGCTCAAGGTACGCAAGTGGTGGTTTTACTGGGGGCACGCAGCCCGGGTGAGCTCCTCTATCAAGATGAATTTTTAAGTTTTATGAGCCGTCACCCTTTATTTAGCTTTTATGGCTGCTGCAGCCGGGTACGCAGTGATCCTGAACGTACGCATGAGCGTAAGGGTTATGTACAAGAGACTTTTGCTGAGCTAGCCTTAACACCTGGGGAAGATATTGTATACTTATGCGGCAACCCTCATATGGTGGATCAGGCCTACCAAGTATTATTAGATGTCGGTTTTGAAAAACACGGTGTACGACGCGAGAAATATGTATTTTCGCATTAAAGGATTATAAAGTCATGGATAAGTTAACCTTTACTCAGCCCGATGATTGGCACGTCCATTTGCGTGAAGGTGACGCCCTGAGTATGACCGTGCGTGCAACAGCGCGCTGTTTTGCCCGCGCCATCGTGATGCCTAACTTACCCCGTCCTGTAGATAATATTATTGCTGCCAATACCTATCGCAAACAAATTCTCGCCGCCCTGCCTAATGGCCACAAATTTGAACCGTTAATGACCCTGTATTTAACTGAAAATTTAAAGGTGAACGATATCCATAATGCTCAGGCCGCAGGCATCCATGGCGTGAAGCTCTATCCACGGGGCGCCACCACCGGCTCAGGTTTTGGGATCAATAACATCGAAAAAATCTACCCTATCCTCGAAGCCATGCAGCAAAATTTTTTGCCGCTGCTTATTCATGGTGAAGTCACCGATGAGACGGTGGATGTCTTCTCTCGCGAAGCAGTGTTTATCGATAAAGTCCTCGTGCCTCTGATCAAACGTTTTCCTAAACTTAAAATTGTGCTGGAACATATTAGCACCGCGCGTGCGGTAGAATTTATTTTATCTACGCCGAAACATGTTGCCGCAACCATCACGGCACATCATTTATTATTAACGCGCAATGACTTGCTTGTGGGCGGACTGCGCCCGCATCATTATTGTTTACCTATAGTTAAAACCGAACAAGATAAACGGGCTTTAATTAAAGCGGCCATCAGTGGTAATCCCAAATTTTTCTTAGGGACAGACAGTGCGCCGCATCCTCGCACCAGTAAAGAAAATGCCTGTTGTGCCGCCGGAATATTTACCGCTCATGCGGCTATAGAACTGTATGCAGAAGTTTTTGACCAGGCGAAAGCGCTGGATAAACTTGAAGGATTTAGTAGCTTTTTTGGTCCCGATTTTTATGGGTTGCCACGCAACCGCAAAGACATTACTCTGCAACGCGCGCCTTGGTTAGTGCCTGCCTCGATTCCTTTTCAAAACACTCAACTTATTCCGTTTCGTGCGGGAGAAAGTGTGGAGTGGAAGATTGTGACTTAAGCTTATAAGCCAGGTTCACTGTTTCCGTAAGCATTTTGGGACTGATATTTATCCACTTGTTTACGCACCGCATATAAAATGATTAACCCGGGAAAAGAAGCGATAAACGTCGTAACAAAAAATACTGTCCAGCCAAAATGTTCCACTAAATACCCCGCAAGCGGACCGAGCGATTCACGTCCGATGGCCGATAATGCAGCCAGTAATGTAAATTGCGTGGCGGTAAAGCGCGGATCACATAAGGACATTAATAAGGCTAAAAATGCCGCGGTGCCTAAGCCGCCACAGAATTGTTCTATGACCACGGTTGCCGTCATCATGCCGTAATGTTTACCGACTAAAGAGAGTAATAAAAACATTAAATTGGACACGGCTTGCAAGATCCCAAACACCATAAGTGCCGTAAATAAACGCATGCGCACCATGAAAAAGCCTGCGGTGATAGCGCCTGCAATACTCGCAAGCATGCCCCCTACTTTTAATACGCTGCCGACATCGGTTAAAGAGAATCCTAATTCGCGTATCAACAGCGCAGAAAACATTTTGGCAATAAACGCATCACCAAATTTATAAAAAACAATTAAGGCTAATAGCCAAAGTGCCATCGGTCGTTTGAAGAATTCAACTAAAGGCTGAAGAAACGCTTCTTTTAAACTGTGCGGTTCGCCTCTTTTATGTAGGGGTTCTTGACTGATTAAGGTGGCCACCACCCCCACTGCCATCAAACCTGCCATAAAAATATACGTATCACGCCAGCCAATTTGATCCGCCAACAGCATCGCAACGCCGCCTGAGACGATAAGCGCCATGCGATAAGCGCCCACAAATACAGCCGCACCTAAACCGCGTTCCTCGGGTTTTAAAATTTCTGCTCGATACGCATCGACTGAAATATCTTGCGTTGCCGAGACAAAGGCTGCGATGAGAGCGACCATCGCTAACGCCAGTCCACTCGTTAAGGGATCAAAAAATGCCATGAGCGCAATCGTTGTTAATAATACCAATTGGGTTACGATCATCCAACCGCGTCTGTGACCTAGAAACGGCCACACATACCTATCCACGAGCGGCGCCCATAAAAATTTATAAATATAAGGCTGCCCAACGAGCGTCACCCAACCGATAGTTTTATAACTCGCGCCACTGTGCGCAAACCAAGCTTCAAGCGTACTGCCGGTGAGTGCAAGCGGTAATCCTGAAGAAAATCCTAATAAGATCATGACCAGAATACGCCGCTCGCATAATAGCGAGAAGGAAAGTTTGAGTGCATGTATGTTCATATTAAATTACTTTTTATTTACGGTTGATGGCAAAAGTATAGTGTAAATCACAAAGGCTTCCCCTGATGAGTTATTCCCCTCACCCTGTCCCCTAACGAATCCCCACGAATTTTAGTTTTAAGGCCGTAGGCCTTAAATACTAAAGTGATTTACAAAAATAATTTATAACAAATTGTTTTTAAATAAACATTCGTGGGGATCACTTAGTGTGAATCCTACACCCCCAACACTGTTTTCACAAACGGGATGGTCAATTTGCGTTGCGCTTGCAGCGAGGCGCGATCTAAGGTTTCTAGCAGCGCAAATAATTGGATCATATCGCGTGGACAGCGCCGCAATAAAAATTGGCCCACTTCATCGGTGAGGGCAAAGCCACGTTGATCTGCACGTAATTTGAGTGCGGCCAGTTTATCTTCATCGGATAAGGGATGTAATTGAAAGACCACGCCCCAGGCTAAGCGTGATACCAAATCGGGTAAATTTAAACCTAAACGTTGCGGTGGATTGCGACCGGCAATTAACAAGGTTTGCCCTGACTCGCGCATATTATTATAGAAATGAAATAAGGCTTCTTCCCACTGTTTATCCTGCGCAATGGCATCAATATCATCCACACACACCAGATTCATCTGCTCTAAATTCTGTAAAATATGCGGGGTCAACTCCGGTGTGCCTAAGGGCACATACACACTGCTGCGATTTTTTTGAGTTGCTAAATGACAGGCGGCTTGCAATAAGTGACTGCGGCCTGAGCCTTGCTGCCCCCAAATATAAATAAACGGGTAGCCCTCGCCGCTTGCACACGCACGCAGCGCACTGACACAATGTTGATTCGTGCTGAGGAAAAAATTATCAAAGGTCGCATCATCACGCAAACCCAGAGGTAAGGCTAATTGGGTACTCATGATTTAACATCAGAGGTATTGATAATATAACGCTTCATCATCACTGGCCTTAGGCAATGCGCTTAATACATTATCTTGAATCAATTTTTGCTGAAATAATGGCAGCGGTGTCTTCAAGCTGAGCTGAAAAGTGACAGAATTAGGCGTCACTTGAGTTGGACTTATGGTATCAACTGCCTCTAAGGTTTGCAAATAAGTCATTACCCGCACATAGGCAGGTAGATCCTTAATATTATCGACCCGCAATACATAGCTCGCTTGCGATGTCGCTTCTTGGGTATTTTGCGTGAGTTTAGCCAATTCATCTGCAAACCTATCTACACTTGCGCGCATTAAATGTTCTGGCGTTTGTGCTGCTTGCTGCCAAACAATCTTTTGGCCCCCGGCACTGAGCGACCAGTCTGCCGACCACATATTGGTTTGTAAATTTTTATAAATACGGCCGGATAACACATTTTGCGCCTGATAACGGTTCGCCGCGTTCTGCAGCACATCACTGACGTGATACCACACATCGCTAATCGCAACGCTTTGTTTATCGGTTAAATCAAGGACTGGAAATAATACTGGCACCAGACGCGCCTGTGCCTCAATGGCAAACCATTGCTGCCAAGATTTAAGTCCCTCTTCGGACTCACTTACGATAGCCTGTACCCCATTTTCTTCAACCGCCATCCAAACCAGTGTCAGTGGCCTATCGCCACCCCAAAGCGAGACTTTGGATTTTTTTAAATAATTATTAATGGCCTCTTTATCAAAACTGGCCACCAGGTAAGTCTTTTGCTGCCCCTCGGGATCAATGCTTTCTTCATATTGGTATTGCTGCACCCAGACACTCGCGCGCTTAGGCTCTTTTGCGAACCCAAATTGTTGCGCTGTTTGGCTTTGACCGCTTAATTTAACCAAGACTTGGGCAAAAGCTTGTTGTATGGCACGCTCACGATCCGCATCTTGTTCGCTCGCTACCTCCACTTTGCCGGTATATAAATCCTGGCTTGAATAGGCATAAACCCCAAATCCGCTAAACAAGAATAAAATAAGAAGACTAATGGCTTGAGCTATTTTCATATGCGCACTCTAATGGAAATATTCTAGGTGACCCCTTTCCATTATACGCACACCCAGTATAATAGTCACATGATGCAAGATAAGCCTGAACAACATCCCCCCCTTACCTACCGCGATGCTGGCGTTGATATTGAAGCCGGCGATCGCCTGGTGGATGACATTAAAGTCATCAGCAAAGCCACGCATCGCCCTGAAGTCATCGGCGGGATAGGCGGATTTAGTGCCCTATTTGAACTGCCCAAACGCTATAAAAATCCTGTACTGACCTCCAGCACCGATGGCGTAGGCACGAAACTGATCCTGGCCAATCAACTTAATAAACATGAGGGCGTAGGCATCGATTTAGTCGCGATGTGCGTCAATGACTTAATCGTCTGCGGCGCCGAGCCGCTTTTTTTCCTCGATTATATTGCAAGCGGTAAACTCGACTTACTGGTGCTTAAACAAGTGATCACGGGAATCGGCGAAGGTTGCAAACAAGCCGGCGCTGCGCTCGTTGGCGGGGAAACCGCAGAAATGCCGGGTCTTTATGCCAAGGGGGATTATGATCTCGCAGGCTTTGCGGTAGGCGTCGTGGAAAAAACCGCCATTATCGATGGCAGTAAAATTGCAGCCGGAGACGCCTTGATTGCACTTGGATCTAGCGGCCCTCATTCCAATGGGTATTCGCTGATCCGCAAAATTCTTGAAGTCTCGCAAACGCCCTTAGATAGCGTATTTGATAATGGCAAAACCGTAGCCGAAACGCTGATTGCGCCTACCCGTATTTATGTGAATGCTGTACGAGCCTTATGTCAAAAAAATGAAGTCCACGGCATCGCGCATATTACCGGGGGCGGATTATTAGAAAATATTCCGCGAATATTGCCGCGCGGTTTATGTGCGCAACTGGACAACTGGCAATGGCCCAGCATATTCCGTTGGCTACAAAAGCAAGGCAATATCGAAAATACCGAAATGGTGCGCACGTTTAACTGTGGCATCGGCATGGTTGTCATTGTTGCGCCTGAAGATCTCAATAGCAGTGTTGAATTATTGCGTGCACAAGGCGAACTTGCTTGGCCTTTAGGGCGGATCATCGCCTCGAATGAACAATCCGTTAGCATTAACAGCCCCTAGGATGCGTTATGCCCCATTCGCCTTACCGCATTATCGTGCTTATTTCTGGCTTTGGCAGTAATTTACAAGCCATTATTGATCAAATTAACCGCAAATTTATTCCTGGAATCGTGTCTGCCGTATTAAGCGATAAAGAAAAAGCTTACGGTTTGCAGCGCGCAGCCCACGCCGATATTCCAGCTATTTTTATTAACCCTAAAAATTACCGCGACACGGCTGCTTTTGAACAGGCCTTAATGGAACAAATGGATCACTATCAGCCTGATTTAATTGTCTTGTCTGGATTTATGCGGATCCTGTCCCCTGCATTTGTTGAACATTACGCAGGAAGACTGATTAACATTCATCCCTCGTTATTGCCTAAATACCCCGGTCTTTCGACCCACGCCAAAGTACTGGCCAGAGGCGATAGTCTCCATGGCAGTACCGTTCATTTTGTCACGGATGAATTAGACAGCGGCCCGTTGATTGCCACCATTACCTTAGAAGTGAACGAAGATGACACCGTTGAAACGCTCAAAGCGCGTGTTCAAGCAAAAGAACATATACTTTATCCTACAATAATTAAATGGTTTGCAGAAGGACGCTTACGCCTAGAAGGTAAAACCGTATATTTAGATCAGCTGGCACTCCCTGAGGCTGGGGTGGAATTAAAGCCGGAATGAGCTTGGCCGTAAAAGCAAAGAGATCGATAGACTTGCCCCCTTTGTAAAGGGGGTCGGACGCTTCGGCCGGGGGGATTTTAGCAATCCCTGATGTACATCAAGCATCCCAAAATCCCCCCGACCGAAACGGCCGGCCCCCTTTACAAAGGGGGCAAGTCTTCGTCGTCATCCCTTTTTCCAAAGGGGCGCACTTGCTTTACTTCTGGAACAATAAAAATAGCTATATTTAATTTTTAATCCACACAACATAAAGGACGCTTACGCCTAGAAGGTAAAACCGTATATTTAGATCAGCTGGCACTCCCTGAGGCTGGGGTGGAATTAAAGCCGGAATGAGCTTGGCCGTAAAAGCAAAGAGATCGATAGACTTGCCCCCTTTGTAAAGGGGGCAAGTCTTCGTCGTCGTCCCTTTTTCCAAAGGGGCGCACTTGCTTTACTTCTGGAACAATAAAAATAGCTATATTTAATTTTTAATCCACACAACATAAAGGCCGGCTCCATGTCTCACATTGATCTACTTATTATTGGCGGCGGGATTAATGGCACAGGCATTGCGGCCGATGCCGTGGGGCGCGGTTTATCTGTGCATTTATGTGAGCAAAATGATCTCGCAAGTGGCACTTCCTCTATGAGCTATGGACTTCGCACCAAAAAGAAGAAAGCACATCAGGCGCGAGAGATGTGCTTGCCCCCTTTGTAAAGGGGGTCGGACGCTTCGGCCGGGGGGATTTTAGCAATGCCTGATGTACATCAAGCATCCCAAAATCCCCCCGGCCGAAACGGCCGGCCCCCTTTACAAAGGGGGCAAGTCTTCGTCGTCGTCCCTTTTTCCAAAGGAGCGCACTTGCTTTACTTCTGGAACAATAAAAATAGCTATATTTAATTTTTAATCCACACAACATAAAGGCCGGCTCCATGTCTCACATTGATCTACTTATTATTGGCGGCGGCATCAATGGCACGGGCATTGCGGCCGATGCCGTGGGGCGCGGTTTATCTGTGCATTTATGTGAGCAAAATGATCTCGCAAGTGGCACTTCCTCTAAAAGCAGCAAATTGATCCACGGCGGCCTGCGTTATTTAGAATATTATGAATTTCGTTTAGTGCATGAATCCTTACAAGAGCGTGAAATCTTATTGCGCAAAGCGCCGCATCTGATTAAACCCTTAGATTTTGTTTTACCGCACCATCCGGGGTTACGGCCGGCTTGGTTCATCCGATTAGGGTTATTTTTGTATGATCATTTAGGCAAACGATCCTTATTGCCGCACTCTAAACGTCTTAATCTCACCGAGAGTCCCCTGGGTGCCCCCTTACAAACCCGTTACACCCAAGGATTTACTTACCCCGATTGCTGGGTTGATGATGCCCGGTTAGTGATCGCCAATGCGATGGCAGCCCATGAACGGGGGGCGCATATTTCGCCTTATTGTAAAGTGGTGAAATTAACAAAAGACCAGGATCTCTGGCACGCTGAAGTTGTTAATCAATTGAATCAAGAGAAGTTTTCTCTTCGAGCGCGTGCCGTAGTCAATGCTACAGGACCTTGGATCCAAGAATTTTTTTCCAACATCGTTCATTTAACAAGCACCCATCAATTACGCATGGTGCAAGGCAGCCACATCATAGTGCCGGCTTTATATGAAGGGTCGCAGGCCTATATTTTGCAGCAAACCGATGGCAGAGTGGTGTTCACCCTGCCCTATTCCCAGCATTTAACCTTGATAGGGACCACCGATGTGGATTATCAAGGCGATCCCAATAAAGCGCACATTACGCCCAGGGAAATAGATTACTTATGTGGCGTAATTAATGATTATTTTAAAAAGCCCCTCAGTGCTGCTGAAATCATCAGCACTTTTTCCGGCATACGGCCTTTATTCGATAATAAAGGTCACGGCAAGGCCCAAAGCCTGTCGCGCGATTATGCGCTAGAACTCATAGACCATCAGGGACAGGCGCCCTTACTGTCTATTTTCGGCGGTAAACTGACCACCTACCGAAAATTAGCAGAACATGTCTTGGCCAAACTGAAACCTTATTTTCCTCAAATGGGTCCAGATTGGACCGCACAGGCGCCTCTTCCGGGTGGAGATATTCCAAATGCGGATTTTACTGGTTTTTGTCAGCAATTTTCTGCCGATTTTCCCTTGTTGCCGCCGGCATTATTATCCCGTTATGCCCGTCAATACGGCACACGCGCATATCACGTCTTAGCCCATGTGACTACATTAGCGGATTTAGGACAGCATTGGGGCGGCACCTGTTATCAGCGGGAGATTGATTACTTAACAGAATATGAATGGTTGACACAAATAGATGATTTTTTATTGCGCCGTACGCACTTAGGATTGGAATTGACCGCAAGTGAACAACACATGCTGCAACAGCATTGGCAATAAAAACATAAATAAACTTGCAAATTTGGCATATTTTTTGTATAAAGTACTATTAGAGGAAGTTTTTGCAACTTATTATATTGTTTGCTATTTTTTTATATATTAACCCTCTCTTAATTTTATGGACTGTATTACGTTTGAGGATGAACATGCACACTAAATATTCACTCCCATTTCTGGCCGCCGCGAGCTTAATCAGCTCCCATGCTTTGGCCGGGGATATTACTCGCGACAATAATGAATTACGTAACGAATTGGCCGTCGGTTATCAATTCGGTTTTAATGAAGATTATCATTTAGCACTAGAAGTGTTTGGGCAAAAAAATATGCCTTATAGCAATTTACCAGTGGGTGCTTATTACAATGCTGATGAACAAACGCCCATCGATGATCCCGAACTTTTACAGGAAGATGCGCGTAATGATTTTGATTGGACCACAGGCATACGCCTGCGTCCGGGTTACAATGTCACCAAGAATACCCGGTTATTTTTAGACGGCGGCGTGGTCTGGGGTGATTTTAGTATGGAACTTACGGAACTCGACAGTGCCCGTATGGGTCCTGTGGATGAATTAGCCTCCTCTAACACCGTAAGAGGCTGGCGTTATGGTGCAGGGATAGAACATCATATTCCTCATGCCCGCGCATTTTCTTTAGTGCTGGATTACAGCATGACTGATTTTGAAGCAGCAGAACTCGCCTCTAATAATTATTTAAGCAATCCTGCAGATCTGAATGCGGATCCGGTTAATGGCCCTGCTTACCAACAAATCATGTTGAGTTTAAAAGCAGATTTTGATCCGGGGTTGGGGTTTTAGGATATTAGGCCTACCCCTATCATCCCATTAAATAACGCTGCAATAAATTAAAGATCGCAAAATCCCCCCGATTTGTCACCCCGCAAAAACTGCGTCAACTGATCTTGATAGGAAACAATACTTTCACGCAGTTTTGTGCGGGGCCCGGTAGCAATTTATCTAAAAGAATATGTTGAAGGCAAATATGCACTTAGGTAAATCGTTACCGGGCCCCGCACAAAACTGCGTGAGCGTACAACAATTCTAATCAGATCAGTTGACGCAGTTTTTGCGGGGTGACAACTCCGGTGGACTTTGCGCCGTTGACAGCCCCACTTTATTATCAAACTGGGGATTCATCAGCTTTGCAAAGAGGGTCGGCCGCTCAAGACGGGGGGATTTTGCGATCTTTGATTATCAACCGAGGCTTAATAAGCAGATCCTCACCCCACCCAAACCCTAGCATTCTCAAACATTCTGCGCCAGGGGCTTGCATCAATCCAAGACTTTTCACGCCAAGAACATTGGAGCGCGCGGAACATGCGCTCGGGATGAGGCATCATGATGGTGATGCGGCCATCACCTGTGGTTAATCCCGTAATACCCAAAGGCGAGCCGTTAGGATTAAAAGGATATTTTTGCGTGGGTAGACCGTAATTATCGACATAACGTAAGACCGCAAGTTGAGCGCTATTCTTTACATCCGAAGAAAACACAGCACGTCCCTCACCGTGAGAAACAATAATCGGCATGCGCGATCCCGCCATAGCATTAAAGAATATCGACGGACTAGGTAATACTTCGACTTGCACCACTCGGGCTTCAAATTGTGTGGATTCATTTTGGACAAAATCAGGCCAATGCTGCGCACCTGGGACCACAGTTTTTAACGCCGCAAACATTTGACAACCATTACACACGCCCAAAGTAAACGTATCCGGGCGTAAAAAGAAACGGCTAAATACTTCTTGAGCACGCTCATGGTATAAAATCGTACTGGCCCAACCGCGACCTGCACCCAAGACATCGCCGTAAGAAAATCCTCCGCAAGCCGCTAATCCCACATAGGTACTCAGATCATTTTTACCACTTAAAATATCACTCATATGCACATCAACGGCCGTAAATCCTGCTGCAGCAAACGCCGCCGCCATTTCAATATGACCATTAACCCCTTGTTCGCGCAAAATTGCAACCTGGGGTTTGGCGTGGGTATTAATATAAGGCGCAGCGACATTATCATTGAGATCATAACTTAATTGTGCCGATAAACCCGGATCTTTATTATCTAAAATATGCGCATATTCTTGCGCCGCACACTCAGAATTATCCCGCAAATTTCTGAGCTCATAACTGACTCTGGACCAATGCTGTTGTAACTTTACTCGCGGGGCGCTAAAAATAACCTCATCGTTTACGCGTAATTTGATTTCATCTTGTGGGTTGATTTCAGCCAACACATGGGTACACTCCTTCAGATGCCAAGTGTTTAAAATGTCCAATACCACGTCTAGCTGCTGACGTCTGACCTGGATCACCGCACCCAATTCTTCATTGGCTAAAAATTCAAGCGCTGTGCCTGCTTCTTTCAACTCAATATCTAAACCACAATGCGAGGCAAATGCCATTTCACATAAGCTCGCCCAGGCGCCGCCATCGCTGCGATCATGGTAAGCTAAAATTAAATTCTGTTCATTTAACATTTGGATGACAGTGAAGAAATTTTTAAGATCTTGCGCCTTATCCAAATCCGGCGCTATCCCACCTTGTGATTGATACACTTGCGCTAAAATAGACGCACCTAAACGATTTTTCCCAAATCCTAAATCAATTAATAATAACTGTGAGTCTTCTTGGACATTCAGCTGTGGAGTCAGTGTTTTACGCACATCGAGTACTTTTGAAAACGCAGTGACGATTAAAGACACTGGGGATGCGGCTTGTTGTAATCTCCCGTCTTGTTGCCAATTCATCCGCATGGATAAAGAATCTTTACCCACAGGAATACATAGACCAAGCTCTGGACACAATTTTATCCCGACCGCATGCACCGTATCGTACAAATCCGCATCATCCTCACGAAAGCCGCAAGCGGCCATCCAATTGGCGGATAATTTAATGTCGCTGATCTTATCAATGCGCGCTGCTGCACTATTGGTGATAGCTTCTGCCACCGCCATGCGACCGGAAGCCGGTGCATTTAATACCGATAAGGGTGTGCGCTCACCGATGGCCATCGCTTCCCCCGTATCGTTCTGAAAATCCGTCAAAGTCACTGCGACATCTGCCACCGGCACTTGCCAGGGACCCACCATTTGATCACGGCTAGATAAGCCACCGACACTGCGATCGCCTATCGTAATTAAAAAAGATTTATCAGCCACCGTCGGATGCTGTAGTATACGATTTAAACTTTCAAACAAATCTAAATTTGAGGTGACAAAATCTTCTGGGGATTTTTTCGCACGCGAGGTATGGCGCACTAACGCTGTTTGTGGCGCAAATAAGGCTTGCATGGGCATATTAACCACATCGCTCTTAAAAAGAGCATCGTGTAAATGTAACTGCGCTTCGTCACTTGCCACCCCCAGCACTGCAAACGGGCAACGCTCTCTGTGCGCAATATCGGTAAATAATGCTAAATCGTGCGGCGCTATCGCTAACACATAACGCTCTTGTGATTCATTACACCAAATTTCCATAGGCGATAAAGCCGCATCCCCCAAATTAAGCGCACGTAAATTAAGCTCGCCACCGCGACCTGCATCATGCAAAATCTCGGGCACGGCATTTGAGAGTCCGCCTGCACCAATATCATGTATCGATAAAATCGGATTATTTTCTTTTAAGGCCGTGCACCTATCAATGACTTCTTGGCAGCGACGCTCCATTTCGGCATTATCACGCTGCACCGAGGCAAAATCGAGTGCCAGATCACTGCTGCCTGAGGCCACAGACGAGGCGCTACCGCCGCCTAAACCAATAATAAAATTCGGGCCGCCTAAAATAATCACGAGACTTTCTTCCGGCACCAATTGTTTTTGCACATGAGCGGGACGCACTAATCCCATGCCGCCTGCGATCATGATCGGTTTATGATACGCCCGCAGTAATGCAGGATCATTATCAATCGGCTGCTCGTAACTGCGGAAATAACCACATAAATTCGGCCGCCCAAATTCATTGTTATAACGCGCAGCGCCTATGGGCGCTTCTAACATAATTTGTAAGGGAGACGCGATATGCGCAGGTTTATTCTCTATTCCTTCAAACGCTTGAGTAAATTGTGGAATACGTAAGTGCGACACCGTAAATCCAACCAAGCCGGCTTTAGATTTGGCGCCGATGCCAGTCGCTGCTTCATCACGGATTTCGCCCCCTGCACCGGTTGCAGCCCCTGCAAAAGGCGCGATGGCTGTCGGATGATTATGTGTTTCAACCTTCATGAGTATCGGGGCTGCCTCAGCATGAAACTGATATTCACCCTCAGTATTCGGAAAAAACCGCATCGCTTCATTACCGCTCATCACAGCGGCATTGTCTTTATACGCAGAGAGTACCGCATCGGGATGCGCTTGATAGGTATTTTTAATCATGGCAAATAAACTATGCGGCATGGTTACGCCATCGATTACAAATTGACTTCGAAATATTTTATGGCGACAATGCTCGGAGTTCACTTGCGCAAACATCATCAGTTCTGCATCACTGGGGTTACGGTTTAATTCACGAAAAGTCGTGACTAAATAATTCATTTCATCGGGCGTTAAGGCAAGACCATACGTTTTATTGGCTTCTTCTAAAGCGCTAATGCCTTGCGTTAAAATAGCTACCGTGTTTAAAGGACGCTTTGCAGTGGGCGTAAAGACCTGCTGCAAAGCAGGTTTATCCGCTAATACCGATTCGGTCATGCGATCATGGGCGGTGCGCATTAAAAAAGCTAAATCATCCGGATCTTGGATCATCGGGCTAAATAAATAAGCAATGCCACGCTCAATGCGACTGATTTTCCCCAAATCACACAACCGTAAAATATCGATGGCTTTAGACGACCAAGGCGAAATCGTGCCTAAACGCGGCAAGACGTAAAAATCAGCCTCAAGGTTCGCCTCCTCACGTGCTTGCAAGAGCGTTACAAGACGTGCACGCTCATCCGCATTCAAAGGCTCCTCAATCTGCAAAATATAAAAATAATCCGCAGTAAATGGGCGTAAGACGGTTTGCCACAATTGTAATTGCTTATCTTGCTGCGCAGGGGATAAGGCGGCTAGGCCTTTTATAATCATCAACTCTGACATGTGGGTGCTACTCATTGGGGAACCAGGGCATATTTTACCTGGCATAGCGGATATTGGCGATAAGATTTTTGGACTATATCACTATAGCCAATTGCTATTTTATCTAAATAAACTGCTATTACCAATAGATAGATACATAAGCATATGTTTTCTAAAGATATATTAAAAAAATCATAATCGACCAAAAAGCCCAACAGTCAGACAGGTATAACCATTTAAACCTGCAAGTAATTCTTTTTCCGAATATGGAAATCGTTTCTTTTACTTGCAGGTGTTTTTTCACTGTAAAACATCTTTGTTATATCTATCCACATCTGTCCCCATTTTTTATAGACTGGCGTTGTTGCCGAATTTAGGCGTTTCCACACCAATGACTACTGGAGATTGATAACTAAGTAGACGCTGCTTTTCCTTCGTAAACCAAAAATGAGACATAAGGCTAGCACCGTTATCAATTCTCTTATAATAGTCAGATGCGATAGCTACCCCCATAGTACCGTCCTGCTTGATAAGATGCTTAATAGCAGTATGTGCTACGGCATCAATCTCAGCCACAATGGCTTTATACTCTATAGGCGTAGTGAAACAGTCTTGGTAGCCTTCTTTTGTTTTAGCAATGACAGCGCTGAATTCACTACTATCCTTATATGTTGCTATAGTGTTATTTGCTCTATCCCTAGTTTTATAGGCTCGATAATCTTGCAAAATATTATCCAAAGTTTTTTCTGTCACCGTCGTTGCGTTCAGCGTTGCGGACTTACGTAAATATAAAGGCCAAGACTCAGCGCCTGTTGCATTCGAATTTACTGATATTGTCCCACCTTCAGTAAATCGACCACTCGCATTCAATGAATCAAAAAGTTGTTTAAAACCGAGCTCAGCCTGATCTTGCACTAGAGGTTCACTGGTATTGGATTTTGTCTGAGCAAAACGAGGCTCTTTGATATAAGATTTAGCGATAGCAGTAAAAACAAAACCTACTAGTCCCAAAACTAGTCCTATGATGTAGAGTGTTTTTCTAGCCATAAACACAAGCATTGCGCCAATACCGACAGTAAAGGATGCGAGGAAGCCTCCTAGATACGTACCCACCACACCGGCCTTACCTCCAGCAGCGCGATTTTTCGCGACTTCATCTTCTGCAAGTTCGTTGCACCAATCTCTTTCCACAGCCATATTGACGTAAGCACCGCTGGTCCTGAAGTAGGAGATAATGGTGTTCCAGGTTACGCGGCATGCAGCAATTATAATCAATATAATACCGCCGACTACTCCCCCTAAAAATACACCTACCCCACCCCATACTTGTCGTTTACCATATTTAGGGTCATCTTGGTGTTTAAACAAATCGTAACCGTCTTCCTCTTTATATTCATCCAGTAAAGCGTAATTCACCATGGACCTAAAGGTTCGAGCGAACATTAAGGCATTGTCTTCAACAATATGCCTACCCCGTGTTAATCCTGCCCATATTAAACCCAAAATTCCACCGATAATAATACCGATGAATCCAAATGCCGCACGTTTATGGTATCGGTATTTGTCTTTATTGATGAATGGTTTTCTCTTTGCAATCTTGGGGGATACTTTCCCGTCTGTAGAAGCAGATGCAGATTGCTCCTGTCCTTCCTGTGGTTGTTGTTCCTGTTGCTGTTGCTGTTGCTGTTGCTGTCCTTCTTGTTGCTCTTGTTGCTCAGTTTCTATAGTCAAAGCTTCAGCTTCGGAAGCATTGGCCAGAGAGGCATCATAGCGCTCCTCGGGCTCTGGGGTAGATAATAAGAATTCAGTGTAAGGATCACTATACCATCCCAAATTAGAAGCCTCTCTACAGGCCCGTATTCCCATGCGGATACCATTAGTGATAAAGCGTAACGAAAATACAGTAACGGCTAGTCCTACCCCTAGCCCGAACCCTACAAGGGATCCGGGGAAACCAAACCATTTACGCCAGGTAAGATGGGGTTCTTCTTGATCAAAATATAACTTTTTGTCTGCTTGGTTCTCTGGATGTAAGGCAAAGTTAATTAAGGATCGCGTCGTGCGTAAGAGCATGGCCATATTGTGGACAAAACCATTCCAACACCAAATGAGGACTGCAGCCCCTATACCGACTCCTAAACCTATGATTGCGCCTGGGAAACCAAAGGCCCAACGTTTGTGATACCGGTACGGATCTTTATTCGGTTTGAGCTTTTTTGCTGGCACTTTTTGTTGCGCAGCATTTGATCCATTTTGTGGCGCTTGCTCTGATCCTTCTTGTTGTTCTTGTTGCTGTTCTGGTTGCGACTCATCCACCACTTCTGCGCCAAATTTCTCATCCTGCATACGTCTATGAATTAAACCGTCTTCATCGGTATAAGGGGTATACCAGGCGAAATTGGTGACAGAATTAAATGTTCTAACACCCATATGCCAACTATTGGAGACAAAGCGTAATGTACCTACCACTAGTGCAACAGGAATACCAAAGACGATGCCAAAGAATGAACCGAATATCCCAAATAATTGGCGTTTCCCATATTTGGGATCATCTTGGTAATCCCATAATTCATAGGTTTCTTCAAGCAAGGGTTGTGTAGCTGGATCATTAGTTTTATTGTCATTAGAAGTTGCGATCGCAATGGATTGAGGAAGGAGTGCAGCGCCCGCAGCCATATCGTCTGTAACCAATAAATTAGCGTTAGCGTTAGCCAGTATCTTATCGGTTACGTTTGTAGCAACAGTTTCTGCTTGCTTAGGTTTAAATTGATCATCATCATGCAAAACAACATTAAGCAGGGTCCTAAAATAACGCATAAACATTAATTTAGAATCTTCGGCGGCATGGGTACACGCAATCAACGTCCCCCAACATCCCCCTACAAATCCTCCAATTATAATACCTATAAAACCGAATCCAAAGTGTTTCCAGTATAGATTTTTATCCGTATTTTTTTCATTGTTAGGATCTTCATCTTCTGCATAATGGAGTAATAATTCACTGTCCGCTGTATGAGTAATTTCTTCATGCGGATATCTGCCCCAATTGGAAGCGGAGCGATAAGCACGCATGCCCATAGTGCAACTGTTCACTACCGTGCGGCCGAAAACTACAAAAGCAAATCCGATAACACCGAAGGTTAGGCCTAAGGGTAAACCAAAAAATAAACCTAGCCAGAAGCGATATTTATATTTCTCATCGGTATGGAGAAATAATTTATAGTATTGTTTTAGCTTTTTCTTTTTGGGTAAGTCTATGTGTTCTTCGTTGTCTATGCTTGGATCTGCCTTGGCTCCGTCTGCTGCTTGCAGATTGTTATTTATAGTCGCATCAGCATTATCCACTATCGCTTTCTTTTCGATGCCTTCCTCTGAGCTTGTAGCGTCAAGGTCTGATCCAGCAGCTGGTTTTTCCTTAAATTGATATTTATCATGCAATGCGAAGTTTACCACTGAGAGGAAAGTCCGCCCGATCATGTAAGCATTGTGCTCAGCAAACCGTCCAACGAGGCAGAGCACACCCCATGCCACCCCTAGTGCTATACCAATGAAGATGAAGCCAGAAAGTAAACCGAAAGTTAAACGTTTATGGTATCTGTAGGGATCTTTGTTGATGAATTTTGAGCTTGCAGGTTTACCCTCATTTTGAGGTTGTTGAGATTCATCAGGTTGTAAGCCTAAATTTTCGTCAGCCGTTTTTTCAAAGATGAGCTCATCTGTAAAGGGTTCTTCCCAGCCAAAATTCGAGAACGTTCTAAAAGCCCGAATGCCCATGCGAAAACCGTTGGTAAAAAAACGTAATGAAAATGCGACCACGCCTACACTGAGTCCAACTGCGAATCCAAAAACCATACCCAAACTTCCCCAAAAGTAGCGGTTGCCGTATTCAGGATCATCTTTGTGGGTAAATAATTCGTAGCTTTCTATTTTGCGCGGTATTGCGACCTTGTTCTCTGCTTCGGCTTTCTTCCGCTCCACGACATTCTCGACCTTGTCTGCACCAAATTCCGCAACTAAGGTATCGTAATCTTTATATTGCTCATCATCATGCAATCCCCAATTGACTACCGATCTAAAGGTACGCGAGAACATCGCTGCATTATGATCCCAGCCGTGTCCAATGCGTATGAGGGCAGCGCCTGCATAGCCGATGAACCCACCAATCACTATACCTAACCAGCCGAATGCTAAACTGGTCGTATATTTACTGGGATCTTTTGTCTCATCCTTTGATAATTCAAATAATAATTCCTCGCCCTCTTTATGTGCTTTTTTATCTTTTGGGTATCGTCCGGTATTAAGGGCAGATCGGAAAGCGCGTGATCCCATCTCCCAACCCTCTATAGTCATGCGTATCAAGACGGCAGCAAACCCGGCCATCGAGGCCATGATCACACCAAATATCCAGCCCAAAGGAAATGAATAAAGCGTATGCCAATTGGCGCCAAAACTTTTTTCATTGTCAGGCACTAGAAGCTGCATTTCTTTAGGCATGACAAAATTAAATGCATGACGGCTCCATGCTCTGATAAGCAGCAAGCTATGCCCCATCATGGGTATGAGTGTGGCGGCAAGGATCCAAACCATTGGAGAATAGAGTATGAGAATTGAGACTACTTTAGTGACAAGATTAAACTCAGCGTATTGTGGAGGCTCAGTTGTGCTAAATAAGCCATTTTTTCCCTCTAGAGGAAAGGTATGTTTAGCGACTTGATGGTAGTTCGCTCTAAACATTCTTTGCGTTAGATTAGCCAAATCCACCGCAGCATCGATGACGCCGTTTACGACTGCTTTACCGGCTTCTTTACCCGCATGATAGAGCTCTTTCCACATGGTTATCGCCTCTTAGTAATCCATAAAACTTAGTAATGATCTGAAATACAAGGTTGAGCCTACCCTAAAAATATTAAGTGGATATTAAGATTCAGGGTATCGTTCGGATCTTCCTCAAGTTTTGCACTGATATAAGGGTGTTAATTCAATTTGTGCTTTAAAGCGACTATGATATCCTATTCTCACCATCACCAGTAATGCTTAAGCAAATATTAAAAACATTTTATTTACATCTATTAAATAGGTATACACACTCATGAGCAACCCCACCTTCCGCATTGAAAAAGACAGTATGGGCGAAGTCCGCGTCCCCGAACATGCGCTTTATGGCGCCCAAACCGCACGTGCGGTCGAGAATTTCCCCTTAAGCGGCTTGACCCTGCCCCCTGAATTCATCCGCGCCTTAGGTTTGATTAAATATGCTGCAGCACAGGCCAATAGGGAATTGGATTTACTCGATGAGGCTAAGCGTGCGGCCATTTGTGCGGCAGCAAAGCAAATTGCAGACGGCAAGCACCGTGCGGATTTTCCGATAGATGTGTTTCAAACCGGATCAGGCACCAGTACCAATATGAATGCTAATGAAGTGATTGCGCATTTGGCGCGAGATCAATCGGGTTTGGCCATCCATGCCAATGATCATGTCAATATGAGTCAAAGCAGTAATGATGTGATCCCAAGTGCCATACACGTCAGTAGTCGTATTTTAATAGAAGAGAAATTATTGCCGGCGTTAAAACATATTCAGCAGGTGTTACACACTAAAGCACACGCGTTAAAAGACATCACTAAAACTGGGCGCACGCATTTAATGGATGCGATGCCGGTGCGCTTTGATCAAACCTTAATGGCATTTCAAGGACAACTCGCCGATTGTGAAGCGCGGATCCGCACGAGCTTACCCCGCCTTAATCAACTCGCCTTAGGGGGGACTGCTGTGGGCACTGGGATTAATGCCCATCCTGAATTTGGTCAGCGTGTGGCGCAAGCGCTCGCAAAAGAGACTAAAATTGACTTTGTCACCAGCAGCAATTATTTTGTGCAAATGAGCAGTCAAGATACCGCTGTGGAATTATCCGGACAGCTGAAAGTATTGGCGGTCACGTTAACTAAAATTGCCAATGATTTACGTTGGATGAATAGCGGCCCGCTGGCAGGGCTTGCTGAAATTGCGCTGCCTGATTTACAACCCGGTAGCAGCATTATGCCGGGGAAAGTTAATCCTGTGATCCCTGAAGCCGTTTGTATGATATGCGCGCAAGTGATAGGTAATGATCTGACGATTACCATCGGCGGTCAGGCCGGTAATTTTGAACTCAATGTGATGTTGCCGGTGATTGCGTATAATGTCTTGCAAAGTATTTCGCTGTTAGCTAATGCCTGTACGGTGTTAGCGGATAAAGCCATACTTGGGTTTACCGTCAATACCACGCATATCAATGCCGCACTGAATAAAAACCCCATACTGGTGACCGCCTTAAATCGCGTGATTGGTTATGAAAAAGGCGCTGCAATTGCAAAACGTGCGTATAAAGAAGGCCGACCGATTAAGGAAATTGCTTTGGAGATGACGGAGTTGTCGGCAGAGGATCTGGATAAATTATTGGATCCACGGAAGTTGACTGAGGGTGGGGTATAGGGCTAATGAATCCCCACGAATTTTAGTTTTAAGGCCGAAGGGGTTGGCTTAAGAGCGGGGAGAACAATATGATTGCCCCCTTTGTAAAACTGAGGGATCCCAAGTTTGATAATAAAGTGGAGCTGTCACCGGATAAAGCGAAGCTGTCACCTGCGCAAAGCACACCAGAGTTGTCACCCCGCAAAAACTGCGTCAACCGATCTTGATAGGAAACAATACTTTCACGCAGTTTTGTGCGGGGCCCGGTAGCAATTTAGCTAAAGGAATATATTGAAGGCAAATATGCACTTAGGTAAATCGTTACCGGGCCCCGCACAAAACTGCGTGAGCGTACAACAATTCTAATCAGATCAGTTGACGCAGTTTTTGCGGGGTGACAACTCCGGTGTGCTTTGCGCAGGTGACAGCTCCACTTTATTATCAAACTGGGGATCCCTCAGCTTTGTAAAAGGGGCAATTCTATCGATTTCCCCGCTCTTAAGCCAACCTACTCAACCCACTTTACAGACTATTTATGGAATAGATTCAGCTTTACTTCGGTGCCAAAGTCCACATTTTGGAGACAGTTTACTTTTGATTTAGGATAAGACACTTTTTTTAAAAAATTTTATACAATACTCTACTTTCCACCCTTAGGCAACGGATGCACCAAACCCTTATGCTTAGTAGGTATCGCTGATGCAGGGGCTTGGCTGAACTCCACTTCTTGTTTCGGATAAGGAATTTCAATACCTGCGGTCTTAAGCGTATCCCACATACTAAATAAAATTTCAGATCTAACCTGTGGCCGGGAATTACAAATAGTCAAATCAATATGATAACGAATTTCAAACACCATCGCCGACTCGCCAAATTCTAATAAAAATATTTCAGGTTTAGGTAATGCCACCACCGCAGGATGTCGCGCCACCACTTGATGAATAATGGCTTGCACTTGATGCGGATTTTCATTAAAGCCGATGCGGATGGTAAACACGGTACGCACGATGGTATCATGATGCGTCCAATTAGTGAGCGGTTTACTCACGGCCTCCGCATTAGGAATAATCACTTCCATATTATCCCAGCTTTTTACCGTCGTCGCCCGCATACCGATATGGGTGACTTCGCCCTCATAAGTGCCTAAAGTAATATAATCCCCAGCGCGCATCGGCCGCTCGATGAGTAATAAAATCCCGCTGATTAAATTATTCGCAATATTCTGCAGCCCAAAACCGATACCGACCGCCAAGGCACCGGCAACGACTGCGAGTGTAGTTAAATCAATACCTAGCACACGCAAAATAATAAACGCACCGATGATGACTGTTGCGTACTGAGTAAACACCGATAAACTATTACGCACGCCGGCATCTTTAGCGTTGGAATAAAGCCAGCGGTATGCAAATTCCCGACTCCAGCGCGCAGCCCAACGGATAATGATGATCAAAATAATAAACTGAATAATATTAAATAAAGTGATCCGCAAATCACCCATCGAAAATAATTCGTGTCGACCTAGCGATAAAATCCGCTGCGTCACCAAAGATTCTTGATTCCATTCATACAAAATAAATAACACAAAAATCGCGGTCAAAGCGAGAATAAAATTTAATACCTTATGCAGCGGTTTTAATAAGGCTTCTGTCCAGACCCAACCGTTGGATAAATTACGGATAAATATATCTGAAAGAAAACCCATAAAATCACTGAGTACGCCGCGCACCAACCACCAGGCGGTCAATACGCATAATAATTTTGCTTCTGCAATCCCCATTTTCCAAGCTAAATTGGTGTAGCCCACTAAACCAATAATCGCATTTGAAAATATGGTTAAGGGCACTAAAAATCCCAGTAATAAAATCACCCGTTTAATATAAATCTTTTTACTCACGTAGGGCGCAATTAGATTAGGCAATACGCGCCAGCGTTTTAATAATGGAAACGAGATCGCAAGTAACACCAACATAAACAAACGATCATAAGCCGTCACCACTTGATTCGCCACGGGTAATTGATGTGCCAATACCGCCATCGCGGTGACAAAGCCACCGACGCCTAAGGTCCATTGCAAACCACGGTATAATTTTACATCTTGTCCGGAGAGATCCCACACATTTTCAAATAATGATAAACGCGCCATGCTGATAATAAATTTAAATACAAACCAAACGATGCCTAAAGATAAAGGCACGATAAGACTGCTTGGGCTTAACGGCAGCAAAATAAGTAAACCCATAATGCTACCAAATACAACAATGCCGATAATATTGCGGTAAAAAAGTTGCGCGAGCGTAATCGTGGTGCCACCGCTGTAACCGGGTTTTGCCGCTTTGGCGGTAGTTAAATAGCCTTTTAAATACCGATACACATGAACGCCAAAAAATATCCAGCCCGCCTCTAATAAAATAATACGCAGCCACAAGAAAAAATCAGCCGTTGAGAGCGCCATATAAATCTGCGCCGCCAAACCTTGCAAGGTATGGAAGGTTAAATCGGGTAACATCCATAAATTATTTATTAAATTTTGCCACTCAAATGTGGTGCGCGGGAGCGTATGCCGGTCTAGCGTATCAAAATAACCTTCTAATAATTTTTGCTGGAAATCAACAATATTGGCCCGCAATGCGATAATTTTATCATTTTCTTGACTATAGGCTTGCATTAAATGATTAAACAAACCTAATTGCTCTTCCAATTGCGCGCGTTTAAGTACGCCGGTTGTAAATGCTTGCTCTACCCACGCAAGATGCTGATGCAATAAACGCTGTCTGCTCGCAATTAATTCTTCCATTACGGTGAGTTCAGTTAATAAGCGATCCAGTTTTTCATGCGTTTGCATGTGTTCACGACTTAAATCTTCAGGAGGATAATTCATAAGGATAGAACTGTAGGTGGTAATTCGACTAAAATTAAATTTAATCATTAGCAGTTGAATATTTTCCTCAGCTTCCACCACTTGATCTTGCAGGGCCACATTTTTCTGAGTCAATTTTTCGCCGCTCATCGGCAGTTGCAACAGCGCTACGCGCGCGAGACTTAATTTCTCTTCCCATTGTTGCTGCTCTTTTTGGATCCGATTTTCTTCAGCCAATTGCTTGCCCATAAGGGTATGTATGGCATGTGTGCGCGCAAGCTTATGCATATGCATCAACCATTTCGTCTGTTGGGCGACCCATTCCTCGCTCACTTTACTTAAAAGTCGTAATGTTTTTTCTCTCGCCTGTTCTAAATGCAATTTTTCTTTTTCATAAATCACACGTTCACTGACTTGTACAAACGGTTCCATATCCGGTGTTAAGCCTAATAAACGTTTTTCAAATTCACGGATATTTTCTTTTAACGAGGTAATATTCTTATCGACACTCGCTAGCATCACTTTGGTTTTCTCTTGCTGGATCTTCGCAAGATTTAAGGCGAGTTCCGCTTGATCGCTTAGTTTCGGATCAAAGGGCTGCGCCTCGAGTTGCGCCAACCACTCGGCTTCATGCGCTTGTTGCGTGGCCAGTTGTTGCTCGGCATGGGTTAACTGTGCTTGTTCGTCGACTAATTTTTGTTTGAGTATGGCCACATCCGCCGCACGGGCTTCTGCAGGATCATAAGCCTGCTCGGGGCGTTTAGCGGTATCTGCGGAAAGTGTGGTGCTGTAAACACTAAGCAGCACGCACATCACCATAAGGCAGACAGCTAAGGTATTCGATAATAAGTACTTCATGGGATAGTTCACCGATTGTAGGTTCCAGTTAATTATATACTTTAAAGCGCATTATGGCTGTAACAATAGTTTTTTGCGCAAGCTTAGCTGAAGCAGGTATACTGTGCGCTTTAGCTTGTAGGGATAGATCTTGAGTCGAAGAAAAATTGCGCATCGCTTTCGTGGTTTCTTACCTGTCGTCATAGACGTAGAAACGGCTGGCTTTAACTGCCAAACGGATGCATTGTTGGAGCTTGCGGCAATTGAAGTGGATTATGACGAGAATAATCGTCTAGTCACAACGAACACTCATCATTACCACATAGAACCCTTTCCTGGTGCTAATCTTGAACCTTCGGCATTAAGCTTTTTGGGCGTTGATCCGGGTCATCCGTTTCGTTTTGCTGTGGCAGAAAAAGATGCACTGGGCGATTTATTCGATCATATCAACATCGCTATCAAAACACACCATTGTCAGCGGGCGATTTTAGTCGGGCATAATGCTTTTTTTGATCTGACTTTTTTGCAAGCAGCCACCGAACGTTGTGGCTTAAAAAACAGCCCTTTTCATCGTTTTACGACTCTGGATACCGCAAGTCTAGGCGCACTCATCTATGGACAAACCGTATTAGCCCGCGCGCTCAAAGCAGCGCATATTCCTTTTGACAGTAAACAAGCCCACTCTGCGCTGTATGACACCGAGGCTACAGCGCAGTTGTTTTGCAAAATTGTCAATGCGTGGGATGAAATATCGCCTAGGACTCAAAACCTATAGCTTATCGGCATGTTCCGCTAAATAGCTCGCCACCCCTGCTGGGCTGGCCGTCATGCCTTTTTCGCCTTTTTTCCAACCGGCAGGACAGACTTCACCATGCGCTTCGTGGAATTGTAAAGCATCGACTAAGCGGATGAGTTCATCGATATTGCGTCCCAGCGGCAGATCGTTAATCATTTGGACGCGTACTGAACCTTTCTTATCAATCAACACAGCGGCGCGGAATGCTACACCGATTTCTGGATGCTCTACCCCATAATCTTTAGCAATTTTATGGTTAATATCGGCGACTAACGCATAATTCACCTGACCGATTCCGCCTTTATCTACAGGCGTATCGCGCCAGGCTTTATGGGTAAAATGAGAATCGATAGAAATACCAATGACTTCTACGTTGCGGGCTTTAAATTGATCCATACGCTTATCTAGGGCAATCAGCTCGGAGGGGCACACAAACGTAAAATCTAAGGGATAAAAGAATAACAAGGCATATTTATCTTTAATGGTTTCATTTAAATTAAATTTACCGACAATTTCGCCGTTTTGATTAATGGCCGGGGCGGTAAAATCAGGGGCTTGATTGCCGACTAACACTTGATGACTCATAGGAAACTCCTCGTTTATTTTAATTGACAATGATTCTTATTTGCATTTATAATAACAGAATAGAATACTTAATATCAAGGGCTTATACCATGTATGTCTGTATTTGTAATGCAATTACTGATAAAGAAATCCGCCAGGCTGTCTGTCAAGGCAGTAAGTGCTTGAATAGTCTACAAAAAAAATTACCCGTCGGCACCGAGTGCGGGAGCTGTAGTTGTCTTGCTAAACAACTGATAGCCGATACCTTAGATGAGCTTGAAAATTCCCGTAATAATCAGGTCGCTTAATCCTCTCCTCACTTAATCCTTGACACGCTCACTCAGGCCTTTAAACTAGGCACACAGTACAATACCCATCCAAGGAGCTATCATGCAAGGGGATAAAACCGTTATTCGTCATCTTAATACCGTACTCGGTAATGAACTCGTCGCCATTAATCAATACCTTTTACACTCACGGATGTTTAATCATTGGGGTTTAGATAAATTAGGCGCAAAAGAATATGAAGAATCCATAGATGAAATGAAGCATGCCGATCAACTGATTGCGCGCATTTTATTTTTAGATGGTTTACCTAATTTGCAAGATTATGGAAAATTACTCATAGGCGAAAATACGCTTGAAGCCTTGCAATGTGATCTCAAAGTGGAACACAAAGCGATTGCTGATCTTAAGGTTGCGATTGCCTATTGCGAAACGGTGCAAGATTATGCCTCACGCGATCTACTCAGTGCAATTTTAACCAGCGAAGAATCTCATGTAGATTGGATAGAAACGCAATTAGATTTAATTGGTCGTATTGGAATAGAAATGTATCAGCAGGCTTATATTGTTTAATGATGGGGCGGTTGTTTTAAGTAGTGATTAGTGTTTGTGTTCAGTGAAATCCCCCCCCGGACGCAGCGTCCGGCCCCCTTTACAAAGGGGGCAAGAGGCGCAGAGGGAAATTGCTGACTATTCAGTAAAATCTTTATCCATCACTGTTTTGCGACCGTCTTTACGTGCAGAGGCTATCGCTTGATCGCATAAACGACGGACAATCTCTGATATCTTAGGCGCAACTGTGCCCGCAGTATTCATTTCTGATTGACTACGGATGTAATCTTTTAATTTTGAAACAACAACCAATACTTCTTGTTCACTCATGATGTCATCCTTTTTCATAGTTTAATAACTTATTCCCAGCGGTATAAGACTTAAGTCCCTATAGCCTAGACTAATTTACTTAAAAGAACAACGCTTAAATCGCGGCAAAAATTCACACGTCTGCCGTTTCATGCGCGCAACTGGTCTGTAAATGTTCAATTAATAATTGCAATTTTTTTTGACCTCGAAATTCATTAATGTTTAAGCGATAAACCGCTCTCACCCGATGCTGTGCTTTAGGCCAGGTATTAAAATCGACAAAAAAGGCAATGGCATCTAATACCAAATCGGAATCAACCGGCTGTAATTGACATTTCACATGCGCATTAGATAATATCTGCTGGTTTAAGATTTCAAACTCACCGTCAAAAAGGGGCTCAGAACAAGCTTGCCCCCAAGGTCCTGCCTGTTGTAAAAGTTCTGCAAGCGTAAGCGAAAAATCTTGTGTATGAAGTGGGCCATCGGTTTCGACAAATCCTTGTAATTGCATGGGACTGATGATTTGGCTGACCTCATGTTCAAAGCGTGCTTTGAAAGCGATAAAATCAGCAGGCAAAATACTTAAGCCTGCGGCCATCGCGTGCCCACCAAATTTCATAATCAGCTGCGGATCATGCACGGCAATCTGCTCGAGCAGATCACGGATATGTAGCCCGGAAATGGATCGCGCGGAACCTTTTAATTCCTGGTCACTGACTTTTGCAAAACAAACGACTGGCCGTTGCAAGCGCTCTTTCATGCGGCCTGCTAAAATGCCCACCACACCTTGGTGCCAATCGGGATCATATAAACACAAACCCGCGGGCAGTTTATCCCGATCGCCTAGGGCGATTTTATCCACCATCACCATCGCTTCGTCTTTCATTTGCGCTTCTAAGCTGCGGCGTTGCTGATTCAAGGTATCGAGTTGCATCGCCATATCAATGGCACTCGTTAAATTTTCCGACATTAAACAATGGATCCCCAATGCCATATCTTGCAAACGTCCGGCGGCATTTAAGCGTGGCGCCAATGCAAAACCTAAATCGCTCGCTGTTATTTTTTCAGCAACGCGCTGTGCCACTTGCAACAACGCTTTAATCCCAGTACAGGCTTTTCCTGCTTTAATGCGCGCTAAACCTTGATAAACCAAAATACGATTATTTTCATCCAAAGGCACCACATCTGCGATCGTGCCTAGCGCCACTAAATCCAATAATTCCGCTAAATTAGGCTCAGGAATTTTGTCATTAAACCAATGGATGCGGCGTAATTGCGCGCGCAAGGCTAACATCACATAAAAAATAACCCCGACCCCCGCTAAATTTTTACTCTTGAAGTGATCGCCCACTTGATTGGGATTTACGATCGCATGGGCTTTGGGCAATATGTCAGGCGGTAAATGGTGATCGGTGATTAATACTTTAATCCCCAGCGCATAGGCCGCATCGACCCCTTGCACGCTGGAAATACCATTATCGACCGTGATAATTAAATCCGGGGTGAACTGTTTTGCCACGGCCACGATTTCAGGGGTTAAACCATAGCCAAACTCAAAGCGATTAGGGACTAAAAAATCCACATGCTTAGCCCCCATCGCGGTTAATGCCCGCAGGCCTAAGGCGACGCTGGTTGCGCCATCGGCATCAAAATCACCGATGAGTAGCATGCGTTTTTGCTGAGTTAAGGCCTCAGTCAATAAGGCTACCGCATCTTCTATGCCCATCAAGGCGTCAAACGGCAATAAGCCTCGCAGGCTACGCTCTAGCGACTCGGCTCTAATTCCACGGCTCGCATAAATGCGGGCTAAGACGGGATGTAATTGCGAAAAATCTTTATTTATTGGCAAAATTGCGCGTCGGATGATGTTTTTTTGCATAAATGTCCTTATTTACGATGATTTTTTTGGGTGTGTGAATAATATTAAAGATCGTAAAATCCCCCCGTCCGACCCCCTTTACAAAGCTGAATCTACTACACAAATAGTCTGTAAAGGAGGCTGGCCGTAGAAGTGGAGAGATCGATAGGCTTGCCCCCTTTGTAAAGGGGGCCGGACGCTTCGTCCGGGGGGATTTTAGCGATCTTAACATGCACAATGAATTTTATATTAAATCTTAACACTTACAAAATTTAAAACAGAGTATTGATGTGATAACAGAAATCCAAAAATCCCCCCGGCCGAAACGGCCGCCCCCTTTACAAAGGGGGCAAAGCTCATCTGCCTCCCTGCTTGCCATCTTAAATTGATTGTTAACTCGCAAATGGATCAAGAGACAGCTTTACCAAAAGGGGGAAGCCCATCCCCCGCTTGATTCTTATCTCAATATTTGCTACAAGATACCATTCTATTGTCAATAAAGGCACGTGTACTTTGCAACATTTACCCATTATTCTGTCCATCATTATTTTAGTTCTGTTACTGTGTTGTTCTGCCTTCTTTTCCGCTTCTGAAACAGCGATGATGACGTTGAATCGTTACCGCCTGCGTCACTTGGCTAAATCACGCAAAAATAAAAGTGCCCAGCGCGCCGAGCGCTTACTAAAGCGTCCAGACCGCTTGTTAGGCACCATTCTGATTGGCAATACCTTCAGCAACATTCTGGCTTCTGCGCTCGCGACCGTGGTGGCTGTACAAGTGATGGGCGAAGTCGGGGCTATCGTCTCGGCCATCCTGTTAACACTTGTCGTGCTGATTTTTGGCGAAATTATGCCTAAAACCATAGCCGCGCATTACCCTGAGCGTCTTGCCTTTATCTTGTGTTGGCCTTTAGGCTGGATTTTCGTATTACTGTATCCCTTTGTGATTTTAACCAATGCCGTCGTCAACGGTTTGCTTTATTTGGTCGGCATGAAAAAACCCGCCTTAGGTGCCGAGCACGTCACGATAGAGGAGTTGCGCACCATAGTCTCGGAACACAGTAAAAGTATCCCGACCCAAAGTAAGAATTTCCTCTTAGGTCTTATTGATCTCAAAGGCATGACCGTAGATGAAATCATGGTGCCGCGTAATGAAATCGCGGGGATAGACTTGACTGAAGATTGGGTCAACATCAGCATGCAACTTGCGCGCAGCCAGCACACCCGTTTACCTTTATTTAAAGACACCATAGATGATGTCACGGGCATGTTACACATGCGGGATCTGGTTTCTTTATTCAATAAATCTGACTTTAACAAAGAGGGTTTAATCGGCGCGGCTGAAGAAAGCTATTTTATCCCCGCGGGCACATCGCTCATGACACAGTTAATGAATTTTCAAAGCAATAAAAAACGTATCGGTTTAGTGGTCGATGAATACGGCGATATTCAAGGTTTAGTGACACTAGAAGATATTTTAGAAGAAGTCATCGGTAAATATACCACCGATACCGGATCTGAAAATAAACTCATCCATCCACAAGAAGACGGAAGTTTTGTGATTGATGGCGGCATGGCTATCCGAGAACTTAATCGAATGATGAGTTGGGAATTACCGACTGAAGGCGCGAAAACCTTAAATGGCGCCGTGGTCGAATATTTAGAGATCATCCCTCATCCCGGGACTTGTTTACGGTTGAATGGTTATCCGTTAGAAGTATTAGCGGTCAAAGACAATAAAATCGAAACGGTTAAGATTATTCCTGGTTTGCGACAAATTGAATTACATGATTAATAAGGCCGCCAAGACTCTGCGTCCTTCGTTTGCCAGTAAATTATAGGTTCGACACGCGGCCCGCGTGTTCATGGTCTCTATCCCCATGTGTTTATCATAAAAAAGAGTCAGTTGCTGGGCTGTCAATGGATAATGCACCGCACCTGTGCCTATTAACACCACATCACAGTCCTCTCGCAACAGCATCAGCAGCGCTTCATCATTGATATCGGCAAAGGTCATGACCGGCCAAGGTTCGACAGAAACCGGCGTTAAAATAAGTGATTGCGTATATTCTATGTCAGCGATGACCACAGAGTGTTCGTCATAGGCATTGACTAGGATTTGAGTTGCCGGAATATCTTCTGAAAGTTGCATGTTTACCTCTTAAATTTTACTTTATTTTCTGCTTATGTCATCATCACGACCAGTTATCCTTGCGAGGTCTTTATGTTTGATAATCTCAGTCAGCGACTCCAGCAAACCGTTGCCCAGCTTACCGGAAAAGGCCGGTTAACTGAAGATAATATTCAAGAAGCCTTACGCAATGTGCGTATTGCCCTGCTCGAAGCCGATGTCGCCCTGCCGGTCGTTAAAGATTTTTTAGAGACCGTTAAATCCCGCGCCATAGGCGCTGAAATCACTCAAACACTTAACCCAGGCCAAGCCTTTATTAAAGTGGTGAGTGATGAACTCACCGCCCTAATGGGCACGGCTAATTCTACGCTGAATTTAAAAGCCCAGCCACCGGTAGTTATTTTAATGGCAGGGTTACAAGGCTCAGGGAAAACGACTACGGCGGCTAAATTAGCAAAACTCCTGATTGATCAGGAAAAGAAAACCGTAATGCTAGTCAGCTGCGATGTGTATCGCCCGGCTGCGATCAAACAACTTGAAACATTAGCGCTGCAACTCAATACTCCCTTTTTTGCAAGTCATAGTCATGAAGATCCCGCCACCATTGCCAAAGCCGCTTTAACCGCCGCATCAAATCAAGGCTGCGACGTATTGATAGTGGATACCGCAGGACGCCTGCATATCGATACCGACATGATGCAAGAAATTAAAACCTTGCATGGAGTGATGCAACCCACCGAAACCTTATTTGTCGTTGATAGCATGACCGGCCAAGATGCCGCAAATACCGCGAAGGCCTTTAACGATGCCCTACCCTTAACTGGGGTGATCCTCACGAAAACCGACGGCGATGCCAGAGGCGGTGCTGCGCTTTCCATACGCCAAATCACCGGTAAGCCGATTAAATTTATCGGCGTGGGCGAGAAAATTGATGCGCTTGAAGCGTTTCATCCGGATCGTATGGCCAACCGCATTTTGGGGATGGGCGATGTCCTCACCTTAGTGGAAGAAGCCAAACGGAAAATTGATGAGAAACAAGCGCAAAAAGTTGCGAAAAAAATACAAAAAGGCCAATTCGATTTACAAGATTTCCGCGACCAACTCAAACAAATGCAAGACATGGGTGGCATGGGTAGTTTATTAAAGAAATTACCTATGGGCCTCAAATTACCGCAAAGTGCAGTGGATGATAAAATGTTTGTCCAATTTACTGCCATGATTGATTCCATGACCCTACAAGAGCGCCGTTACCCTGCGCTGATTAAAGGTTCGCGCAAAATCCGCATCGCGCAAGGCTCGGGTACGCAAGTGCCAGATGTCAATCGTATGTTAAAACAATTTATGCAAATGGAAAAAATGTTGAAAAAATTCAATAAAAAAGGCAGCATGAAAAATATGATGCGTCAGATGCAAGGCATGATGCCCCCAGGCGGCATGCCCGGAGGTCTACCTCCTTTTTAGTTTAAATTGAATCTTTAATAATCACTACAACAACCCACAAGGATCTAAAACTATGCGTATTCTCACTTATTTGGCGGCAGTTTTATTTTTGTTAGTGGGCTGCAGCGATGAAAGTAATCAGGACGCTAAAACCCCAGCTGCGCCTACCCCACTTAATTTTGTCATGGTAAGCGAAGGAAGCACGAGTGGCATCAAAGCAGATATGACCAGCGTCTATAAATTAGATACGCCTGACAGTTGGCAAAAATTCTGGCATGAACATCATCAAAATATGGAGCCGCAAGCGCCTGCCCCCACTATAGACTTTAACAAAGACATGGTCATTGCTATCGTCGATACCGACCAACCCAGCAGTGGTTATCAACTCTCTATTGATCAACTTCAAGCCGTGGACCAAAACTTATATGTGTTCGCAACCCGCACCCAACCCGGTGCCGGCTGTGTCAGCTTAGGCATGATTTCACAGCCGTTTGTGATTTTACAAGTGCCTAAATCTGATCTTATTCCCCAATTACGTTTAACCACTAAAACCGTAGCGTGCAATTAATGAGTCGGGGTAAGCTTAAAATTAAACCGGCGTTCGTTGGGCTGATGCTGTTGCTAATGCTTGCAAGTGGTGCGAGTGTTGCCGATATCCACTTAAATATTGTCGGTCGCGCAGAAACCGGCAAATTAATGGACCAAGAGGTAGAAATTAAAATCAAAATGGACACGGGTGCTAAAACCGCAGCCTTAAGTGCTCATGACATTAAAATTTTTGATAAAGAAGATGAAAAATGGGTCAGCTTTATCATAGACAGCACTCATTTTAAAGCAGAACATCGTTTTTCCTACCCCTTAAAGCGTATGGTGCGCATCAAAAAGCGTCAAGAGGACATACAGAAAACCGGACAAACTTTTGAAAATCGTCCTGTGATTGAAATGGATCTGTGCTTAAATAATGAGATCGAACGCATAGAAGTCAGTCTCAATGATCGCTCAAATTTTCTCTATCCGATGTTATTAGGCCGCACGGCCATGGAACAATTCGCCATATTGATCGATCCTAGCGCTATTTATACCACTACGCCGCAATGCAAACAGACGAGAGCCTCTGAAACAGCTGAAATAGCCGAAACAGAAGCTTTATAGGAATAACTATTTTGAATACCAAGCGTCATTTACTTATGCTCGTTGGGATCTTAATCCTTATTGGTATGTGGATATTTTTTTACAAAGTTAAGATTTTGGATCTGCCACTTTCACCCTATGGGGTCAGTCAAGTCTGGACCATCGAGTCAAAAATTGATTTTGATGCGACCACCGGGCGCTCGGCTAAAGTCGAATTTTTTATTCCACCCACTCAAGCGCATTTTCATCGCTTAGATGAAAATTTCGTTTCTCGTAATTATGGCGTAACCACTGATTTAGCTGTCGATAATCGTCTATCGATTTGGACGATACGTCATGCCCCGAAAACCTCACAAACCTTGTATTATCGGGCACAATTTTATTTTGATGAAGCGTTTCAAGGCCCTAATTTATCTAATCGGGGCATCACAGGACGCTACCTTTATACCGGTGCCGAACGTGCCGCACAACAAACCATTATTAGTAATGCGCGACAACAGTCTGTAGACAGTTTAAGTTTTGCTACCAATGTAGTGAAAAATCTCAACAACCCGGATGACGGCAATGCCGCGATTTTACTTAACCGCGATTATTCCAACGCCAATATTGCCATCACCGCAGCAAAGCTACTCAAAGGACCGACCGTGGAGGAAGGCCCCAATATCATTAGTCGCTTAGTCTATGGCTTTACGCTGAGCGAAACGGAAGTGGCGCTACAGGACATTCCTTTGCAAATTTATTTGGGTATTTATGATACCGAGCACGGCTGGCGTTATATTGATCCCAATAGTGCACGCGTAGGTTTACCCCCCTATTTTTTAATTTGGCGCTATGGCGATCAAACACCGATTTTAGGCGTGGAAGGCGGCCGCAATGAACAGCTCACTTTCTCTGCCATTAAACGTGAAGTCAATACCTTAAACGTTGCTCAAGAGGAAGCATTACAAGATCACTCTATCCTCATGACTTATTCGCTCTTTAATTTACCGATTCATACCCAAGAGGTATACCAAGTCCTGATCATGGTACCCTTAGGTGCACTGATTATTTTATTGTTGCGTTCGTTTGTCGGGATCCGTACCTTTGGCACGTTTATGCCTGTTCTGATTGCACTGGCGTTTCGAAAAACGCATTTGTTAGATGGCATTATTTTATTTACCCTTATTGTTTCATTAGGATTAACCGTTCGTTTTTATTTAGAACAATTAAAATTGCTTTTGATCCCACGGTTAAGTGCCGTATTAAGTACCGTCATCATTTTAATGATATTACTGAGTCTGTTTAGCAACCAGCTCGATTTCCAAACCGGTTTATCTGTCGCTTTATTCCCTATGGTAATTTTAACCATGATCATCGAGCGCATGTCTATTGTCTGGGAAGAGCGCAATGCCTGGGAAGCGATCTTGCAAGGCATAGGGAGTTTATTTGCCGCTGCAATTGCTTATCTTGCCATGAGTAATTTATATATGGAACATTTATTCTTTGTGTTCCCCGAGTTATTACTGGTAATTATTGCCATAATGTTATTGCTCGGTTGCTACCACGGTTACCGCTTATCTGAGCTTATTCGCTTTAGAGAGTTGATTAAAAAACATGACATTTAAGTCTACATTGCTAAGCGTGTTAGAGCGTATCTTGGCGCCGCTACTTAGCCCTATCCTCACGTATTTAGCGCTGAAGAAAATGGGGATCCTCGGCATGAATCAGCGGAATGCTGAATTTATTGCGCAATATAATCCGCGTAAATTTTATCCCTTAGTCGATGATAAATTACTCACCAAAAATTTAGCGATCAAAGCCAGTATTGCTGTACCCGAACTTTATGCCGTGATTGAAATTGAGCATCAAGTCGTACATTTAGAAAAAATGATCGCGCCTTACAGCAGTTTTGTCATTAAACCAGCGCAAGGCAGTGGCGGAGATGGCATAGTCGTCATAGTGGGACGACGCGGCCCCAATTACAAACGTTCCGATGGGATATTAATGCATGCAGATGAGCTTAAACATCATGTGTCGAATATTTTAAGCGGCATGTATAGTTTGGGCGGTCATCCTGATAAAGCCATGGTGGAATACCGGGTAGAATTTGATCCGCTGTTTCGCGAAATCAGTTATCAAGGCGTGCCGGATATTCGCGTCATCGTGTTTAAAGGTTATCCTGTAATGAGCATGGTACGCCTGCCGACGCGTTTATCTTCCGGTAAAGCCAATTTGCACCAAGGGGCTGTCGGTGTAGGCGTCAATATTACCAACGGCGAAACCCATTTTGGCGTCTGGCAAAATCATGTGGTTGAACACCATACTGACACGGGCAATCCCATTTCGGGATTACAAATCCCAGATTGGGAGCGCTTACTCACCATCAGTGCCAGTTGCTATGAGCTGACCGGTTTAGGCTATATCGGTGTGGATTTAGTGTTAGACCGTGATAAAGGACCACTGATGCTAGAGCTTAACGCGCGCCCCGGTCTTGCGATTCAAATTGCCAATCGCACGGGACTTGCGCCGCGCTTAGCGCTGATTAAAAAAAGATGCGCCCAGCAAAAAGAATCTATTCAGAGCCGAGTCGCATTTGTTCAAAAAACGTTTGTCCATCAACCTTTGTGGTGATTTTATGAAAATTGGTATTTTATCGCGCGAGCCGAAAAGTTTTTCTACCCAACGTCTAGAGGAAGCGGCTATCGCGCGAGGTCATGAAGCGCATGTCATTAACACCTTGCGCTGTTACATGAATATCAGCTCGAAACATCCTTCCGTGCATTATCAAGGCCAAAGACTCGAAGGGTTTGATGCCATCATCCCACGCATCGGCGCATCAATTACTTTCTATGGTACCGCTGTGGTACGGCAGTTTGAGATGATGGGTGTTTACACGCTTAACGAATCGGTGGCCATTAGTCGCTCACGCGATAAATTACGCGCGCTTCAGCTGTTATCCCGCCATGACATTGGTTTGCCGACGACAGGGTTTGCAAATGCCACGGATGATATTACTGATTTAATTCAACTGGTCCAAGGCGCGCCGCTTGTGGTGAAATTATTAGAAGGATCTCAGGGGCGCGGCGTCGTATTAGCCGAGACCCAGCAAGCTGCCGAAAGTGTGATCGATGCCTTTACCGGCCTTAAAGCCAATATTTTAGTGCAACAATACATTCCTGAAGCCGGTGGCAGTGATATTCGCTGCTTTGTAGTCGGCGATAAAGTGGTGGCCGCCATGAAACGGCAAGCACCCGAGGGTGAGTTTCGCTCGAATCTGCATCGTGGCGGTCATGCCGAAATGATTAAAATCACCCCCGAAGAGCGAAAAACAGCCGTGCGCGCTACGAGGATTTTAGGGCTTAATATTGCAGGGGTAGATATTTTACGCTCCAATCAAGGCCCCATGGTATTGGAAGTCAATTCTTCCCCAGGCTTAGAAGGCATCGAAACCACCACACACAAAGACATTGCCGGCACGATTATTGAATTTATTGAACAACATGCCAAACCGAATCATTCTAAGACTAAAGGCAAAGGTTAGCGCACGGGCTAGATGACATCATTTAACGCACAAACCACTTCAGTAAAGGATTGTAGTATTTTTATATTAGTATCCACCACTCATTCCCACCCCACAGGGCCTTGCCATGATTAGTTATTCCCCTCACCCTGACCCTCTCCCACTACGCGATTTGCGTTCAGAGAAATGAGGTTAAGTATGGGAGAGGGTCAGGGTGAGGGGAATAGCTAATCATGGGAAGACCCTGCTCTACCCCATACTTTTAATGTATTAATTTCTTCCTCATTAATGGAAGATTTTTCAGTGGATTTTCTTAATTTTCGAATATGCATTAAGCGATCATCTGGGTCCAATGGCATGTCTTTTAACACTCGTTCCATACAAAAAATGGCCTCGCCATTTATACTGCGATGATGGGCCGCTGCAGCTACTTTCAAGCGCTTATATAATTCTTCAGGCATATTTTTAATCGTATGAAATATAACTCATTATTTTAAAGTAGGATAAGCACCATTTCCAAAATTCCAAACATCCGCGCTCCAACCCGCATCGGTAAAAATTTTAGCATTTTTCATTTCTGAGCTCGTCAGGCCTTTGGATTTATGATGAGTCTTATCGCCTAGGTAGACGTAATGCGTATATTCATCACCCGAATATTCTTTTCCTGTACCGTCTTTATCAAAAAAACTCCCTTCTGATTTAATACGCGAAGTAGACTTATTTTTATTGCCCACAATACCTCGGCCACCCTTGTCCCCGTCTAGATTGACGCTGCCTCGAGCATACACATGCTTAACCAAGACATTTCCGCGGGGAGAATAGGGGTTGTCTTCTACCGCAAGACCAATAATGCCGCCGGCATATCTGACTGCAGTAATGGCAACATTTGAATAACTTTCAAGAATATCCACATAAGCTGCCGTTGGGATCCGGCCTACTAATCCGCCACCATTTTTTTCTACCGTAATGGAACCCTGTGCGGATGAGCGCATGATCTGCACTTTACTTGATGCCTCATTGGTATTATTAATGGCACCGACGAGGCCACCAAATGCGTAGATATCGCCACCACACGTTTCATACCCGGACTTGAGCTGATTGACGCTGGAATCTAAAATTTGAGTGCCGAGATTAGCGACACCAATCAAGCCACCGCCATATTGACCCCGGGTAATATTGGCAGTACTCAGATGCACTTCTGATAAAATACTTTTTTCAGCATAACCCAGTACGCCGCCGGCATTCCCCACACCGCTTTCGCCACCGTTGACATAAAGCGACTGCACCGTGATATTTGAAAGATCAGCCTGATAGGCAACACCTGCAATTAAACCTCTGTGGCTACTTCTGCCCCCATCCACTCTAGCATTTTCAAAATGAATATCTGTGATACGGGGTCTCACTGTGCTGTCATGCGTGCCTAACACTTCAAACAGACCGTCATTGCCCTGATCGCTCAGCACTATAATATGTAAATTTGCAATGGTATTGCCATTCCCGACCAATGCTCCCAGAAAGTGTCCAGGGATAGGATAAATAGGCGTGCCTAGGCAATCAATATTATTAACCAAATAATAGGTGCCCGTCATATCATTAGCGATAGTGGGCAAGTCCTCGCAGGAATTAATTTCGTATTCTTGGGCAGCCCATACCAGGCTACTAAAGCCTAACAATAATGCAGAGCATATCGATTTTTTGAGTAAATTCACCTTGCCACCTCAGCTATTTAATGAGTTAGCATGATTATACATAATGAAGAAAGTTTATCAATCCCCATATAGAGCCTTTAAGTTATCTATGTTAAAATCTTTTCTTTTTGGGAATATAGCATGCTAACACAGTTACCTGACTTCACTAGCGCTCGTATCCTTGTTATTGGTGATATTATGCTGGATCGTTATTGGTACGGTGCAGCCACCCGGATTTCCCCTGAAGCGCCTGTGCCTATCGTTTGTATGCATCATGGCAAAATCCATCATAGTCTCGGTGGGGCTGCGAATGTGGCCACTAATCTCAACGCGCTAGGCGGACAAACGACCCTCTTAGGGCTGGTCGGCAATGATGAACCCGCCTCCCGGTTGGTGCAAATGCTAGATGAGCAAGGCATTACCCATCACTTGAGTCGTATGGATACGCATCCTACGATCACCAAATTACGGATTTTAAGCCAGCACCAACAACTGATGCGGCTGGATTTTGAAGAGCCTTATGCCCCAGATGCGCTTAATAGCTTATTACCCACTTATAACGAATTCTTGCCTAACACGGATGTGGTGATTTTGTCAGATTATGGCAAAGGCACATTAAGTCACCCCGAAATCCTGATTGCCGCAGCCCAAGCACAAGGGCTTAAACTCATCGTGGACCCTAAACGCCGTGACTTTACCGCTTACCAAGGTGCATACCTTGTTACGCCTAATCAAAAGGAATTTGAAGTCGTTGTCGGTCCCTGCAAGAATGAGCAAGAAATGATAGAAAAAGGCATGGCCCTGATTACCGCCCAACAACTCACTGCACTGCTCATTACGCGAGGTGAGCATGGCATGTTATTGTTGCAACGCGATAAGACCCCTTACTCACTGCCCGCGCAAACGCGCGAGGTTTATGATGTCACGGGCGCAGGGGATACCGTCGTCTCTATTCTTGCCGCAGCAGTGGCTGTGGGTAAACCGCTAGAAGAAGCAGCGATCTTGGCCAATATAGGTGCAAGCATCGTGATCAGTAAATTAGGAACCGCTACCGTCAGCCCCCACGAATTAGAACAAGCCTTACCGAAAATGACCGGTCGCTACCCCACATTCAACGAAGCCCAGATCATTGAGCATTGCAAAGCCGCTCGGGCGCGCGGCGAGCGCATCGTGATGACGAATGGTTGTTTTGATGTGTTGCATGCAGGACACGTCGTCTGCTTAAATCGGGCCAAACAATTAGGCGATCGCTTAATTGTGGCCGTTAACTCTGACGCCAGTGTCCGTAAATTAAAGGGCGAGGGTCGGCCGATTCATTCCTTAGAAGCGCGTATGCAAGTCTTAGCTAGCCTATCGGCTGTGGATTGGGTGCTTGCCTTTGAAGATGAGACGCCTGAGCGATTACTGCACTTGATCAAACCTGATATTTTGGTAAAAGGCGGAGATTATACCCTAGACGGTGTAGTCGGCGCCGAAATTGTTCAAAACTACGGTGGAGAAGTCTCGGTCGTGTCCTCAGATTTTGATTACTCGACCACCCGGATTTTAGAAAAATTGAGCGTGGAATAAGATCGGTCATCCTTCTTCGGGATGACAAGCGGGAAAAAAAATGGGTATAATACCCGCCTATCCTTATTGTTTTTAGAGATCACAATGCCAGATAAGCTCCAATTAATTGATTTATCAGCAATAAAATCCTCCCCTGTCCATGACACGCCTTATCCTTATACCCTAGTCGATCAGGCATTCTTGCCCGCTCACCTGGATGCTTTAGGGCAGAATTATCCGCTCATCGAAGACGCGGGGAGCTTTCCGCTTACCTCCATTACCTACGGTGCCCCCTTTGCACAGCTGATTGCTGAATTAAAAAGCGATGCGTTTCGCAATGTTTTGGCCGAAAAATTTGCAATTGACTTAACCGATAAACCCGTAATGATCACGGTGCGCGGCAAAGCCGATGAAAACGATGGAAAAATCCATACCGACAGTAAAACCAAACTCATTACGGTATTACTGTATATGAACGAAGACTGGCAAGATCAAGAAGGCCAGCTGCGCTTATTATACGATAATCATAATCTTGATCATTATGCCGCTGAAGTATCACCCCGTATCGGGACCATGCTTATTTTTAAAGTAACGCCTCACGGTTGGCACGGTCATAAAACATTTATAGGCACGCGTAAAGTGATCCAATTAAATTACGTGACACATGAAAAAGCCCTGACACAACACGCGAGACGCCATCGCCTGTCTGCTTTCTTTAAACACTGGCGTCGCAAATTACTAGGTAAAAAATCACATGCATGTGCTGATTGTTAAACTCACTTCTATGGGCGATTTAATACACGCACTGCCTGCTGTCAGTGACGCCCTGCAACACGTCCCCAATGTGCATTTTGATTGGGTCGTCGATGAAGCCTTTGCACAAATTCCACGCCTTAATCCTGCGATTGAAACCATTATTACCACCGCCCATAGGCGCTGGAAACGTGAACCTTGGGCCTCGCTTAAACGCGGCGAATTTACCCGTTTATGGCGCGAAATCCGCCAAAAAAAATATGACATCGTCATCGACGCCCAAAATAATTTAAAAAGCGCATGCATCATGAGTCTCACCCGTGGCGTGCGCTGCGGCATGGATAAAGACAGTGCGCGAGAAAAATTTACCCATTGGGTGTGTAATAAAACATTTTCTATTCCGTTGAAGCAACATGCTATCGCGCGGCAGCGGCAACTCTTTGCACTGGCATTAAATTACCCTCTGCCTGATACACCGCCAGATTTTGGCATAGCAATTTCACAGTTGCCGCTCTTGCCCATAGACTTGCCCCATCCTTATTTGGTGTTTATCCATAGCACCACTTGGGATACCAAACATTGGCCCGAAGGCTATTGGCAACAATTAATACAACTTGCGACTCATGCCGGATATTATGTCGTGCTGCCTTGGGGGAATGCCCAAGAAGAACAACGCGCGCAGCGCTTAAGTACAGCCAGTGAAAAGGCCATAGTCTTACCGCGCTTATCGATCATTGAGCAAGCCAGCATGATCGCAAAATCTGCAGGCGCGGTCTGTGTCGATACGGGACTCGGTCATTTAACGGCTGCGCTCAATGTTCCAGCAGTACATTTATATGGCCCGACTGATCCTGCTCTTATCGGCGCAACGGGAGCGCACCAACTGCATTTAGTAGCAAAAGCAGAGTGTGCCCCTTGCTATTTACAAACCTGTAAATGGAGCAAGGAGCCCGCCTGCTTTATGAAAGATTTACCGCCGCAAAAAGTATGGGACCGTTTTTTAAGCCACATCACGCACAAAAATAACCTCACTTAAATCAAGTGCTATAGTTATTCAATAGTTTCCAACGAATATGAATGATGAGCACACCTTCAGCCGGCAACACTTTAAAGATTTGCGATAAAACCATATTACCCGGGAAAAGAGTCACGATTGATTTGCCTATTTCTCCGCTTTATACCCGTACCCCCATGAGTATTCCTGTGCATGTCATCAATGGCAAAAAAGCAGGTCCGGTATTATTAGTATGTGCGGCTGTCCATGGTGATGAAATCAATGGTGTCGAAACCATCCGCCGTTTGCTAAAAATGAGGGGGGTTAATCATTTGCGCGGCACCTTGATTGCCGTGCCGGTCGTGAATATCTTTGGCTTTATTTATCATTCCCGTTATTTGCCTGATCGTCGCGATCTTAATCACACGTTTCCGGGTTCTAAAACCGGCTCTATGGCGGCGCGGATCAGCCATATTTTTGTCAGTGAAATATTAAACCAATGCACACATGGCATAGATTTTCATACTGGAGGGATGCATCGCACCTATTTACCCCAACTCCATGCTAATTTAAGACATAAAGAAACTTTACAACTGGCCAGAGCATTTGGTGTGCCCGTTTTGCTCGATGTGCGGGACCAAGATAATTCACTGCGCGATATTGCTAATAAAAATAAAATCCCATTTTTAGTATTTGAAGGCGGCGAAGCGCTGCGTTTGGATGAATTGTCTATACGTGCCGGTCTTAAAGGGATCCTCAATGTGATGCGCGAACTCGGAATGCTGAAAAAAAGCAGCCCTTCTTTTAATTCGCGCGCGGAACCTTTTATTGCGCGCTCCAGTGTCTGGGTCAGGACCAATCATTCGGGTTTATTTTTATCGCCGACCGCATTAGGGCATCGAGTGCTGAAAAACCAAGTGCTGGCCTCTATTGCCGACCCCATTAACGGCACGGAATCCATTGTGTATGCGCCCACCAAAGGGATTATTATTGGTTGCAACCATTTGCCCTTAGTGAATGAAGGCGAAGCATTATTTCAAATTGCTAAATTTGAGAAAAGTAAAAAAGTATTAGCGCAAGTCAAAGAATTTCATACCACACATTTAGAAGACGAAACCCCCACGGAATGGGATGTTTAAAATTAAATCTCAAACCAAAATATCCTGCAGATTAGACAAACGAATAATGTCCTGCATTTTTTTGGGGACATGATGTAAACGTAGGGTTTTATGATAGCGTTTGGCGTAACGCAACCAATCGATTAATAAGGCCACACTCGCGCTATCCGGATCCGTGATTTGACTTAAGTCCAGCTCGATTTCTTTACTGCGCGTTTGACTGATCCCTTCATGACCCTTGCGCCAAATGCTCGAGATGGTTTCAACATTCAGTGGCCCTTTTAAAGACCACTGGGTATCGAGCTGATGCGTCAATACTAATGACATTAGAATTTCTCTTTATTCTTGGTTTGCATGGTGACAAGCATTTTATCAAAACCATCGCGAGTAATAGCACCGCCTATTTGGGAGCGAAAACTACTGACTAAACTCACATTATCTACATTAATGTCATACACTTTCCAAGAGCCATCAGGTTCTTTGAGAAAACGGTAATTTACCGGTAAATTAGGCTTGCCAGACTCTTTAATCAGCGTGCGCACTTCCGCACGATTTGCATTGCTCGGATTATAACGCGTCTCAACGATCACAATCTCTTGGCTTTGATAGGCACGAAAAGACACAGCATAAGTACGAATCAATAATTGTTCAAATTCTTTTTCGAAGGCTAGTTGTTGCGCAGGCGTTAACTCCCGCCAATGTTTAGCCAACACCCCTTTTGAAGTTTGTACGATATCGGTATGGGGCATGATCACTTCATTTACGATTTGCACTAAGCGGTTCGAATCTGTTTTTATCGCATCTTGTTCAGTTTTTAATTTGGATAACATTTGATCCACCACCGATTGCACCACTTTGTCAGGCGTTTGTGCAAAAACACATACCGAAAAAAACAGGATACTGATCGCACATAAAATTTTCTTAAACATGATTCACTGTCCTCGATGTTATTGCTTTGGAGTTTCATTATTTTGATTAAATATTAACTGCCCAATTAACCGCTCAAGAATAATAGCGGAATGCGTTTCTTCAATCACCCCCCCCGGTTGTATCGCGTCCGATTCAGCACCCGGTTCAATCACAATATAATTATCGCCAATTAAACCTGCAGTCACAATACTGGCAGAACTGTCTATGGGGATCATATCCTTATATTGAGAGAAAATTTGCAACTCCACTTGTGCCGAAAAACTAGTGGCATCAAGCTCAATCTGGTGCACACGACCGATTTGCACACCCGCAATAGTGACCCTGGAGCGTGTTTTTAAGCCACCAATTTCTTCAAAATAGGCGGAGACTTGATAGCCGTTATCGCGTTCATAAAACGTGGTTAAACCGCTGACTTGGAAAGCCAGTGCGCTAAAAGCCACAATTGCAACAACGATAAATAATCCGACTGTTATTTCTAATGCCCCATAGCGCATAGATAGACTCCTCTACTTTAATCCGGTAAACATCACAGCAGTCAGAATAAAATCTAACGCCAAAATCATTAATGAAGCGTATACCACCGTACGTGTCGTGGCATAACCTATCCCTTCCGATGTAGGCACAGCCACATAACCTTGGTAAACAGCTACCCAGGTGACGGCTATCGCAAACACCATACTTTTAATAATGCCATTGATAATGTCTTCACGAAAATCCACTGAATGGTGCATGCTGGCCCAAAAACTACCGCTATCGATGCCCAGCCAATCCACGCTGACCCAATACCCACCGTATATCGCAACCATATTAAAAATAATCACCAGTAACGGTAAACAAAAAAATCCCGCCCATAAGCGAGGAGCGATGACGCGATGGATAGGATCCACCCCTAACAAACGCAGGCTATCAAGTTGTTCAGTGGTTTTTAATAGGGCAATTTCAGCCGTCAATGCTGAACACGCACGCCCAGCAAACAACAAGCCGCCTAAAACCGGGCCTAATTCGCGCACTAAACTTAAAGCGATCAACTGTCCTAGCGCACTTTCAGCGCCGAACTTAACGAGTACAGTATAGCCTTGTAAGCCTAGCACCATACCCACAAAAAAACCGGCAAAAACAATAATGGGTAAGGATAACACACCCACCACATAAAATTGTTTCAACAATAAACGAAATGATTTTAAGCGTGGCTTAGTCAATAGCGCCAGCAATAAGAATAAACTGGCCTGCCCCAGCGCGGTTAAAAATTGTAAAATGCTGCGGCCGATTTGACCCAAAAAATCCATCGCTTAAGTGTCCTTGTCGTTATGCATGAGTTCTTGATAATAATCCGGTGCGGGATAGTGAAATGCCACAGGCCCATCGGGTTTACCGTGCATAAATTGTTCAGCATGGGCTGAAGCAGAATGACGCAGGTGATCTGGCGTGCCTTCGGCCACCACTTTACCTTCGGATAACAAATAAATGTAATCCGCAATTTCCACGGTTTCCATAATATCGTGCGACACGATGACTGAAGTTAAGCCTAAAGTATCATTTAATAACCGGATCAGTTTCACTAACATGCCCATAGTGATAGGATCTTGTCCAGCAAAGGGTTCATCATACAAAATAATCTCAGGATCTAAGGCGATGCTGCGGGCCAGTGCCACCCGTCTAGCCATGCCCCCTGAAAGCTCACGCGGCATAAGTTGCTGCGCGCCACGTAGGCCTACGGCTTCTAATTTCATTAATACTAAATCACGGATCATGGATTCAGGCAAGTCAGTGTGCTCGCGCAATGCAAAAGCCACATTATCAAATACATTCATGTCGGTAAATAAAGCACCGCCCTGGAACAACATGCCCATATGCCGGCGAACGCGTTTAAGTCCTGCTTCGGAAAGCGCAGTGATGGAAGCGCCATTGACCTCGATTTGGCCACTATTAGGTTTTAATAACCCCGTCATGAGGTGTAAAAGGGTGGTTTTCCCCGTGCCGCTCGGCCCCATAATTGCGGTTACTTTACCCGGATAAATATCGATAGTTACGCCATCAAAAATAGCCCGATCCCCACGAGAAAAATGGATATCGCGCATGCGTATTTTAGGCGGGTGTGATGGGTCCGAACGTGTCATGACAGTAGTTATTCCTTTATCAGGAGCCGATTGTATGCGATGTGCCACAAATGATCTAGTTTTTTGATGGGCATCAGGCATGCCTGCTCCCAGAATCTGTGATAAAATCCTCGGATGACATACGATCCTGTAAAATTAAAACATTTAGCCCAATCCGTGCTGGAAATTGAAGCCTCTGGCATTATGGCTTTGTGCGCGCGCATTGATGAGACTTTTATCAAAGCCTGTGTCCTGATGCTGAGCTGTGAAGGCCGGATAGTCGTGATAGGCATGGGTAAATCCGGCCATATTGGCGATAAAATTGCAGCAACGCTCGCAAGCACAGGCACCCCAGCCTTTTTTGTGCATCCTGGAGAAGCTTCCCATGGCGATATGGGTATGGTCACGTCCAAAGACGTGGTCTTGGCGATTTCTTATTCGGGTTATACCCAAGAATTATTGACGCTAATCCCTGCGCTAAAACGCTTACAAGTCCCCGTCATTAGCTTAACCGGCAACCCGCAATCGATGCTTGCAACGTCCTCCGAGGTTCACCTCAATGTGGCCGTGGAAAAGGAAGCCTGTCCTTTGGGTTTAGCCCCGACGGCGAGTACCACGGCAACGCTCGCCATGGGCGATGCCCTGGCAATAGCCCTACTCCAAGCCCGCGGCTTTACCGAAGAAGATTTTGCACGATCCCATCCTGCGGGCGCCTTGGGCCGGAAATTATTGTTAAAAGTTGCAGATATTATGCATCAAGGCCAGGGTATTCCTCAGGTCAATCAAGACGCCACTTTAAGCGAGGCCTTGCTCGAAATGTCTGAAAAAAGTTTAGGCATGACAGCCATAGTCGATGCCCAAAATCACGTTTGCGGGATCTTTACTGATGGGGATTTACGTCGCGTATTGAGTGGTGGCCTAAATATCCACCAAGAAAAAATTAAAGATAATATGACCCGCCCCTGTAAAACAGTGGACGCTGACATGTTAGCCGTTGAAGCGCTTAATTTGATGCAAAATAAAAAAATCAATGCCCTGCTGGTCACCGATCCAGATAATCAATTAATCGGTGCGTTTAATATGCATGATTTACTGCGTGCCCAAGTGATTTAGCTTTAAACAAGGAAAGTGCCCATGAATGAAATTGACCACAAAGCACAAGCCATCAAATTATTTATCACCGATGTCGATGGCGTACTGACTCCCGGCCATTTAGTCTTTAGTGATCAAGGCCTGATTTGCAAAGAATTTCATGTGCATGATGGTTTAGGGCTGCAATTACTTAAAAAAAGCGGCGTTAAACTTGCGGCCATCACAACTTGTGTTGCGCCACTCAATCGCATCCGTCTAGAATTTTTAGGTTTTGATGATATTTTTCTCGGCCAAAAAGATAAACGTGCCGCCTTTACGCAATTACAAGAAAAATATCAACTGAAAGAAACCGAAATCGCTTACATGGGGGATGATCTGCCCGACTTACCGCTACTTGTGCGTGCAGGCTTAAGCATTATTCCCGCAAATGCCGTCGCAACACTCGATAAGTATGCGGATTGGCGCACCACCCACGCAGGCGGTTATGGTGCGGTGCGTGAAGCCTGCGAGCGTATTATGCGCGCCCAACACACGTTCGATCCGCTCGTTGCGACTTACCTCTCATGAAACGTTTATTGCTGGTCCTACTGATTTTTACCGGCAGTGGCACCTTAATCTGGCAATTCATCCACACGAGCGCCACACAACCTATTCCAGCGCCCACGCAAACGCTAGAATGGTTTGGCGAACATGTCAGATTAACCGAAATGACTGCGGAAGGAAATCCAAAACAAATTTTAATGGCGCGTAATGTCAAACATTATACACCGGATAATATTACCGATTTAACCGACGTGACGCTCGAGATTATGCCCACCAAAGCTGAAGATAAACCCTGGCAATTAAGCAGTGATAAAGGCCGTTTGTTCCATGGCGAGAATACGCAAGACATCACCCGCATCGATTTATGGCACAATGTTGTTTTGTTACAACCTGCAAGTCACACGCAAAGCGCTGCTACAATTAAAACATCTACCTTAGCCATTTTTCCTGAAACTGAATATGCGCACACGGATCAATACACGAGCGTTTTTCAAGTGGGGCAACACTTAGAGGGGCAAGGTATGGAAATATTTTTTGCCGAACAAACCTTTCATTTATTAGGTCAAGTGAGCAGCGCGCATGAAACTGTACAATAAACATGATTTACTTAAGCCTCTCTTTGCATTAGGAATAATCGGTATTGTGCTCTTAATGATCTGCACACCCGTGTTCGCCAACAACGCCCCCGATGATGAACAACAAATCGCTATTAATGCCGATAGTTTTCATTTTGACAACCAAACCGGTATCGCGACTTACACCGACAATGTTGTGGCCACGCAAGGCTCGCGACGTTTAACCGGTGATCGCTTAGAAATTTATCGTAATGCACAAACCGGGAAAATTGAAAAACTAATCGTCTATGGCAAACCTGCACACTATCAAGGCTTAACTTCCCCAGACAAACCTTTATTGTTTGCGCATGCACAAATCATTACTTATGTCATCGCTACAAAATACCTGACTTTAACCGGTGAGGCCGAAGTCACCCAAGACGGCGATGTGTATCGCGCCGCACAAATTGAATACGACGGCGTGAAAGAAACCGTATATTCACCCCCTACAGAAAAGCGACAAACGACTATTATTCTAAAAAACCGTACGAGTAAAGAAGATGCCGGAACTTAGCGCGGAAAATTTATGCAAGCGTTTTAAAAACCGCATAGTGGTGGAAAATGTTTCTCTGCATCTAAAGGGCGGGCAAATTATCGGTCTACTTGGACCGAATGGCGCCGGTAAAACCACTTGTTTTTACATGTTGGTGGGCTTAATTTCCGCCGACCAAGGCCATGTGTTTTTAAATGGTCAAGACATTACCGGCTTGACCATGGATCAACGTGCCCGCCATGGGATCAGTTACCTGCCGCAGGAGCCGTCCATTTTCCGCAAATTGACTGTTGAGCAAAACATCCTCGCCATTTTAGAAACCTTGCCGCTGTCTAAAAGTGAACGCAGAACTCGATTGGCTAATTTATTGAGTGAATTTAATATTGAGCACATCGCCAAAAGTATGGGGATCAGTTTATCCGGAGGCGAGAGACGGCGGGTTGAAATCGCCCGTGCAGTCGCCCTCTTGCCACAATTTATTTTATTAGATGAACCCTTTGCAGGGGTAGATCCGATTTCCATCCTCGATATTAAAAAAATGATTCAATATTTAAGCAGCCGGGGCATAGGGATCCTCATCACCGACCATAACGTGCGTGAAACCCTAGACATCTGCGAGCGCGCCTACATTATGGGCAACGGCACCCTGATTGCCGAAGGTAACCCGCAAGAGATTTTGAATAACGCCCAAGCACGACGTTTATATTTGGGCGATGAGTTTTCGTTGTAAGGGGCCATATTTGTCTGGAAGTAAATCAAAGATCGCAAAATCCCCCCGACGAAACGTCGGCCCCCTTTACAAAGGGGGCAAGCAAGTCCTTGACAGTGGGGATAAGCAAGACACTAAGGCAGAAAGACTTACCCCTTTATACTTATCCCTTTGTATGGGTCTTGCTTGCCCCCTTTGTAAAGGGGGCCGACGTTTCGTCGGGGGGATTTTTAACTGCATTCAAGCCCTAATGAATGCTAAAAAGTGGATGTCTTAAGAGTGGATGTCTTAAGTATTCCCCTAATAAACACTAAAAAGTGGATGTCCCATGTATTCCTGCCAGAATAGATTACACTTAGTAAGTACCACTTATTAGGATCATAATGAAACCCGGTTTACAATTAAAGCTAGGCAATCAGCTTACAATGACGCCGCAATTGCAACAAGCGATCCGTTTGTTGCAACTGTCTACATTGGAGCTGCAGCAAGAAATTACCCATGCCCTGGAAGCTAATCCGCTGTTAGAAGTCGCAGAAGACGGTGGTTTGAATGCGAATAATACATTGCCTGAGCACCCCAGTATTTTTAATCTGGTTAACCCTGGAAAAAACAAGGCTGACGCCTGGGATTATTTTGAGCAAATTGCGCAAAACCGTGCGGCAGAAGAAACCCTACGCGAGCACATGCTCTGGCAAATGCGTTTCTCTCCGCTTTCTAATACGGAACAAATCATCGCAAGTACCATGATCGATGCGCTGAACGATGCGGGCTACTTACCGCTGTCTTTAACTGAAATCCAAGAGATCCTAAACGCCCAAGTACGCGTGGCCTTAGAAGACATAGAATATGTCTTAAGGCATTTACAGCATTTTGAACCCGCAGGGATCGCAGCACGTACTTTACAAGAATGTTTAGTGCTGCAAATCAAACGCCGCACGCTGCCGCTAGAGCAATCACAACTTGCCATAGACATTATTAACCATGATTTACCGCTACTCGCCAATCATGGCTATGCCGAGCTCAAACGCACGTATCATCTAACCGATGCGCTGCTGCTCGAGATCATCAAATTGATTAAATCGCTTAATCCTAAGCCGGGTCTTATTTTTAGTTCTGAGCAAACCGAATATATTATTCCTGATTTGTTAGTATACAAGCACAAAGGCAACTGGCAGGTGATGCTGAACCCTGATAATACGCCCAAAATTCGCATTAATACCCTATACACTGACTTGATTAAACAAAGCCAAACGGCAACTGATCACGTTTTTTTAAAAGAGCATTTACAAGATGCCCGCTGGTTAATTAAAAGCCTAGAAAATCGTTTTGACACCTTACTTAAGGTGGGTCGCGCCATTATTGAGCGCCAACAAGGGTTTTTAGAATTTGGCGAAGAATCCATGCACCCCTTGGTACTCACCGATATCGCCACTGAGGTAGAAATGCATGAATCCACGATTTCGCGGATCACCACGCAAAAATATATCCATACCCCTCGTGGCGTATTTGAGTTAAAATACTTTTTCTCCAGCCATGTGCATATGCAACATGGCGGCGAATGTTCTTCGACCGCAATACGCGCCTTGATTAAAAAATTGATCGCCGCTGAAGAGCCCAGTCAGCCCTTGAGTGACAGCAAGTTGGCCTCCATTTTACAAGCTCAAGGCATTAATATCGCAAGAAGAACCGTCGCCAAATACCGCGAGGCGCTACTTATTGCCTCGTCGAATGAACGCAAACGTCAACATTGGCCCCAAGAAGGAAGATAAAAAATGCAAATTAATATCTCTGGACAACACTTTGAAGTCACCCCTGCCCTAAAAGAATATTTTTTAGAAAAACTCAAACGCATTAGCCGTCATGTCTCTGGGATCACTCAAGTCCATGCTGTGCTGTCCGTCGATAAATTAAGGAAAATTGCAGAAGCAAAAATTAATGTGCCCGGTGGCCAATTATTTGCGAAAGCAGAATCCCAAGACATGTATGCCGCCATCGATGATTTGGCCGATAAACTGAATACCCAAGCGGTTAAACATAAAGAAAAGCATCATTCGCATGGCGAGCATACGGAGTAAGGACAAAACAAATGCTAGCGCTACGTGATATTATCAGTCCCGAACTCATACTCCCAGATTCTAATGCCACCAGTAAAAAGCGGGTGTTAGAACAAGTGGCCGAGTTGTGCGCCAATCCTAGCGATATGGATACTTTTTTTCATTTGCTTATTGAGCGAGAAAAATTGGGCAGTACCGCAGTGGGTGAAGGGGTTGCCATTCCTCACTGCCGTGTGCCGACGCTGCATAAATCCGTAGGCTGTTTTATTAAACTCAAACAAGGCATAGATTTTGATGCCCCAGACAATGAACCCGTGAATTGGGTATTTGGCTTGTGTGTACCCATCGAGGCAACAACTGAACATAATAACCTGCTGGCTGAAATCGTGACGCAGCTGAGTCAAGCCAAGATCCGTAAACAATTAGAAAACGCTCAATCTGCGGAGGAAATCTATCAGATTTTAGTGGCGAGTTAAACGAATAAGCATCCCGAGCACAACAGATATGAATGCAACAAATCATCAAAAATGGCTGATCATTAGTGGACGGTCCGGCTCAGGGAAAACCGTGTGTTTGCGATCCCTAGAAGATATTGGTTTTTATTGCATCGATAATCTGCCCATGACCCTGTTTCCTTCCCTGTTGAAAAAAGGCCACTTAACCCAAAATCGGATAGCCGTTAGCCTCGATGCACGAAATTTACCGGGTCATGATGAACTGCATGCGATTTTATTGCAAATTAAGCACGGAAACCTGTTTGAAATCATTTATTTTGATGCCGATGACAATGCGCTATTAAAGCGTTTTAGCGAAACGCGGCGTAAACATCCGTTAAGCAATGCGCAAACCAGCCTGCAAGAAGCCATTAAAGAAGAACGCACGCTGCTAGAACCCATTGCCAATGCTGCGACTTTATTTATTGATACCTCGCACTTATCCGAAGCGCAGCTGCGCCATTTGATACGCGAGCGGGTTGCGGTCCGATCCAGTGAAACATTGTCTATTTTATTCCAATCGTTTGGTTATAAAAATGGTATTCCCGCTGATGCCGATTATGTATTTGATTTACGCTGCTTGCCGAATCCCTACTGGCAAGACTCGCTGCGTGCGTTGACTGGGCAAGATCAAGCTGTCATTGCCTTTCTAGAAGGCAGTGATTTAGTCAAAAAAATGTATGAGGAAATTATTCATTTTTTAGACCTATGGATCCCTTATTATGAAAAGGATAAACGCAGTTATTTAACCATTAATTTAGGTTGCACCGGTGGACAACACCGCAGTGTTTATTTTGCAGAAAAGCTGATGCAGTATTATCAAAAGAAATACCCGCTGGTCCAAGTCCGCCACCGCGATCTGACAGGTGTGGCATGATATCTGAGAAAACCATTATTATTAACCGCCTAGGCTTACACGCACGCGCTGCCGCAAAACTCGTTGCCACCGCGGGGCGTTTTCAAGCGGATATCAGTGTCCATTGCAAGGGTAAAATAGCCAATGCTAAAAGCATAATGGCCGTGATGATGCTCGCCGCAAGTCAGAATACCGAAGTGGAATTAAAGGCTGAAGGCGATGATGCGCTTGAGGCGATCGCTGCTATTATGGCACTGATCCAAGATAAGTTTGGTGAAGAGAGCTAGTTTACACCACTGCTAAAGCATATCACACTCAGGAAGACTGAACCTTAAAACCACAATTATTCTAAATGAACACACTAGATCCTCACCAAATACAACTTATCACGATGGCACTCCTTGAAGACATAGGCAGTGGCGATTTAAGCGCGCGTTTGATTCCGGTGCATACTGATGTGCGTGCCCAAATCTTAAGCCGTGAGGCTGCCGTGTTATGTGGCGCGCCTTACGCCACCGAAGTGTTTAACCAAGTCAATCCCGCCATTAAATTAACTTGGATTGCACAAGACGGTGATCACCTGATCCCCAATCAAGTGTTCTGCACCTTAGCGGGCCCGGCTCAAGGCATATTGAGCGCTGAGCGCACTGCGCTAAACTTTTTACAAACCTTATCAGCTACCGCAAGCCGCACGGCTTATTTTGTAAAATTAATTAAAGATACCGACGCGGTGTTATTAGATACGCGCAAAACCCTACCCAATCTTCGGGTTGCGCAAAAATATGCGGTAAAAACAGGGGGTGCAGAAAATCACCGCCTAGGCTTATTTGATGCTGTGCTTATTAAAGAAAATCACATTGCCGCCTGTGGCTCGATTACAAAAGCCATCGCTGCGTGCAAAAAAACATCTCCAACAGCCAAAATGATAATAGAAGTTGAAAATTTATCGCAATTACAAGAAGCCATTGCTGCAGGGGCTGCGCATATTATGCTAGATAATTTTTCCTTGCCCCTTATTAAAAAAGCGGTATTGATGAAACCTGAGGGAGTGAAACTTGAAGCCTCTGGTGGAATTAATGAAGAAAATATTCGGGAAGTGGCCGAAACCGGTGTGGATTATATTTCTCTAGGGACCTTAACGAAAGACATCGAGGCCATCGATTTATCACTAATTGTACTTGAGATCCAATGAGAATACCTCCTCCAGCGCAATTTTTTTATGATATTGAGAAGCATACTGTATAGTCTGGGCACTTCTTACTGCATCAAAGACTTTCATTTGGTTATACGCTATCGCATAACAAACATCCGCCCTTAATATTTTAAACTTTTCCAAAATACCTTCTGCGTATCTTTTTTCATATTTTGGTATTTTTTCATCTGATCCTAAAATATAATTATTTATCCGTGCACGCTTTTGCTCAAGTTCTGATGCATTAGGATCATAGGGTGCCATTTCAGCTAAAAACAAATACGGCCCCTTCGCTGCAATTTCTAAATCATCCTGATTAGCAGCACGCACGATCTCTAAGATGTATCGTCCGTTATCTACGCATTCAGTAAGACCTGAGTATTTATCTAGATTCTCATAAATTTTAATGATTTTGCGTAAAAACACAAGTTTAGGATCCCCGGTCAACCAATCCAATTGTGCTTGTGGGATCTCCCGCAAAGCACGGATCACTGCAGTAAATAGCATGACATCCCAGGTCGGGCTTGCAATTAATTTAGCTTTTTCTTGCTCAAATTTCTTGATCGCTTCATTTTTTTCATCGACGGCATGCCATCTATACATAAGATCCACGCTTAATGAATAAGCGCCCAGGAACAAAACACTCAAACCTGTTTGGTATGGGTTTATGCCTATATATTGGTTTAAGCCGTAACCTAAAAATGGAGTGGCCATGCAAAAATATTGTAGGTTTCGTAGTATAAAATTATAATTGATAGTCTCGGGAGTTGGGCCGGGCGGGACTATCGTCGCAGGCTCAAGCGTTGGGGCCACACGCACATCTGCGGGTACCGTTGCTACTTGAGCCATAACAGAATCTGAAGCATTTTCTGCACTTTCATTTACAACTACCGACGCCACTGAATGCGTTAATTTTTTCCTTTGTTTCTTTACTGCAAAATGATCAGATGATGCAGCAATGGTATTGTTCATAAGTGCCGGTGTAGATTCATTTGTGCCTTGTGATACTACGGTCTCTTGAATCACAGTTATTTTGGAATTATTATTTTCAACAGCAACTGCAGGTTCATCTAAGCCTATTTTTGCATCAGCAGCCACCTGTTTAGCCTTAGCTTTCATCTTTTTTGTAGGTCGGACGTAATCGGGAACGACTACCGGTATTACTTTAGAATTTTGTGGCTCAGTGATTGCCGGTATAGGTGCTTCATTTAGTTTTATACTGTTTGCAACAGTTGTTTCAATTACCGGGACTGGTCCAGTGTCTTTCGTTGGAAGCGCGATGAAGTCATGCGACATTGCAGCCACGTTTTGGCGCAACACTTTGGTTTTTACATGCAGACGATGCTTATTTTTTATAGAAGAATTAGGATGTTTTACGTCTGTGTTGTTATTACTGTGGGTGTTTGGAGTAGCCCATTTATTAGAGGGAATAGTCAATGCCTTAGAATTACTATTTGCTACCTGCAAATAAGTCGGCTGATTCGATTGCGTATTAGTTATATTCGTTATATTCGTTATATTCGTTATGCGATCGCCGGGTTGTGTAGGATTTATTCCTTTTTCTTCAGACAATGAAAACGTTGACTCTACTAAATCATTATGATCATTATGTCCAACACTTGAATCCGTACTCCCTGAAAGATCAGGCGTGCTCGCTCCCAATGTCACACTCGATCCCTCTGAGTGACTAGAGGTCGGTGAATACTCAGCTAAACTAGATGGCATTATAATAGTAGGCATTTCCACAGTGAGTGTAGGAAAAAGTAATGCGCTTAGATTTGTGATAAGTGTCAGGGGAGTGCTAGTCCCACTCTTTTCTAGTTTTTTATGTTTTTTTTCTAAAAATTCATTATAAATGGCGATCGCTATTTCTTTATTTGCAGCGATAAAAGATTTAATCACTTCTTCAACCTTGGTATCAAATTTATAATCACAGGTCACTAAAGACGCTGCCGTATAAATCAGATGAGCCAAGCTGCTTCGGTGTTGATAGACCGTGGACTTTTCAAACGCAATTCTTCTTTGCTCACGCGTAAAGTCATGCCATTCTATTTCACTATTCTTGTTCCATTCAAGTAATTGCTGCTCATCTTTTTTAATTGCACTGAGATCGAAATTTGCACTACAGGTTTGCTCAATCTGGGAGATGCCGATTTCAAACTGTGTAAATTTTTGATAACTTGCTTCATCTGCAAAACAAAATTCGAGTTTTTCAATATCAATAAACACGTGCCCGCTACTTTTTTGCAGCGCGGTCATTTCTTCAAATAATAGGGAAATATCCGCAGACTTAGGGGAAGCGACGCATTCTGTTTGCATCCATTCAGGCGTTACTTTTGTTGTCCACTGCGCATCCAGTACGATTTGTGCGAGCGCATTGCAAATTGATCTAAAATAGTACTCCGTTGCCACGTTAAAACTTTGAGGACTCGTCTTAGGCGCCTGGGATCGCACCAACATCAAATCCATATCAGACGGCACCCGGTGCTTAGCGGCAATGCGCTTCCCCTGCTCACCCAATAGATGCCGCATGGCGATGATGCGTGCCACACTGCCGGTGAGCATTAAACGAAAAGGATGACCTCGCGTGAAGTTTTGCGGTTGCTTTTTATATTGGTCTAGCGCTTGCAAGTAAAGCGGCAAGAGCGAGGGGATGATTTCTTCAATATCCTTGCGCAGCGTCTCAGCAGTGATTTTACCCGCAATTGAATATGGCAATCCCATAGTAACCTAACTCATATGTAATAAGTGCATATACTAACTTTATTGAGCTAGAAAAGCAAATTTTTGATTTGTGTACCCTGGGCAACAAACCTCCATTTTAAGCTTTAGATAATAATAGACAACCACATTTAATTAATTGACACCCATGTTTTATATATCCTTTTTTAAATAGACAAGCCCAACAAAGAGTCTGGGGGGCAATTTTATACTCAGGGCTGGCGCAATTCGCATAAAATTGCCCCCCAGACTCTTTATTGGGCGCTTTATCCGGATAAACGCTTTGGAATATAGGGTGACTATGTGACACCCCTCTTTTATGTGACACCCATACTTTATGCTTTGGAATAGATTGGAATATTAGACATCCACTTTAAATTGTGGGTGTCATTTGTTTTTCATTTGTTTTCTTCACCCATGTTTTAAGTAGGCAAGCCCAACAAATAGTCTGGGAGCTATTTTATACTCAGGGCTAGCGCAATTCGCATAAATAGCTCCCAGACTATTTGTTGGGCGTTTGATCCGGATAAACACTTTGGAATATACGGTGACTATGTGACACCCATATTTTAGGCTTTGGAATAGATTGGAGTATTAGACATCCACTTTAAATTGTGGGTGTCTAGTTGTTTCGCTCTCTTGTTCTAAAGTGGGATCTCGATTCAAACTCGCCATTCCGATATAAGTATGCTATCTTAATATAATAAATATTAATAGTTGACAAACTTACTAAATATCGATAATTTAATCACTTTATCTACAATTGGAGCAGTCGATCATGAAAAAACTGGCATTAGGCATTTGTGCGACATTCGGCATGGGGATCATGATTTTGAGTTATGCCAGTCCAGATAATGCTGCGACGAAAGTAACTGCCCAGTATGCCTATACCACCGGCAATAATAGCGGTCCGCAAAATATTATCGTCTGTGAAGTGACTGAAAATGGTGCATTAACTGCCTGCCAGAATAATCCACCCGAAGAAATATATTTCGTAACGGATATTGATTTTAATACTGTTAACAATACAACCTATGCATACCTTGCCCGCAATGTAAGCGATGGCATCAGCCCTATGAAGTTTTGTACAGTGAATACAAGTACTGCTTTTTTAGAATCCTGCGAAACGGTTCCTGGCACTAAACTTAATAATACGATGAGTGTTACAGTTCGCACCGCAGAAGATCAGCAAACGTACGCATACATGACAGCAAGATATAATCCCAATATAATACGCTGCAATTTGGCTAACGGTAAAATTACTGAAAATGATTGTAAAACGCTAGCCGCTACTTTCCCCTCCTTTGCTTACAATCTGTCATTTCAAGAATTTAATGATCAAGCGTATGTCTATGTTACTTCAAGAGGGGGCAATAATGTGACACGCTGTGAAGTGGATAATACAGGGGATTTGGTCAGTGACACTTGTATCAATATGGGGATCACATACTATTATCCCTATAACATTGAGTTTGTCAGTGTGGGTGCACAAGTCTTTTCTTATGTCACCTCAGATACCTACCCTTCCATTATAAAATGTGAAGTGGACACTACGACTGGTTTATTTCTTGCGGACACGTGTGGGTCGATAAGTGGTACGAGTTCCACCTGGGGCATCACCGCTAACACCGCAGCCAATGGTGAAACGTATTACTATCTTGCAAGCTCTCCTACCAATTCAAATAATTTTATTCGCCAATGCTCGCCAATTGATGATACTTGCGTTAACTTAGGTCTATTTAATCCTGCGATCAGATCGATTAGGTTTCGTTAACCTTGCCGGCGAGTTTGGGTTTTGTGCATGGCTTTAAACCCTAACTCGTCGATATCTATCTTCTAAATTATCGATAACCATTACTCGCATCATTTGTCTCCATTTTTGGATTAACGCTAAGTTATTAAAATAATTAATGAGATCTATAACTATATTTGTTAGAATACCTGCATATTTTAATTATTATAGGAGATTGACCATGCCACGAAATATAAGAATTACGGCTTTAAACTTAGAAGAAGAAGAAGCTTTGCAAAATAACGACATTAGCCCACTCGATAGCCGTCCCCATCATTATGCGCCAACAACCATCATCCTGCAGAATAATCCACCGCATATGGCTGAAGTCACATTGACTAATAGCTTATCTACCCAGCAAAATAGCATTACGACTTCTCACCCTGTGCATGCCTTGACGCAGTATCATCATTACCTGAATCAAAATGCACCCAGCGAAACGACACACACGAGTTTGCAAAATTCACACGCGCACTCTGAGCAAAACACTATCCACACTGAATATGACTCTTCTCAAGACGATTCCTCGCGAGGTGAAGTATTAAGTCAGGGCTATACGAATTTAAGGTAATTTAAATAATCACAAATCTGCAAATCTAAAGACACGCTCCATAAGAGAGTCCATTATTATTGTGGAAACTGCCTAGCATTGCTATGCTGAAGTTTTAATCAATAAGGAATGATCATGAGAAAATTTATCCAAGCATTGTTACTGAGTGCAAGTTTATTTGTATGGTCTATGGCTACTGTCTGGGCGGCCTCAAATTGTCCTTCAGGATATATTGACTGCGATGGCAACGGTGTGTGCATGAAACCACCGTGCCCTAAATGTGGAACTGGATATATACAGTGCCCTGACGGCAGTTGTTCAATAAAAGCATGCCCTGCGAATATCACTTCTTCAGATGCTTTACTTCCTTCAGTATTAACCCAGTTGCACAATGAAGGTTTAGACTGGGATATTCTAGAAATCATTATGCTCGATAATCATCACGTTAAAATCGTACGCTTGAATGAGTTAGGTAAAAAAGAAGTGGTGGTTGTCAGCAGCGCAACAGAAATTCCCTCACCTAAGCAAGTAGTGACTTTACCTTTACCTGCAATTTATGAGAATGTTATTGCAGCAGGTTATGGTGATATCAAAGAAATTAAATCTAAAGGCGATCATTACAGTGTGATAGTGGGCCAGTCACCCAAAACATGTCCGACTGATCCTTGTACTTTATATGTCAACAAAATCACTGGCCAGGTGGTTCCCAAGCCTGAATTGTTCTAACTTCACTTAATGGATACCGGATGTAGTCACTACATCCGGTATTGTTCCGTCATTGCGCTCTCTATGACGGACTTACTTTATAGATAATTAAATTTAATCATCCAAATTTTTAATGTATTTAATTCTTTGTAGCTGATTATCTTTTCCAAGTTCTGACAGAATATGTTTGGTTTCCATTACGAGAAGTTCATTATCCTCAGGTGATATTAGAAATAATTAATTGACACCCATGTTTTATATATCCTTTTTTAAATAGACAAGCCCAACAAGAGTCTGGGGGGCAATTTTATACTCAGGGCTGGCGCAATTCGCATAAAATTGCCCCCAGACTCTTTATTGGGCGCTTTATCCGGATAAACACTTTGGAATATAGGGTGACTATGTGACACCCCTCTTTTATGTGCCCATCTTTTATGTGACACCCATACTTTATGCTTTGGAATAGATTGGAATATTAGACATCCACTTTAAATTGTGGGTGTCATTTGTTTTTCATGTTAGACATCCACTTTAAATTGTGGGTGTCATTTGTTTTTCATTTGTTTTCTTCACCCATGTTTTAAGTAGGCAAGCCCAACAAATAGTCTGGGAGCTATTTTATACTCAGGGCTAGCGCAATTCGCATAAA
>JABCZS010000007.1:72736-78426 GCA_013289605.1 Gammaproteobacteria bacterium
TTTCATTTGTTTTCTTCACCCATGTTTTAAGTAGGCAAGCCCAACAAATAGTCTGGGAGCTATTTTATACTCAGGGCTAGCGCAATTCGCATAAAATAGCTCCCAGACTATTTGTTGGGCGTTTGATCCGGATAAACACTTTGGAATATAGGGTGACTATGTGACACCCATATTTTAGGCTTTGGAATAGATTGGAGTATTAGACATCCACTTTAAATTATGGGTGTCTGTTTATTTTCTCAATATTGACATAGCTGAATAACTAGCTGATAATCGCTATTATTTATAATCGGCGTCAGGGTGATATATGACTAAACATGCTTCTAAGGCAGACCTGCTAAAAGCCATCAGGCATCCAGCCCATCCCCCTTTTCGAGTCACTTATGAATTTTATCCTAATTCTACGGTATGGACTCGATTTGCCAATATTGAAAAGGATAATGAATATTACCGCAACTTAAGTCAGGATTCAGATCTATACCCGCTCAGGGATAAACTGATAGCAGACAATAATAAAGATGCGCAGAATCTCAACGAATATTTATTTAACACGCAAGATAACGATCAAATTGTTTATGAAAAATTAAAAAAATATTATGAAGAAAAAATAAAAGAACTTAAATTAGATAATCCTTTGGTTTTTTTTGATGATAATGCCTTTCGGGTTGATACAGGGTATGGCCCTAAAGAAATGCAGGCTTTATTTCCTGATAATCCGATTCATTATAAATTTATCGAACAATACTTGGCGCGGGATTACTCGATTTTTTTAACAACAGAAAAAAAACGCATTAAAGACGCCGCCACTATTGCATTTGCTGAAATATTACCCTTAAAGCCACAATTTACTTTACCCGAAGCATGTAGCGAAGAAGTACTGTTGCAAAATTGCTTGACCTATAGCCGAGGGATAGTCATAGCAGAAGGTCATACCCAGGTGAGTTCAAAAGAATTTTTAATCACACATATGCCGTTATTAAAACAAAAAGGCGTGACTACATTATATATGGAGCATTTATTACATGAACGTCATCAAGCTCTGCTCGATCAATATATGCAATCTCCCACCGGTTCTGCGATGCCTCGTGAATTAGAATTATATTTGGCTTTCCTTGATAAAGGATTCAAGCTAGAAGGTGAAACAGGCACGTTTACACATATTGTCAAAGCAGCAAAAACTGCGGGGGTACGCATCATCGCGATTGATACAGAAGTCACTTATGGCGAAAAGATCAGGCGATTTCGTCTTCAGTTAATGAATATGGTCATGCTTGAGCGATATCAACATTATGATGATAAAAAGGGATACGCTGTTTTTACGGGCAGTTCTCATTCTGGCTTTACACTCGGAGTTCCAGGCGTATCTGATTTATTGGGATGTGTTAGCCTTGGCGTTTTTGGATTAGATAATCATGACAAACAAGAAAGAATCTTAGCAAACGGCTCAATTGATGGTGACTACATTATGACTGCTGATGGAAATGCTATGACTAAAGAAAAAATAGAATTTGATTTTCTCTGTTATCGTCCAATTACTGCTAAACCTACGGTTGCGATGGTGACCCAATCTAATTCATCAAACCAAGCATCATCATATACCTGGCCTATGAATGCTTATGAAACCCATTTAACAAATGCGAGTAGCTCAAACAGTCAAATGGATGGTCAAATCAATATAGATGCAACCAATCAAGTAAACTTACAGTCAGGAACAAACTCAAGTTGCTCTAACGCCATGACAAGCTCTCTATGACAACCACCCGGTGTACTGCCATGGTGACTAGGAAAGCCCAACAAAGAGTCTGGGGGACAATTTTATACTCAGGGCTGGCGCAATTCGGATAAATTTTAGAGGTTATCATGTCAAATATTAAGCATTTCTTATCATTAATGATTTTTTCATTATTATCTGGCATAGTGCACGCGAAAGCGGTGCCCATTACCCACTGTTTCAGTGAAAGTGTTCATGATCGATACAGTCTTGAGAGTATCGCTAAAGATATGGATGCCAGTTACTATTTGGCCAACGATCTTTGGTGTCGTAATGTGCCTTTTGCGCCGATAGGCAATAAAAATGACGACGGTTTTATCTTTTCGGGGCAGCTCGATGGCAACGGTTATGGGATTTACCATTTGAATATTCAACATCCAGAAAAACAACGCGATCAGCCCACTGGATTATTTAGCCATTTAGCTGGGGCGACTATTACTCATTTAAAAATTTTTTATTCTCAGGCACTTTCTCGTCCTGATTATGATGTAGGAATGCTTGCAGGAAAAGTTTCAGGCGCAGGCGCTTTGATAAATGACGTGAGTCTTAATTCCATTATTTTGAAAAATTTTCCGGGTTCAAACGGTAAAGATCGCGAAGGCGCGTCAGGGGGACTGATTGGTACCGGAGCTAATCTTGATATTTCTAATGTGAAAGTGAGTAATATTAACATCCAGAGAAATAAATTTGCTGGGGGACTCATCGGCAAGGCCGGTAAAGCAGAAATTGATTATGCAGAAGTTCACAATATCAATAATTTGGATCCCTACCAAGATATAGGTTGTCGCATGCATGAGCCTTGCGGATTTGGGGGTCTGATAGGACGCATTGAGGGTGCGGTTACAGTTCAGCGTTCATCCGTGAATGATGGGTTAATTCGTGCCGAACGCGTAGCCGGTGGTTTTGTCGGGTTTGTGAATGTGGAAAGCACCGCTAAATTTATCGACAGTTATAGCAATATTGAAGTCCATGCTAAATATTTAGATGCGGGCGGCATCATAGGCAATGCACAAATAATGGTTAATCAACCCGATAACCATAACGATATTATCTTCGAAAGAGTTTTTGTATTGGGCAAATCGAATATGAAAGCGATGGTAGGTTCGGGAGGCAATCGTGTCGTTGATAAAGGCGATGATACTGAACTTTGCACGCGTTTATTTGAACTTGATTGCTCTACGAGTTACACACTAGGAAATCAGCCCGGGGTTGATGTGTCTGTCCAATTAAGCACGATTCAGATGCAAAATCCTGATGATATACAATACTTCGGTAAACTTGACGATTTAGGTGATTACATTTGGAGCCGTGAGGTGTGGCATATGGAAAGCGGCCAATACCCTACATTACAACCTAAGCCTATCGATTAAATTACGCTATGCCCCGCGTTTTACCCGCGGGGTTCAGCAATCATAATTGCATGATAAAAAAACTCATGATGAAGATTTATTGCAGATGAGATATATAACACTCACTTATTTTCTTGTGGGTGTCTAATTTTTTTATTTCACAGTTCATTACATTTATATCAGCGAAGTGCAATGCCGGCAACGTGTTGCTTTGATGGGGATATCTGTGCAGCAATAAGGGCATGAAGTGGTGGTTTCTGACGGCGTTCTGCCGATTGGATTAAAGCGATTAACTTGTTTAATTACGATAAAAATTGCAAAAGCAACGATGATAAAATCAATCAGCGTGTTAATAAACAAACCATAACTAATCACCACGGCGGGCATATCAGCAGTTTTTTCGTGTAAGGTAATAACCAGGCTAGAAAAATCCACGCGGCCCAATAAAAAACCTATGGGCGGCATTATAATATTATTCACTAGCGAGGTAACCACTTTACCAAACGCAACACCAATGATAATCCCAACTGCCATATCGATCATATTACCGCGCAGGGCGAAATCTTTGAATTCTTTTAACATGTTGCTAAACATGGCATTTCCTGTCTGGGTGAGTGTGAATATGATTATAGTCGAAAATTTTTCATGCATGGGACGGCATATTCTTGAGGAATATTGGCATTATACTTAATGCCCATCCATGGTTTAAACCATCAAATTACTCCCCACCCTAGCTAGCCCCTCTGTCGTTTTACCCAAGTCCTGTTATAATAACGCACTTCAGGTTTATCCCCAGCCGACATAGCTCAGTCGGTAGAGCAACTGATTCGTAATCAGTAGGTCGGGCGTTCGATTCGCCCTGTCGGCATTAATTTTTCAGTTTTGAATTTAAATTGTAGTTACATATTAAATATATAATATCTAATTATGGGAGGTCTGCAGCAATGAACGATTATAAAAAGCATGTTATTTTATATATTGATGCTTTGGGTTCCCAAGAAAGGTATAAAGAAAAAGAAAATTTTGGAAAAATTCTAAAACTTTTAAATTATTTAAAATGCTTTGAAAATACTAAAGAAACAAAAACTGTAGAAACTAAAGAAGGTGATAGCTATGATGAAATCACAAGAACATTTAAGGCCATCTCTTTTTCTGATCTTTTAGTGATCTCTTCGATGATAGAAGAATCAGATGAAGAGGAAATATGTGCCAAAATAATTGGAATAGCTAGGACATATGCCCAGATAGTTCAACCAGCTATTTTAGACGGTGAATTTATTTTTAGAGGAGCTATGGTTATAGGAGAACTACATCATGAAAGTAATATTATTTTTGGCCCAGGATTAGTAGAGGCATATGAAATGGAATCGAAACGAGCGATTCATCCAAGGGTTATTGTAGCGCAAGAGATTTATAAGAAAATACAAAAGCATATTCAAACACAATCATTTGTTCCGACGAAAAATCAGATGGAAGAACTTTTCCGACAAGATGAAGATGGAGAGTATTATATTAACTTTTTTTCTCATATTCAGCAGTTAAATTTTAATAAGGTCAATACTGTTATAGAAAACAATATTAGAAAAATAGAAGAAAAATGCAATAAATGGGGGTGGCTAAAAAGAAAATTAAATCAATTTAAAGATGATTTAGTATAAAATCTGCTGGTTTCATTACATTAATCCCCGCAAATCCAGAAATATCCAATAAATCCTTATCTCCACTCACAATCAAAGAACAATCAGCGCCTAAAGCACAAGCAATAAATTTATCATCATCAGCATCACGTGAGATTGATTTATCAAGGGAAATAGGGGAGGCTAGCTCGCCATGTATCGCAATAAGCTCTAGGGCGGCAGAGACATTAATATCCTGATGTAGCTCACGTTTATGTGCTAAAGCATGCGCTATTCGTTTATATTCCTCCATGATTTCTAGGGAGAACACAAGGCATAAACTTTTTTCTTCCCATGCATCTAATATTTGGCGTGGAGGTCCAGACCAAAATAAACCAGACACAAATACATTTGTGTCTAATACAATCCGAATCATTTTTTACGATCTTCCTTAATCACTTCATCTAGATCTTCAGTGGTGAGTCCTGCTGCTTTGGCTGCATTTTGTATTTTATTCAATATTCCCTTAAACTCGCTGAGTTTAGGAGGGGTAATGATTTTTAATATTACTACATTATTTTCAGCAATTACAGCGAATTGTGTGCCTGTTTCTAAGTGAAGTTGTTTGCGAATATCTTCAGGGATCACAACTTGGCCCCTTGAAGACATTTTCGTTGTTGCTAGTATATTCATCATCTTATTTCCTTTACATTCTTATTAATAAGATTATAACACATATCTCTTCATGGGGCACTCCTGGGGCACTCAGAGATAACAACTGACAAAACTATGCAACACAAGATAATGGAACCTTTATTTCAACCTGTTGATTTAATTGTTGTATTTTATTACTATGTGTTGTCATTTGTTATCTGACTCAGATTCGTAATCAGTAGGTCGGGCGTTCGATTCGCACTAAAGGCATAATGGAATCAATGGGTTAGGAGTTGTTTG
>JABCZS010000008.1 GCA_013289605.1 Gammaproteobacteria bacterium
ACAGCTGCAAGAATTGCCGCACCTAATGCCGCGCCCTCATTGGCTTGTACAGTCAATAAAGGCAAGCCGGTCACATCAGCAATGATCTGACGCCATAAAGCACTGTTGGCTGCCCCACCGCTAATCATAAGCTGCTTAGGCGTAATGCCTTGTTGATAAAACACTTCTAACACATCTCTTAAGCTAAACGCCACCCCTTCCATCACAGCACGGGTCATATGCGCCAGTTGATGGCGTAAACTTAGACCTACCCATGATGCGCGCACCAGGGGATCAGCATGGGGATGCCGCTCACCAGAAAGATAGGGCGTAAAAAGCAATCCTTGTGATCCCGGTGCAATCAGTGCTGCCATGTCATCTAATTCCTTATAGGAATGATTAGGCGCTAAATTCTCACGCAGCCAATGCATTGAACCCGCAGCGCTTAAAGTGACTCCCATATAAAACCAAGTCTTAGGAATAGCATGACAAAAAGTATTTAAACGTCCTAAGGGTTCAGGCGCATAATGATCCGTTACCGAAAAAATCACGCCGGAAGTGCCCACGGCCATATTGGTCGCATTCACTTTTGCAATGCCACAACCAATACTTCCTGCTGGCTGATCGCCTGCTCCTGCAACAATCGGTGTGCCTGCAAGTAGGTGTGTGACGACTTCTGCTTCAAGACTGACTGCGCTGCAGACTTCTTGCGATTCATATAAATCGGGCAACCACGCTACAGGAATATTGAGGGCAGTTAATAATGTATCCGACCATGTGCGTTGTGCGATATCCATTAATCCTATGCCTGAACCATCGGCCACATCCGTCATGTAAGCACCGCTCAAACGATAACGGATGTAGTCTTTGGGCAGTAAAAAATGAGCAATATTTTTATAGACATGAGGCTCATGTTTTTGCAACCATTTTAATTTAGGCGGGAAAAAACAGGTGAGTAATGTGCTGCCTATATGCTGAGTCAAAAAGCGTGCGCCTAACTGCTCAGTGATTTCTTCACATTCGATGTAACTGCGTTGATCATTCCATAATAGGGCTGGACGCAATACTTTACCTTGTGCATCTAAAACAACTAAGCCATGCATTTGTCCAGTCAAACCTATGCTAGCAATGTCTTGCGGATTAACCCTATTTAACACCTGATGGAGTGCATGACACGTCGCCTGCCACCACTCATTAGGATCTTGCTCAGACCATTGAGGTTGCGGTGTAGATAAGGTATGGGGTGAGGAATGGGTGGCGATCACCTTGCCCTGTTTATCCACAACCAACACTTTGGAAGCAGTCGTACTAATGTCTATGCCCATGAAATAAGGTTTCATTATTGTTCCTTAGCAAGAAGAATGCTTAGCGTGATTAAAAAATAGGGCTAACACTTTGTAACAATGCAATTTATAAGATAGTATTACAAGATAGTTTAATTTAAAATAGACATGCAACTTATGTTTCTAATAATAAAACACTACACGCTATGAAAACAACGATCACATCGATTTACATTAAAACCACACAAGGCCTAACACACTATGGCATGCCTTTATTAGTACTCGTGATCCGCTTATGGATGGCACGTATTTTTTGGTACTCAGGCTTAACTAAAATTACGGATTGGCAAGCCACACTCTATTTATTCGCTAACGAATACCGTGTGCCCTTCATTCCGCCTGAAATTGCTGCCTATTTAGCGGCAACAGCTGAACTTACTTGTCCTGTATTATTGGTATTGGGTTTCGCCACGCGATTAGCTACCCTGCCATTATTACTGATGACTGCGGTGATACAATTTACTTATTTAAATTTTATCGATCATTTTTATTGGGCCCTGTTACTGACCACACTTTTATGTTATGGTCCAGGGCCCTTATCATTAGATTTTCTAATCAAGAAAAAAGCAAATTCAAACTAAGATAAACTATGAGTTACTTTATCTTCAATCTTTGCATTAACTGCAACAACGGGTATCGCATTCCCTTGTTGTAATGAAGCATTATTATTGCTTTGAGCACTTTGTTGTGCATGACGGGTAGGTTTACTCACACTGCCATTAGGCTGCGCGGTGATCTTGGCTGCCAGCTCTTGAGCGAGTAATCCATGATACGTACCTAATGCATCAAGAGGAAATCTCAATAGAAATTTTTCCACCAGATTTTGTTTATCATCTAGAGACCAATCATTAAGCTGACATTTATCGATTGTTTTTTGTATAAACAAGCGCTTGCGTGTAGGCGTAGTGTAAATGTCTTTCCACTGATTGCCCATATCTTTAAAAATACTGAACAAATATAAGCTAACCGCTTTTACTTTATCTTCAATGAGAATAGGCACTACTATAGAGGGGGCGCGTGACTGCGATGCTGCCCCCTCTGCAGCAAGTCCTGATGAAGCGCCAGCAGTCACACACTTTGATTTTAAATGAGTGATAGCCGTCTTCATGTTCGCGGTCCGCTTTATTGCATGTATGGTTTCTTTATTCGTGATATCTCCATTGTTATCGAGCGCATCCCATAGTCTTGCTGCATAGGATTCTGCGTCAAGTATAATTTTCTCAACGGTTAGATAATTTAAGGGATGCTTTAATACTTCTTCACGTGAGCCATTATTAACGCTGGGCAATCCAGAATTGATGATGGCATCCATGAGTGCCAGGACTAATGCAGGATTTGTGGCATCCAGTGTTTTGATGCCCTCTAAATATTTTAAAACAGGGTTGTTGGTAACAGTCACCTGATCGGCAGTAAAATTTCCGTCTTTCCTAAATTTCATATCGACATCGGTTACAAAGTTTGTATAGTCATTACTGTATTTTGTAATTTTCTCCCTCTCTTGAGCCGTCAGACTAGCAAAGACGTAGCCCGATCGACATGCGCTTATCGTCCATATCGCAGCACTAATAAATGCATATAATTCAGCTTCTGTTTTAAATTGCACCGCCTCTTTTAGGGGCGATTTTTTACAGAGGTGTTTAATCGTATGCTCCCAATCCTCATGATCTGTGAGCTGATACGGCTGTAAAGTCAATAAGGCCGCTATCAAAGGATGTTTTTGTTTATTCTGCGCGCCTTGAAATACAACTATAGCGAACATAAAAGGGGCTAAGGTGCGCTGCAAGTCCCTATCCGTCAAAACGATAGTCACCAATGCTTCATAAAGTGCGGCTATTGTTTTTGAGGTTTGCTCACGCAATACTTTACCGGCAATAGCAATAAAATTATATAAACTGTCATTATAAGTCATTTCCAGTTCATTCAATGGAATCATGATTTCATCTGAAAAACTTAAATTTAACGATAGGCTCAATTGTTTAAATAGAGGATTAAATTGCACCCAAGTTAATACGTCACGATTAAAGCGCAATAGCTTTATCAAGCAATTGACATGTGGCAATGCTTTTTGAGGATCAGATTTACTGAAAAATTGTATGGATCGCAACAGCATTAGCGATGTGGCATGAACTATCAAGTTTGCCCTGCGCTTATTTTCAAAAGGGACTAAAACAGCCCGTGATTCAGATTCAGTCGTTTTTACTGGGAAATACTCAGCTAATTTAGCTAAAATTTGTTCATCATGAGCTTCGGGCGTTTTAAGCATTTGACTCAAGACAAGCTTAGCTTCAGCAAGCCATGCTTCTTGATCGCTCACTGACACCTCAACCTGCTCATTTAATTCCAAATTAACTTCAATACCTAAAATTTCAAATTCAAATTGAAACAATGCAATCAGTTTACCTAGATGATTCTGAACATCCTCACGCAACAGTATCTCTTCTTGTGTCTTGCGTAAAATCCCTATGACAGCAGCACGATTGGTCGGGTGTTTAAGTATTTGTTCATCTGCAAACATAACTTCAGGCATAAGCGCCGCTAACAATGTTTCCTTAATAATTTTTTGATATTCATTCGGCTCATTTTTATCTAACTTTGCAAGTAATAATTGCCCTTCATGATTTAAGCATCGATCTAACGCTTTAATAGCTAAATCATGTTTTTTAAATGCTGCACGGACATAAAAAAAGACAGCACAGCCCATATGACTTTTTGTACCATAACCATATTCAAAGCATCGGGCTAATTGATAACACGCTTCGATATGTCCTTGCTGTGCGGCTTGATTAAATAACTTAATGGCAGACGGATAATCTTCTTTAACCACATATTCCTGAGCCTTGAGGACCATCGCATCATAATCTTCTACAGGAGGCGCGATGCTCACAACGGGCGTATCATTTTTTGCTGTTGCAGGGTCTGTTTCATTGTTATCAGCGGGTTGTTCTGCAGAAGTGCCTGATCCTTGTGCGACTATGGTCTGTTGATTTTTTTCGGCCTTCTTTTTTGCTGCCTTTTCAGCGCGTCGATGGGCTGCAGCTGCTCTTTGTTCCTCAAGACGCTGTCTTGCATTTTCAGCTTCCGCAACTCTTTTGGCCTGTGCCTGTTCTTTTTCTGCTTTTTCTTGCGCAACTGCCGCACACGCAGCATCAAATTGTGCCTTTATTATTTTCGCCGATTCGGTATCTCCTTTTTTATCAAGGATTTGCGACAAATAATACGCATGCTCAGGTTCACCTTTTCCTTGTAGCGCTTTTTCTTTTAAGTGCTTAACAAATTTTTCATTGAGTTTTGCAATATCATCATCTTCATACGGATAAGATAATATTCCATTCAGTGCTTCATAGATCACATCAGGTGTCGGCTCATTACTGGCTTTTTCAATCGTAGGGTAAACTTTCCAAAAAACTTCTAAATATTTTTGTGTTTGAATAATTTGATCGGCATCCGATAAAGCAAATAATTGCACAGCGTATTCCTGAATACTGCTTTCAAAACGGGTTCTTTTATCACGTACGACTTGACCCAATCTACTTTTTTCCCACATCATGCACCTCTTATACAATAAGTGAATAATAATACAGTGAGTCATTTCCCAAAACAATGCTTAACTGCTTACTTAATATTCACTTAATTGTTTTGCGTCCATATGATTAATGAAGAAAATAACTATAAGGCAAATAAGGGGTAGGTCATCATCATGCTTGATAGTTAGTTATCATCTATACTCTCTAGGTTAACCCTAAAAAAGGTGAATATCTTGAAACGTACTATTTGTCCGATTAAAAAACTAGTCTTGCTGACGGCTACGCTGTTTCTAGGCTTATTTGCGTGTCTTAGTGCTTATGCGCACTCAGGGGACTCAATGCTGCCATCTAACCGCATTGTGGCCTATTATGGGAACTTTTATTCTGCAAAAATGGGTGTCCTAGGGCAATATCCCCCTGATCAAATGATCAAAATGCTACAGAACGAAGTGGCCCGTTGGCGCGCCGCAGACCCTCACACGCCCATTATTCCGGCGATTGATTACATAGCCGTGGTCGCCCAAGGCAGCGCTGGATCAGACGGTAAATACAGAAAGCGGATGCCCGATGATCAAATCCAAAAAGCCTTGGCTTTAGCCAAGCAAGTCAATGGGATCATGATATTGGACGTGCAAGTGGGTTTAAGTGATCTGCAAGCCGAGCTGCCACCGCTGGCTAAATACCTTGCACTCCCTAATGTGATGCTTGCAATTGATCCGGAATTTTCAATGAAATCCGGTGATAAACCCGGCTCGAAAATCGGTACGATGGACGCAACCGATGTCAATTATGCGGCCAATTTCTTAGCCAAGATCGTACGTGACAATAAATTACCACCCAAGGTGCTGATTGTTCATAGGTTTACTGAGCATATGGTCACCAATGCCAAGAACATTAAGCCGCTGCCTGAAGTGCAAATCGTAATGAATATGGACGGCTGGGGCTCACAGGCAAAAAAATTGAGTACTTATCACGATTTTATTGTGCCTGAATCGGTGCAATTTACGGGGATGAAATTATTTTATATCAATGATCTCAAACCGCCGAGCACTGGCTTATTTACGCCCAGTCAAATCATTGGATTGAAGCCACAACCGATGTTTATTATGTATCAATAGGCCTTAATTGACAGTTAGCTTTGGAAGTAATATGATTTTTGCTCTTATTCAAACAGAGCAAAAATCATCAAAGCATCCACCCACATGCCTATACTCGATATTCTCCGTGGGTTTGCCCTGTGCGGTATTATGTTTGCGAATATTTTCATCCTCTCAGGCTATCGGAATCTTTCTGGCACACTACAAAATCAATTCGCCTCCTACCCTATTGATCAATGGATCTTAGTCTTCCATGAAATTTTTTTAAGGTTTAAATTCTACACCTTATTCGCGTTTTTATTTGGCGTAGGCTTTTCCATTTTACTCGCAAAAGCACACACCCAACCTCATTTTGTGTATCGGTACTTAAAAAGACTGACCTTATTATTTATCATTGGTTGGCTACATGCCCTACTCTTTTCGCCGCATGATATTTTACGTATTTATGCTGTGGCAGGTGTTTTTTTACTGTTATTTAAAGATCTCTCAGACAGAAACCTATTGATCGCGGCAGGTGTCATTTTATTTATGCCTGTCATCATGGGTTTATTTGAACAAGCAAATTTTTATTTTCATCCCAACCATTACGTGACCTATTCACATGGCAAAGCATTGAGTGCATTTAGGGAAGGACCCTGGATGAAATTTATCAGTTCTAATTATGATCGCACCCTGGTGCACTTGGCCAATAGCTTAACTTCAAAACGTTTTTTAAAAATATTGGGATTGTTTTTATTAGGGCTTTACGTTGGGCGCAAACAAATTTTATATCATCTAGATTATTATCTGCCGATGATAAAACGTCTACTGCCGTTTGCCTGGATATTGAGTATCGCGGCCAATGTGATGTATGCAGAACTTAAAGTGGGGATGCATCCTGCACTGAAAGAATTGGCCTATATCATTAGCGTGTATCCCATGAGTTTTACCTATGTGATCACGATTATTTATCTGTGCCGCAAGCAAAATATGGGGAAAATAGCCTGTGCCTTAGCCGCAGTAGGACGACTCTCCTTAACTAATTACTTAGCGGAGAGCATCTTAGCGGCTTGCTTTATGCTGTGGTTTGGTTTGCGACTTGCTACACAATTACACATTAGCGAATATTATCTAGTAGCGCTCGCGATATTAATCATTATCTTTGTATTTAGCCATTACTGGACGAAATACTTTCAAACCGGTCCTATTGAATATTTAATACGGCGTTAATTGAGCACTGCTAGGTATTAGACATCTTATTAAACATTCTTAACGTGTAATCCGCTTCGACATTATTAATATCCTCAGGTACGCTATCGCCATTAGGATCTGAAAAATCCATAGTCTTATTGTTGTTTACATCATTACTAGACGTAAAAAACTTATTACATAACGGCTTAGCAACACAGTCCGAAGGTGCGGCTGATAAAATAGACATTAGTATCGCGCTGGTGTCTGGAAACCATTGTAAATACGAGGTGGGTAGGGGCAGCTTAATGGCTTCATTCAGAGCAGTAGCAACCGGCTGTACCACAACTTCTTGTGCGGGCACCATTACCGCGGGCAGAGCAGATTCTGCAAGACCTATGGTAAGTTTACTTGCTTCATTTGAAATATGCGCCATCACAGGCGCAGCGCCTCCTAAGGTTAAACCGATCACCACAACATTAACTGCGGTTAAGACTACGGCTAATAACCAGCCCCACCAAGGCGTTGCTTTCAGTGCGGCTTTGTGGGTCATATCATATTTAATGCAATTCCATAAGGGCTTGACAGTCGCGCCCACTACATATTGCGTTATCACCCGTGGCAGACGCAAAGCTGCGCCTATTGTGCACAGCACCACACCCACTAGACCATAGCCCCATCGACTGATAATGTGCTCCTCGCCCATCAGTCTTTCTTTATATAATTGCTCAGCAATCATTGCCAAGCCCTTATTAATAAATAGATTATCTAAAGTACGAAACCAGTTGAATGGATTTAAAAAAGCCAAAAAATTAATTTTGCCCCGCTTAGGGCCATAGCCAATGACGAAATTCTCTCTCAATGCGAATGATGCGCCGTTCATATGCTTAAAACGGAAATAGTGGGAATTACTTTTTTGGAAGGACGATGTACCTTTAAAATGGTGCTGTCTAAGGATATCAAATTGCTCTGCTTTTCTTTCCCCCAGTAACCAACGCACAGGGGCATATATGAGACCATAACGAGGTAATTTGTTTGTGTTGTCGTCTCCATAAGAATTGCGTGATATATGATTTTTAACGGGAAAGAGCAACCGAACCCACCATGGCGCTGTATCTTTAGCGCTATTCGTCTTATCACCTTCGCGCTCTGCGCCAGGAGACAAGGCATCAAACACACTTAAGGCAAGATACTTATTTTCAAACCGATCAAATGCATCGGTTTCAAATCGATCAAAAAAATTCAGCAAACTTCCGGCCATGGTATTTCTCCTAAGCAAAATGAAAATAATAATCACTATACTCATTTTACTTCTGAATGGAAAGCAATTTGCCTTAAATAGAAGAATCAACAAACAGGCTGCGAATAGGTTTACACTCAGGGCTGACGCAATTCGCGTAAAAACCTATTCGCAGCCTGTTTGTTGATAACTTATTCGGATATGAGAACTTATATTTGACAGACAGATGTATTACGATTGTCTTTATCTCAAGATAAAACGCCCTTTGAGTCGCTTGGTCGATATTTTATGCGAATTGCGTCAGCCTGAGCATAAAATATCGACCAAGCGACTCAAAGGGCTTACCAAACCTAACGTTTAGGACGAGATAAAAAATCCGCATCGATTAACACTTGCGGTAATTGTGCTGAACCGCCACCTTTATAATTGCTCAGCATATAATCACCCCAATGCCGACCGCCGGCCCACAATGTCCAACCTAAGAGTTGCGAGCTGCCGTGAATTAAGGTGAGAAAATCTTTAATCATGGGCTGACAATGACCTGCATCAGCACCACCTAATTCTGTCACCATAAAGCGCAATTGATATTTATCGGCCCAAGCTATAAAGGATTTGATTTTTTCAACCGGTAAACTGGTGCAATTCAATTGGGTACCACTGTGATCGCTATCAAAATATTGATGAACATTAATGGCATAATGGTTGATAGGATCTTTTATAAACTCTGGAATAAACACATCACCATTGGTTTGCCCTTGTTGATCTTTTTCAGTCAGCCAAGAATGCATGCCGCTCCAATGTGCACCTTCTAGTAGAATTAAATTACTTAAGTCCTTGTCACGTAACATTTTTATCACAGCATTATAGCGATCAAGCACTGCCCTTGAGTTAAGATCTTTCATGGGCTCATTCATGAGATCAAACATGAGCTGTTTCGGATAAGCTTTTGATAAAGTTAACAATGCATCACTGAGTTTATCCCAAATATCGGTAAGTTCTTCTGCATTAACCACTTGGCCTGCATGGGAGGGTTCGATCATTGAATTGGGTTGAAAACGCATGTAACTGTGTAAATCGACTATTACGTTAAATCCTGCTTCTAAATAAAGTGTGGATGAAGCCACCAGTTGCGAAACATACGCTTGATTTAAAGGCCCCAGTAATGTCGGTTGCGCATAAGACCAGCGAATAGGAATGCGATAAGTATTCATGCCATATTCGGCAAAATGCTTAAGCTCTTCTTTATTGGGAAAACCATCTTGAATGATCCAATCGATACTCGGACTTGAAAATTCTGCTGCAGCAATATTATTGCCGCGAAACGGTACGGTATCATACCGCACCGGATTGGGTACAATAATGGGCTCAACCGGCGTATCGGGAACAAATTCAGCAATAAATAAGGTGTTGCCATGGGCAGTGGTGATATTAACCTTGCCTTCTTCTGCAGCAAATTTAGCATTTTTAGGTGGGCTAAAGGTTGCGCCTAAATGCCCTAAATAGCCTTGGCATTGCGGCAAGCCCGCAGCAGAGTAACTCACCGACTGGCAGACATTGTATCCTACATAGATCCAATCGCGCGTACTCCATAAATCCACCCATTGCTGGGACATTTCATTGGCGGTCGAACCCTTTTTCGGGGCCAGTACGGGGTAACATTCGTCACTGCAGCTCGCGGTATCATGATCTACAGTGCTAAGGACTAAATAATAATCACTGTTATTAGCAAGCCCAAGGTGCGCAATCGGGTTGCTAGAATGAGCATATGCCGTTAACGCTGAGACACACAATATAATTCCCATATAAAACAAAGGCATACAGTTCATAGTTAAACTCCAAAAGCTAGTTTAAGCCATTATCTAGTAGTAGAACTCAGGTGTAACCCTGTTATCGTTGACAGGTTTTAATGAGTAGCCCTGAACATGGCCCACTTATTGAGAAGTTACGTAGATATTCTGCAACACTTTAATCTATAATGAGAAAATATTAACTTACCAGGAGCATCCATGCGTAACCCTTTTACAGCTCACCCCAGTAGTGTAGGTGAAACCTATATTGAACACGCAAAATTTGCATCATTATCGGGTGCGCGTATGATTATAGCTGGGATGGCTTGCATTATTCATGGTATTTTACCCTTTTTATTCGTGCAGACCGGCAGTCAAACCATTACAGGCTTACATGAAAAATTTTCTACACATGCCAAAAAAAATATCCAACCCCGCATCATAGACACGGATGAATAATCGCATAAGAGCAGCCAATTGAGAAAATAATAGACACCCACAACATTTGGCTAGCAAATGGGTGTCATATTATTTTGCTTTCATAAGCACGCTTATCGATGCTAAATTACTTTTTCGCTACGACCTGATAAGCCATACAAAAACTATCTTTTTCGACTAAATAAGCCGTACCCTCTTTATTTAACTGATTGACCGTATAAGAAACGGGAACAGCTTCCGTGCGCTGTTTACCGTTTACGGCAGCAAATACTTGGGCTAACACTTTATTTTCTTCATCTGTAAATGCGGCTGCATTTTTATTTTTTGCTGGGTTAGGATGAACCAGAATGTTATAACCCAGCGCGTCCTTACTAATACAGGTAATACCTTCATGCGGGTTATTCGTTTTATTATCAAACGCTTCGGCTTTTTGAACGATATCTTTAAGCGATAACTTCTTATCATTCACCCAAGTGGAGAGCAGATCTGCCTGCTGTGACGCATAAGCGACGCTAGATAACATTAAACCAGCAATCGTTAAAGCCATAACTTTTTTCATAAATATATCCTTATAGTATTGTTGAACGGTATTAAGTGATTTTAGCAGAAGATAGGCAAGCAAAAGACATCCACTTTTAATTTATGGGTGTCTAATATCTCAGAATATCTATTAACCATTTTGAAAAAGCGGCTCAGATTAATCATTAGTGATATATTGCAGCCTAATAATGATCATTAAATACTTAATGCATTGACAATATATACATCTGTATATACAATTATAAGCAGGAATCATGAAGAGATTTTTTGAATGGAGTCATACCAAGCGTCTATATAACCTAGAAAATCATGGATTAGATTTTATAGACGTTAGCCGTGTTTGGACTTCTTTATTGGTTATACAAGAAGATAATCATAAAGATTATGGCGAAAAACGATATGTCGTCTTAGGTTTATTGCATGATCGGGTAGTTGTGATTGTCTATACCCTACGCGGCTTGAACATTATTCGTATTATTTCATTTCGCAGAGCCAATGCCAGAGAAATAAAAATTTATGAAAAAAACATTAAAAGCAACTGATATTAAGCGTTATTCGCAAGATGACCTTTTGCATGAATCATCAAAAACGGATTATAAACGTCTGCACAAAATAGCCGAAAAGAATGATGATCCCGACAATCCCCCCACGGATGAAACATTTTGGGTCAATGCACAAATAGTCGATCCAGGTAAAAAGAAAATGATTTCATTGCGACTTGATCCCGATGTATTAGATTGGTTTAAACATCATAATGGTCGATATCAAACTTTAATTAATCAAGTCCTGCGTCAATATATGAATGCACATCAAGGACAATAAAAAAATATAACATGAAATAATGGACCTCCTCAGTCTATTTTATGGGTGCCTGATATCTCAGGATAAAACGCCCTTTGAGTTGCTTGGAATATATTTTATGCGAATTGTGTCAGCCCTGAGCAGAAAATATATTCCAAGCAACTCAAAGGGCTTTCCTCTATTAAAGCGTATTTTTCAACGTGTTTGCTATGGTGAGGATAAGATATGCTATGCTAATGGGTATCATTTATTTTTAAGACAAAATCAACATGAAAAAGGATAGAAAATGAGAAATTGAAATGAATTAGGAAAAACCTCATCACTTACGGATGCATTAATTTTATTTGCTTCAACACGTCATATTTACCCAAAAAGTTTACATAATAAAATCTAAAGAACACAATAGTATTCAATGACAATAATACGTAGACGCTTAAAAGAGTGCCTGGATAAACATTCATTAACGCATGTTCTAATCGTATCCAAACAAAGAAAATGCCTAATCCAGGCATGCCAATAATAGAAAGGCCTAGGATAAACAAAATAAAATTAATACCGCTGGATTGATGCATTTGCCCCATAAAATTAGCGGTTTGTTGCAATCTATCGCGCAGCAAGTAAGTCATAATTAAAATGTAAAGCATAATCACCGTGCTAATCACTGCACTCCAAATCAGAACGGGATACAATTTATCAGACAGAATAAGTAAAGAAGTCATTACTGAGGCTGTTAGCGCAACATAAAATACCCAAGGTCGATATTTATTCATCATTGCCAAAATATTTAATACATAAGCAAGTGCGAGCAATAATTCATCCATAATAATTAATTTTCTACCTAAACTAAAGGTGATTAATTCAATTAAAAAAATGAATGCCAAACTATAAAAAATATAGGATTTAACTACAAGCGCATTCATTCTAGAGGAAAATAATCCCATAAAACTTTCTACACCATCCATCATTATTCTAAAGAAAACAAATTCATTGTAAGTTATTTTATAAAGCCATAACTGCAGATTTATAGGCAACAAATGGGTCAGGCGATACAAAAGCGGCTCACCGGATATCCTCCTATCCTGTTCAATTAACTGATGCTCGTAAATAATCGAGGGTGAACGCAAGAACTCCACAGTACGATAAATGCCATGAAGTATACAATGCACAATAGCAAGCCAGATAAACCCAAAAAGAACTTCCAAATAGATGATCCCCAATTGCGCTATAGCGGCATAGGCAATTGAATTTTTTGCATCATTAGCCGCTTTACTCAGCATGCTCGCACAAACAATAGCAATAAGAATAATCACAGCCGCAATAGCCACAAATAGCGTATTAGTGCTAAGGCTATGATGTTCCCAAACATTCATAAAAATGAAAATCGGGATATGCGTTGCTAGACTGCCATAAAAAACTGCAGTAGATTGCGTGGGTCCTTCTACTGCGCGTGGCAGCCAATACATAGGAAAAACACTGGACTTAAGCAAACACGCCAATAAAAGAGCCGCAATACAATAGGGATTAGACATTTGATAATAATAGGTTTCACCCGCTGCTGATGAATACAGCAATGCTGCATATAAAAATAAATCAGCCAATTTATAAATCGCAAGGATCACCAATGAATTTTTCAATACTGATATTCGATACTCATAAAAGGCAATCAGTAAGATAGATGATATGCCCAAAAACTCCCAGCCGATAAATATTGTTTCATTCCCTTGGGTGAGTATCAGTAATACTAAAGCCAATTGCAGTAAATAAATCATAGCAAAAAACTTGAAATAAAAGAGATCCCTGAATAAATAAACCGTTGAAAATCGATTAATCACACTAATGATCGTAACGGAAAATGATAAAAATAGAAAGGATCTTATATTCCAATTGACATCAAAATCAAAGCTCTCAAAAGCAAAATTCGGTATGGTAAAAGTTACATCCTGTTTAAATAACATAAATGCAAGTGCAAGATGAGTTAAATCTAATAATGAGCCATAATCCGTCATGTATTTAACAAGCCGCCCTGCTAAAGGCTTATTGCGCATCATGCTCACTAGTAAAACCCAAATAAAACGAATTAATGATGACGCTGCAAAATATATAAATAAATAAGTATAAAATTTAATCTCCATAATAAATCGTACCTATTTCTATATGATGTCTAGAAGATAGAATTCTTGGATCATGTTGTAGATAATTAGGTGCCAAGCCATCTGCATAACATTGCACGAAATCATTATTTTTATAAATCCATAGCGTATTTGTTTTAAGATCATGGACTGAAAAATTGATCCATTCATTTTTTATTTTCTGACTAAATGGGTGTGATCCGGATAATAATTGTCGCACCTTATCAATATCTGCAATAACGAGCAAAAATAAACGTACGGGCTGATGGATTTCTACCATTTGCCAAGGCAAGCCTGCGCGTAAGTCACTTAAGTGCCCATTCATTACGCCCACCAATGCATTGACATTATGAGGTAATTTAGTTCCTGCGCCATAGAATTCATTATCAATATAACTAAAATAGTATTCTAAATTGACCCCAGAAACTACGGGTATAGTGGCAGTCAGCAATTTTGTCAAAATCGATAATTCTGGATCTTGCTTAGGATCATAAGAAAGTAAAAAAGAACGTCTATCTAAAAATAAATGATGTGTGTATTCTCTAGGTCCAATGATAAAAAAAGCGTTGGTAGAATGACCATATTCCGCTCTGGGTTGGCGTAGATCCAATGATCTAGCTTGCACTGACTTATAATAATATTCAGGTTTTCTATTTAAGGGTAAATCACTAAATCTTCTACTACGCTCTTTGGATTCTAATATCGCTGCATAGCGTATTTTAGTTATAATCTTATTGAGTTCATTATCATGAGGGATATCATAAAATTCGATTTCATCACTACAGGTATTGTGATAAGCTCCAACAAATTGACATTCCTCTGGAATATCAATATGACGTTGCCTTAATGCTTGCCTGACCTGTTGCTCATTTAATATTTTTGCCATCAATCTTGCATTGGTGGCGCCAATACCTCCTCCACACGCACCGCAATCATAGGCTGCGCGATGTGGATTATTTAGACTCATGGACCCATGCCCAATTATGAAAATATAAGGAGCAAAGCTTTGCGTTAAACCAATTAAACTTAATAAAGATTCAGCAAAATTTTCACGCATAGCAACATCAATTCCGTGCTCAACTCCCGCTTCTTTCTTATAATTAAGTTCCGTAGCGATGGCAGTGCTAAAAAATTTAGAAACTTTTTTCTTAATAAACAAAATAGCACGAGGCTCAATCACATCAAGAATCAAGGGTATTATAGAAAAAATCCCAGATAATAGAGAAATAATAGAACCACCCACAATACTTTTAGAGTGTTGTTGAATATGCCATTTTAGCTCACCCAAACCATAAAGAACCTTAAGTTTAAATCGATCTACCTTATAAGCATTTTCACTTATTTTGAATTCCGGTTTCACATTAATAGGACATAATGCTCTATATCTTTTATCAAAATAGCCTTTGTACTCAATATTTAAACCAAAATTACCCGCTGAACCATAAGTCTCACAGGCTGGATCCATTTCTAAATATCTACGCAAAGATTCTTCTCTGTCATCCATACAAAGAATGACTTGATAAGCTGGAACTGTTGGCGCAATATAGTGTGCATTGCCAAGATAGGCATTGATTAACTGTTGATAAAGCGTTTTTTCATAGGCACGATGATAAATTTCCTGCCGATTCAAGTCACTCAAACTAGGCAATGCCGCCAGAAGATCAGTGTGCAACAGGGGATATTGATTCATCTGATAAATAAATCGAGCTAAAAATTTCGCACTGTGCTGTGGGATTTTTTTATCTCTTGGAATTTTTATTTTATTTTTTTTAAACGTAAGAATTGCTGCATATTCGCAAAGCAACACTATGGCTAAAAATGCGTGCAGATCGGGAATAATTTCATCATTTTTAACATATTCAGGATGCAAAATTATACTCTTTATAAATCCTGCCCAACCGATATGCTTAATACAAACAGAAAATAAGTAATTCTCAGTTTCATTTTTATCTACAGATAAGCCTTCAATAATAAATAGTATCGCTTTTAATGGACCCTCTGCATATAAGCGCTTAATCAAGGCAGAGAGCTCTTTTCTGTAATGACTTTCCAAAAAACTACGTGTTGGGTGCAATTGGCAAAAATGATACCACATGCCCCGCTCACGATGCTGCAACGCCCAAGTGGCGGTCCCATAATCAAAATAATTAGAGAGGAAACGATAAATCGTGTCATTTGCATAAAAGTCTATGTCAATACCATAATCATCTTTTATTATTTGAGAAAAATAGATGGGACGGACGGCAAAATACTTCTCTTGGAATTCCAAAATTTCTTTTTTTATCTTTTTATTGGAATTTAATTTTTGTGTAATAAGCAATGAATAGACAATATCAGGGGATAATGTAAGCTTATTTATTTCGAGAAAGCGTTTTATCTCATCCTTTAAAATATTGTCTTTTATTAAACCTAATCTATGCTTATGCGCATAAAATGCTTCTGGCATAAAAGCATTGGCATTGTATTCAATTGCAGCAACTTTGACTGCATCAAAAAAATTCATAAACTCGTAATGATGCAATGTATTATGGTGCACAAAAAATTCAAGTGGACCTTGCTGGGGTATTTTATTAAAAATGGATTCTATATATCCGAGCAATTCGATTTCAGAAAGTGCGGTCAATTTGTCTTCCTTTTCCGATATACATGAATCAACTCCCCCGCAGAAGGAAGCATTGCAAAACGATTAGCTCAATTTCATCAATTCATCACGAAAACCTAGACTTAGTGTATTTTTCACCCTATCGATAAAAATAACTCCATCGATATGATCCACTTCATGTAAAACCAATCGCGCATGAAAATCAGATACTTCGCGCTTAATTTCTCGGCCATATTCATCAAACCCAGAGTACTCAATCGCTTTGGGACGTGCCACTTCCCCACGTAAATCTCCAACGCTCAAACAACCTTCATAAGCACTCACTTCTGTCTTATCAAGTATTTTTATTTCTGGATTACATAATACTGTAAACGGCACAGGCCCTACATTTTTATAGCGCTCAGTGTGTTCAAAGCCAAACACAATAACGCGTCGATTGATACCAATTTGGGGGGCCGCAATACCCACTCCGCCATAATGCTCTTTTGAGTCCCATAAATCTTGTACTAAGTCTAATAGCCATGGGCTGCCAAACTCATTCGATTCAATTGCGCGGGATTTTTCACGCAATGATGGATTGCCTATTCTAACTATAGGTTTTATAGACATGTTCATATTTCCCAGCTATTTAAATTACATCGTATATGATTTTCATAATTGATGCAATAAAATAGAGTACAAAAGTGATGTTCATGAGTCATTTTAATCTCATATAAAATACATAGGCTTATTTGCTTTTATACACTGATTTACTCTCAGAAATTAATAATTCTACCACGGCAGGATCTGCCAATGTAGAAATATCCCCCAAATCCGTGTATTCACCTGCAGCAATTTTGCGTAATAATCTACGCATGATTTTGCCCGATCGTGTTTTAGGTAGAGCATTCGTCCATTGAATATAACTGGGCTGAGCAAATTTACCAATTTCCATGGCCACCCACTCACACGCTTCTTTTGCAGATTGTGCAGTAGGGGTTACGTCTTTTTGTAAAGTAGCAAAAGCATAAATGGCTTCGCCTTTAATCGGATCCGGTACACAAACCACGGCTGCCTCAGTAATTAAAGGGTATGCCACTAAAGCATTTTCTACTTCCGCAGAGCCAATGCGATGTCCGGCTACATTCATGACATCATCACTGCGACCAATGATCCAATAATCACCCTCTTTATCACGGCGTGCTTTATCACCGGTTAAATAGTAATGTGGGAATTTAGATAAATATAGTTGATAGAAAGCAGTTTTATCACCATAAACACCGCGCAACATAGAAGGCCACGCTTGTGCCAAGCATAAGTAACCGGTTGCTTCCCCTGTTAATAATTGACCCGCTTCATCCAGCAATACCGGTTTGGCACCAAAAAAAGGCCGCGTAGCTGAACCTGGTTTTTGCGGCCAGCAACTCGGTAAGGGTGAAATCATAATGGAGCCTGTTTCTGTTTGCCACCACGTATCCACAATAGGACAGCGTTTTTCACCAATAACATCATAATACCAGCGCCACGCCTCAGGATTAATGGGCTCCCCCACTGTGCCTAATAAACGTAAAGATAAACGTTGATATTTTTTCACCCACTCATCCCCTTCACGCATTAACATGCGGATCACGGTGGGTGCACTGTAAAATACACTGACTTGATATTTATCAATGATTTGCCAAAATCGTCCGGGATCAGGATAATTAGGGACACCTTCAAATAACAACGTCGTTGCCCCATGACTCAGTGGTCCATAAACCAAATAGGTATGACCTGTGATCCAGCCAATATCCGCCGTGCACCAATAAATATCAGTCGGCTTATAATCCATAATATAATAAAACGATATATGGGCGCCGAGCAAATAACCCGCAGTGGTATGTAAAATTCCTTTAGGCTTACCCGTTGAGCCTGAAGTATAAAGAATAAATAAAGGATCTTCGGCTGACATGATTTCTGCATGGATACCCAAGTTCAAATCAACATTGTCTTTTTGTTCATGCCACCACAGATCGCGTCCGCTTTGCCAAAAAATTTCCTGACCTGTACGCTTTACCACCAAGACATGGGCAATATTAATTGCATCTAACGCTTGATCGACTTGTTTTTTTACAGCAAATTGTTGTCCGCGTCGATAACCTCCATCTGCGGTAATGATCAATTTAGGAGTGCAATCCTTAATTCGCAAATGCAGTGATTCAGCAGAAAATCCTGCAAATACTACAGAGTGAACAGCGCCAATTCGTGCACAGGCCAATACAGTAAACATTAATTGAGGGATCATCGGCAGATAAATAATGACTCTATCGCCTTTTTTAACAGTAAGCGATCGCAACATTGCCGCAGCTGCGCATACTTCGTCATACAGCATTTGATAAGTAAACGTTTTCTGCTCGCCATTTTCCGCTTCCCAAATCACCGCCGTTTTTTGCGCACATTGGGCAAGATGTCTATCAATACAATTATAAGCAACATTGAGCTCGCCACCCGTAAACCAATTAATTTCACCTGTGCTAAAATCTCCGGTAAAAACCTGTGTCCAAGGTTTAAACCAAGTTAAGCGTTCTGCTTGCTGCGCCCAAAATACATCAGGCTCCAAAAGTGCTGCCGTTTGCATGGCCTCATAAGTTGCCTTGTCAATATTAGCGTTTTGTATAAAAGAATTGGGTGCATCGTATAATTCTTGAGACATGTATCCGCTCCATCATTAAAATGATTAAAGTTCAAAGCATACTTAAAATAACCCATTCTGGTTATATCTTTAACAGGCCAAATCTTTTGTCATATTCACCCTGCATCCCAGGGTTATGCCTATGCTCTTCTAGGTATTCATCAACCTTTCTTAAAAATCCTAAATGGGGTGACACTAATGGCCTCATTGTATAAGCGTTACCCGGAGCTGCGCCTACTAGTTTTTGTTCTAATAATAATAGAAGATATCCTCCAGCAATCACAGTATTTTTTCGGCCATGGTCAGTTGCTAGCATCAAAGGTGTTCGCCCCGCTTTATCTTCAGCATAAAGCGTTGCTCCGCAATCTAACAATTTGATAATAAGATTAAGCGGCTCTTTTCTATAATTATAAAAATTCTGTACGGCATAATGCAGCGCGGTCATGCCCTCTTCATCGGCACTGTTAATATCGATGCCCTTTTTTAATAAAAAATCAATGATAGCCTCATTACTTGAACCTGCGACTAGGACTTTTCCACAAGCCACCATGACCAATGTTAATAAAGCGTGATTATCTAAAATCTTATCAAGTAGGTCTTCATGCCCCTGGAATAGAGAAAGATCTTTTAGCCCTAAGGCAATAATCAGAGTATCTCTTTCTGTGAATTTTTCACCTGATGCTGCGCGTTCTAATATTTCTTGCGCGCGCACGATATAATTATTTTTCTCTTTTTCTAATATTTTCTTTTCATTTGCCTTCATGTTTGTAATGGCTTGACTTTCAAACTCCGACTGAGGAAAGCCAGGAGCTTTTTTTAAATTCACAATTTTAAGAATATCACGGTTTGCACAAATGCTTTTTATCATTTCTTCTCTGGCGTGACTATCGAGCGAAGTTAATTTCAAAATTTCACGTGCATACGCTAGGGTGTTAACTTTTAATTCTTTAGCTGTTTGCCTTGAAGCAAACATAGACTTTATCACCACAACTTGATAATTATCGTGATAAAAAATCACACTATTGCCCTGTTTCCAAATACCGCCACCCATGGAGGTGATGGGTGCATTTAAACGTGGAAATCCACCGGATGCTCTATAGCCGGTCTGTGGATCAGAAGGATCCCATGGTCCTGTTCCACAAAAAGTGATATGCTGATGTGTTTCCGATACTCTTTCTAAAAATGTTTTTTTCTGACCTCCCTTTATAGCTTGCGCACCATTGTCAGTGTTACATGCTTCCATCGTCACACAAATTTCACCGTGTTGTGGCGACAAAGCAGCTACAAAATCCTTTATTAAAGTGTCAAAATTCGTCTCATAGAGTGCCACACTGCCATTGCCCAACCCATACTCATCACCCCGGGCATGACCCATAATAAATAATTTAGGTGTATTGTCGAATATATCTTCAAGTCCATTAGGTAATTTTTGTTTTAGTTCAACCAAACTAGAATAAATTTTGGGTGTATTATCACACTCTTTAAAAAAATAATATTTTAAATCTGCGCCCTCTAAATATACGCCTATCGACACGTATTGCTCAAAACGTTGTTTTATTCTCAGGTTTTCATGGACGCCTTTTTGGTCAAGACGAATAGCGGAGTCTGGCTTACATAGCAAAATTTCTACTGCAGATTTTTTAGGCATAATCTTTACTTCTCAGGGCATAATCTTTACTTCTCAGCATTGGTTACGGGCATCTCAGTCATGAACGTTTATATCCAGAACATTAGAGAGGCTAGTTTTCATTGTGGCTGAGGATAACATGAGGGTTCCTAGACCTATAAGCAATAAAGCGAACTTAATTTAACCCTAATAAGCTCACTTTTCTTTTTCACATGAATTAGTTATCATAGTAAATCAGCTTGATTTAGCAACATTTTAAGGATATGTCTAATATGAACCATAAATACCTCTCTTCCCACGTCTCTTTGGCGCTTTTCACGACGCTAATCATGGGTGCAGCCCAGGCTGATGACGATGATTGGGATGGTTTTTATATAGGCGCAAATTTAGGTTATGGTTGGGCCGATGCGGATACTCGCTTCACCTCTTTATCAGGTGCTTATGGTCATAGCCCCTATTATGCGCCAGAAAAAATTGATCCTGATCCAAATGGCATACTTGGCGGTGCACAAGCTGGCTATAACTGGCAAATTAAGCGTTGGGTTCTAGGTCTTGAAACTGATTTTTCTTTTGCAGATATCAACGGTAATAACACAACCCTAGGAACGTCTAGTTATTCTGATGGTTATACCGCACCTGTTGCACTTTCTACTGAAGAACGTATTAATTCTTTTGGAACCCTACGTGCGCGTTTGGGGATGGTGGCCTTTGAAGATTTTCTGGTTTATGCAACCGGCGGTTGGGCCTATGGGGATGTGAACTATTCCGCTAATACTGATTACACCGCGACTGGCAGTGGAAAACAATCTTATCCTGCACACTCCTTTTCTGAAAGTAAATCAGGTTGGACCGTTGGTGGTGGCTTAGAATATGGCTTATTGGAATCTTTGTCCCTCAGGGCTGAATATCTTTATCTTGATCTAGGGGATACCCGCGCCATAGCAAATCCTGAAATCCCAAATCCCTCTTATCATTATCAGAAACAATATGACTGGGAGACTCGCGCCAATATCGCTCGTGTAGGGTTTAATTATTTTTTCGATATATGATGCGAAATCAATTGAGTCTAATCTAAAGCAGGATAATCAGTATAACCTTTCGCCGCGCCACCGTATAAGGTTGTAGTGTCGAGCGCATTAAGCGGTGCATTGATTTTAAATCGTTGTGCTAAATCAGGATTCGCAATATAAAGTCTGCCGAATGCTACCAGAGAGGCATAACCGCTCGAAATCGCTTCTATTGCGAGTTCACGGGTATAGCCATTATTAACCATCCATGCGCCGTTAAATTCTTTGCGTAAAGCATGAAAATCAAATCCACCGACATCACGCGCGCCTCGTGTTTCACCTTCTATCACGTGAATATAGGCGAGTTTTAATTGATCGATTGCTTTGACAAGTGGAAAATAAACTGTTGCTGGTGCGCTATCAAAAATGTCATTGACGGGGGTAACCGGTGATAAGCGTATGCCGGTACGATCCGCGCCAATTTCAGCACTCACCGCTTCAATAACCTCTAAGGCAAAACGTAAGCGGTTATTAATAGAACCCCCATAGTGATCCGTGCGATGATTAGAACCATCACTTAAAAATTGTTGAATTAAATAACCATTTGCCGCATGAATTTCTACGCCATCAAATCCTGCACGCATGGCATTTTGTGTCGCTTTACGATAGTCATCAATCACGCCCGCAATCTCTGATAATTCTAATGCCCGCGGCGTGCCTATGGGAGCAAATGCACCCGTTTCAATAAAGGTAGATTGTCCTTTGGGGGCAATAGCAGAAGGTGCAACGGGTGCTGCATTATTGGGTTGTAACGAAGGGTGTGAAATGCGGCCGACATGCCATAATTGCGCGAAAATTTTTCCGCCTTGAGCATGAATCGCATCCGTCACTAATTTCCATCCTGCAACTTGTTCTTGCGAATAAATGCCTGGTGTCCAGGCATAACCTTTAGCTGTAGGCGAACTTTGCGTAGCTTCGGAAATAATTAGCCCTGCCCCAGCACGCTGCGCATAATATTCTGCATTTAAAGCTTGAGGCGCATCAGCGCCAGGAATCGCGCGATCGCGCGTTAAAGGCGCCATCACCATCCTATTTTTTAACTCAAGGCCGCGAAGATTAAATGGGGTAAATAAAATATTGGGATCTAGGGTCATGATTACATTCCTTTGCCTTTATTAAATGCTTGCTCAATCCGCTCACCAATGTGTGAGTCAATATTTTTCCAATACTCAAAAGCTCTTTCCAATACAGGCGCAGATACGCCGTCTTTCAAGTGTCCCACCACATTGTTGACCAATCTTGTACGCGCTTCATCATCCATTACCTTACGCACAAGCGTACCTGCTTGCCCAAAGTCATCATCATCTCTGCGTAGCGTATAGGCTTGGCGCACAAACTCTCCTTGTGTTTCCCAAGTTGCGACTTCTGGATTTTTCATACTGTCTGCTTGTGGCCCGCCTTTGGAGTTCGGGGCGTAAATGGGATCGGATGAATTTTCCATACGCATTAAGCCATCTTTACTGTAGTTATGAACTGGGCATATCGGTTTGTTAACCGGGATTTGTTTGTAATTCACGCCTAATCGTGCACGATGCGCATCAGCGTAGGAAAAGACTCGGGCCAGCAGCATTTTATCTGGGCTAATCCCCGTACCCGAAACCATGTTATTCGGCTCAAACGCCGCTTGTTCAATTTCAGTGTGATAATCACTAGGATTACGATTTAAAATTAAATTTCCAACTTTAATCAGTGGATAATCCGCATGCGGCCATACTTTGGTCAGATCAAAAGGATTAAAGCGGTACGTTTCAGCGTCTTTAAACGGCATAATTTGCATGTGTAAAGTCCAACTCGGATGCTCACCACGTGAGATGGCCTCAAAAAGATCGCGGGTATGATAATCACCATCACTGCCCGCAAGTTTGTCTGCTTCATCTTGCTTCAAGAATTGTATCCCTTGATTGGTTTTGAAATGATATTTTACCCAAAACTTTTCAGCTGCCGCATTCACCCACATGTAAGTATGGCTAGAATAACCATTCATATGACGCCATGATTTTGGAATGCCACGATCACTCATAAGCACAGTGACTTGGTGCGCAGATTCAGGCGAAAGTGTCCAGAAATCCCATTGCATATCATGATCACGTAAATTATTATTCACCCGACGTTTTTGTGAACGAATAAAGTGCTGGAATTTCATGGGATCCCGCACAAAGAAAACCGGGGTATTGTTTCCCACCAGATCAAAATTCCCTTCACTCGTATAGAATTTCACGGCAAAGCCACGTGGATCGCGCCAGGTATCAGGACTCCCCCGCTCCCCTGCAACAGTTGAGAAGCGAATAAGCACATCCGTTTTTGTTTGGGGTTGAAACACAGCGGCCTTGGTGTATTGGCTTACGTCCGCAGTGACTTCAAAATGCCCAAATGCCCCACCGCCTTTTGCATGAGGCTGACGTTCAGGAATTCTTTCGCGATTAAAATTTGCCATTTGTTCTATTAGATAATGATCATGTAGAAGTATGGGACCGTTGGGGCCGATGGTGAGAGAATGTGACTCACTGGGCACAGGTATGCCTGCATCGTTAGTAGTGAAAGTTGGTTTGTTGTCTTTATCTGGCATGTTAACACCTTCGTACAGGGTAAATGATTATTGTATCAGAAAATGTAGGGTAGCTAGAAGTGCTTCCATTAATACACTTACCGCCTTCACTTTTTAAATCCGACCTTTGTTGACTTTATCAATGGTTGCGTTATACAATGGTTCAACTGAATTGAGTGGTGAGGAAAATCCATTGAAAGCAAAGTCTATATTTAGCACGGTTCTTGGTAATGCCTTAGAATTGTATGATTTTATTCTTTATGGTTTTTTGGCTACTTTTATTGCACAGGCATTTTTCCCAGAACAAACTCCCTTTATTACCCTATTATTATCTTTTAGTGTCTTTGCTACTGCATGTATTGTAAGGCCTTTTAGCGCTTTATTCTTTGGAAAAATGGGAGATACAGCCGGGCGAAAAAAGTCACTATTGCTATCGGTTAATATGATGTGTGTCGCTACCTTTCTGGTGGGAATTTTACCGAGTTTTCATTCCATTGGTATTATTGCCACTATTGCATTAATTATCCTTAGACTCATGCAAGGTTTTTCTGTCGCAGGAGAAGAAACGAATGCGGCAGTTTATTTAACAGAGGAATCTTCCGAAAATAACAGGGGGTTTATGACCAGTTTTGTTTTAGCCAGTGTCCATTTGGGTTTATTGTTGGGCTCAATTATATGTACACTCACAGCAACGCTATTAACCCCAGAACAAATGCAAGCTTTTGGTTGGCGCATTCCATTTTTACTGGCCCTACCCTTTGGAATTTTGGCAAGCTATCTACGTGCGCGCTCCAGAGAATCAGCTGAATTTGAGCGCGTGAAAGATAATATTGACCTTAAGCCCATTAAAACTGTATTTAAACATTATCGATTGAATGTGGCACAAGCAACGGGTGTGTGCAGCTTGTTTTCCGTTGTGATTTATTTATTTACCCTATATTCACCCAATTACCTTCAACAAACGATAGGTTATACAGCCGCGTTGTATTTAACGACCAGTGGTTTATTAATTTTATGTATTTTTTGTCCCCTGTTTGGTCATTTATCTGATAGATATGGTGCTCTGCGATTATTTAGGATCTCATGTATTCTTTTTGCTTTATTTAGTTTTCCCCTATTTAATATGCTAAAGAGTGGCTTATTGGAAAATACTATAATTGCATATATTACATTTTCCATTTTACTACTACCACTTGCAGGCAGTTTGTTTGCCATAATTGTAAAATTATTCCCAATTAGCGTACGCTGCACGGGTGTTTCATTTTCATTCAATCTTAGCTTTACCCTCTTTGGAAGCTCTGCACCGATTATTGCGCATTATCTAACCCATTCATCCTGGGGGCTTGAGAGTGTAGCGCTATATATTATTGCAACTGCCATTATTTCATTTATATCCACCATCACTATTAAGGAGGTACAATGCCACATAGTAGAACAAAGCACACCTATGATAAACCCAGCATCACCGCAAGCTGTGCTAAAGAAATTTTAAAAGCTGGGATTGCAAAGGCTACAGAAATAAATCAACCGATGGTTATCGCCATTTTAGATGAAAGTGCAGCGTTAAAAGCTTTCCATCGTATGGATGGCGCAGCATTAATTAGCATTGATTTAGCACAAAATAAAGCTTTTACTGCCGTTACTCATCCATGGGGATTATCAACGGATGAAATCTTTACGCATATACAAAAGAATCCAGCTACACTTTTGAGTATTCCACAAATTCCACGTTATATTGTTTTTGGCGGGGGTTATGTCATTACAATGGATAGGAAAATAATTGGTGGATTAGGTGTCAGCGGCGGCACTGTAGACCAAGATGCCATTGTAGCTAAAGCAGCCCTAGGAGTCATTCAATGAAAATTAATTTAAGCACTTTAATTCCTTTTAAAATTTCACAACTTACCAAATTGAAACGACAATTGGTCGATCAACAGATGCAGCCACTTAACCTTTCTCGTACACAATGGCAAGTATTGGCATGGCTTAATATTTTAGGTACACCCTGTACCCAGCAAGGTTTATTAAAAGCACTAGATCTGGATAGAGCTCAATTGGCACGTGTTTTAGAATATTTTGATGAAAAGAAAATTATCAAGCGCACTGCCCTGCCGGATGATAGACGCTCACTTTCCATCACATTAACACCTTCAGGGAAAACTCTACTTAAAAAAGTAGAATACCTTATGGAACAAGAATCTGACATCATGCTAAAAGGCATTACTCAAAAAGAAAAAGAATTATTTGATTCATTATTACATAAAATGACTGAGAACATATTATCCAGCTTGAAGGATCACGAGTAAAATATGGCCATTTCACTTAAAAACAAAATAGTTTTTATAACAGGCGCCTCCAGTGGCATGGGTTACGCTTGTGCCGAACATTTTGCTAAAAAAGGTGCAAAACTTATTATTGCTGCGAGACGATTTGACAGGCTAGTACAACTCGCACAGACACTTGAGTTAAACTATAACACGCATGTATTGCCACTTGCGCTCGATGTGTCAAATCACAATGCAGTTTCACAAGCAATTGAAAGCCTAGAAAATGAATGGAAAAATATAGATATATTAATTAATAATGCCGGCATTTCATTATCCAGTGATAAGCTTCAAGATACAGCAATAGAAAAATGGGATGCAATGATTAAAACAAATGTAAACGGCCTATTGTATGTCACAAAAGCGATCTTACCTACAATGCTAGTAAAAAATTCAGGGCATATTATTAATATTGGCTCATTAACCGCACATTATGTTTTTGCTGGATCAAATATCTACGCGGCCACAAAGCATGCCGTAAAAGCCATCACACAAGCGCTACGGGTAGATTTATTAGGTACAAATATCCGCGTATCTCAAATCGACCCTGGCGCTACAGAAACTGAATTTTCCTTTATTCGCTGGGGAGATGAAAATAAAGCCAAAGCATTTTATAAAAAAATGAAAGCCCTTGAGGCTGCCGACATTGCGCAAGCTATAATTTTCTGTGCAACACGAAATAGAAAAATAAATATTGATAGTTTAATTATTAATAATATCGATATGGCTGGAACCTATCATGCCCATGCGGGTAAAGAGAACCATTCAACTATATTTGACTGAGTATAATTATAAAGCACGTGCTGGTGCAATAATCAGAAAACCTGCGCTTTATTTGGGGATTAGCTTACAAATAATCAGCAGACAAACGCATTGCCTATATTCGTTTATGTAGAATCAATTGGCTATGAAACCGCATGTATCGATCAAAACAATGGGCACCCCATCACTATAAATTGGGCCCCTCAAAATATAACGTGGAGAGTGAATTTCTGGTTAGATAATACAGGAAAGCCTGTTTGTTCAGCAGGTTGATTGCACTTGCAAATTGAATTTACGATATTGAATTTCCATCCCACAATCCTATTGCTTGGTAAGATGCCTTGATTTATAATGCCTCCTACCCGGTCATTTATTTTGTCCCATATCAAAGGATATGCGACCAGCTTTTCCTGGGTAAATACATAGTAGACCTGGGGAAGCAGAATCATGGCAAAGAAGCAATTTTACATCATATTAGGCGTTGAAGAAAACGCAACCCTCACTGATATAACCCGTGCGTACCGCGCCAAAGCGCTCATGTATCATCCCGATAAAAATGGTGGCGTTGATCTTGATGATAGGTATGCAAAAGTTCAATCCGCTTATGATACATTATCAGATCCAGTGAAACGTGCTTTGTACGATAAAGGGGAACTGGCGGACGATGATAATAATCTGCTTGATAATCCTGAGGGCTTAGAAAGACCCTCAGCAGAATACAAACGCTACCTTGAAAGCGTCAGGGAAGCTTACAGTAATATAACTTTAACCCGCTTCAGCGACGAAAATAAAAAGGAAGTATTAGATAAAGCCAGTCCTCAGCAAAGCTCGTTTTTTTCATCTGATTATTATGGGAAATTATATACATTCACTTACTCCAATGCTAATGGAAATGACGTTGATGAAGTATTTGATAATGTCTACGCATTAATAGCAAAAAAAACCGAGATTAATCCTGAAGGACCAGAAACCCCCACTTTTTTAAACGAAAAGCTTAATATCACAATCTTATTTGATATTTTAAATCAGTTTATCAGAGGCAAATACTATGGAAAACTGCTTACAGCGATCCAAGACTATCTTGAAAGCGAATTAAAAAAACGTGGCGTTAGCTACGAATCAATTTGCCTAGGAAAAATTGTGCTGCAATTGATCCGTTTGACAGACATTAAAGCACAGCACAGCGTAGCGATGGAAATTCTACATCAGCTTTTTGATTCACAGTATCAGAAGCATGAGGCTGCAAAAAGACAACTTGATTTGCTATTAAAAGATTTTAAAGATAACTTGCTCGAATACGAGAAGTCGTCTGAAGAGTTTGAGAAAGCTAGACTATCCATGAGTAATGCAAAGAAATTAGACGATTATCTTAAAGCAAAGCTTCAGAACATTGAAAATAAATTAGACGCGAACAAAGAAAGGTTTACTAAAATATATAGTGCATTAACACGCGTACTCTACATGACTTCGCCTAACCATAAGATTCAGGAAAAACTTGAAAGTGAACTTGAACTGCTGGAAAGGGAAAGGCATACACTGGATTTGGGCAGGAAAATAGCATTAGAACAAAGTGAAAAAGTATCCCTTCATTATCAATCATGTGTTGCGAAATTTGAATTGGAAGAAAAACGCTTCAAAGAAATTTCAGAAACAAAACATGAATACGAGCAACAAAAACTTAAGATTGAAACAAACTGCATCCATCCTGAATTCATTAACATCATTGAAAGCAAGTATTTCAAAAAACTAACAGCACAAATTGTGCATCACTATTGGTTAGATCAAACCCCTGTTGTGAATCCTGAGAGATTAAAGAAGACTGCCTATGCAATTGAAATACTACGCAACCAATCCAGTGCATTCTTAGATATCCTACTTCATGCAGAATCTACGCTTGGCAAACTTACACAAAGCGATCTTAAATATGATGATTATTTTAATATTGCCTATTACTTTATTGATCTTGCCCAAACAATGTCAAGTGGTGACATCAAAGCCAATGCCTCTGTCGCCGCTGGTTTGTCCTTTCAGCTCGCATCTCAAGTATGCACAAACGAGGTTGATAAAATTTCTTGCGAGATACTTGCGCTGACTGTTTATCAATCAGCCATGACTATGGCGGCACGTCTTCCACTATCAAATGCATTGTACCTTTCTATACATATCACGAAATATTTGGCAGAGTTCACCTATAATGTGACCACAATGACCCAACAAGATAATAATAAAATAGCAGCTGAGTTAGGGCATATAGGCGATACCATTTCTGCGTCTCTCTATCCCAAGTTATCCATTAGTCACGGCTCAAATATTGATAGCATGCAAGCAGCGGCAGATAGAGCGATGTATGTAATAAGCAGCTTCCCGAGCTTCAGTCAGCCCACACGTTTTATAGATCAATCATCCAGACAGAATTTCTATCGTAGCTTAGAAAATACAATGATCAATCGCTTTTCTGAAAGAATGAAAAATGCAGATTTTGATCCCAATGAAGGATCAGCTAGCGAAAGAGCTGAGCAGTACTATAAAAGATACGTAAATATGCTAGGGTCCGATGACGCAAGCCCACATGAAATTTTAGAAGCACGACTAGTCGCCATGAAGGCATTATTGTTACAAAGTAACACTAGCATTTTTGAAATGAATAAATATTTAAATGCCCCTTTTATTTCGATCCCTCAAAATGCTGAAGGCTTTTTTGAACCCGGCGCACTTCTTTTTCCAGAATCTGAAGAAGATATTGAGGATATTATTTACAAATCCTTTGTGGGTTTTGTAATCAAAGAAGGTGGAGGTCTTGAGATTTTAGCCGAACGATGGATAAATGGTGACAATCCATCGGATAAGCTTTTTACTCATAGACAAATACTCGAATTAATGAAGGGCGGTGTTAATCACGCCATTTTCAGTTTAGATGAAAACAATCCCTATCATTCGCTAGATCCCATACAGATTATGCGATTTTCTCCTGATGCACTAGAAGATACAGAATATTTGAGATGCTTATTGCATTGTGACGAAATTTTGAAAATGATGACCCAAGATCGGCTGATTAGATCCATTCCTCCTTATGACACCACAGATATGTCGGCACTACTGCAAGGTCTTGATGATGATATTAAAAATGAACTGTTAACCTATGCACATAAGCAACGCCACAATGCAAAATCCAAAGCAACAAGATTTTGGATCCAACTGGGTGAAATTCCTCGCTATTGTTCTGAGACTGATGAATTCGACATCATTGAATATGGTGAACCTGGCGTCATCGTCAAAAAGCAAGCCATGCAAATTGGAGTATCAGGTCAGCTTGAAGATGCTCCTGTGGATGCAAATGACAACTCAGATGAAGCCAAGTTTGCAGCGGCAATGACCAAACATTATGACAAACTTGCTGAAATTTTGCCCGTATTTAAGCAGTTAAAAGAATTTTTTAAAATCACTGCTGCAGTCCATGAGTTACAAACAAGACGCGTGAAAAATCAAACAAATCGTGAATTAAAGATGGCCCGATTGGAAAATGAAGCGGGATGGAAAGCCTTTGCTGAAGAAAAAAGAAAAGAATGGACTGAAAATCTCAAATCTAATCAATATTGGGAAGAACTGCTCAAGAACAGAATAAATGAATTAAATCGCAATGTTAACGATGACGAATTCTGGGCAAGAGAAACGCGCCACCTTTTTAAAATAATGGTACAAGAGAGAGATTTATATGCAGATGAGAATAACGAAGCGCACCACTCTCAACGTCTTGAATATGCCGAACGCATGAAATCTGCTTTCTATAAAAAACAAATTACTACCCAACCCATGCCAAGCAAATCGCAACTCAAACAATCCTGTGCTAGCATGCGAGAATTTATAGAGAAAAATGCATATAAAAGGCTCAAAAATAAATGGATGTCCGGTGATATATCTGATTTCGCGAGAGCAAAAATAGATTTTGAATTGGAGAAAGAATTTGCTTCTGGTGCCATGCCAAACGAAATTACTGATTTATTACAAATTCAAAAAGATGAAGTTGCAAAGCAACAGAAAGAAATACTTGAAAAACATGACGCAGAATACGGTCCTTACATTAAATTGGTAATCGGTGAAAAAGATATTATTAGGTTCTCAAAACCGGTTTATACCGCTACAGATAATGAATTTCTTATTTTCCATCATGCAGAGCGCTCCAATTATAAAGCTGATTTGATCAATCGAAGGATATCTTCTGATAAAATCCCTTCCTTACTTGAAAAATACTATCCTGTACATACTCATTTAAAGACTTTTAATACTCTTGTAGCCGAAAAGCGCAAACGAGCAGCAGATAACATCTCAAATTTCTTGGTAAACCATGGCTATAATGTTCTTGAATATTTTGACAATGATAACGACAAGCTTCAACATGCAATTAACGCAGCAGTAGATGGCAATAGAGAGGATCTGACTAAGGCGATGACTGAAAGCCAAATGGCAAAAATAATGACTTCATTATTTAATCCTTCTGTCAAAAAAACTGCTGAAATCGAAAAGATTCTTCAAAAACTCCGTGGCAAAAAAATGATTCGCGTCATGGCGGAAATGCATAGCTTAAGTAAATCAAAAATTTTCCCAGACTTTTCATATCTGAAAAGGTATTTAGTCTCAAATGCATTTGATGAGGCAATTGATAAACTTGCTGAAGGTGATTACTTGCTGTTTATGGAAGCGCATATCATCATACGAGCGGAGTGGTTGCAAAAAGAATATTCTGGTGATTTATTTGCAAGGGCAAAGGAACAGAAAGCCAAGCGTCGTGAAGAACTTCGGGCGAATGTACAAAGCGAAGCTAAACACTATGTCGATACAATGAAGGAAAATATTCAAAATAATTTGGAAGGCAACATTATTGCACTTATTGAACACGAAAAGGAAATGATACGTGGAGAATTAATGGAATGCGATGCATTTGAATCAGCTGTTCTTTCAATTGGTTTGGGTAAAATTCCAAAACTGAATGCAGAACCTAATACTAAACATCGCGTTCCGTCTATTACAACAAAAGTAGACAATGACCATATCATTACCGGCGGCGTCAATGCAACGCCTAGTTTTCGTGATATGGGCCCTTCAAAATATTTGGAAAGACAACGCGTAAAGACTGAATTGGCGAATGTCACATCTGATCTTTTTAGCGCAACACATTTTACAACACCCTTGTCTTTGGATCGTGCACGTGCCGCCATTCGCAATGCACAATTTACCGACGCTTCGAGCGATTTTTCCGTATCTCTTCAAATACGGCAAGTCGAAAGGACAATCCAAGCTGTTGAATGTGTTCAGGGCCTTGAGCGTGATCGACAAAGATTCAGAGAATTGCACTCGCAATCCCAGAGCACAAAGTATAAAACTCCTACAACCTCGAAAAAATGGAAGGATATTGAAACTCAAAATATCAAGCAATCAACAATCAATTATATCAGTCAATTTGCAGGTGGTTCAAATAATGGTTCTAGTGATTCTAACAACAATTCGAATGACTCCAAAAAGGCGCTGGTTTTATGGCGTTTTATGCACCCTTCTCCAAGGGCCGCAGCCGCTATTGCAACGGGCGTGGTGATCGCTACAGCGAATGCGGAGGCAAAAATAGCTGCAACAAATGCATCAACCGATAATAAAACCTATACTATCAGTGCAGCGGCACCAAATAATGATCTTCACACTGCTATCGATGCTTCTAATGCTAGAGCAGCTGAAACTAATAGGCAGCATATCTTGGCTAACCAGGCTATTAATCGCATGCAAAATTCATCGCCTATTAGAAAAAGTGTTTTATTTAATCCGAGACATGATGACTATTCTGATAAAAGAAAATCGCAGACATTTTCTGTCGTCATACCTAAAGAAAGCACAGCGGTGAAAATTAACTATTTATATAGGGGAGCTGCGCAGCCTACAGATGAAATTTTTCCTGAAGGATTCAAAAGCGAGCATTTCAATAAAGGTCGCTCGGCTCCCTCATCTAATACAGGGGCTTCAATTAAATACAATATTTCCACGTCAACATCAAGGAATATAGCAAAACAATATCCTGATCCTGATCATGAAAACACTAAAGTTGAGCGATCATCTGTTTACAAAATTAATCCACAACTCAGAGGCATCGTTCTTAAAAATAGTCTGCTATCGGAAGTTGTGGTTCCCGACTTTATTGAACCCAAAGATATTGCGGGGGCATGGAAGGTAAATATAACAATAACGTCCGCCATCACCCATAAACAGCTGATAGAAAATGGATTTGGCTATATCCCAGAAGGTTATCCTATCACAGATAAAATCTTTTACGAAGATACTCGACGTTTGGGGAAATTCACACCTAATCCAAATTATGAACCGCCTCTTGTGGTGCAGGCAGCAGAAGGCGTCAAGTATTTAGGGTATGGGCTAACCCTTATGGCTGCTGGCCTTGATGCGATAAATTTTGCGAAGGCAGCTCATGAAAGTATAACAACCCATGATCTCACTCCTGTTGTTCACGAAACTGTTAGGATTGAAACATCATGGAATGCCGCCATAAGACTAGGAGCCTCATCTGCAGAATTGGGAAGATGGATTTGCAAACCTTTTGGGCTTTGGTCCTTTGCTTGTGCTGCTGCGGGTGGAGCTGTGGGTTCAGCGATTGGCTATATGAGCGCAAGTGAGGCGGTCAACGCCGGGTTCAAAGAAAATGAAATTGAACCTGAAAAACATTTTGAGGTAAAAAGCGCAGAATTTCCAGGAGATTTATCACAAACCCACAAAAGAATAACACTTCTTTTTGATATAAAAAACTATAATGGCGGTTTTGAAAATAATTCCCAGGATACAAAAAGTACTGAATATTTTGTTTATGAACGTCATGATCATGTGCAAAAAAAATATTTAAAATAGGATTAGTGCGTATGGTGCAACGGAAAACCGGTTTTAGAACTAAGTCATTCGGAACTGGATTGCTTCGCTTCGCTCGCAATGCCAGGAATTATTTGCAATTTCATTTCTGATGGGTATATTCCCACTTACCTTATCACGCATTTGAATTGCCAAGCTTGAATTCATTATCTATTTTATTCTGTGAAGCGGGCGCGGGCGCGGCTATTTAAATGCATAATATTTCCAGTGATACTTTTAACTTGTTTCATTTGTTGATTGATATAAACATTTCTTTCAAGCAACAGATCTTCTGGGAAAATAGATGCACGTGGTGTGCCCACTAGCTCAATCACATTAGAGACATACATATAGATTGGAAAGTTACTTTTAGTATTACATTGAAGAATGGCGTCAAAAACAGCTTAATTTTGCATATTTTTGCAAATAATCTTAGATCCAATAATAATATTTTTTAAGTATCTGAATATAATTTTATCGCTAGTTAGAATTAGAAATGGCTGATGAGCTAGATGCAGGTGAAATTTTTCCATTATTATACATTTCTTATTGTCCAGTGATATCTAGATTATATTTTGATCAATGATATTAATGAAAGCTGAGGTATGGTGTCAATTCGACGGAATCTCGGACAGGCATTTTCTGAAGAATAATTAAAATTTGTCCGCCCCCAGTTTTCATTGTGTCAGCATGCTATTATAATCAACTCAAAATCTTAGTGGGGTTAAAAATGAAATTTAAATTTTACAACGCACACGATGTAATAACTGAAGTTGATGTACGGTATTATGGCGGAGAAGTTGGTCACCTTAATGATGAGCTGGGAAAACACAACCAACCCATTAGATATAAAGACGCCCAAATGATTCATGAGAAATATAGTAATCTTTATATCGAAGAGGCAAGCAAGAAACTTAACAACAATCTGTCAGTGCCACAGGGAGGATTACTCCGCCAGTATGAGAATCGATATGAGGGGGCTTCTCGTGCGATGGCAAAAGTGATGCGTGAACTTGGACCTACTTGTGTAATTGCAATAGATAAAACTAACGAACTTAACCTTACCTGCACAATATCACCCCATCCATGGAAATAACAGCTGTAAAACATAAAATAATACAAACTTTATGCTTTTTTTACACTGATCTATGGGTAATATTCAAAGACAAGCTTCTTTACATTTTTTTTAGGCTAATGCCCTCATCTGGCTAATTTGCTTATCTTATAGCCTAACGTCGATAACAGTTGGGTAGCATCGAACTCCATTGCGTGATACTCCGTTCCGCCTGAACCCGTAGTAGTTCCTTCTTTAATTACATTTTCATCAACAAAAGTAGGGACACCTTTTTCTTTAAAAGCAGTGACTGGCAATCCCCCTAATTTATAGCCAGTATCATTTTCGATTTCTTCCGGCGTAGCAAAACGCAATTGCGACTTACTGGTTCCCAATTCGGTTGCTAATGATTTAAATTCTAAGCTGTCGCAACCTCTTAAGATAGTCCCATATGATCTACCACTTTTATCTTTTAGAAATAAACATTTGATGATTTTTGACTTTTCCTGGCCAAGAGTGGCGGCTGCCTCATCTGAGGTTTTCCCTGACTTATAGTCTTGATGCTCATATATTTTACAAACAAAGTTTAGCTGTGCTGCAATCTGCATGGTCCTTTCTACGAGGGCATAATCTCCTTCGGTAGCTAATGTTTGAATTGACATTTGTAATTAATGGCTCTCAGGTTAAATTTAGAGCCCCATTATATCAATATACATCACGGGAACCTAGGGGAAGATGTACCCAATTAGGACATTTTCACTTGGCTGGCCCGAGGTCATCTCTAAAAGGTTGTTTTATTATATTATTAGATTTATTATGTAGTGAACAACGCAAATCTGCTCTGCTTCAAGCGACAACCATACCGAAAATTACCGCATCCAATTGAAATATGTGCAGCACTTTCTAAATAATGAGAAAATGTTTATGAACATTAAAATATATTTGAGTGTAGGGTTAATATTTATGCTCTTAGTTTCTATGTCATATACCAATGTATATGCAAATGAACAAAGCGTCTCTGCTTATAAGGTTGTACACGGTTGGCCAACCCTACCTAATGGAGAAACACTTGGTTCCGTTTCAGGTGTTGGAGTTGATTCCTGTGACAGAATTTTTGTTTTTCATCGTGCTAACCGGATGTTCCCTACCTCCGATATTCTTGAACTCACAACAATAACAAGGCCAACAATTGCTGTGTTTGATGGCCACACTGGATTGCTGCTCAATCGTTGGGGTGAAAACTTATTTTCAATGCCACATGGTCTAACTATTGACGATCACGACAATGTTTGGTTAACCGACATTGCACTTCACCAAGTATATAAATATTCACCAAATGGACGTTTACTACTGACTCTCGGAGAACGAGGTGTCGCTGGAGATGATGATAAACACTTCAATCGTCCTACTGCTGTTGCAGTCTCTAAAGATGGCTCGTTTTATGTGAGTGATGGTTACAGAAATTCAAGGGTCATGAAATTTTCAAAAGATGGGAAGTTTATGTTTCAGTGGGGTACCAAAGGAACAGGCCCTGGACAGTTTAATATACCGCATTGGATTGCTCTTGATGCCGCTGAAAATGTTTATGTTGCTGATCGACAAAACAGTCGTATTCAAATATTTGACCCATCTGGCCGCTATTTGGCTCAATGGTCTGACAAACAAATTGGACGACCCTATGCCATTGCATTTGATCACATAGGAAATGTTTTCATTGCTGACGGAGGAGAGCAACCACAAGATCCACCAGATCGCTCTGCATGGGTTATGCTTGGACCTGATGGCGTGCCCCTCATGAGAATTGGACGATTCGGTAATTATGATGGTCAGTTTGAAATGGCTCACACCATAGCAATAGACGCTTACGGAGCTGTTTATGTAGGAGATATCACAGGAAAACGTGTTCAAAAATTCATAGTCTCTACTTCTCAACTTCAGCCTATGCAAACCTCACGGACTATCTCACCGGGATGTAATGGTTTATGAATCATTTGTAACCTCTATTATACGACGCACACAAGCAGCTCCAAGCGATGCGTGGAATAAAAGAGAGTTATGGTGAAAAGGAAACGAACTAATTTATAAAGGGTAAAGAAAATGGGAAACGTATTCTTAACTGTCGGGCTGCTGATTTGCTCTAATCTATTTATGACATTTGCTTGGTATGCGCATCTAAAAATATTTCCAATTAAACCTTTAATTTTTGTTATTATAGTAAGCTGGTTTATTGCTTTTTTCGAGTATACTTTCCAAGTGCCTGCTAATCGTATTGGCTTTGAACAAGCACACTTAACCTTGGCACAATTAAAAATCATACAGGAAGTTATTACATTAAGTGTATTTGTCCCATTTGCAATTTTTTATATGAAACAGGAAATAACATGGAATTTTCTATGGGCAGGATTATGTATGATAGGTGCAGTATATTTTATATTTAGACAATAAATTTAATAAGGTGGCAGTTGAAAAATATGCAATATAATCAGTTTTTAATTTAATTATAAAATCATCTCATTTATCTGGGAAAAACAACCATGAATAAGCCTCTTATTGTGATCACAGGTGCAAGTTCTGGCATTGGCGTGGCCATGGCAGAAGTCTTTTCAAATGTAGGGTATGCAGTAGACCGCTTCTCTAGAAACTTAGATTGGGCTTATATTTTAACATATGGAATAGATATTTGAGTTTGGCTTGTACTAAAGTGGATAATCGAATCTTTTTAGCAAGTAAACCGGAATATCATGGCAAAAATGAATAACTTATTACCACAAAACTTATTTTCCTTTGTCTGGCATTTTTATAAGCCCTACAAAAGTATGATTATCATTTACGTCTTCATGGCCCTGATGGCGGGTGCTTGGGGACCATTTAATAGCATGCTGATTAAAGATATGATCAATATCCTCTCTTCATCGAAGATGGACGATATTGCATTTTTGACTTGGCCAGCAATGTTGATCGTATTAAACTTCATACTCTTTGACAATATCACCTGGCGAACAATCGATTACATTAATTATAAATTTCAGCCTGTTATAAAAAATAATATGACTAGCGAGACGTTTAGTTTTATTCATGGCGCATCTCCTCAATTTTTTCATGATAATTTATCGGGTCGTATTTCTCATCAAATCAATACGCTAGTAGATAATATAGAGCGCACAGTACATTATGTTACTGCTGATTTTCTACGTGGAATTTCATTACTCTTCATTGCATTTATTACCATGTATTATGTCAATGATGTATTTTTTTACACCCTAGCCTTATGGTTTATTGTGTTTTCTTCATTTAGCGTATACATCTCGAAACGACTTGTAAAATTATCAGACATACACGCACGCGCAGAATCGGCAATTTCAGGGCAACTCGTTGATAGCATTTCAAACGCAAGTAATGTTAGAATTTTTTCTAGGCGGGATTATGAGTCTAGCCGTCTTGAGCCATATTTATTACGGGATAAGACAACATTTCAATCCAAAGAAATGTATTTATTAATAGTCCGCAGCATTCAAGGCCTAATGATTTCCATCATGCTAGGTGTGATGGTTTACTTTTTAATTCAATTATATGCTAAAGAATTAATCACAATAGGCGATTTTGCGCTTATTTTAGGCTTAAGCATGGAAGTTGCGCATATTACATGGTACACAATGAGAAAAGTTAATGAGTTTCATGAAGCATTTGGTAAATGTAATCAAAGCCTAACCTCGCTTATCGTTCCCCAAGACATACAAGATAAAAAGGATGCACCCGATATCCAGCATGTAAAAGGGGAAATTATTTTTGAAAACGTTCAATTCCACTATAAGCATACTAAGCTGCTTTTCAATAATAAATCCGTCACTATCCATGCGGGACAAAAAGTGGGATTGGTAGGCTATTCAGGCGGAGGAAAATCTACTTTTGTCAATCTTATACTTAGGTTTTTTGATGTGACTGATGGACATATCTATATTGATAAACAAGATATTCGCGATGTCACACAAGAGAGTTTACGCAAACAAATTGCCATGATCCCGCAAGATCCCACCCTGTTTCATCGCACATTAATGGAAAACATCCGTTATGGGCTGAGTGGTGCAACCGATAATGATGTCATCATAGCTGCAAAAAAAGCACACGCTCATCAATTTATCAGCAAATTAACCGACGGCTATGCCTCTACTGTGGGTGAACGCGGCGTAAAACTCTCAGGCGGGCAACGGCAGCGAATAGCCATTGCCCGTGCGATTTTAAAAAATGCACCGATTTTAATTTTAGACGAAGCAACCTCTCAGCTTGATTCTGTCACTGAGCGTGATATTCAGACTAGTCTCTGGCAATTAATGCAGAATAAAACAACCCTTGTTATTGCTCATCGCTTATCAACACTGCTCCATATGGATCGCATCCTTGTATTTGATCAAGGGAAAATTGTAGAAGATGGCACGCATGCTGAGTTGCTTGCCCATAATGGATTATATAAAACACTTTGGGACACTCAAGTGGGTGGATTTTTGCGAGACGGATATCAATTATGAATCATCAAAAAAATATAATTACCCTGGCAGATAAAAGATTAATAGGATATGCCGAATATGGAGATCCAAATGGAATGCCAATTTTTTATTTTCATGGCTTCCCTGGAAGTAGGCTTGAAGCGAGTCGCTTTAATCACGTTGCGGCTACTAATCACTATCGCTTGATTGGCATTGATCGCCCTGGCATGGGGTTATCCTCCATTGATAAAAAAAGTACACTTCTTTCATGGGCAACTGACGTTGCACATAGTGCAGATACTTTAAATATAGAAAGATTTTCAATAGTAGGACACTCTGGCGGCGCACCTTTTATCGCCGCATGTGCTTATGCAATTGCCGAGCGATTAAATGGCGCTGCTATTGTTTCAGGCATGGCCCCGCTTGAAAATCATGATTCAGAAATAGGTATGGCGCGCGGACAAATAATTGTTAAAAAATTAATTCAACGCATGCCTTTTCTGACTGCAGTCATGATGAAACTCACGCTAATAATGCTTAAAAATCCCAACAAAGTAATTGCACAGATGATTAAAAAATTACCAGAGCGTGATCAAAATATTTTGCTAGATCCCATTTTTGGAAAAATGATTATAGACAGTACGACTGAAGCATTTAGAAATGGAACTGCGGGTCCCGCCCACGAAATGAATCTGATCTTTAATCCATGGAAATTTGAGCTACAGAATATTACGTGTCCTGTTACAATTTGGCAAGGCACTTTAGATACACAAGCGCCCCTGTCACACGCGCATATTTACGCAAACTCATGGCCTTTTGCTAAATTAAATATTATTGAAAATGAAGGTCATCATTCTTTATTACAAAATCATATAAAAGCAATTTTAAAAAGCTCGACTGCTTAAGTAGTGCTTTGCTTTTCATGATTAATCAGCCATTGTTTACGTGTGATTCCGCCGCCATAACCACCAAGATCACCATTACTATTAATAATACGATGACAAGGTATTACTATCGCAATCTGATTAGCGCCATTTGCATTGGCAACGGCCCGTGCTGAATTTGGTTGGCCTAGTGCATGGGCTTGTTCGGTATAACTTCGTGTTTCACCGTAAGGGACTTTCGTTAATGCATCCCAAACCCTTTTTTGAAAAGGGCTGCCTAATAAATTGAGCGGGGTTTTAAATACTTTTAGTTGGCCGTTAAAATAAGCATGCAATTCTTCCTCAATCGATGATATAGATTGGGTAGATCCTGGAATAATGGCTGATTTAGTTTTAATTCGTAATCGTTCTACTTCTTTCTCTAACCCACGTCTATCAACAAATTCTAATAAATATAACCCTATTTCATCTGCAATGGCTAACATGGGCCCCAAGGGCGTATCTATCCAAGAGGCTTTTAATACATTGAGCTGTTTGTTAAAATTTGTAGGCGCAGCCCCCATGACTTTAGAAAATGCATCACGAAAGCCACTGCTGGATTCATAGCCTGTTGAGAGTTGTGCCTCAATGACCGCATCACCCTTTCTGATCTGTTTCATTGCAATCCCCATACGTCTTGCCCTGGCATAAGCTACAAAAGTCATACCAAATCTTTTTTTAAACTGACGTCGTGCAGTGGAGGCATCTATAGTTAATGCCTCAAAATCACTATCTTTCCACCTTTTTTCAGGATTCGATTCTATTGCTTCTACGAGTTTACGCACCACGTCCGACACATGATTAGGATGCGACAATGGTCGGCATCGCATACATGGTCTAAATGAAGCCAACAGTGCCTCTTGTGCCGTTTGATAAAATTCACAATTTTCAAACTTTGGTTTTCTTGCCGGACAGGTGGGACGACAAAATACCCCGGTGGTTTTAACTCCGACATAAAATACACCTTCATAGGCTTTATCTTTAGCCAGTAGCGCTTGGTAATAGGTTTGTTTTATGTGGTTAGATAGGTTCATATAAGGAATTGTAATGGTTATTCAGTATCAGGTAGCCGAAAATCAGGCATTGATTTTTTTAGTCGCAGCTCGGCAAATGCTGCTCGGATCTTTGTATTCACAGGCTCTGAAAAATAGTATGCAATTACTTTGGCTAATAGCACAGAGGTTATTAAATAGATGAATAACCAAACGAGTTTCATTGGGGACCCCATAGACTCGGGCGGGATCAGCGTGCGTAACAGTCCAAGTAAAACAATATGAAATAAATATAATTCATAACTATACCGTCCCATTAATCGTAAACTGCGAGCAGATAAGCTTGTAAATGTGCGCCCCTTTTCAACATCAGATCCCGCAAATAATAATAACACTGCAGTGCCTAATGCAATTAAACTAAAGCCAAATATTTCATGCCCTATAATACCTTGCCAAAAGGTAAATGTAATGAGTAAAACTGCACCATACTGAAGAGGCATCACATACCAACCCAACTGCGGTACGCGAGGCGCAATCAAAGCCGTAGCGACACCTAGAGCAATTGCATCAAAACATGCCCAATATCCGTACATAAAATACAGTTCATTATCCGCATGAATACTGCGGTATATTGGACCTGTAATAATTAATAAACAACAAGCTAATAAAATTAATCGCTGCCTTGACAATAATAAACATAATAATGGGAAAAAGAGATAAAATATTTCCTCAACAGATAAAGACCAATAAATATTGAGCGCATAATTGAAATAACCCACATGTTGCATCAATACATTGTGCCAAAAAGTGAGCACCGAGACACCTGCTATAAAAAAAAATGCATTAGGGAAACCATTACCGGCATCGCTATTCATAAATGACGGTAAATCAGCACATCCCAATACGATAATTACTATCAGCGCTAATAATAACGGTGGAATAATTCTAGCAAAGCGATTTGCATAAAAACCCAACACATCCACTTGTCCTAATCTGTCCCAGTGTTGTTGCGTAGTGCGCGTGATTAAAAAACCAGAAATAACAAAAAACATCGTGACGCCATAATTTCCATTGCGCAGTAACATCTGTAATATGGACTCAGGAACCCATGCCAATAAAGCAATCTGGTCCAAGCGATAACTCAAATGAAAATGCAAAAGCAATACCAGCAAAATGGCTATACCACGTAAAAGATCGATACGGGCATTACGTGTAAGTTTATCTAACATGTGTAACCTATTTACAAGTATTGGCCGTAACTATACCATAAATTGATGTTATCTGCATACCTAAATTTGATTTCAATACATGCTGGCTGTAAACTATGCCATACATTAAAGCGTCTTTACCCATCCCCAAAGATCATAGGTTAAACGTATGATACATGTACTGATATTGAATTTCCCATACCATTAAACTTAAGTGGAGAATAAACTGATGTTTTCATGGCTTATGGCAAAATATTACGATTACATGCTGCGTGATGCTGAAGAAAAGTGCCTAAAAGATTGGCGTAAAACCCTATTACAAGATTTATCCGGAGATGTTTTAGAGCTGGGTTGTGGTACGGGTGCTAATCTTAGCTTTTATCCCCAAACAATAAAACATCTGGTATTGGCAGAACCAAACTCATTTATGCAGCAACAACTGGATTTAAAACTAAAGAACTACCCACATCTGTCTACGTGCATACTTGATTGCTTCGCTGAATCCATTCCTGTCCCTGATAATTCTTTTGATGTCGTGGTGTCTACTTTACTTTTATGTTCGGTAAAGAATCCTGCGATCGCATTATCCGAAATTCATCGTGTTTTACGACCCGGTGGGAAATTACTATTTATTGAACATGTGGCTGCAAACAATAATCCTGTGCGCTTAAAATGGCAAAAACGCATAGAACCTTTTTGGAAAATAGTGCAATGTGGCTGCCATTTAACGCGTGATACTGAGGCTAATATTCTACAAGCAGGTTTTACATTAAAAACTATAAATCGTCAAAGTATGCGCGGAGTCCCTGCAGTTGCACGCCCGAGCATTTGGGGAGCCGCCGTTAAGTGATCCTATTGTCCCCAAGGAATATTGTAAAATTCCTGTATAATATTTAGAAGCAAAATAACTGGAACTCATTAATATAAAATTAATGAACATTAATAAAATAAACTTAAATCTTTTAAAAGTATTTGCTGCGCTGATGCGTGATCTGAACGTATCTGCTGCTGCCCAAAGTTTTAATTTGACACAACCTGCGATAAGTAATTCATTGCAGCAATTACGCGCATTAACCATTATGATTCATGAGCGGGTAACAAAACATTGAATTGCTCACGTGTCTTCCATGTGTCGTATATAATTTTCAAAGTAACGATTTTATCACGGGTATCATTAAACTCAAATATGTCGACCACATCAAATGGTACCATGATGTCATTACTTAAAGTCCAATCGTAGTGAAAATATGCTGCTGCACTTTTATTCACTTCATCAGTAAAAATATTAATTAATTTAATTCTAGATTGAGCGGTATCCTGAAATAGTTTTTTATAAAATTCTTTGGCGTCTTGTTTGCCGTACAATGGTGAATATACAATTGCATCGGGTGCAAAAAGATTAATCAACTTATCGTAATCCGATCTTACAAGGCAATCTAAATAATTTTGAATGATTTTTTTCATAATTGTATCCTTTATCATCATTAGCAATAAATATACCACAAACTGATGTTATCTGTATACCTCAATTGATTTCAATAAAGGCAACCTGTAAACTGCAGGATATTGTAAATTAAACGATATTATTAAATATGCCCTTTAATCACCGCATTGATTCCATAGATTTTCTACGTGGCCTAGCCATTATAGCGGTTATTTTGCTGCATATTAATCTTATCATTCCTTTTAATAAAAGCGCTATAGGACAACTATTTGCGCCAGCATTATATAAAATTGTTTTTTGGAGCGGGTACTACGGTGTTATCATTTTTTTTGTAATCTCAGGATTTCTGATTACTACGTCTTCTATCAAACGCTGGGGTAGCTTAAAAAATGTTAAATACGATCAATTTTATTTAATTCGATTTGCCCGCATTATGCCCTGCCTGATTGGACTACTAATTATTTTAGCCCTTCTAGATCGAATGGGCATTGAGGGATTTGTCATAGACCCTGAGCAAGCCTCATTAGGACAAGCTGTATTTTCAGCACTTACCTTTAATCTTAATTGGCTAGAAGCAAAAACGGGGTACTTGCCTGCAGCCTGGAATGTATTATGGTCACTTTCTGTGGAAGAAATGTTTTATCTATTTTTCCCGTTAATTTGTAGAGGCGTAAAAAAAGATCTTCATTTTATTTTACTCATGCTGCTATTTATAATCCTAGGACCATTCGCCCGCACTTTATTTACTAGCAATGAGATATGGATTGATCATTCATATCTATCCTGTATGGATGGAATCGCACTAGGCTGCCTTGCTGGATTAGTAGCGTGCAAGGTCAAATTCTCCAAACTCAATTTGCTAATATTACAATACTCTGGCATAGCACTCACATTATTAATAGTTGTATTTAGGAAACAAGTCTATGATTTGGGTTTAACGCATATTGGCTTAAATGTAACTATTCTTGAAATAGGCATGGCATTATTACTCATTGCGTTGTATCAAAAATCCATCACCACTGACCGCCGTAAAAATTATCTAGCCATGCCCTTTCAATGGTTTGGCCGCAATAGTTATGAAATATATTTAACCCATGTATTTTTTGTCATCATTTTTACAAGTATTTTCACGGTCACAAACCAATCGTTTGATAGTGTAGCGTTTTGGTATATCGCCATTATTGCTACATCTGGAATAGGCGGACAATTAATCTCTAACTATTACTCCACGCCGATTAATAAGGCCTTGAGATCAAATTTTCTTAAGTGTATCTAATATGAGCATTATATTTATTCCCTACCTTCCATATTGATTTCTTAGCATAGAATCCATCCTTATCCCGCGCTTCCTAATTCCTGAATATTTTTTCGCACTATTCGTCTAAAGAGTTCTGGAGTCAATACTTTCGCCGCTTCTTGTGGAGTGGTTTTCGACAACACATTTTTATAGGTTTCATAACCTATCTGGGTCAGTAAATTATTATAAGTAGGAATATCCACCCCGACCAAAGCCTGATTGGCCCAGGGCATCACCGGTAGTTTTCTTGGACGGGTTTGTTTTTCATACGCATAAGCCATTTCAATTAAGTCGCCTTCTGCATATTGTCTGCCGATAAATTCTATTCCTATAGGCATCGCACCTTGATGGGTATAACCGATATTCATAGTGATACTGGGCAATCCTGAATTAGAGGCCACGAGTTCATTCATAACCGCACGCGTGTCATAAGTCGCGCTGCCGGTTGAGCTTACGGGGATAATGAGTGCATCTAAATTATAGTGATCCATTATTTTTTCGACATACTCTTTATTTTTGCGAAACATTTTTAGGGCTTTATTATAATTATCACTATTTTTTCTCGATAAGCGTGCAACAAAATTCAAACAATCATCCGTTTTACCCAGCATAAATGCACGGTGCGACCTGCAAATATCAGCATAATTTTTGCGTACGGAAGGATAAGACGCGAGATAGCGATTAATATCCTCACGCTCCCCAGCCTGATTAAATTGCCGATTGAGATCAAAAAACGGCAGATGAATATCGGGAATAATTTTGGCACCCATACGTTCAAAATTATTTAAAGTGCGCTCAAAAAGATCATGGGTATCCTCTGGCATGCCTCTAAAACTATTCTTTTTAGCAACACTTTGGATGACGCCTATGCGCTTATTTTGCATTCCTTTTCTATTTAAATAGCTTTTATAACTGCGTGCGCGCGGAACTCCTGCTGTTTTAGGATCAGCAGAATCAGACTTTGCAATCACATCTAATACGCGCGCCAAGTCTTCAACGTTACGAGTAATAGGCCCTGCAACACCATCAAGATTGCCTCGCGGAAAAATACCCGTTTGACTGATGAGCCCCGTACTGGTACGAAGACCCACAACGCCATTAAATGCCGCAGGAATTCTGATCGATCCACTATTATCACTACCTATCCCTATCAGCGCAAAATTAGCACTCACCGCAGTCGCAGGCCCACTGCTCGAGCCTCCTGAATTTTTTGCAGTATTATACACGTTTCCTACTCTGCCATGGCCACTGCTAATGCCCGCAACACCGGAAGAAAATTCATCCATAGTGCCCTTGCCTAAAAAAATTGCGCCTGCATTGCGTAGTTTTTCGGCTAAAAAAGCATCCTCTATGGGTTGATTGCCCAACATCGAGAGTGATCCTGAAGTTGTGGTCATATCATAGGTATCAATATTGTCTTTCAATAACACGGGTACACAATGCAGCGGCCCCATGCGCCCGCGTTGAAATGCAGCATCGAGTTTTTTAGCTTGTTCAAACACATTCGGATTAATCACTGCAATGGCATTAATCGGTGCCTTATCATCCACGCTGAGATTGTATTTTTTAATGCGATCGATATAAGCGCCCACTAATTGTTTACACGTGAGTTGTCCATTTTTAAACGCAGTGTGAATAGAGGCAATAGTGGCTTCTTCAAGTTTAAAAGAAGGATTATTTTGTGTGGTGGCTTGCGCTTGTGCAAAATTTGTCACTAAAAGCAATAGGAATAGGATGAGGGCTGTCCTTATTTTGGTCATGAATATTCCTTTAAAATAATGAGAAAGACACGTTTAAGATCATAGCCTTAATGTTTTAATTTACAAGCGCTTACTGATTTCAAAAAATCCGCATCTAGAAAGCGATAAGGCAAATGTTCATCGCGCCCTACGGGGATCCCTAATCGTTTCGTCGTAATCATTTGTCTGGGAGTCAATCCTAGATCCTCGATATAAAACACTTTATTATCGAATGTTTTTTGATCCCATTCCGGCACGGTTAAATGTAAAGACCGACACAGGATCGTTTGTCCATTACCCATGCGTTCTAACGGCCTAGGCGCATCGTGCAGCAGTTGCATGATTTGCTGCCCAGCCATAGGTGATTTTTTATCAAAATAAGGAAAACCTGCTTTAATGAGGACCGCATTCCCTGGACCGTGCGAAGACACATTCAATGAAGGTTTGCCACGCGCATAATACATGTAAATAGTTCCGGCCGGCATAAACAGTGCTTCTCTTTTTTTCGTGTAACCTAAGGAGGCATGAGACGCTTTATCGTCTATATAATAGGCTTCAGTTTCGATGATCCGCATCGATAACCACACGCCCTGCTGTTTGCGGCGGATCACTTTACCCAATAGGGCTTGGGCTAATTGGCAAGGATCTCGGTCAAAAAATGTTTGGTTAAGCATAATTTAAAATGGCTATTCAAATGACTTTCATGAGGGTATCGAAATGATTCATGACTGTCAATGGCCTTATGCAAAACCTAATTAACCCACCGGTTTAATAAACAATCCTTCCTGATATTCTTGAAACGCGATGCGCAATTCATCTTGGGTATTCATGACGATAGGCCCGTACCAGGCTATCGGTTCATTGAGCGGTTTGCCCGATACTAATAAAAACCGTACAGGATGTTTGTCGGTGGTCACGGTAATATGGCTGCCCCCTTTTTCGTATAATACTAACGCGCCATTGCCACAGGAGCAAGGCGGCTGCATATCAAAATAATTCACCCCTACGGTATCATGCGAAAACGGTAAACGTGCGGGGTCAAAATACGCTTCGCCCTCTATCACGTAAGCAAACACGGTATGATTGGGTTTTACAATATGGGTAAAGGATTTCCCTGCAAGCACAGCCACATCCAGGTACTCGGGATCGATCATCACATTTTGCACGGGGCCTTGAGTGTCATTCACACGGCCACAAATCACTTTGATACTCGCACCGTCTTGCGTTTTAATAAGAGGAATTTCTTGTTGGGTGATCCCTTGATAGCGCGGACTCATCATTTTGGCATGAGCCGGCAGATTCGCCCAGAGTTGAAAACCAAACATTTCGCCGCTACGATTGCCTTTAGGCATTTCTTGATGAATGATCCCACTGCCTGCAGTCATCCATTGCACGTCCCCTGCACCAATATGGCCATGATGGCCCATGCTATCACCATGCTCCACATCCCCGTCTAATACATAAGTAATGGTTTCTATCCCACGGTGCGGATGCCAAGGGAATCCGGCTTTATAATCTTCAGGATTTTCAGAGCGAAAATCATCGAGCAATAAAAAAGGATCCAGCAGCGGTAATTCATGAAAACCAAAAGCACGATTAAGGTGTACCCCCGCGCCTTCGATGGTAGGTTCACTTTTCCAAATTTTTTTAATGGTGCGTTGACCGTTGATGTTCTGCATAATGGGCTCCTTTTTACTTGGTATAGCAGCTTATGTACTGACTTGCAAAACGCTGCTATTGCAGCTTTTACCTGAATAACATAGAAAATCTCAATAAACTATCAGCTAAACATTAGCTATAATTAACTATTCCATATTAATCCCGTTTCGAGGATAAGGTTAAATTCGCATGCATATTAATACCTTAGTGGTTGTTCTTTACATGATTACTCTGTTTGTGATGGCTATCGTCTCTGCACGTAGAATCCATTCTATGGAAGATTATGCCGTCTCAGGGCGCAGTTATCCGGCCTGGGTGATATTTGCAACCTTATGCGCGACTTTTGTCGGCGGGGGTTTTACCATGGGGAATGCGGCAGAAGTTCATGTCCATGGCATCGTTTTTATGCTGGCCATAGCGGCCATTTCGGCACGTGAACTGTTGGTGGCTTATTTTATTGCGCCGCATATGGGCCGGTTTCGCACGGCGATTTCTGTGGGCGATATTATGAGACAAGCCTACGGGATGCCGGCTAAAATAATGACCGGCCTTTTTGCCGGGATTTTGTGTGCTGGAATTATCGGGATCCAATTACGCGCCATGGGCTTTATTTTTGAAACTTTCTTTGGCATTAATCAAACCATCGGGATCCTGATTGGCTGCAGCATGGTGATTTTTTACGTGACCTTAGGCGGCTTTAAAGCCGTGGTCTGGACCGACGTCTTGCAATTTGCGATCCTCGCCCTAGCCTTGCCGGTTGCTGCCATTTTGGCCGTTTATGCCGCCGGCGGGCCGACTGCGATGCTGGCCGCATTGCCGCCGGATCGCTTAGATTTATTTGCGCATTATTCACCGCTCGCCTTTCTCTCTATTGTGGCTTATTTCCTATTGGGCGAAGCCTTAGCCCCGCCCTATATTCAACGCTTACTTGCAGGCCATAGCAAAGAGGTACAACGTGCGGCCTTATGGGCCGGGTTTGCCGCCCTGCCCTTAGGTTTTGTAGTGGGGCTTATGGCCTTAGCCACGCTTGCCTTAAATCCAGCGAGCCAGCCGAATGAAGTCGTGCCGTTTATTGTTGCAACCGTACTGCCGGTGGGGATTGCCGGTTTTGTCATGGCCTCGATGTTAGCGGTGATCATGTCTTCTGCAGATTCTTTTTTAAATGCGGCTGCGGTGAATTTAGTCCATGATGTCAGCAAACCTTTATTCTCCAAACAACTGACGAGTAAACAAGAACTGTGGTTGACGCAAGGATTTACTCTAACGCTAGGAGTCGCCTCGATATTTTTTGCCATTTCTTTTGAAAACTTATTTGATGCGGTATTAGTGGTGTTTGGTTTATGGGCCCCTGTGGTATTAGTACCGATAGTTGCCGCCATACGTGGATATAAAGGTAATTTGACTGTGTTTTTAACAGTATCGCTGAGTGGGTTACTTACTTCTGTATTGTGGGATTATCATTTTGGGATCGGTACTGAAATCAGCGGTATGTTTTTAGGTACGTGTATGAGCCTAGTGGTATTTTTAGTGTTGCGTTTAAAGTTCAAATCATTTTAAAATCTGTCCACGATGCTCGTTCCTTCTCTGCGAGGATCATTCGCGCCTTGCCAAAATAATTGCTCAGGATCCGGGCGAAATAATCCTTGCAGACCACTCTTTAACGGGATCTCTTCAACCGTATGTCCGCGCGCTTGTAATTCTTGAATAATACTTGAAGAAAAACGGCCTTCTTCTAATTCGATAGGACCATTGCGTGAACCCATATTGGGTAAATTCATTGCCGTTTGCAAAGTACTGCCGCCTACTAAAGTGCTCATCAATGTTTTGGCCACATAATTAATAATATTGGGACCACCTGCTGAACCTACACTAATGATAGGCCGATTGTTTTCTAAATCAAATACGATGGTAGGTGACATGGATGAACGTGGGCGTTTACCGGCCGCAACACTGTTTGCAATCGGCAAACCATTTTGATCTATCGGGCTAAAGCTAAAATCGGTCAGTTGATTATTTAATAAAAATCCTCGCACCATTAAACGGCTGCCAAATACATCGGCGACTGAAGTCGTCATCGAGAGTACCTGTCCCCATTCATCTGCGATGGCGATGTGTGCTGTTGAGGGGCGTTCAATCTGATTATTCATGCCTAACATGAAGGGATAATCTTCTGGGCGCCCAGGTTGTGCGGTGCCCATACTCTGCGACGAAATTAAAAGTGAGCGCGCCGCTAAGTAATTGGGATTAAGCAGGTTCTGCCAATTATTTCCAGGTGCTGCAATAAAATCAGGATCGGCAATATAATAATCACGATCTGCATAAGCTAGCTTACCCGCTTCGCTAAATAAATGTATCGTTTCACTGCTAAAATTTAATCCCTGATCGGTTTGTGCATAAAGCGGCGCAGTTTGCACACTACTTAATATTCCTAAAATCTGGCCCACAGTGATGCCTCCTGATGAAGGCGGTGAGGCGCCACAAATTCGCCATTGCAAATAAATGCTACACAACGGCTCGCGTATTTTAGGCGTATAATGAGCAAGATCAGATAAAGCCAATATACCTGGGTTATCTGTGTGCTGCTGCACCGTGTTAATCATGTCTTCTGCAATAGGCCCACTGTAAAATGCAGCAATCCCCTCTTTAGCAATGCTACGCAAAGTCTGTGCTAAATCGGGATTTGTTAATATTTCGCCGACTTGTTTAGGGCTACCATCCGGATGATAAAAATAATTTCTAGTCACGTGCTGATTAAAAAGAAAGGGATCATCTGCTATCATCATCGCTAAACGTGGACTGATTGCAAAACCTTGTTCTGCAAGCTGTATTGCAGGTACAAATAAATCTGCCCACGGTAATCGTCCATATTGATCGTGCGCTAATTTTAACATTTTCAAAATCCCAGGCACACCGACTGCGCGGCCACCGACGCCTGCTTCATGAAATGATAACGGCATGCCATCGCGCATAAATAAATCAGGCGTTGCCGCTAGAGGCGCTGTTTCACGGCCATCAAACATTAGAATTTTATCGTTCTCATTAAGCATTAAAAAAGCGCCGCCACCCATCCCTGAAGATTGAGGCTCGACTAGGGTCAACACCATTTGCGCGGCAATCACCGCATCCATCACACTGCCACCTTGCTGTAACATCGCATAACCTGCTTGGGTGGCTAACGGATTTGGTGTTGCAATACCTAAAGGGTATGATTCGTGTTTAGCGTGGGTGAGGGTGTAAAAGGCAATAAAAAGTACGCCTAAAGCCACAAATAAGAAAAATGTTTTTTTTAATGACACGGCTGTGCTCTGTAAGAAATGGAGAAGAGATAATTATTACTAGTGGGGTGCCATTTGTCCAGCTGCTAGGTTTATATACAATGAGTTTGACAGGAAACTTATGCGCATATATACTGGCGCAACTTTACCATTACTTATGAGGATTATGCGATATGCCAATGATTTTACAGGAAAATAAATATAAATCCCTGATCCTTGGTCGTACCAAAGTCAATATAATTAATGAAATGATGGCTGACTTACTCAGTACCCAGTCTATCCTGGTAAGTAAAGCACGCCTTAAGGCCTATTTACACTATATCGCCGTTGCCTGGGATATTTTAGATACCACTCAAGAGCGTGATCCTTTAATGCCACGTATTGAAATCTATATTACTCATTTGGGTCAGACGCAAATAGAATTTAAGGATGACGTTGCAGAAAATATTTCATTAGAGCAGTATGGTATAGACCTTGACTATTTAAACAATTTTGAAACAGAGTTTTTTAAACGTTATTCTATTAAGAGACTGCTTAATATCGGTAACGAGCCTGATGAACCCTATCTTGAACTTATCAAGCAATGTGCAATTAATGGCTATCAGCTTTCTCTAGATGGCGTCATCGGTGGGTTTAAGCGGATTGAAATCGATCCTGAAATCTTTCCTATACACTATACAACTACGCGCTATTTCATAGTCAGTGATGAAGAACGCTCTATACAATGGATAGTAGACGAGAAAAATGAATTTATTGAACCTAAAAAATTCCCTTTAATGGTATTAAACCATAATGATCTAGATAAGATTATTGCGCAATTCATAGCACAAGGTTCCCATGCATTATTGTCTATGCTGTTTGCACAAATCAAAGTACACCCTGAAAAAAGAAGATTTGCATTGCAAGTCAGCAGTGCACTACAAAATATAAAGGAACGAAATAATACGGAATGTGTAACCAATGGTGCTGATTATATTATTGAGGATCTTAATGATCTCAAGAAAATTGTTACGCGTTCTGGATTTACTAAAAAACTATATGAGTCTATGGGCGCACCCGAATGCATACTGCGGATCATCAGTTCAGATGTCGATTTAGAACAAGGTCTTATCAGCACGATGATTCAATATGCTACAACGGAACATAATATACAATTGATGTGTGCAATCGTAAAACGCTACCCACAATTTGTTACCCCAAAGGATCTAGAAGCAATATTTCTTCGAGATGCAACCTTAAATCTGGAGAAACCTACTGGGGACATGAGCCTACTTATCACACATGCTACAACAACTTATCCCAACTATTGGGTCAATTTTGACCAACAACACCCTGATATAGCACAACGAATATTTATTCGCGCAGCGAGTGGAGGGTATATGGATACCATATTTCTCTTATTACATTCAGGTTTAGAGATTAAAAACTTGTTTAAAGTCACATCCTATGGCAATGGTATGAATGCCTTTCATTTAGCGCTCACCAATGAACACCAAGAAATGACTAAAGTAATGCTCGATACACCCGGTGCTGAAGAACTCGTCTTAATTAGAGAAACAGGCAATGAACATGAACAAGCTACACCTCTGCACCTTGCGATTCGGCATGTCAATTCTGATATTATTAGACGTATAGTATTTATCGCCTGGAAAAAAGGAAGTGATTTTGCCAAAACTTATGTATTAACACCCACGAATAAACAAAAGACTGCAATACATTATGCCGCTGAATTAAAAAGTGTACTTAACTTACGCATTCTGCTGAGTTGTGTGCGTGGGACCTCTCTGGTCAAACTTAAAAATCACCATGGACTGACTCCCCTACATTACGCCGTCGCTTATTCACGCATTGAAAATATCATTACCTTACTGAATTATGAGAAAGAACATCGCAAACAACATCCCGCTGAAACTGAAAAATTAGTCGCGGTTCAGGACATTACAGGAAAAACGGTATTACATTATGTATCAAATTTATTTCCTGAGATCACACAATTATTACTGGACCAAGGTGCACAACCCCAAATTAAGGATAAGGATGGAATGACGGCATTGCATAGAGTCGCAGACGAAAATATGCAAGAAGTTGCATTGGTTTTACTTGCTCATGGAGGGAAAAGTCTGGCTGCGATTAAAAATAATGAGGGCAAAAATGCCTGTCAATTAAATACAAAACTACCTACACTTTCAGAAATCCCTTACACGCCACAAGGATTTATGTGCGATGAAATGCTACATAAATTAATATTAGAAACGGGCATAGAGTGTGTAATAAATGATCTAAAATCTAATAACCTTGGCATACTCGCTTATTATATGCATGGCTTTAAAAGTTACTTATTGGCAATGAAATATCCAGACGCTCAGGGTGCCCTATCGCTTAATATTTTTTTAAAATCTCTCATGGCGTTTGATGTTTGTGCACTTTCAGGTGAAACAAATGAAAAAACTTCTGAGCACTTGCTGACATTAATAGAAGAAATCGAGAGTATCCAAAAAAATATTAAGGAAAGACAACCTCAGATCACTTACCTTAACCCTGCTGTGGATAATATTTTTGATACCCTCCCGCAAGATCTCTTTGAACTTATCCCCAGTTACAGAGAACTTGCCAAGTTGGAAAAAATATAAATTAAAGGCGCAAAGGATTGCGCCTTACTCATTAATTTTCAGTTTGTTTCAAACCCTTGGCCTCGCCTTTCATGATGGCCTCAAAGGTTTGCATATTCTGTCCTTCAACCAGCAAATACCGCGGCTGTGCCATTTTATTATCAGAGCGATTGGCGGATCTGCCATCAATACTAAAGGCCATCTGGTAGCCCGCATTGCTTGCGGCTTGCTCTAAATCATTATCATAAATACCATACGGCCATGCCAATAAAGTCACCTGCGTATTCAATTTCTCTTCCAATACTTTTTTTGATTTAACCAATTGGGTCTCTACAAATTTTTGATAATCAGCAGGCGACTGGCGCTTTTTTTCTTGCTTAAAATTAGGATGCCAATACGTATGTCCTTGAATATCAAACAGGCCTGTTTTTTGTAATTCGCGTAATTCATCCCAAGTCATGGCATAAGAAGCATTGGAAATGGCAGAAGGATAAATAAACAAGGTCACAGGAATATTGTATTTGCGTGCTAGCGGTAGCATATACGTATAAACAGATTTCTTGCCATCATCGGCCGTAATGACCACGGGTTTTGCAGGCAGAGTGTTAGTTTTCCCTTGTAAGTAACTGACCAGTTGTTTTAAGGGAATAACCGTATAACCATTGTCTTTTAACCAGCGTAGCTGCTCTTCAAATCGTCCTGTATCGATAGTCATGCTGCCAGGGACCGAAGGGTCAAAATTATGATAGGTTAAAATAGGCACACTGATGCCATTATCCGCCATAACCATGGGGCTAAAAAGAAATAAAATTAAGCATAACCGTCTTAATATGGAATGTACTGTCGTTGGCATCATTAGGTCCTCTATCAGGCTAAGGGGGTAAAATACTGACTTAAACTATAGCTCGGTAATAGGGCAAGAGCTAGCGGCTGGGCACCGTTTTGCGCTATCCTCAAATGCAATTAAACGCCCTTCCAGGCCCTACTTAGTACATATTTGACTTTCCAACTTAAATTTGGTATTTTACACACAATTAATCTAAATATTTCGGAGAATATTAATGTCTTTAGATGATTTGAACGATTTTCGTAAAGCAATTAATAATGTTAAAAACTCTGAATTTGAATTATCCATATTAGATTCGCAACCACCTGAACAACCATTGATTCGTAATTCTGATCGATATCTTACAAACATTGAAAGATACCGCACCGAAAGAAATACTCTTAACTTTCAAACATTCGAGCATTATAAAACTACATTTATAGTTAATGCATCTGCAGCACTTAAATACTCTGATCCTATGATTGTTTTTAACCGTTTAATTGCGATTTATCGTGATGATGTGTTATTAGAATTAAATACAACACTCATGACAGTCAGTGGCGGAAAATTTCGTCAACTATTAGCAGGCATTCTATATGATATTTATCATGATTATAGTGATAAAAAAGATGAATTTGATCAAATTTGCGAGACCATTTCTGGGCAATTTACAAAACATGTGCTCAGTAATCCAATGTTTATCCATTGTCCTAAAATACCTAAAGCATTAGAGCAAGCTTATAAACCCATTACTGTAAACTCTTTTCAGCAACAACGCGTGCCTGAAAATAAATCTGCTTGTCTTATTTTATAATCATTAAACCTATGCAATCAAAACATACCCATAAGGAATTAACCATGAAAAACTTTTATAAATCATCTTGTTTAATCAGCTTTTTAAGCCTAATCGGTGTCGTTCATGCGGATGACATGCCACATAGGTACGCAAAGACGACTTACGGCGAAGTCACACCTATTCAAGATATCGCTTGTGCCATGCCAAATGCATCGCTACATCAACCCATAGAGAGAGTGACTACATTTTGGTTAGAACACAACTGGTCCACACCCATTTACGATCTAGCGTTTCAGCTCTTTAGCAATGACGCATTTCCCAACGCGCTGCTTACTTTTAATAGCCTGGATTGCGACGCAATTATTGAGCCCCATCGTTTAGTCATTAAACGCTTTAATCCTTACCAGCGTTGTAGCGGAACACTATTAATTACCCCGCCGCCTTGTCCCTTAATATCTGAAGGGGTGTATGGCCCTTTATCTGGCAAAGTTGAACGCTACCTGAGTTTTATTCCCAAAAGTATCGATGCAACCGTCAGCACCTTGGGCGCTGCTGAGGATTTTGGGATTTTAAGTGATATTTTAACCAATGATGATCTTCAGGGTAAGGCCATGGTCAATGGTGGCAATGTCGGCAGCATGGAGAGTCATGGAACCATAGAGGTGTCTACGGGTAACGTTCACTACCCCGATGGCGCGCTTGCGACGCAAATTGCCTTACAAGATGTTCAATCCGCGTATCAGATGTTCACGTCCAACACTGAATGTATCCGTCTTGGACGTTTTCTCGATGGTTTTATCATCACTCCCGGTAATTATTGTTTAGACCACAATCTACTGGATAGCGATCAAACCGTGACATTAAGCGGTAAGGGTTCATTTATTTTTTACGTGAGATCAAAAGGAATGCTTTTTGGTCCCAATTCCAAAGTGGTATTGCAAAACGGCGCCGATGAAAATGATGTCTATTGGCTGGTGGACGGTGAATTTCTTCTGTCTTCTGGATCTGTATTAAGTGGCAATATTATCACGTCAGAATCTAGCCCTAATGAAATATTTGGGGAGGCCCCCTCACAGGTCAACGGTCGGATTTTATCACCGGCTCAGATTGATCTTTTTGGTACGGTAGTGAATGTGCCTCAGTGATCTAAAATAGTGTGCCTTAGCGCTTTCGTGTTTATTTACTATACTTAACGATTCTCACAATAGGCAGGCACATTATGGAAATTATGTTAGATGAAAAAAATGGGGTGGTGTATGTAAAACCACACGCGCCATTAACCGTAGAAGATTTTAAGCAATTTGCTTCTATTATTGACCCTTACATTAGCCTACATGGCTATTTAAAAGGTCTAGTCATCGAGACACCAAAATTTCCTGGCTGGGACAGTATCAAAGCGTTTAAGGCACACATCAATTTTATTCATCAACACCAGGCTAAAGTTAAAAAAATCGCATTGGTGACTGACTTTAAATTTGCCATTATTTTTCAGCATATTGTAGGATTGTTTATTAAACCTGAGATCAAACGTTTTTCGTATGATAAGAAAGAGTTGGCTCAACAGTGGATTTTACAATAAAGTTCTACGATATAAGGCGATTTTATGGCTTTTGAGCACACTTTTCGCATCAGTACCCATGCGGTATTTACCGATGATGAGCAGCGCATTCTACAAGTCAAAGCCACTTATGGTGGGAATCGATGGGGATTGCCTGGCGGTGCGCTCGACCCAGAAGAGACGATACACGAAGCCCTGGTGCGTGAATGCTTTGAAGAGCTAGGCGTTCATATTCACATACTTTATATGAGTGGCATGTATTTTCATAAAGCTTACAATTCACATGCGTGTATTTTTCGCTGTGAAATGCCTAAGAACAGCATTATTACCTTAAGTAGCGAGCATTCCGAATACCGCTATTTTCCTTTGGATGAATTAAGTCCGGTGCAAAAACACCGTATAGAGGATTGTTTGCAATTTGATGGGCAGGTGAAAAGTTATAAATTTTAGTGGATTAAATATCCACTAAATAGTTAACTGCTTCAAATTTGGCAAAATATGCCTATCTACAAACTCTTTCTCCATTTCTTTACCCTGCTTCACACCTATTGTGTGTAACTTGAGGGTAATTTCAGGAATATTAAGCACAGATTTTTTTGAATTAGATTTAAATAATTCAAACATATTTAAAGGTTTGCTTATGCAATACCCAGCCATTGAATTTCTTATTGCATGAACAGTAATGTCATTAGATTTAATTGTATCGTTAATTAAAGCCTTCATCAGAGCGCATTTTAGATGCAAAATCAGTAAAGAGGCTGTCGCATCCGTGACATCCAGATCTGCGTGATAAAATGCATCGACTGCTCTTGACATCTCTGCAAAACTCGTTTGTAAATGCTCATGTTTTAGGTACGGGATAATAATATTTTCCACCAATTCTTTTTCAGGATCATCGGGTGGCACAAGTCCGCCATGATGATCATCAACGAGAAACATCTGCCCGACTTTTTGTTTGTTAACTTTTTTCTTTTGGCCTTTAGAAAAGAAATCCTTAGCTAATACCAGTGCATTAGCTAATTTATTTTTATTAATATCATTAATAGAATGCGCAATCAGTGCACACTTAAGATGCAATATAAATAAATCAGATGATGCATCCAAGGTGTTCATCTTGGCAGTGTAAAAAGTCTCGATAGCCCTATTAATTTTTTCGATTCCGGTAGATTCTTTTAAAGTAGGTATCATAATATGATCCACTAACATTTTTGCATGATAATCGGGTATAATTTGTGCACCATGCGGACCTATCATAGGATAGGCCTGTGAAATCGCTGATTTATTTAATCTAATTTTCTTTTCATCTTTTGATAGACAAAAGAATTGTGGGTTGGCTGCTATTACCCTATTTATGTTTAGGGTTGTCACATCTAAGAGAGTAATTTTATTTTTCTTATCTTGAACCGCTCGATAAAGTGCCGACTTAAGATAAAGCATAAACAAAGTAGAAGTTTCATCCTGAGCATCCAGATTGTTGATTTGAAAGTAATCTACAGCTTCTGAAATAATCACTTTATGGTTTGGGTTTTCAGAGCCTTCCAACGCATCCCGGATAAAACCCTCCAACATAGGCATACTTTCCAATACAGACTGTTCTTTATCAGTATCTGCCAAATCTTCACGTCGCAGTTCGTCTGTGCGAAAACTCCGCAATTTATCACGACTAAAACGCATCTTTTTAGGCTGATTGTTTTTTACTCGTAACAGGTTATTATTCCAAAAGCGCGTATCCTCTTCCGTAAGTCCCTGTAATTTATTTTGCAATACTGCATTAATGCTTGCTTTATTTCTCATTATTTCTACTTCATTCGAATACGCTGCATCAATTGCGCGATAACAATAAAACTTGACCCAACGGGAATAATAATGGTTTTTATTAATATTTAATTCATTTAATTTAGTGCTTAATAATTGATAAATGGCTTTATGTTTTTTAGCATCTGTTTTATGTTTTAATCCATAATGACTGTTTATTTTTTTACTGATAATTCTTTTAAATAAAGATAATCTGTCTTGATTCACATAAGCGGCCCCCGCTCCAGAAATCACCGAGGAAAATCGCGAAATCATTAGAAAAATCCCACCCAGGCCTACCGCAATCGAGGCAAATTCCAAAATACTGGCCAAAATACTCGAGCCACTCCCCACCACCCAAGTATGGCCATCATGCGCATAACGATGAACGTGGACAGTCTGTCTTTCTTTTGATGAATGAAGATAGCCATGTTCAAGTTCAATCTCAGGTAAATTATTTTGTTTTCTTAATGCATTATTTTCATTATGCAGTTTTATTTCTTCACGGTATGAAGGTTCAATTTTCCCGCTGTTTGCTGCAGACGCTGCCATGGAACCTGCAAGATTAAGCCCTACCCCGGTAAAGCCTAAAACCAAAGCCCAAACAGGCGCGGCTAAACCTAACGTCCAAACGGTAGTAAAACCCATGATGCCAATAAGAACGAGTAATGTACACCATGTTAACAGTGTGCCTAAATATTGCGTATAACGTGCGTAACGCCCTATGCGTCCTGCATGTTCAGGACCACCCAATACATGTAATAGGTTTTCTAAAATATAGGGGCGATAAATGTGATGATAAAATTTAACTAATGGCGCAACCATGGGTTTGCCGTAATAAATTACCCCGTCCTTTAGTTTGCTCCAATAATAAGAAAGTTTTTTCATCAACCAAAACTGGTAAAAACGATCACGTAGGTGGCCCGTTTTTTCCCAAAAAGGTGAGGTTGTATCCGGTATGACTAATTCAGGATCAGAATTAACTGGAATGTCAGGATATTCAGGAAATTCCGAACCCTCATTGGCAACATAACTAAAATTTTCTGGCGCTGACTTTAAATGTGGCTTTGTAGGGCCATGATCATGCCCGCAATCGTGATGATGAGTGCATTGATAATGCTCAATACCGATCAGTGCAGGAGGTTGGTCATCACCATTTTCATCCTCATGATCATGCGAAGCCTGACCATGATCATGAAAACACGGCGGCATATCATTATAATAATGCCCTTTTATCGGCGTATAATCAGGATCGTAAAGATAGTGCGATCCCACTGTAGGATTAGCCATTTTAATCTCAGAAATTAGCAGCGGTTAAAAGCAGCCCCAAATTTACAAATAATCTAAAAATGATTTGCGATAAATAAGGGGATCACTATTTAATAAAATTATCTAAGTTAAAAGGCAGGTGGCGCACGCGTAGGGGGAAGCAGAACTGAAAAAGAAGTAAGGGCTACATAAAAAGATACGGTAATTAAAAATAAACCCAGCAAACTTAATGATAAATGCTGAAAGCTCGGTAATATGAATTGACTGGCCTTATCAGCGCCTAAACACAGCTGGCAATCTTGTATGACCGTATGGGTATCTTCGTGAAAATGATGATCCGTTTGATGCTCAACTTTATGCTGGAGCAAATAACATTGCATAAAGAAAATAACCGTAGCCAATAGAATAAGGCTAAGTTTATTTTTTGGATTTTTTAATTGTTGCAGCAAAGGGTTCATCATAATGATTTTATTATAGTTACCCCTATATTGCAACTAAGTTAGGAATAAAACGGATATTCGGCAGTGCCCATACGCACTATTAATAAAAAACTGCAGACACGGGATAAGTAAACAATAACAAATGAGTAAGGTTGACACTAAAATGCACCAGTATTGCCGCCTCTAATCGCCCGGTGAGGTAATAGGCATACCCATAGAATACGCCTGCCAGCGTTGCAAGGCTGATATAGGCTAACCCCCCATAAGCATGTCCTAATAAAATGGTGCCAAATAACAGTGCACTGACCAATATAGGAATAAACACAGGCCAGTTACGCTTCAAAGCAATCTTGATAAGAATGCTTTGAATGACGCCACGAAAGAGCACTTCTTCTGCAAAGCACACAAACAATAAATTGTTCACGGCCCACAGCCAGAAAATATCAGGAAATTTCGGATCAAAATGTATGTAACCGATAGTCAGCGCCAGTATCATTAATGTGAAGATTGCAAGCACGGCAATACCTAAGGTTTTGAAGAGCGTATTTAAACTCAATGCCGTGGTATTTTTTAATACCAAGCCGCTGGCCAAAAATAAAATAACCGCAGCGCTAGTTTTATCAAAATTAAGATACATACTGTAGGCACTTGAATCTGGAGTCAGGTGTATGCCATTAATCACTTTTGGATTATTAAATCCAGGCATAAGGTGATTTGCAAATAAAAGCGCAACTAAGACTATCAGCATCACACTAAAAAAATGAATACTTGCGCGCGTGGTGGGATATCTTAAGTGGCATTCACACAGCCCCCAAAATAAAACGATACACAACACGCCTATAGGGTTAATAAATCCCCAGAAATAAACCAAACAAATTTGCAGCGCAAGAAAAATTTTAAGCACATTTTGTGCACGAATAATAAATAAAGAAACAATTAGCGCAGCTAATGTTAGGTAAGGTAATAAAATATGCAATGATATAGTCATGTGCTCTCTCTCCAATACAGTCTTTTAAATTATTACATGCAATTTTGATTGTAGCTATAGCCCTAGTTGCGAGCTAATCGACTTATAAATAAACTCACGTGATTGTTAAAAAACGTCATCCTCCATTGACATCTTTATATTTAGCCGTTTAAATAGCGCGATAAAAAGCTCATTCAATATTTTTAATACAGGAATAAATTTTATGACTCAAGACGTACAAATCTCACCTAATCTAGAACAAAATATGTTTTCTTTAGAAGTAGTCAATGTATTTAGAGATTTTGTTCAAGGTTTGTACGCGAATCGGATCCCACTTGATCATCCCCTGGTTTTAGAAATCTTTAAGCTGTGGGATGAAATTGCAAAAGAAAGCACGGCGACTTTAAAGTTGTCCACCATAGAAGTAGGCGGCGCAGATCCGCAAGTTTCCGCAGAATACCGCAACATCGATTATTTGGAAGTCTATCGTCGCATTCGTGAAATTGCCCCCTTTAGTATTTTAAGACCCCTCTGGCGTGGAGCAAATGGATTTTTATTAAAGCCGAGTCACCCAAAAGATTTAGAGCATTTGCTGACTACCCTTGCTAAAGATGTGGCCGATGCCGACTTAAGCCCTGTAGAAACGGAAGAATTATTACGCGTCAAAATTTTTGACTCGCAAGGGATCATGCGAGAGCTGCAATCAAGCGTAGATATCATCGCTAAATTGCGGGGCCAAGGTCATGCGATTACTCCTGAAATAGGCATTCCCTATAGTAAGGGTGAAGCCTATCCCGATGAGCTTTATGTCCAAAAAGCACGCGAAGCGGCGCAAATGTTGCAAAAAGCAGGCATCCCATTACACCTGTGTCGTATTAGTCTTAAAGACATGGTGGGGGAACTTGAGCCCAATGATGCCGAGCGTTTAGTCGGTAAAATTATTGATGCGCTTAAAGAAGAGAAACTAGAAATTCCACTCGGTTTACATTTGCATCATACCGGACATGCAACTCATGCCTATGCAGAAGCGATTAAAGCATGTAAACATAAAAAATATCCGTTAGTAATTGATACTGTTGAATGCGATCCGTTTAGTTCTGAATTTACTGCAGAAAATGCTTGGCGTAACACTGGGTTTGCAAGTCTACTCGAGGTAGATAAACTCTTAAAAGCACAAAATATTGATATCGGCTTAACCCCCTCTTTAGTTGAAAAACTAGAGCACATAGGTGATAAAACATTACAACTAGCACGTTTATTTAAAATTAGACGTGCCGATTCGGCATTAAGCGGTAAAGAACTGCGCGACTTTCATATTCCAGGTGGAGCATTTGCAAGTTTTAGCACAGCCGTCAATAGCATGGGTGAGAATGGCGAAGGTCTTGCCAAATTACTGAATATTTCAGAACAAGAAGCGTTACGCATCGCAGGTCATGCTTTAAATGCAGTGGGCAGGCTCATGGGGCAACCTTTTGCAGTGACACCCGGATTCCAAAACAAACAAATTGCCGCGATCAATTTATTACAAAATATGATCCATGCGGGCATGCTGGTCCCGGGGAATGTTACCCAGATCCAAGAAACGGTATTAAAAACACTTAGCGATGATCAAGTTGACAATTTATTTCTTAAAAACTTACCTGAAGTGGTGCAGAAATTTCTAACCGGCGAAATGCCTGCAGAAACCGTTGCTGAGATGGCCGAAAAACTTCGTGCTAAAAACACTCCTGAAACTGAAATTACTAAATTACTCGGCAATCAATCTGCAACCGTACACCCTAGAATCAGGGCTGCAATACCGCGGCGCCACACACTGCTCACTGAAGGTTTAGAGCAGAAAGAGCTAAAAGCACGTCCAGTTGTTATAGACCTGTTAAATCAAGGACGCATAAAACCGACAATCACGCAGGCAAGAAATTTACTCAATAAATTAAAAAATAAAAAGAAACCCCATGCTTTATTTGCCAGCATGTCTGAAGAACAATCATCTGAACTTTTAAGACTACTCGAAGCACAATCTATTATTTATAATCGTCCGGATGGCACTCAAGATCCGTGGTTATCCAGAGCCTTAGGGACTGTGGAAAAATACTTTTTAGAGAATAATACTGATCCCAAAATTGCATCAGAAAAAGCAAAAGTGATAGTCACAGCATTAAAAGAAAAAACCATCGATACACATATTAGTTGGGCGTTAGAGCTCGATGATATCAATAAATTTATTGCGGCCATAGATCACCCTTGGCCACGTGAAGCCAACCCGGAAATGAAAGAAGGCTACGCCGCAGCGGTTGAAAAATCCCGCAAAGGACGCAACCCTGTGCTCGATGAGCTAGAACTGATGTTTGAATGGGTCAATAAAGATAAACTCTCGGCATCAAAAGTGGCTGAGTACCAGAACATTGCTTTGGCAAAAGAAAATACAGATATAGAAGCCAGTGTGTGTCAATTTGTTATCGCTAATCAAGTTAGCATATCTAATGTCGTATCAGGATCAAGCGATGAGATCGAAATAATTTTAGACAACTTATATGAGCAACAAAAGAAAATCATCAAAGATAAGGAGAAAACGGGAAAATATTTTCTCTTACCTGAAAAGCGAAGATTAGACATTGCGTTACATCATCTAAATAACACCTTAGATACTTTAACTAAAAAACAGAATCAATTTAAACAAGCACTGAAAACAAGGCGTCATGAAAAAGACAGCATAGTCCTGACTGCAACAAGTCCGGGTAAATTGCTACACGTTTTTGTAGATCCGAGTAAAGGTCCTGTACGTGTAAAGAAAGGTGATCCGTTATTTACCATAGAAGTCATGAAAGCAAGCAAAACTATTCGTGCAAAAAAAGACGGGGTTATAGACAATATTAAATTGCCTAAAAATGGAATGATACAGCCCGGAGATGAGCTCGCCTATTATCAGAAAAAACCTAATGCTAACACTCATTCAAACGTTAAAAATATGGCCGCACTAGACTTGCAAGAAATAAAAAAACGGCATGAAACATGTCTTGCGGAGTCTAAAAAACTTGGCGCGAAATTAACCATTAAACTTAATCATATTCATGCCGAAGCGGGTGCAAATCAATCCATATTCACACCATCAGATGATGTGATGCAACAGTTGAATAAAACCGGCTATAATGCAAAACCCATCACTATTGCATCCACTGCGACATTTGATCCTAATGAAATTCATATTATTAATAACCGCGCAGGTTGTGCAGCGAAGCTTTACGCTGATTTAAAGCAAGCCGGCTGTCAAGTACGCATTCTTTATGTTAAGGATGATGCCAGCACACCTATTATTGCGAATGTAGATCCTGGCGATACAATACTTATCGATGATTACAAAAATCATGACAGCATACTTAATGCTTTACGCAATCAAACTAAAATACATGCTAATAATCAATTTTACCTGCATCCCGGTTGGGGATTTTTATCTGAAGATTATAGCTTTGTCGCCAAGGTTGAAGCGCTACAGACTAAAGAAAATTTAAAAGTAAAATTTGTAGGTCCACCGAGTCACGCCATGGAATTAGCAGGCGACAAATTAGAGTTTAGAAAATTAGTCGATAGAGTGTCTCAAAAATATAAATTTAAACAGAAATTTAATCCAGAATACCTGGCCAATCATGCGTGCAAACCCGAAGAATTATTGGCGTATATCAATAGTAATTTTAATCCACACCATTCTTTAGATACTTTTTATCGTGCGCATTATAAAGATATTAAAGAAAAAATGGGTGGCGATGTTGCCATTAAAGCGGTCGCAGGCGGTGGCGGTAAAGGGATCGAATTTTACAAAATCAATCCCAGTCTTACTGATGAAGAAAATTATCGCAACTATGTGATATTGGCGCATAAAAATTCCGATTATGCCGAAAAACATTTTGGTAATGGAAAAATGCTTACTGAACAATTTGCACGCGGCATGACGCGGCATCTGGAAGTACAGTTTGCGACTACAAAAAAAGGATCCCATGTTTTTGGATTTCGTGATTGCACATTGCAAGACGGCAGTCAAAAAGTCGTGGAAACCAATGTGATCCAGGGCGACTATCCTCCGGAATTACTTCGCAGCATCAATGAAGCGTGTAAACAGGTCACGGCAGAGCTTGCTGCCGAAGGTCACACGGGCGTGGGCACTTTAGAGATGTTGGTATTGCCGGATGGGAAAGTTGTTTTTCTTGAAATCAATACACGGATCCAAGTTGAACATATGGTCACAGAAGATGACATACGTGAAAAAACAGGTAAAAATATTTCATTACCGCTCATCAATTTTCTGTTCACTAAATATGCCGATCAACAACCCGAAGAAATCCTAAAGCGCGAATTTGGTTTAGAGCCGCATGAAATCATGCGATTTATCCATCCAGGGGAACAACGGATCACGCATTTGCGTCTTAATTCACGTGAAATTGACGGGGAAACTGGCGAATCCATAGGGCGTTATTTTTATGATTTCATGTGGGCAGGTTGCAAAGCAATATACAATATTTTTGAAAATTTCGGTGCACGCATTATTGTGGGTGGGATAGGCAAAGGCGGTTTTGATGGTCAAACCGGCGCCACTTCAGGAAAAGAGGCCGATGTATTACAAGCCGGGCATGCCCTCGCAAAATTAGTCGAAGTCGCACGAACCAGTTATCGCAGTGATGGCACATTGAGTCTTAACTTTGTGCTGGAATTTTATCCGCTGCTATACAATAAAAATGGAAACTTTAGTCCCAACATTTCGACTAAAACATTCAATGCATTCTTAAAAGCCATCGAGGATAAGCAGGTGACTGTGGAGCTTGAAACTGAACAACCCACAGTGACGCCACGCTTTAAGTCGGGCGCCATGGAGAAGGCGTTTAATGAATTTTTAGCTCTGCAACCTGGGTATACGCATACTATGACAGCCAAGTTGTAGCCCTTTAATACAAGACACCCACAATTCAATTGTTTATTTAAAGTGGGTGTCTTATATCTCGCCTTTCTATTTCATGTTATCCTAACCGCTTTTAAGACACCCATTTTTTATCGGCTTCTCAAATTGTGGGTGTCTTAAATTAAATGGCCACGCTCCCCATATTTGGGATAGAGCGCATCTCCCTTTAATCTACGACTAGAGGACATCCACAAATGGGCTGGGTATATTTAATCATCGCAGGATTCTTTGAAATGGGCTTTGCAACCTCAATGAAGCTTATGGACAGCCATAAAAACATCCCCTGGGCGATCTCATTTTACGTTTGTATCGTAGCGAGTTTCATATTTTTAAATATGGCGATTAAATATATACCCATAGGCACGGCTTATGCGGTTTGGACAGGTATTGGCGGTGCAGGCGTTGCGATTCTTGGGATCCTTTATTTTAATGATCCCGCCACCCTCCCTCGGATCTTTTTCTTATCACTATTAATTATTGCGATTGTGGGCTTAAAGCTGACCTCTAGTCATCACTAGACAAGTGATGAACCATTCTTATAGACAAAAAAAGACACCCACATAAAAGTAAGTGGGTGTCTAATTTTTATAGATCAAACCTATGCTCAATATTTAAAACCCGGAATGCTTGCATTTTCTTGGTTAGGCACGAGATCGTTATTTCCACCCATAAGATAATTCGTAAACTTTCCTAACACCGCTGCGCCCATGCCGACACAGTATCCTATATTTTCATTCACTTTATTTAAGGTCACTGGATTGCTTAAATGAGCATAATTATATAATGCAGCAAGAGGTATTTGTACGAAAGAAATATAATTTACTCCGCTTTGCAACATAGGCAACCTGGTTTCAAAAGAGTTGATGTGTTCTTCAAACTCCTTTAAATACCCCTGGTAAGAATCTCCTACCGGAGCTTGTTGCCATTCAGCTTCTGTTTTAACATGCCCTAAGGTTAAGATTTCAGCTATTAAGGCAATTAAACCCAAAGAAGTTATCAAACTGAGCACTTTAAGGCCAGCTTTTGCATTGTTATAAGGCATAGCGCTCATATAGTTTAAATACATGACTTCGACATTAACAATAAGACCCATCCAATAGGCCCGACTGACCGGGTAGAGCTTTTGTTTAATTGCTAAGAGTCGTTGTTGTAATGCTGCTGGGTCTGCCATTTTAATCCCCTATTGTATTTTACTAAAAGTAAGCATTCTACCATACCATTGCCTTACGTCAAGAATATATTGAGTAGCTAATTCTAATAAGTTAATTTAAGACACCCACTTGTTAGCTAAGAAAAATGTGGGTGTCTTTTATCTTATTCAATAAGCCGCTAGGCATATAAAGTGGGTGTCTTATATCTTTTTTAATAAGCCAACATCCCGATCTTCACATAGTTATTCATATGTGTTATTAAATTAAAATCAAAGATTAAAAATACTTCATAAAATAACATTAAAGTATTCTCTTAATAATTCGATAATATTTGAAATGATATTCGTTAAGTTGTTATGCTGCCGACTTACGCAAGGACCTAAGAATGGGCAGTCAACTTTGTAGTTTTAAATTGACTGCTTTAATTTCTAATGAGGTACCTAGATGAAAACAGATCATTCCCCCCCTCCGCCTCAGAATAATAATAATCAATCCAGAAGACAGCGATTATTTTCTTTTTCATTTCTATCAAGGCGTAAGACCAAAACATTTACCCCAGCTACAGCTGAAGAATTTAATAAAACCTTACAAAAAACAGATAAAGATCACAAAACTAAACCCACACAAGCTAGCGCCTCGAGCTCCACAAATGAAATGAAAGACACAGTAGTCATCGCACCTGCACTCATCGAACTTATGATGAATAGTATTATGCTCGATTATCAATTTCATTTTGCAGCCTATAAAAAGGCTAAATCTTTAGAAGATACGGACAAACTTCGCTACCACACGATGCGTTTATCACTACTAGATAAATGGTCCAAGCCAGAGGGATATCCTATGTTTCTTCAAGCGATCCATGAAACACAGGAAATGTTTCGCAAACAGTTATCCTTTACAGAGACCATGACCCGCTCTAAAAACAATGAAGAATTATTAGTTTTTTGGGGGACTCAATATCGATCTTCATCTTCTTCAGAGAGTTTTTATGGCCTGTGTCAATTATCAAAAATAATTTCATTTGAAGTGAGTGATGAGAAAGAAGATCTTACTGAATTTGTCAATCTCTGCACACAATATATAGATTTCTTTGTCAAACCCAATAGTCCAGATTACATTAACATTTCTTCTGCTTTGCGTAAAAAATTGCTTGAGGACGGTGAAGACTTAACTGATGTAGACAAATGCAAAGAATTTATTAATCTTGCAGGTCTAGCCTACATTGAATTAGTAAATTTAGTTAAACCCAGACTTAGAGAATTGAATGATAGTCTCAAAGAACCAACACCCTCTAAACCACCTAGTCCCAGTTCAGCGAGTGAGACACAGACCACTAGTCCAACAGTCTCTATGAGTGCTTCTAGTGCCCCTGTAGTCTCCTCAGGTGATACAAAAAGTGGCTATTCATTACGACCCAGACGTAGTCAGTCTACTTATTCTATTCCCAGTAGCAGTAGTGACAACAGTATTAGTACTTCTAGCGGGTCCGGCTTATCCGATCGAGAAAGGCAATTTTCTGCAGGTTCTCTTTTTAGCTAAACCTTTGCAGAAAGAAGTGCGTGGTCCCTCATTACCTCATATATTTTAACTACAATCTATACTAGAAGATAAATTTTATTAAATTTACGAGGGATTCATGGCTACACATATACGGCAAGACTATGTTTATCCTATGCTCGCAATTGTTGGTATTGTGTGCATCACATTTTTATTATTAGGCGATGAGCCCGCGATAGAGACTACGCCCACACAGATTACAAGCTGTAGTGATTTGGAGGCAATAGGCAGCGATCCTTATAATGGTAAGGGATTAGACGATTCATATATCATTACTGTAAATATTTTAGAGTGTCCTAACTTTACACCCATTGAGGGTGTATTTACAGGTACCTTAGATGGCAATGGCAAGAGCATTACAAATATTAAGATTTTGAACAAGAAAGATAAAGACAAAGATTTACCGACAGGAATTTTTAGACAAATCAAATCTGCAACCATTAAAAACCTTACAATATATGGTGGGGAGATAAAAGCGAATAGAAATACCAATCAGGGCCTCTTAGCGGGTGAAGCGTCAGGCTCGGCCAGTGATCCTAATATCATTTCAAATGTTAGAATCGAAGGCTTAAAAATGACCGGTGACAATGGTGAAAGAACAGGCTCATCAGGCGGTTTAATTGGGAAAGGTAGCAATATTATCTTCGATAAAATAGTGATGACCCTCTATAGCGGTCATAGCATGGAAATGCAACAAAATTATCAAGCAGGTGGATTAATGGGTACCACTGCGGGTAATGGGCCAATTATCATAAAAAATGTCAGCGTTAAATACTTAAACATTATTTCTCCGGAGTGTAATGGTTATGCTACAGCTTGTGCTGTAGGCGGGTTAATTGGTGCAGTATTTGATGATCTCAATATCGATGAGACTGCAGTCTATGCCAAGCTGGAAGGGAAAAGTAATGATGTAGGAGGGTTTTTTGGCAAAATCGGTGCTGGACATTGCATAAAGATAAAAGACAGTTATGCTGACATTGAAGTCAAAGGTAAAGCAAATGATTATATTGCCGGTGGACTAATCGGTTCCCTGGATTCTACCTGTTCAATATTACAAAATACCTACACTATAATGGATGTAGAGGGCAGTACAGGTACCGTCTATGCAGTCATAGGTGCAAATGGGTCTAATATTGAAGGTGGAGAATCATTTTTTGATAAGAGCATAGTCGACGAGTCTGGGGACCAAATTTCTAAAGGTTATACTACAGCAGAATTGCAAAGTCCCAAACAATATCCTGAGACCGACATACAGCCAGAAAATCATTATCATACCGCATGGGATAGAAATATATGGATAATTGAATCCAATAAATATCCTCGTTTGAAAAACACTCCTTGAAGAAATAATAAGACATCCATTTCTAATATGTGGGTGTCTTATTATTTATATGCTTATTTGATCATGGCCCAAGCATAAGTCAGGATTTTCTTAGGAATATTAAGAATATATTAGCTATCAGAAGATAAAATAACTTCAATGACAGAAATTTTCATTAGGCCCCCCCTTTTTACTTAGTTTGTCAGATGACATTAAAACAATCCACTTTTTATTGACAGTAACGGATGTTGCTGATATTGTTAAACAATGAAAGCAAATTTCGCCTCTGTATCTACATTAAATAACCGTCCAGCCTACATCTGTTGTTGTTGCTGTTGCTAGTTAACGCTGCCAACAGTACTTTCCTTTAACTTCTTAGACTTTAAATGACTGTTGGTTCTCAGGACCAGTTATTTATTGCATAGAGGTTAGAAATGGTAGAAGAAGTAGAACAAAATATAAACAGCAATGAGCGCGATATTTCGTTTTACTTAGGTATTCAAGCGGAAGTCTTGGCTTCCAACCCCTCAGATCGCTCAACATATACTCTTCGAACCTATCGTATTATTCGCAACCGCGCTATAGTTGCTATAAAACAAAATAATAAACTAGACCTAGACAAATATTTAGTCGAAGCAAATAAGCAATACCAGAATGGCCGAGCATTACTGCATGCCCGTTTAAATAAAACTAAAGATCAACAAACCGCTGCGTCTCTTAACGATAGCTTCAACAAACACACTGCTAATCTAACAAACGAAAGTCTCACAAGATTCAACAATTACGCCAGTACATTATTTGCAATCTGCGCCAGTGGTTATACCTCTATCATGTTTACTCAAAAAATATTGATAGAGACTTTTGGTTTAGCTGCAAGCGGCCCCGCCATCCCTGTTATTATTTCACTCGCTTTATTTAATATTATTTTAGATAAAATTATTTTTGATCTGGTAGAGAAGCTTATTAGAGAGCACTATGATAAAGACTTTTCGCTCACATTAGACAACAGAGAGCTGATTAAATTTGCCATTTTGGTGTTCATCGCTATTGTATGTTTGTCGCTCGGCCCTGCATTTTACATTATTCCCGCAGCATTACTCTTATATACAGCCGGTTACTTTATTAATTACATGCTGCAGATCAATCAATTAGGCGATACCGTTGATAAAATCATTTCATTATTTAAGGGTAACACTGAATTTGATGGGATCACACTGAGTCAGAACCAGCTAAACCTCATGAAGGTAGGTTGTGCCTTAAGTATAGTTTATGCCATTGCCATGGCCTCACTCGCAGCAAAATGGATATTACCGGTTATCGGAGGTGCTGCATTATTAGGATCGTTAGCCTCTCCCTTAGGTATTATTGTATGTATTGCGCTTGTTATCTATGGAATAATCTACGGTTTACTGACCGCCCGAGGCTGGGCTAATTTAGTGCTACTGGATGCGCGCTTAAAAAAGACGCATCATTTTGGACTTCTCTCTTTCGGAGCAGTAAAATTATACTTGAGTAAACTTACCTCAGAATTTGATGGTTACTGGGACAGCTTTAAGAATAAAACCACGGAATTTTTTTATAATTTATTAATTTTGATTTTACTGGGCATACAAGGAGAATTTAATTCACGTGCAGCAAAAAAATGCGTAAACATTTTCTTTGATCATTTTTTAATTGGCACCTTGGTATTTTTATTAAAGTTGACACGCACAATTTTACGCGTGACTTTAGGCGCACTGTCCATGTACGGTTTGTTTTATACTCTGGATGAAGGCTGCAGTGCAATAGGTGAAACCCTAGGCAGCCCCGAAACGGGAGAAGCACTCACCGCTTTTAATTTCGCTGCACAAGCCCCGTTTATGATAAAAAATGTTGCAGAAATCGCCTTACCTACAGAAACACCAGCACCTGATAAAGAAAAACCCTCACCGCTTAATCTTGGCACGCGCTTTTTGATTGAATTTTATCGCATTCTTAATGCAGGACGTAATATGTTAGTCCCGACCGGCGGAGAAGTGCCGCAGACTGCAAATCACATTGCGATTGCATCAAGTACTGCAACAGCATCCTATATTGCAGTTAAGCCCGCTGCAGATAATTTGGTTGTGCTGCAGGAAAGCATGCAGCGTAAGGATGCTGCGACTATGAATACCGAACACAAAAAATCTTCGACTGAAACTACCGATCAATATGCGAAACAATACACCGCTAATATAGTTAATTATTGGAAAACCAAGCACGCCGTTAAAAAAACTGCACAAATCCAGGCAACTACAAATCCCCAACCACTCGTATCAAACCTAAATTAAATAAAATAATAGGTATAATGACAACGATTAAGCGCGCCTAGCCCGCTAGCTGTGGAACCGTTAGGGATAGTTAAACTGTGAGGCGTAGCCGCATTACCCAGTTTAACCTATTGATAATTATTATAAAAATGTCAATTGATCTTTTGTAAAAGTATGTCGACATACTTCTCAAAAACAGACAGTAAAAATATGACACCCATGAGAGTAATATAAGACACCCACTGGGCGTAGGTTATGCTTTAATGCTAAAATCCTCTACTCCTGGCCGCCTCTTTGAGAATCAAGCAATGCAACTCAATTTTAAGTTCTACGCGATACTGATTACTTTGTGTTTGGAGATCATGATGTTAAACCATGCAAATGCGATAGAACTTGAAGATCATCCTGAGTTGCAACCCTTAGTCCAGTTTTTTACTTACGAGGGTATCCCTCAAAAAGCATGGCCAAAATTCATGTATATTGGTAAAAACGAATTGCCCGCTCAGGCCTCCTTTTTATTAACTGGGACCTTGTTAACCCCCCAAGTGGCAGAGTATTACCAGCGCACGCCACAGATCCGCAGCCCTATACAAGTTGATGATCAACCCACAACTCATCAATATTACCGCGCAGTGATTATGATAGTGGATAACAATAAGCAGCGTGACCATGCTTTACAAGCAGATAAACTGAAGGAAAGTACCCTTATCGAATTGGGCCTCATTACCATCAATTTCTCAGCACTACCTGAAGTCTTGATTGCTGATGTACGTCACGGCCAAATACCGTTTGGTACTCTACTCCTTAAACATAAAATAAAAGCAGAAAACAGCAATAAGCGTTACTTTAAAGTGACTTGCGAAATCCCTTTGATTAAATATCTCGAATGCAAGCAAGGTGAAACGCTTTATGGTCGCAGCAATACGCTAGTTCGAGAAGATAATCATGCCTGGATCGCTCATGTCGTAGAAATCTTAACGGGTAAGACACTCTAACATTCAGAGGCTACTGACAGAATGGTATGCTTGCAACTTCAGTATCTTAGAACACAATCACTCGCTCAAACCACCTGCCCTGCTGCCCATCCCGAAGACCAAGCCCATTGGAAGTTATATCCACCCAGCCATCCTGTGACATCCACTACTTCCCCAATAAAAAATAAACCGGGTACTGTTTTAGCTTCCATCGTTTTTGAAGAAATCGCATCACAATCCACACCGCCTAAAGTCACTTCAGCAGTGCGATATCCTTCCGTGCCATTAGGCTTCAGTCTCCATTCTTGTAAACATCCAGCAACCTCCTCAAGTTCTTTATCAGATAAATTTGCCAACTGATTGATTAATAGATTATTAATAAATAGTTCAAGTAAGCGTTTAGGGAAATAATCAGAAAGCACTTGCATCAAGGTTTTCTTAGGGTGAGTTTGTTTCGTGTTTTTTAATACGAGAGCTAGATCTAACTCAGGTAGAAGCTTAATCATTAAAGTCTCTCCACTTTGCCAATAAGAAGATATTTGCAGTATTGCAGGGCCACTCAAACCACGATGGGTAAATAATATATTTTCATTAAAGTTAATGTCGCTAACATGCACACTGGCGGGTGTTGAAATCCCGGATAATCCCACAAAACACTCTTTGTCAGCAGGCTGCCAAGTAAGCGGTACCAGCCCTGCTCGGGTAGGCCAGACTTTAATTCCAAACTGTTCCGCAATATGATAACCAAAAGGAGATGCCCCCATCGTTGGGATAGATAAGCCTCCGCTTGCAATCACAAGCGACTCACACAAATAATTTCCCTCCAAGGTCGTGACTATAAAATGGTTGTTATCTTTGCGGACGATTTTTTCAACCTTGGTGTGTAGCTTAATCTCCACGCGTGCACGCTCAGATTCAAGCAGCAACATATTCACGATGTCTTTAGCACTGTCATCGCAAAACAATTGTCCTAAGGTTTTTTCATGATAAGGAATATGATGCGCCTTCACCCAATTAATAAAATCCCATTGGGTATAACGACTTAAAGCTGATTTACAAAAATGTGGATTGTGAGAAAGATAACGTTCTGGGCTAATGTGATAATTGGTAAAATTACAGCGCCCACCGCCTGACATTAAAATTTTCTTACCCACTCTATTGGCGTGATCTAATAGCAGGACTTTCCGACCACGCTTAGCTGCCTCAATAGCGCACATTAAGCCCGCCGCACCTGCACCGATAATAATGACTTCTGCTTGCATGCATGTATCTCTGGGCGTGGATAGACGATGTTGCCAGTCGCCTACCTTTCATTCGTAATATAAAATTAGACATCCAATATATATAACTGGACATCCACATGTTAAAAAACAATCATAAAGAATCTATATATTTTAGTGAGTATTAAGTGGCTGTCTATTATCTATCCTACACTAGACCAAATTCATTATTTTATGAAATAAATCGAATAAGCTATGATAAAATAGTTGCCTGACCCAATATCCAATTAGTTTGTATGATTAAACCATTACATATCAAGAATACTACCTACTCCTGCAACCTAGTCCAAGGACCGCTCGCTGGGGTAAGTTGCGCTCCCTTTCGTGCACTTGTTTTAAAATGGGGTAAACCAGCATTCTCATATACGGAAATGATATCCTGCAAGACCTTGATCCATGGTAATCCTACTTTACAGCAACGATTTGTATTGAAAGTACCTGGTGAAACCTTATGCTTTCAATTATCTAGCAATAATGTATTTGAATTAGGCCTAGCAACTAGAATGGTAACAGATTATGGGGCTGATCTAATTGATTTAAATTGTGGTTGTCCCGTGAAAAAAATTCGCAGCAAAGGTGCCGGCTCCCATTTGCTGTCTGAGGCAAGTAAAATTTACAGTTTAATTCGTGCGATGAAAGAAAATACACACTGTCCAGTGTCTATTAAGATCCGCGTCGATGCTGACAGTGATGATCATTTCAATCAAGACATTGCCAGTGCAATAGCTGATGCTGGAGCTGATTTTATTACAGTACACGGAAGGCATTGGCGCCATGGTTATGATATTCCTTGTGCCTATGATGATATTGCATTTTTTGTAGATGCTTTAGATATTCCAGTGATAGGCAATGGAGATATTGCTTGTCTTCCTTCACTTAAACGTATGTTCAAAACTGGCTGTGCGGGTGTCATGATCGCGCGCGCAGGTGTAGGACAACCCTGGCTAATACAACAACTTATTTCACAAGCTCAGAATGTACCCTATCAAATTCCATTACCCTTAACTATTGGAAAATTATTTCAAGAGCATTTATTTGGCTTATGCAAGCTATTGTCCAGCGATAATTTTGCCGTACTTCAAGCACGTACATTCGCTAAATATTATGCCCGCACTCTACCCAATAAACAGGTATTTTGTGAGGATTTTAACCGGTGTAACGACCTGAAATCTGCCGTTCGGATTATTGAGGATTATTTCATTGATGGGTAATTACTTAACAGATCTGTAGTCTTGTTGAAAAACATTAGACACCCATATTTCTCTAAAATAAAAAATAGACACCCACACTTCACCCTTATCACATCAAAGTCTAAAAAATTAAATGCCAATGCGATATTTGATAAATATAAGATGAATAACAGTGTTTAATTGCAAATCACAAAACCAAGACAGTATCAATTGATAAACAGGTAGGGATTAAAGATTAACAGATGTAATATG
>JABCZS010000009.1 GCA_013289605.1 Gammaproteobacteria bacterium
AATCACTTACAAAATTTAAACAGCGAGTGAGGATGTAATAGCGGAGATCCAAAAATCCCCCCGTCCGAAACGGCCGACCCCCTTTACAAAGGGGGTAAGCAAGTCCATCCCATCGGTCGAAGCGTTCGGCCCCCTTTACAAAGAGAGCCCGACTCTTACTGTTACAAAAGGGGCCAGACAAAGAGATCTAAGCTTCAGTCAATGCCTTAATACTCAAACGCACGCGACCTTGGCGATCGATTTCGAGGACTTTAACTCTGACTTTCTGGCCTTCTTTCAAGACATCTTGGACGTTTTGCACGCGTTCATGGCTGATTTCAGACACATGGACTAAACCATCACGGCCGGGTAAGAAGTTTACAAACGCACCAAACTCGACAATTTTAACCACGGTGCCATCATATTCTGCGCCCACTTCCGCTTCTGCGGTCAGCATTTTGATGCGCTCGATAGCGGCTGCCGTGGCTTTAGCATCCACAGCGGCCACTTTAACCGTACCGTCATCCGCGATATCGATACTGGTTCCGGTTTCTTCAGTTAACGCACGAATAGTCACACCACCCTTACCAATTAAATCACGGATTTTATCCGGATGAATTTTAATGGTCGTGATCCGTGGTGCGAATAATGACACATCAAGACGCGGTGTCGTCATGGTTTTTGCCATTTCACCTAGGATATGCATACGGGCATGTTTAGCATGCTCCAATGCGACCTGCATAATCTCACGATTAATGCCTTCAATTTTAATATCCATTTGCAAGGCCGTGACGCCTTCAGGAGTTCCAGCCACTTTAAAATCCATATCGCCTAAATGATCTTCATCACCCAAAATATCGGTGAGCACTTGATACGCATGCGGCTCTTTGATTAAGCCCATCGCTATCCCCGCCACAGGAGATTTAATCGGCACGCCTGCATCCATCATGGCAAGACTTGCCGCGCAAACACTCGCCATAGAACTTGAACCATTAGACTCGGTGATTTCAGAGACCACACGCATCACATAAGGAAATTGTTCCATGGTGGGCAACACGGCTTGTATGCCACGTCTAGCTAAACGGCCATGACCAATTTCACGACGTTTAGGCGCACCGACTTGACCACATTCCCCAACTGAATAAGGGGGGAAATTGTAATGGAACATAAAGGTATCCGATTGATCGCCCACTAGCGCATCAATACTTTGTGCATCACGTTCTGTGCCTAAGGTGGCCACAGCCAAGGCTTGAGTTTCGCCGCGTGTAAATAAAGAAGAACCGTGGGTACGAGGCAGTACCCCGACACGAGTACGGATAGGACGCACTGTTTTATGATCCCGACCATCAATGCGCGGTTCACCGCGCAGAATTTTTCCGCGCACGAGATCACGCTCTACGGTATCAAATGCATCGATCACGATACGCGCAGTAATACCTTGCTCGTCATTGACAAACTGAGTCACGACTTGCTGACGTGCTGCGGCTATCGCAGTGCGACGCTGCAATTTTTCCATAATTTGATAGGCGGCCATCAAAGCGGGCTCAGATTGTTGTTTGATTTGCGCAAACAAATTAGCATCAATCGCTTTAGGCTGCCAAACCCACCGCGTTTTGCCTGCTTCTTTAGCAAATTCAGCGATCGCTTTGATGGCGACTTGCATGTGCTCATGACCAAACATTACGGCATTCAGCATAATTTCTTCAGACAATTCTTTTGCTTCTGATTCCACCATCAGTACCGCATGTTCTGTCCCTGCGACCACTAAATCAAGTTTAGAGTCGACTAGTTCACTTAAACTTGGATTTAATAAATATTCGCCCTCTTTATAGCCGATGCGAGCCGCACCGAGTGGCCCATTAAACGGAATACCGGATATCGCCATCGCTGCAGAAGCACCCAATATTGCAGGAATATCGGTATCGACTTCTGGATTGAAAGACATCACCGTGGCCACTACTTGCACTTCATTCATAAAGCCGTCTGGGAATAATGGGCGCAAAGGTCTATCAATTAAACGCGAGGTTAATGTTTCTTTCTCGGAAGGACGCGCTTCACGTCGGAAATAATTGCCAGGGACTCGACCCACAGCATAACTACGTTCCATATAGTTTACAGTTAAAGGAAAGAAATCAGCATCAGGTTTAGCGTGTTCCATCCCTACAACTGTGACCAGTAGGGTAGTGCCGTCTACATCGATCAGTACCGCACCTGTTGCTTGTCTTGCAATTTCTTGGGTTTGCAAGGTCACCGTATTTTTACCATATTGGAATACTATTTCTTTCACGCACGTATCCTTAATTTTCAAATCAATTATAATTAACCCCGGATCCCTAAGCTTTCAATCAATGCCGCATAACGCTCATAAGCTGTGCGTTTTAGATATTTTAAAAGTAATTTGCGTTGGCTTACTAATTTTAATAATCCATGGCGTGAATGTTTATCTTGACGCTTGAGTTTCAGGTGATCCGTTAAGCGTGTGATGCGCGCTGAAAGCAACGCCACTTGCACTTCTGTGGACCCCGTATCATTTTTACCGCGTTGGTAACGACCCACTATTTCTGCTACTTGTACTGCTGTTAAAGACATTTTTAATCCTCCTTACAAAACAACTGTGTATTCTATCATCAAATCTAAGGCTAATCTACAGCCCTAGGCGACCAACCCTTTGGGACGCAATAGCCGACTTGGCGCGACCCGCCCATCTGGGAGCACTTCACCCATACCTAAAAACTGCCCATTATAATACAATTGCACCCATTTTTGTTGCGGTTGTGCCAAAGGCAACGCCACGGCCTGCCCTTGTTGTAAATAATGCACGGCGGTACGACTTAAATTCACCGCATCAAAACCCTGTAATGCAGTACTCAGACTCAGTAAATGAGTATCCATAGTATTGAAGGTCTCATCCACGGCTAAGGTTTCGAGTGCAGGCAAGGTCACCATCAGTTTGGTCTCAAGACGGGCCACTTCGATGCGGCGTAATTGACTGACATAAGCCCCACAACCCAATTTTTCGCCCAAATCTTCCACTAGCGTGCGGATATAAGTGCCTTTACTGCAGGTGACGCGCATCTGCACTGTATTATTTTCATACCCTAAAATTTCTAAATGTTCGATAGTGACTTGCCGGCTAGGTCTATCTATGGTGATCCCTTTGCGCGCCAATTTATATAACGCTTGACCGTCCACTTTTACCGCAGAATACATGGAGGGCACCTGCGAAATCAGACCGCGAAAACTTTCACAGGCGGCATCTAATTCTGAAATCGTGTAATCAGGCACTTCACACTGGGCTAACACCTCACCTTCGGCATCCCCGGTGGTGGTTTTAATTCCGAGTAGGGCACTGAACTCATAGGTTTTACTGGCTTCTAATAAAAATTGAGAAAATTTTGTAGTTTCGCCAAAGCATATGGGTAACATGCCACTTGCCAACGGATCTAAACTGCCGGTGTGTCCTGCTTTTTCCGCATTATAAAGTCGCTTTACTATTTGTAGCGCTTGATTAGAGCTCAGGCCCAAAGGTTTGTCTAATAATAAAATGCCATTTAATACACGTCTTGGTTTTCTTTGTGTAGGTAACATTGATGTGGCGTTCCTCATTGAATTAAAAAAAATCTTTATGGGGCTTTATTCTCTATCTCAGATTTACTCAACAAATCCGAGATCCGCATCGCTTCCATTAATTTCGTATCATAATGAAAATGCAATTTAGGGGTGCGGCGTAAATCCACTTCTTGGGCTAAGCGGTAACGCAAATGTTTTTGGGCTTTATTCAGGAGTATCGTTAAGGTTTTGGCTTGATCCGGTGCATCAGGATTAATTAAAGCCGTAAAATACACTTTGGCCTCGGATAAATCAGGGGTGACTTGTACTTGCGTAATATTGACTGAAGTAAAACGCGGATCAAACATCTGCTGTTGAATAATGACCGCAAGGTGGCGCGCCACAACTTTATTGATGCGATCAAGCCTACTAAATTCAGTGGATTTATGCATTATTAAAAAGCCAACCTCTTCATGGCAATGGGGACTTTTAAGGGGGAGAGGCGCAGCTCTTCCCCTTAAATTCAAGCGCGAATTTATTTCGCGCTTGAATCAATTAAAGTTTCCGGGCTACGCTCACTTTCTCGTATACTTCTATTTGATCGCCCGCTTTAATATCGTTGTAATTTTTAACGCCGATACCACATTCGGTACCATGGCGCACTTCGCTCACATCTTCTTTAAAGCGTCTGAGTGAATCGAGTTCACCTTCAAAAATCACCACATTGTTACGCAATACGCGTACCGGTAAATGACGTTTCACGGTGCCTTCAATGACCATGCACCCTGCGACGGCGCCGTATTTAGTCACACGGAAGACATCACGCACTTGGGCCAAGCCCACAATTTGTTCTTTAATTTCTGGGCGTAATAAACCACTTAAGCCATTTCTCACTAAATCGATGACATCGTAAATGACGCTAAAGTAGTAAATTTCTGTGCCTTCATCTTCAGCGATGCGTCTTGCTTTGGCATCGGCACGCACGTTAAAACCAATCAGCAGCGCACGGGATGCGACCGCTAAGGTCACGTCTGTTTCACTGATACCGCCTACGCCTTGACCCACGATCTTAACTTTCACATCACCGGTGGATAATTTCATCAGCGCATCAGAAATCGCTTCGACGGATCCTTGCACATCTGCTTTTAAGACGATATTGAGTATAGGAATTTCTTCCCGACTCATTTGCGTGAAAATACCTTCTAGAGATACGGCTTTTTGTTTTGCGAATTTAACTTCTTTAAATTTACCTTGACGGAATAACGCCACTTCTTTGGCTTTGCGTTCATCAGACAGAATAATGAAATCATCGCCGGCACTCGGGGTGCCAGACAAACCTAAAATTTCTACTGGGGTGGAGGCCGTGGCAGTTTCTTTGAGCTTGCCGTTTTCATCAAACATGGCCCTGATCCGACCGTATTGCATGCCCACTAAAGCGATATCGCCTTTAGTGAGCGTACCTTGTTGCACTAATAAATCGGCCACGACACCACGGCCTTTATCTAAGCGAGATTCTAACACCACACCTTTAGCGGGCGCGTCCTCGACAGCAGTCAGTTCTAGCACTTCGGCTTGAACTAAAATGGAATCCAGCAAACCATCAATCCCATCACCCCGTTTGGCAGACACATAAACAAAAATATTTTCTCCGCCCCATTCTTCAGGAATAATCCCGTAATTACCGAGCTCGGTACGGACTCTGTCGGGATCAGCTTGGGGTTTATCAATTTTATTCACGGCGACAATAATCGGCACATTGGCAGCACGCGCATGTTGAATGGCTTCTATGGTTTGTGGCATCACGCCATCATCCGCCGCAACCACTAACACAACGATATCCGTGCAATTCGCACCGCGCGCCCGCATGGCGGTAAACGCGGCGTGTCCAGGGGTATCTAAAAAGGTAATGCGCCCTTTTTCAGTGCTGACACTGTAGGCACCGATATGTTGGGTGATCCCGCCTGCTTCGCCTGCGGTCACACGGGTACGTCGAATATAATCAAGCAACGAGGTCTTACCGTGATCCACGTGACCCATAATCGTCACTACCGGAGGACGGGGTGTGGCAATGCCCACGGCCATATTTTTAAAGCCTGCGGCCACTTCTAGCTCTAAGCCTTCCGCTTGAACCAAGACGGCTTTATGGCCCATTTCTTCCACCACGATAGCGGCAGTATCTTGATCGATCACTTGGTTAATGGTGACCATCGCGCCCATGCCCATCATGGTTTTAATCACTTCCGTTGCTTTCACTGACATTCTTTGCGCTAACTCTGCAACAGAAATCGTTTCAGGAATTTTGACTTCATGCACCATAGGCGCAGTCGGTTTTGCAAAACCATGTTGTTCCACCACCGCGTGTGAACGAGGTTTGTCTACCCGTTTTCTTTTACGGCGACGCGGTGCAGAATCGCCTTCTCTAAATTCTCTGTCTTCATCCATATAAGTAGGACGACCGCCGCCACCCCCGCGTTTTTTACCGTCGTCTTTGCCGCGTTCGGCATGAGCCGGTTTGGGCTTAGGTTTGGGTGCTTCTTCAGTCAATGCTTTAGCCAGCACTTCTTCTGTTGCACGCGCAGCTTCGGCCGGTGATAAAGCTGGAGCAGTGGCTTGAATTTCTTGTGGTGGCTCTACTGTCTCAATGGGCGCACTGATTTCTTCAATGTGCTCCACTTCTTCTACAATGCCAGGGACTTCTTGAGCCTTAGGCACATAGGTGCGTTTTTTCCGTACTTCTACACTAATGGTTTTTGAGCCGACTTTAACCGCTTCCACCCGTTTACGCTTTAAGGTTATTTTTTGACCTAATGTTTGTTTATTGCGAAATTCTAGGAATTGTTGAATTTGCTTTTTGCTTAGGGTTTGCGTGTTGGGATCAATATCAGCGAGCGCCAGATCCCGGGGTAAGACTTGTGCAAGTTGCAATTGTTCAAGCAAGGTCTGCACCGGGATCTGCCGCTCATCGGCAAATTGCTTTAAGCTAATATCTGTCATAAGGTAGTCTATGCCTCTTCATCAAACCAGTGTTTACGTGCGGCCATAATCAAATCCGCCGCAGCTTCTTGACTCATGGGCACAATTTCTAATAAATCATCGGTGGCTAATTCTGCTAAGTCATCGCGTGTTCTCACGCCATGACTTGCTAAGTTTGCCGCCAATTCATCGGTCATTCCGGGTAATTCTAATAAATCAACGGCAGGCGCTAATGCTAATTCTTCATCTGCTAACGCGGCTGACAGTAAAACATCTTTAGCACGTGCGCGTAGGGCTTCAACGATATCGGCATCAAACCCTTCTATGCTCAGCATTTCTTGGATCGGAACGTAAGCGATTTCTTCTATCGATGAGAAACCTTCTTCCACTAATACTGCAGCTAAATCTTCATCCACTTGCAGGCTTTCTTGGAATAACTGCACTAAGCGCTCGGTTTCTTCCGCACCTTTTTCTGACGCTTGTTTTTCACTCATCACATTGAGTTCCCAACCGGTTAATTCACTCGCTAGTCTTACGTTTTGGCCGCCGCGGCCTATGGCTTGTGAGAGTTGTTCTTCACGTACCGCAATATCCATGGTATGCGCATCTTCATCCATCACGATGGACACCACTTCCGCGGGCGCCATGGCATTGATCACAAATTGTACAGGACTGTCATCCCAGACCACGATGTCGATACGCTCGCCGCCTAATTCACTGGACACGGCTTGCACCCGCGCACCCCGCATGCCGACACACGCGCCCACGGGATCAATACGGCCATCATTAGTTTTAACAGCAATTTTCGCCCGCACACCCGGATCGCGGGCCACGCTTTTAATTTCGATGAGTTCTTCGCCAATTTCTGGCACTTCAATTTTAAATAATTCTCGCAACATATTAGGATGAATGCGGCTGGCAAATAATTGTGGGCCACGCAGCTGGGGACTGGCTTCAAAGAGATACGCTCGGACACGATCACCCAAACGCACGGCTTCACGCGGCAACATTTCACTGCGCGTGAGCAACACTTCGATATTCTGACCGATATCCAGAATGACATGATCCCGTGTGACCCGTTTAGCCACACCCGTAATCAATTCTCCGACTCGACTCTTATAAGATTCCAATATTTTGGCGCGCTCGGCTTCACGTACTTTTTGGACGATCACTTGTTTCGCGGTTTGTGCGGCAATCCGACCAAAAGCCACGGATTCCATAGGCTCTTCGATAATATCGCCTAATTGCGCATCAGGTTGCTTTTCTTGGGCTTGGGCCAGGGTCAGTTCACGATCGGGGTGTTCAACCCCGTCTTCAAATTCATCACTATTTTCTTCTACCACGGTCCAGCGACGAAAAGTGCTGTAGTCACCGGTTTTAGTATCAATTGATACCCGAACATCAATATCCCCGCTGCCATGTTTTTTGCGAGTGGCCATCGCAAGCGCGGCTTCAATGGCTTGATAAATGATTTCCTTAGGCACATCCTTTTCATGGGATACGGATTCTGCTACTAGAAGAATTTCTTTGTTCATTGCCTTCTCACTTTTTTTTCTCTGCTGTTAAGTACTTGCGTAAATCAGCAACTACCGTGGCCTTAATTACTTGATCCCAGGGACATGTGATGCTCACTTCTTCTGCTGTATCGGTATCTTGAACCGTAAGCAATAGATTTTCATCCTGTATCGCCGTCAACACACCTTTATAGCGTTGTCGGCCCAAAATAGTCTGCCTTAATTTCACTGCAATCACCTGGCCAATATAGGGTAGACATTGTGCCAAGGTAAACAAACGCCGATTCAACCCAGGAGAAGAGACCTCAAAGTGGAAGAGCTCCGTATCCATCCCTGCTAAACGTAAGCTGTCCAGCACATGATGGCCGACTGCTCCTAACTGTAGTGCACTAATTCCGCCACCTGGAATATCCGCAAAAATGCGTAATAAAGGGCGGCGAGGTCCGGAAGCCATTTCTATACCGACAAGCTCAAAGCCGTGCTGTGCCAGTGCCGGCTGCAAAATCGCTTGTATTTCATCGGCTTGCATAATTTTCACTTTTGCATAAAAAACGGGCTTAAAGCCCGTCCTTTGTGATCTGCTATAAAACATAAAGGGCCTTCCTGGGCCCTTCTATTACTACCGGACTTGTAAGTCCTAATTCTACTTAAATCTGGTAGCGGGGGTAGGATTTGAACCTACGACCTTCGGGTTATGAGCCCGACGAGCTGCCAGACTGCTCCACCCCGCAATGCGAATAGGCATTGTACAAAAAATAAACCTTAATTGCAAATGATTAGTGTATTCATTTTACTAGCATAGTTGTGAGGGTATGGAATTTATTAGGATCTTATTATTTTACAGGACTTACGAAAAATGCGGCTGTTAGAGTGTTTTTTGGCGATTTTGCGACAGCCATGAGCAAAAAAACATCCTAACAGCCGCATTTTTCGTAAGTTCTATTTTATTTATTAATAGTTAAATCTCAATAATCTGCAAATAGTTCCCCCGTGCATACTTTAGGATTTTCGTATCGCGTGTTGCAAGTTTAAGCTCATATAAACGTGCTGCGGCCATAATCATTCTATCCGCAGGATCGCCCTGGCTTTCACCGGGTAAAGCGATGCTTTCAATGGCAACTTCGGGACTTATTTCGACTACCCGTAGACTTAATATTTTGATGACTTTTTTAAACCAAGGAAGTACGGGCTCATTTAATATGATGCGCTGCCTTTGAACCAACATGGCTACTTCCCAAAAAGAAATAGCACAAAGATAAAGTGTCCGCTCTTTTATTGCAGATTCAATCGCCTGCAAACCTGCCGCATTGAGTTTTTCTCGCCCTTCAACAAACCAAATTAACGCATGGGTATCCAATAATAAACCGCTTTCATTCTTCATTTGATGCTGCATTCCATGGCTCATCAATAGGCGCAATAATATCACCTTGCACACGGATAGTACTACTTAAGCAACCGTAATATTGTTTCCTGGAATGATTATCTTCTGAATAAGGAATTAACTTAGCAAAGGGAACGCCATGCTTAGTGATCACAAAAGGTTCGCCCGTATCATGAACCTTATCGATGACGCTCAAACACTTAGCTTTAAACTCGCCAGCAGCGATGATATGCTCGGGGAAAATGTCCATAAAATTTAACCATGGTCATAATATATGGTCATATTATAGCTTGGCAGCTTTACATAGTCAACCTCTATAAAGTAGGAAGACCCTGCTTAATGATCTGCGCCATGTCTTGCATCAGCGGTGTGCGGACATGGGTTTTGCGAAAGACTAGACCGAGTTGCCTGCCGGGGGCTTTGTTTTTAAAGGGGATATAACGAATATTAGGATGAACTTCACGGGTCGCCAATTCCGGCATTAGACTCGCGCCTAAGCCTTGTGCCACCATATGACGCAGGGTTTCAAGGCTAGTCGCTTTAAAATCACCCAGGGGTTGGCTAAGGTGCTGCTGGCAAAATTCTAAGGCCTGATCCCGTAAACAATGGCCGTCTGTCAATAATAATAATTGTTCACCTACGATGTCCTTAGGGCTGATGTTTTTTTTCTTTGCTAAAGGGTGCGTGTGATGCACCGCAAAATAAAAGGGCTCCGTGAATAAAGGAATCACCTGTAGATTGTCTGCAGCTACGGGTAAAGCCAGAATCGCTAGATCTAAGGTTCCGGTTTGCAATTGTTCAAGTAACACGCTCGTGTGGGCTTCAGTCAACCACAATGAAAGTTTAGGCAGTTGTTTATGCAATGCGGATATGGCCTGGGGTAATAAATAAGGCCCTAGGGTGGGAATAATGCCTACGTGCAAATCCCCCGCAAGGGGATCTTGCACCGCTTTAGCGTAGGTTTTAATCGCTTCAATTTCGTGTAATACCTTTTGGGCTTGCGCAGCGATGACTTTGCCCTCAGGGGTTAAGCGCACATTTTTATTGTCACGCTCTATCAATATGACGCCTAAGCGATCCTCTAATTTCTTAATTTGCACACTCAGCGTCGGCTGGCTCACATGGCTTAGTTCAGCTGCTTTGCCAAAATGCAGGGTTTGCGCCAGCACCACAAAATAAGACAAGTCCCTAAGCTTCATAGTCACACCCTATTAATTTTAAAAATATAATACATATTATAATAAAGCTCATTGCTTGTATAGTATCCATAACGGCCAGGTATACTAGACATATCAGAATAAAACGCCCGTTGAATAGACTGGGGGATATTTTATGCGAATTGCGCCAGCCCTGAGCATAAAATATCCCCCAGTCTATTCAACGGGCTGCCTTTATACCGGTTGACCAGCCATGTCCTGTAACCTAAATTTAGGAGTACACTATTTGATCACATGGAACGCAAAGGATTGCTGTGAAAAAACGAATCTTGTTCATGATCTTAAGTCTGAACTTATCAGGCTGCATGGTTGGCCCTGATTTTCACGCGCCAGAGCCACCGGATACACAGACCTACACTGAAGATCCGCTGCCAGAAAAAACCGCTGCCACACCACACCTGGTGGGCGGGCTTGCGCAAACATTTAAAATCGGGGGAGATATCCCCGAGCAATGGTGGGAGTTGTTTAAATCCCCAGAGTTAAATGATCTCATAGAACAAGCGCTAGAAAATAATCCCGATTTAAATGCTGCACGTGCGACGCTCGTCCAAGCGCAATACAGCTTGCGGGCATTAGTGGGTTCAACGATGTATCCTAGCGTAGGCCTTGAGTTAGATGCAGGACGCGAGCAATTATCTGCGTTGGACAGTTTAGAAGGAACGCCCGGTTCAGTACTCTCTGATTTCCCCAAGCAATTACTCAGTGTTTATAATGCCAATGTCAGTGTCGCCTATGTATTGGATGTATTTGGTGGCAATCGCCGCGCCATAGAAGCCATGCAGGCCAATTTAGATTTTGAAGCGTATCAACTCCAAGCGACTTATTTAACGCTGACTACCAATATTGTGACGACGGCTATTTTAGAAGGATCACTGCGCGCGCAAATCCAAACCACCCAAAACTTAATCGCGCAACAAAACAAATTGTTGAACATTCTTGAGCAAAAATTTCAAGTGGGCGGCAGTTCCCGTTTTGATGTCTTGGCACAAGAGACTTTAGTGGCGCAAACCATGGCAACCTTACCCCCCTTAGAAGAAGCCCTCGCTCAAACTCGCCATGCTTTAGCGGTTTTGGTCGGCGATTATCCTGGCGCACCATTGCCAAAAATTTATTTAGAGGCTTTGCATCTGCCAGAAGAATTACCCGTGAGTATCCCTTCAGATCTCATGGAGCAACGTCCAGATATTCAATCCGCTGAAGCGATGCTACAACAAGCCAGTGCAGAAATTGGTGTAGCCACAGCCAATTTATTACCGACCTTCCCTATCACCGCAAGTTATGGCGTTGATTCCGATACGTTAACTGATTTTTTTAACACCAATAATATTTACTGGGATTGGCAAGCCTCGGTATTACAACCTATCTTTAATGGCGGGGCGTTGATTGCACAGCGCGAAGCAGCACTGGCAGGTTTTGACATTGCTTTTGCAGAATATCAATCCACTGTGCTAGCCAGTCTACAAAATGTAGCGGATACCTTAAGTGCATTAGAAAGTGATGCGCAGCTATTGCACGAAACAGCGCGCGCAGAAGCGGCTGCAAAAGCTGTTTTGGATATGACGCAGCAACAACATCAAACCGGCGCTGTGGATTATATCGATTTAATTTATGCTCAAACAGCCTATGAACAAACTTCTTTAGATCGCATTAATGCACAAGCAGCGCGTTATGCGGATACAGCGGCATTATTTCAAGCTTTAGGCGGAGGATGGTGGAATGAACCTGATGAAGAACCAGATGAAGATTAAACTAACAGAAAAAATTAAACATAATAACGCCATGACCAATATGCTTATCGCACTTAGCGTGTTATTTGGTGTGGTGTTGTGTTATCACTTGATACACGGTTTTATCGCAGACCAGGCGTTAGAAAGAAAAGCCAATGACCCTATCACGGTTTCTACTATCAAAGTAGAATACCAAGATTGGCAGTCTCGTTTATCTGGTGTGGGTAATCTATTTCCTGTTGACGGGATTGAAGTGACCACACTGGTCGATGGCGTCATTCGTGAAATCAAAGTCAAGTCAGGGCAACACGTCAAAAAAGGCGATACCTTAATACAACTTAATGCTGAAGAAGATATTGCTGAGCTCGAATCCTTAAAAGCGCAAGCAGAGTTGGCACGTCTTATTTATGAACGCGGCAAAGCTCAATTTGCCTTTAAAGCGATCAGTGAAGAAACCTTAGAAATGGACAAATACACCTACCTCATGCAACAAGCTCTGGTAGACCAACAACAGGCCTTGGTTGAGCTCAAAACCATAAGCGCCGCGTTTGATGGTCAAGTGGGGATAGTGAAATTAAGTCCAGGACAACTGATTGCCGAAGGAGATCCCATCGTCAGCTTGCAAAGAATAGATGATCTATCGGTATATTTTTATTTACCCGAACAATATTTACCCAAAGTAAAAGTCGGGCAAGATGTCAACATTACTTCTGACACTTATCCCGGCAAAACTTTCTCTGGAAAAGTACGGGCGATTGATCTCTTAGTGGACAGCAATACCCATAATATTCAAGTGGAAAGTTCAATTAAAAATGAGCGATTCGAATTATTACCCGGCATGTATGCGCAAATGGAAGTGATCACCGGTCCGCCTGAAAAGCGCTTAACTATTCCTCAAGCCGCCATCAGTTACAACCCTTATGGTAATTACGTTTATATCGTATTACAAGATGGTCAAGTAGATGAGGCGGATAAAGATGAAGGTGAATCGGGACAAATAAAACCACCCAAACACAACTCTAAACACAAAAAGGGCTTACACGTTAAACAACGCTTAGTGACCTTAGGTGAGACTCGCGGCGATCAAGTCGTAATCTTAAAAGGTTTAAAAGAAGGTGATGAAATCGTCAGTGCCGGTCAATTAAAATTAAGAAATCATGCATCGATACTCATCAACAATAACATCCAACCCAGTAATGATGCCCATCCCATGGTGGAAAATGAAACTAATACATAGGGAATTCGCATGAAGTTTTTTACTGACATATTTGTAGAACGGCCGGTGTTGGCAAGCGTGGTGAGCTTGCTCATTTTAGTGGTCGGGCTACGGTCGATATTCGTATTGAGCGTCAGAGAATTTCCTTTTACAGAAAATGGCATTATTACCATTGAAACCCCTTATATTGGTGCGAATCCAGAAGTAGTAGAAAGTTTCATCACCACCACCATAGAAGACGCAGCGGCCTTATCCAATGGTATTGAATACATGACTTCATCCAGTGGCCAAGGCATGAGTACCATTTCTGTTTTTCTTCGTCTGAACTATGATACCGATAAGGCACTTACTGAAATTAGTGCTAATGTGAGCTCAGTCGTTGATCAACTGCCACCCGGATCACAATTGCCAGAACTTTCTATTGATGTGGGCGAAGCCACTGATTTGATGTATATTGGATTTTATAGTGATGAATTATCTCAAGGTGAAGTCACGGATTATATTTATCGCATTGCCCAACCTGCTATAAGAGCCGTCAATCAAGTATTAGATGCAGAATTACTCGGCTATCGCCGCTTTGCATTAAGAGCCTGGTTAGATCCAGGTAAATTAGCCGCTTATAATTTAACCCCCAACGATATATTTAATGCTTTAGATAGCAATGATGTGCTCACGGCTGCGGGACGCTCCGATGGGCAAATGGTGGCGGTCAATCTTTTTGCCAATACGAATTTAACTTCTCTTAAGGAGTTTGAGGAGTTAATCATTAGCTATGTCGATGGGGCACTGATCCGATTAGGCGATGTGGCCACGATTAGTTTGGGTGCCGAAAATTATGATTCTAATGTCAGCTTTGATGATAAAACTGCGGTATTTGTTGGCGTACAAGTGGTTCCTGATGGCAATGTGTTGGCCGTCATTGATCAAGTAAGAGAAGTGATCGATGAAATGCAAGATAATCTGCCCCCCGGAATAAAAGCAGAAATTGTTTACGATGCCACCCAATATATTCATGCCTCGATTGCAGAAGTGGTTAAATCACTCATAGAAGCCACCATCATTGTTATTTTAGTGGTATTTGCTTTTTTAGGCAGCCTGCGCAGTGCTATCATCCCTATCATAGCCATTCCCTTATCACTGATTGGTACTTTTTTTATGATGTATCATCTCGGCTATACCATTAATTTACTCACCTTATTATCTTTAGTGTTAGCCATAGGCCTCGTCGTGGATGATGCCATTATTATTGTAGAGAATATTGACCGGCATATCCGCGCCGGTTTAACTCCTTTTAAAGCGGCCATTATGGGGGCCCGTGAATTGGCGAATCCCATCATTGCCATCACGATAGTATTAATTGCCGTTTATTTGCCCATAGGTTTTGTCGGAGGTCTCACCGGTATATTGTTTACTGAATTTGTATTTACCTTGGCAGGTGCTGTCGCCATCTCTGCGATTATTGCCTTGACACTCTCACCGATGATGTGCTCAAAAATTTTGCCGGCCGCCCAAGCAAACAAAAATAAATTTGAAATTTATGTAGATACCCGCTTTGACAAACTCCATAACCATTATAAAAATCTATTAACCCGATCATTTGATCATTTAAATGTCACCGCGGTATTTGCAGTGATTATTTTCATCAGTATTGCACTGCTGTATAAAACAACCAAAACGGAATTAGCTCCTGATGAAGATCAAGGTTTACTCTTGACTAGTCTAACCGCATCACCTAATGCGAGTGTTCACCAAGTGTCGCTTTACTCAAAAGATTTTTATCAAAGAATGAAACCCTTTGAAGAAGTCGAGCATATCTTTCAACTCGATGGCATTACTAATGCCAATGGTTCAATAAGCACCTTGAACACATCCATCGATGGCATAGTCTTAAAGCCTTGGGATGAACGTGAGCGAACTATGAGTGAAATCATGCCCTTGATGGAAGAGCAAGTGGACCAAGTAGCCGGGGCTAAAATTGCCTTGTATCAACCTTCCCCTTTGCCTGGGGCGGTGGGCTTACCTATCCAATTTGCAATTGTCACCACACAACCTTATAAAGAATTATATGAAATATCCAACGAATTTTTTGAAAAAGCCCGCAAAACTGGTTTATTTTCCTATCTTGATAATGATCTCAAACTCGACATGCTACAAGCCAATATTATCGTTGATCGTTATAAAGCCGCGGTATTGGGTATCGGTATGGATGATATCAGCGATATGTTATCTGCCGCTTTAAGCCAAAATTATGTGAATTTTTTCAATCTCGATGGCAGAGCCTATCAAGTCATTCCGCAAGTCACACGTCAAGATCGCTTAAATTATGATCAAGTATTAGATTATTATATTACGACCGAAACGGGGCAAACAGTGCCCTTAGCCACGATAGCTTCCATTGAAACTGAAGTGGTCCCAGAATCGTTGAATCACTTTCATGAACAACACTCCGCCACGATTTCCGGTGTATTAAATAGCGGTGTTACGATGGGAGAAGCGATTGATGAATTAGAAAATATCGCTGATGAACTTTTACCTGCGGGGTATGCGCATGAGTATGGAGGGGAATCACGTTATTACCAACAAAGTAGTGCAACCCTACCCCTGACTTTTGGGTTTTCGATGATCATTATTTATCTCTCGTTAGCTGCATTATTTGAGAGTTTTAGAGATCCTTTAATTATTTTAATTAGTGTGCCCATGTCTATTTTCGGTGCTTTACTCTTTCTTAATTTAGGTGTGGGCGGTGCCAGCTTAAATATTTATACCCAAGTGGGATTAGTCACGCTCATTGGCCTTATTAGTAAGCATGGTATTTTAATTGTCCAGTTTGCTAATACATTACAAATTGAAGGCAAGGATAAAAAAGAAGCCATCATGATGGCCGCATGCATTCGGCTACGCCCTATCTTAATGACCACTGGCGCAATGGTGTTAGGCGTTATTCCTTTGCTTATCGCGCAGGGTCCAGGCGCAGAATCTCGCTTTAATATTGGCTTAGTTGTTGCCTCGGGTATTTCTATCGGGACATTATTTACCTTATTTGTTTTGCCTGCGATGTATTTGTTTTTAGCAAAAACACATACGAAACAAGAAGAGGCCATCACGGCTTGATCTAAAGCGCGCAGCTTTAGTCTACACTGTAGAGAAAAACAAGACTTACGAAAAATTAAGGTTAAATCATGCGTCAATATTTCGAATGGGGCCAGAGTATTGTTGAAAGTTACAAACAATTGGGAAGTACCCTGCACGACTACTTGCCTAACTTAATTGGCGCCCTGGCTTTTTTATTTATGGGTTGGGTATGTGCCATCGTAGTACGTTTTCTTATCCTTAAGCTCGCGCATGGTTTTGATAAATTACTCATGGGCATAGGCAAACAACTGGGGCTTGCAGAAATCAAGCCGCACCATTCTATTGCACGCATTACCGCCAACACCGTCTACTGGATCATCTTATTATTTTTCCTCGGCACCATACTGCGCGGCTTAGGTTGGCCGGGATTATTGCTCCTCATCCATGACTATTTGCCCCGGTTACTCGGTAGCGTCGTTATTTTATTGTCTGCGTATTTGGTCAGTTATTTTATCTGCTCTGCCATAGAAAATTACCCCGGTATTAAAGAAAAAAAATACAGCCGCACCTTAGCTAAAACCACGCAATTTATTATCATTAGTTTTTCGGTGTTGATGGCCCTTGAATATTTAGGCTTGGATATGATGCTGTTTAAAACATTATTTCTGCTGATCATTAGTTTTGTATTATTGGGCGCAGCCCTTGCTTTTGGGATAGGCGCACGACATGCGATCAGTCATCTACTCGCGATGCGCAATGTCAAACGTTTTTATAAAGTCGGCCAATTTGTCAAAGTAGATGATACGCAAGGACAGATCATCGATATACAAAGTCATGTGATTGTTCTGCAAACTGCGCAGGGCAAGGCCATCGTGCCTGGCGATATTTTTTATGACAAAATTACTCTTTTATTAGATTCTATTCAACATGAATAATGTGATCCTGGGACAATTTTTGGAACGGTATCCGGAAGAGTGCGCACGTGAAGTCGAACAATTTTCCTTGGAAAATATTTTATGTTTTCTAGATTCATTGACTATCACCCAAGCCTCACTGCTTTTAAATCATGTGTTGCCTTCGATTACGGCCGCTTATCTGCAGCACGCATTACTTTCGCGCAGTGTTGAACTCGTGAATAATCTTAGTTTATTTACGCTGCAAAGAGTCATGCCGCATGTGAATAAATCTTTACGTGAGACACTCATCCTCACTTTAGCTAAAAATCAACAAGTGGCACTTAAAGAAGGGTTGAGTTTTTCCATGCAAACGGTAGGTGCGTTTATGAATACGCATGTTTTATTTTTACCGCATACTTATCACATTAAACAAGCACTGACTTTAATTCAACAATTTCCAGAGGAAATCACGCCGCTTTTATTTTGCATTGATCATGAAGGTAAACTACAAGGCATGGTGAGTGTGCAAGCGTTAATCTGTACGCCCCACATGAACACCTTACATCATATTATGCAAGCATGTCCTTTAGTGTTACCCGCAAGTACTGTGTTACGTTCAATACTCACACACAGCGTATGGACGCACGCCAGTATTCTACCTATTGTGGATGAACATAATGTGCTCTTGGGTGCTTTAGAATTTGAAAAAATTATTCCTCATTTGCAAGATTTTTTATTTCATCAACGTGATGACAGTTTAATTGAATCGCTGTCGCATATTTTATTTATGTTTTCACATACTACAGAAGATATCCTCAATGCAATCAATAATTATCTCCCAGGATCATCCCCTAAGGATAAAAACAAATGAATGACATTGAATCTGCATTGCAAAAAAAATTCCTGATAGACTATCCTAGTGATAGTGCACGGCTACTGGAATCACTCACAGCTGAACACGCAGCAACACTCTTGTCAAATTATCCCGCAGAAATGACAGTCCCGGTGTTTGAAAAAATAAGTCCAGATTTTGGAGCCCTGATTGCAAGCCATTTATCAGATGATTTTCTTAAAAAACTGATCCCCCTGTTATCCCATTATTACGCGACTAATCTTTTAAGACGCTTTTCTAAAGAGAAAAGGCTAGCCCTATTGCATCAGATCCCATTAAAAAGTAAACATGCCCTTAACAAGGCACTGCGTTATGCGAGCGATAGCGCAGGGGCCTTAATGGAAGCAGACTTTATCGCATTACAAAAGAATTTAACCGTCGCACAAGCCATCTCACGCCTGCAACAACTGCCTCATCATGCACGTCGTATGGTTTTTATTGTGGACGCTCAATTTCACTTGGAAAATATAATTGATTTACAAGCGCTAGTTTTAGCGCAAGAGGATACCTTGCTCGAAGAGTTAGCGCGTCCTGTGCAAGCGTATGTGTATGACACAGACGATACCGACAAGGTGGTATTTACTTTAGAGAAATACCGAATCACTGACTTGCCTGTTATTGATTATGAAGGCCGATTAGTAGGCGTTATTCCCTATGATACCTTAATGGACGCAAGCCGCGAAGAAGCGACTGCAGACATGCTCACCATGGTGGGGGCAAGCAAAGATGAGCGGGCGCTCTCCCCTGCGCTATTTGCGATAAAAAAACGCTTACCCTGGCTGCAAATTAATCTACTCACCGCATTTTTAGCAGCCTCGGTCGTAGGCTTATTTGAAAATACCATAGCCACCTTTACCGTGCTTGCGGTGTTAATGCCCATCGTCGCAGGTCAATCGGGTAATACGGGATCTCAAGCTTTAGCCGTCACCCTACGCGGATTAGCCTTAAGAGAAGTACAAACCCAACAATGGTTTTATATTTTATTTAAAGAAGGCCGTGTCGCCTTTATCAACGGCATAGCCGTGGCCTTAACCACAAGCTTAGGTGTATTTCTTTGGAGTCATTCGATAGGTTTAGGCCTGATTATTGGCATTTCTATGATTATTTCGATGTTTATTGCAGGCCTTGCCGGTGCTGCAGTTCCCCTAGTGCTAAGTAGCCTCAAACAAGATCCCGCACAATCCTCGACGGTCATTTTAACCACGATCACCGATGTCTGCGGGTTCTCTACATTTTTAGGCACCGCGACACTGTTATCATTTCTTTTAACCTAAACCAGCGTTGATTAGCAACAGATAAATAGACACCCATTTTTAAATAAATGGAGGTGACCCGCGCGTTACTGAAAGTCTACTTCAAATATTTTTTTGATACCTTCTTTCCAAGGCAAAGCAATCACGTGATCAAATTTTTTCGCATAAGGATCATTTGAGAAACACATCGCTTCCACATTATCCACATGGGCCGTCATTTTTTTAAAATAAGTCAAGCTATTCGATTGAATATTATCGGTGCTTTTAATTTCAATATACAAGGTACTTTTCCCTGGTCTTTCAATAATCAAATCTACTTCCACATCATTAGCCGTTCTCAAATAGCTAAATCGATATTGCTTTCTAAAGTAGGAAGCTAAACGCATAATTTCATTAATGATGAAATGCTCGAATGCATTCCCATAAGCATGCGTTCCTGAAATTAATGGCACTTCAAGTTGTCTGGCTAGCGCTCGCGTTAAACCGGTATCCATAAAATAAAATTTTGGCTTACCGCTTACTTGTTTTCTAATGGAATTATGATGCGGCTCTAAAAAAAATCCAATAAGCGTATCTTCTAACATTTCAAAATATGCTTTTACTGTTTTATCATCAATTCCGACTTCTCGAGCAATATTTGAAAAATTAATAATTTTACCATTGCTTTGCGCGGCCACTTCCAAAAATTTTCTAAAGGGTGCTAAGGCTTTAATATATTGTTCTTCCCAAATTTCTTCTCTTAAATAAGTATGCGCATAGGCCGATAATAATTCCCGTCGATCTTCATCCGTTGAAAACTGCATGATTTCGGGTAAAGTGCCCCAATTAAGTGCCCTATCAAGATCAAAATCTTTGCCCAGTTCAATAAAACTAAGGGGAAACAAATGATAAACAAATGCCCGACCCGCTAATAAATTTGCACCACCCCGTTTTAACTTACGCGCACTAGAGCCTGTTAATACAAAGTGTTTATTTTTATTTTTCATAAGCCGTTGCACGACATCAAGCAGCTTGGGTACTTTTTGGATCTCATCAAGAACGACGTGAGTAATTTCAGAAGATAAACCATTAACAATATCAAATAATTCTTCAGGATTCATCGTAAACTTTTCAGCGAGTTGCGTGTTAAGCAGATCAAACCAAATGGAGTGCTCAAGAGAAAATTGTTCTTCTATAAGTGTGCTTTTACCCGTATTCCTAGCACCAAATAGGAAAAAACTCTTATTTTTAGGTAACTTAAGTAAACGCTCATACATGGGGATGTATTCTTAGTTAGGAAATTTAACTTAATTATACTCCGAAAAAGTGCCTTAATCAAGGCCTTAAGGCCTATTTTTCGGATAGTATCCCGGAAATTGACTCTATTTTTCGGAGTGATATCCGGAATTTTAGTTTACCATCAAGTGATGGCTAAAAAAAATAGACACCCACTTTAAATAAATGGGTGTCCAATGTCTTACCCGTTCCACTATCCGTGCTGACATCACCTATAGGAGCCGTGGCTGTCACAGGAGCGTGCGTGCAAGTGGCTTTTTGCATTTCTTTTTGTCCTAATATGTCCTAATATGTCCTAATATGTCCTAATTCGCTAGTAAGGGGGAAATATGTCAATTCAGACCGAAAATGGAGCCATATTGAAAGCGGTTGCTGCCTTTCCTGAAGGAGGTAGCTTACGGGAGATCAAGGAAATTTTGGGAATAGCCCTACACCCAAAAACTCTCCAACGGCGGTTAAAGAATCTTGCGGAAGCTAAACAACTCTATTTTGTGGGTGATACGCGTGCACGGCGCTATTTTTTACCTTCTGAGCTCATATTGAAAGAAGAAAGTTCTCCTTCTATTATTCCATTGTCTTTTATCGCTAAAGCCATCCAGCAAGAAGTGTCACACGATATCAAAAAAAGAATTTCTGTGGGATACCATAAAGCATTTCTAGAAGCCTATCAGCCTAATATCACTTATTATCTTTCTACGTTTGAACGTGAATTATTATTGGAGATGGGAACACCCTTTGCATCAGAGCAAAAATCAGGTACATTTGTTAAAAACATTTTAAATCACTTACTCTTAGATTTATCATGGAATTCAAGTCGATTAGAAGGCAATACTTATTCATTATTAGAAACTGAGCAATTGTTAAATACCGGAAAAATTGCAGAAGATAAAAATCCGCTGGATGCGCAAATGTTATTAAATCATAAAGCGGCGATAGAATTTTTGGTGGACCAACAAGCACATTTGCAAATTCATTCAGCAACCATTTTAAATTTACATGCCTTATTGTCCTATAATTTATTAGGTAATCCTAGCGCCTGTGGTAGGATACGATCTATTCCTGTCGGCATTTCTAAAACTGTTTACCATCCGAGTGCAATTCCACAAGTGATTCAGGAATGCTTTGAGCACATATTAATTTCAGCGCAAGCCATTTTGGATCCTTTTGAACAAGCATTTTTTTTAATGGTCCATCTACCCTATTTACAACCTTTTGAGGATGTAAATAAACGCGTTTCTCGATTAGCAGCTAATATTCCATTTATTCGCGAAAACCTATGTCCATTATCATTTATTGACGTACCAGAAAAAACTTACATAGAAGGTATTTTAGGTGTCTATGAATTAAATAAAGTTGAGTTATTAAAAGATATTTTTATTTGGGCTTATCAACGCTCTTGTGAAAAATATTCTACGATACAGCATATCGTAGGTCAGCCTGATTTAATTCATTTTAAATATGGAGACCTTGTGAAGAGCGTGATTCGAGAATGTGTACGCATGAGAATGAATAAATCCCAAGCTATCCAATATAGTGCTGACCATGCAAAAAAGCATGTTAATGAAACAGATAGGGCAAGATTTATAGAAATCATCGACCGGGAGCTCATGAGTTTGCATGAGGGAAATATTGCCATTTACAAAATCACCGCCGATCAATTTCAAATATGGTACCCACAGTGGAAAGATTAAATATCAACCGTGCCCTAAATATAAAATATCCTGCAGACTAGTTTTAATGCACGCTCGATTATCATTTAAGGCATTCCCGTCAATTAAGCACATACTCAAAAGCAATACGATAATAACGCGCTGGGGAATAATCCTAGCTGTTAATAAAGATAAATAGACACCCACTTTTAAATAAATGGGTGTCTTATTTTATGCTCACTCAGCTGCCAGCAATTCCGAAAAATTGTCCTTGAGGCTGACTCGCAGATACCGGTGGAATAGGCAAAGACAACGTCCAACTACTGCCTTGATCTTGGCTGGTATACGCTAAGGGATAAATGTTACCTAAACTGTCGTAATAATTCCCTACCGCAATACAGGTATTGCTACCTACACAAGTCACGCCATCAAGCCCAGCCTGGATCTGGTAGTCGAGTAAGGCGGGAAGAGAGGCTATTGTCCAAGTTTGTCCATAGTCATCACTGGTGTAAACCAAAGGTAATTGACTGTCGCCATTACTATCAAAGGAAGCACCTGCAGCGACGCAATCCGTCCCTACACAGTCCACCGCAAACAACGCTTCTTGTGCCTGGCCACTGGCAGAAGTAATGGGAGAGGCTGTCCAAGTGCTCCCACTGTTGGTGCTATAGAATGAATAGGGCTGATTTAGATTGGAATTATTAAAATACCCCCCTACTGCAGTACACGTAGTACCTACGCATGAGACACTATTGAGAAATGTATTGGTAGGCGTACTCGCATCAAAAGTAACCCCAGTTGAAGACCAAGTATTTCCACTATCCGTGCTGACATAACCTAGAGGAGCCGTGGGTATCACAGGCGCGGAAGCTGCTGTATTGTAAAAGCTTCCGACTGTAGTGCAGGTTGTGACTACACAATCCACACTAAAGAGTTGCGCTTGAGTATTAGCGGGTAAAGAAGGTGAAAATGAGCGAGGCAATGACCAAGTGACTCCTCCATTTGTGCTGATGTAACCTAAGGGTTTTAGATTTGTAAAGTTACCTGTTGTTGAGAGGCCTACACTGGCACAATTAAGATCTACGCAAGCAACACTCTGCAATAAGCCCTGCCCTTGTGCATCCGTTGTAAAGGCTGGAGTCAGTGCCCAAGTATTCCCACCGTCGGTACTGGTGTACGCTAGAGGTAATAAATTCGTATAAGCCGGTTCCTGAAAAGATTCTCCTACCGCTACGCAATTCGGACCCACACAAAAGGCTCCAAAAAGATGTCCCTGCTTTTGAGTGGCAGGTGTTGCGGGTGTAGGCAAGGGCGTAGGCGCACCGGCATATAAAGTCCAAAGATCCCCATCCATGCTACTCGTATAAGACAAAGTTAAATCATTATTCCCTGAAGCATCATAGGAGGCACCGACGGCAGGTGGCGTGAGCGTCAGAGAAATTGCAGACGTAACATAACCGGGTCGGCTAGAAATGGGATCTTCAAGTGTGGCGGAATAATCACCCAGCGCACACAAGGAAAAACTCACCACGATATTGCAACTTGCGTTAGCCGCTAATGTGCTGCCACAAGTTGTAGAAGAAAGGGTAATGTTAGCACTGGGCGGAGTAATATCGATGATCTCAGGCGCCCCAATTTCCACCATAAAAGGAGAATTATTTTGCAGGACATACGTTTCTAATACCGGGGTATTACAGCTTGCTAGAGTAACACCACTTAGATCGGGTGGAACTATAGTCACGATGCAGTCTTTTGCATGCTCTTTTAAACACGTCTGTTGTGTGCGTTCTGCCATCACAGGTGTCATGGAAAAAATTAATGACACGAGTAGGAGTGTTTTTTTAATAGGGTGCATATGTTTTTCCTTTATTCATTTATGCTAAGTAGTCTGTGAGTATTATATTTTTAAATCCCTAACAAAGGACCTCTAGGCCCTTTGTTTTACCGCATCAAATAAGATCTTACTGAGCCGGACTCACCGTTGTTCCTGCTAACTCTATCAAACCAAATTGTGACCAGAGGGTACCGTTAACCACCGCGGCACGATCCCCAGTTGAATATTCTGCAATAATGTTGTTCCCCGTAATTAGACAAAAGGATAGACTGCTCCCCGCTCTAGGCTCCGAACAATCATTAAACCCTGCGCCCCCTAATACTGAACCGTCCAAACGTGCACCATTTGCTAAATACATATGGCTTATGTCCGTGCTGCCTAATACTAAAGGGGGATTGGGGGCAGTGTCATCGGCAATGGTTGCCGCGGCACCCAAGATCCAGAAAACGTTTTCCGCTGTAGGAGTATTACCGTTTTGATCAGCAGCATAGCTAATATTGAAGTGAGGTCCCACCCGTAAATTACACATTCTAAATTCAGGGCCTACTGCGTCTGCAATACACACCTGATTCGGATTCATAAAGAAATAGAAATTACCCGCACCCGCTAAGGTCAGATTACCATCCAAAGTCACATCTATACCGAATCCATTAGCAGCATCGTATAAGCAATAATTTCCTGACGTTAACAGATCTTTATCATCGGTACTGCCATAAGGAATACAATTATCAAGACACTCCCCTAAATCTGCATACAAAGTGAAGTAAGCATTTTCTAAATCAGTTTCTGCCCCCACCACCACATCATCCGCAGGGGAATAGTGAGCGCTGGCAGTATTAGGTAAGGTAAAACCACTGATATCGCTGGGTACATTCAAAAGACCTAAGTCGCCAAATAATTGACTGTTACCATTGCCTTGATTCGTTGGGACTTGATTATAGCCCAAGACCGCAAACTCATTACCCGCACCGATGACATTCACATTGGATTTTGCTTCAAGTAACGCATAATCTTCTTGGCTGCCTAGGCCCACGACTAATAATTGATGAATTTCAGCAGACATCGGTACCGGTGCGCCATCCATTCCGGTATTATCACAAACCGGAGGAATAAATTCAGCGGTCAGAACACAGGAATCAAATCCCATAATCATGCCTTGACCATAATTAGTCACGGGATGAGTGGAGGAAATACATCCACTTACATCAAAATCAAAAGTGACTCCTGAATTATCATCCGCAAAAGGCACGAACTGGACATCATACAATCTTAAATTGGCTGGGACAGTACTTTGTAAGGTGATTTCTACAGCACGGCCCGTAGCGGGTAAATTGGCTTCGGGCACACAAGCCACCTCTGGAAACATGCCCTTATGTAGGCCTACAAATACCACATCATCAGATTCACCGGTGCCTAGATCGGCATGCGCTACGCTCATCAAACAGGATGCTACACATCCCACTAGAGCAAGCCTAAAGCTTAGTGTATTACTCATCATATATCCCTATAGGTTATTTTAATTCTTAAGACCATTTCCTGCATGGGGAAGTCTATCCCTGCTAGGGAATATGCAAGTTGCGTGCAATTTGGTGATTTTAGACAAACATCCGGAAATTATGCAGCGCCCTGATAACCCATGCTCAACTAAAGAGTATAAAAAAAACAAAGGGTTGCATCATCGGCGCATTTAACACTGATTTATGGCGGAAGCGAAACACTTTATAGTGATAATATTAAAGTGATACCTCTTGAACAGGCTTTATTTGCATTGCCAAAAATATTAAACGGGGAAGAATAGTTGAAGGCATTCCCATAAATTAAGCAAATACCCAGAAGCAATATGATAATAATGCACCAGGGAATAGTCCTAGGGCTAGAAACGCTAAGCTGTTAATACTCAATGCTACGCGCATCGGTTTATTCGGCGTAAATTGAGGTAACGCTTGGGCATCACTGGTATCAAAATACATCACCTTAATGATGCGTAAATAATAAAATGCACCGACGACAGACAGGATCACAGCGATAATCGCAAACGGCGTCAAGCCCGCTTTAATCATTGCGTCTAATACCACAAACTTGGCATAAAATCCAACCAAGGGCGGCACACCTGCAAGAGAAAACATCAACAGCATAATTAAAAATGCAAACCAAGGATGGGAGCGATTAAGCCCCTTCAGATCACTAATTTCCTGAGCTTCATACCCGGCACGGCTCAAGGCTATCACGACTGCAAACCCTGCAACGGCCATGAGCCCATAAGTCAAAATATAAAATAAACCCGCCCCTAGACTACCGCTTGCAAGCGCAAGCAGCACAAATCCCATATGCGCAATCGTAGAATAAGCGAGCAAACGTTTAATATTAGTTTGGACTAACGCCACCACATTACCGACAATTAAAGAGAGCACGCCTAAAATAAGCAGCATGGGCTGCCATTCTTCAAAAAATACGCCGAAGGTATTAAACAACAGCCGTACGGCTAATGCAAAAGCCGTAAGTTTTGAGGTGGATGCAATAAATAATACCGTTGCGGTCGTAGCGCCACTGTACACATCCGGGATCCACATATGAAAAGGCACGGCACCCAATTTAAATGCAATACCGACTACTATAAGCGCAATGCCTAAACCCATAATGCTTTGATTGACTAAATTCATGCCTATGGATGCTTCTGCGACATGCATCAATATCAATTCGCCTGTCATACCATACATCAAAGAAATACCATATAACAACATGCCCGAGGCGAGCGCCCCCATGACAAAATATTTCATCGCCGCTTCACTGGTTAATTTTGAATCCCGCAATAAGGTGACCATGGCATAGAGCGGTAGCGATAATAATTCTAAACCTAAATAAACGGTGAGCAAACTTCCGGCTGAAGTCAACACCATCATCCCTAATAAAGAAAATAAACCCAGCACATAAAATTCGCCAAGCTTAATATGCTGCAAACGTAAATAATCATAGGCATATAAAAATACAAAAAAAGTCAGGACATACGCACCGAGCTTTAAGGTCAAGGCCAGATTATCTAACATAAAATGCCCGGAGAATGCTAACAACGGTATTTTATCAAATAACGGTACGGTCAATGCAAACGCACCGATTAAGGTCAGCTGCGCAAGCCGGTAAATCGCGATGCGATTTTCTATGACAAATAAATCCAGCAACAAAATACTACAGGCCATGACGAGCACAAATATTTCTGGGAGTATGGCGCTAAAACTAAACATAGTAGGTACTCTTTAATAAATTTTTAAACTCAACTTAATGGGGTTAACAAATGAACCACTGTGGGGTGCATTAGGTCGATAAGCGGTGCGGGCCAAACCCCGAGCCCTATCACCAGTACCGCCAGTACGGCAAATATCAAACGCTCACCGCAGGTAATATCCGTTAAGTGCTCAACCTCTTTATTCACGACGGTACCAAATAAGGTCCGTTTATACATCCAGAGCGTATAAGCCGGCGATAAAATCAAAGTAAGGCCTGCAAATAACGCGACTAAAAAGTGCACTTTAATGGCGCTTAAAATGACAAATAATTCCCCGACAAAACCTGAGGTGCCGGGCAAGCCCACGTTCGCCAAAGAGAACAACATAAAAAATCCAGCAAACACCGGCATGACATTCGCAACCCCACCAAAATCGGTGATTTTTCGCGTGTGCATCCGCTCATACAAAACGCCTACACAGAAGAAGAGTGCCGCTGAAATAAAACCATGGGAGACGAGTTGTATCATCGCGCCTTCTACAGCGAGCACGGCAGTGGCTAAGTCTTGGCCCTGTTCTAAGAGTGGAAACACCATAAAAATACCTAAGGTGGCAAAACCCATGTGCGCAATGGATGAATAGGCAATTAATTTCTTTAAATCTTTTTGCATGATAGCGACAATGCCAATATAGACCACAGCAATCAGCGAGAGCACGATCATTAAATCCGCAAGTTGGGCGCCAGCAAGCGGCGTTATCGGCAAGCTAAACCGTAAAAATCCATAGGCGCCAATTTTTAGCATGACTGCCGCCAAAATGACGGAGCCACCGGTCGGGGCTTCCACGTGCGCATCAGGCAGCCAGGTATGAACAGGAAACATCGGGATCTTCACCGCAAAGGCTAATAAAAATGCAATAAACAGCCACATTTGCGTATTTGCCGTTAATCCTAAATCATAAAAATCAGAAATTTGCGCGCTGTCACTGACCCAATATAAATACAATAAAGCCAATAACATCACAATAGAGCCAAAAAAGGTATACAAGAAGAATTTTAAGGTGGCATAAATACGATTCTCACCGCCCCAGATCCCGATGAGTAAAAACATGGGTATCAACATCGCTTCCCAAAACACATAAAAAAGTACCGCATCCGTTGCTGCAAACACACCGCAAATAAACCCATTCATCATTAAAAATATGGCCAAATAACTGGCGACATTTTTTTGTATCGCCCAGAAGCTTGCGATCACCACTAAACAAGTGGAAATAGAGGTTAATATGATAAGAGGCAGCGCAATGCCATCTATGCCCACAGCATAATAAATATTAAAATAAGGGATCCACGGCAGTTTTTCTTGCAACTGCATGCCGACAATTTGCGGATCATATTGCCCATAGACGATGAATGAAATGATTACGCCCACAAGTGCTACGACCAAGGCCAGTTTGCGCGCGAGTTGCGGGTGTTTTTGCAACAAAAATAGCGCTAAGCCTGCAATGATGGGTAACCAAATTAATAGACTTAAACTAGGCATGCTCATCCCCTACCCCCACAACCAAAAGCTGAGTAAGCCCAATAAACCTAAGATCATTGCAAACGCATAATGATTTAAGTAACCACTTTGTAAATGCCGCAATAAGCGTGCACTCGCGCCCCACGCATGGACCACGCCGCCCACTAAACTTTTATCAATGATCCGGATATCAACAACGCTCCAAAACCATAGGCTTAAATTACGCGTGCCTTTTGCAAAAAACCATTGATAAAATTCATCAAAACCATATTTATTCACCAGCACGCGCTGCACCACTGAAAATTCGCGCGCTAAACGTGCAGGTACTTTAGGAAAACGCACATAACATAAGTACGCGGTGGCTATCCCAGCCACAGCCAACCAAAAGGGTTTAGTCACAACCGCATGGAGTGCAAAGCCGAACGCACCGGGATAATGGTAGGCAATTTGTCCGATCACATCGTGTGCGGTATCGATGGTAATGGATTGCTTGAAATAACCATTCGCAGCAAATAACATCGGCTCCACAGTAAACCATGCGATCACCGCAGAAGGAATCGCTAATAATATCAGCGGCAAAGTCACGACCCAACCCGGCTCATGGACAGCATGCCCTTTTTGATGTGACCAGCGGGCTTTGCCATGAAAGGTCAGAAAAATAAGTCGGAAGGTATATAAGGCGGTGACAAACACGCCTGCGAGCAGCGCATAATAGGCAAAACCTGCCCCAGGGATCGCCGCAAAATGGACGGCTTCGATTAAAATATCTTTCGAATAAAATCCTGAGAACGGCGGGATCCCACATAAGGCTAAAGCGCCTATCCAGGCCGTGACACAGGTGATCGGTAAATAAGCTTTTAAGCCGCCCATATGGCGCAAATCTTGTTGATGGTGCAAGGCCATGATCACGCTACCTGCCGCAAGAAACAATAAGGCTTTAAAAAACGCATGGGTCATCAGATGAAACATCCCAACGCTATAAGCCGATACGCCCACTGCAACCACCATATACCCTAATTGCGAGAGGGTAGAATAAGCAATCACGCGTTTAATATCATTTTGTACAATACCGACTAATCCCATCATAAGCGCCGTCAACGCACCGATAATCACTACAAAACTGCGGGCCACATCACTGAGTTCAAATAATGGCGATAAACGGGCCACCATAAATACCCCGGCAGTCACCATGGTTGCGGCATGAATTAAGGCAGAAATCGGCGTGGGGCCTTCCATAGAATCAGGTAACCACACATGCAAGGGAATTTGTGCAGACTTACCCATGGCGCCAACGAATAATAAAATACACATTAAAGTAATGGCTGAAACATCCATACCTGGCCATAAACTCACCGTTAACTTAAGATCAGTTGTACTCAACTTGGCAAATACTTCTTGGTAGTTTAGGGTGTCAAACAGCATAAATACTAAAGCGATACCTAATAAAAAGCCTAGATCGCCGACCCGATTAACGAGGAATGCTTTGAGGTTAGCAAAAATAGCGGTCTCACGTTTAAACCAAAAACCGATCAATAAATAAGACACGACACCTACAGCTTCCCAACCAAAAAAGAGTTGTAGGAAATTATTCGCCATCACCAACATCAACATGGCAAAAGTAAAAAGAGAAATATAGCTGAAAAAGCGCGTATAACCGGGATCATCATGCATATAACCAATGGTATAAATATGCACCATTAAGGAGACAAACGTCACCACGACCATCATCAGTACCGTCAGCGGATCAATTAAAAAGCCGACTTCAAATGTGATACCCGATACGGCCCACGCGTACAATGAAATTTCATGCATGCTGATTTGCTGCTGCAACACTATCCCTAATAGCACGACAGACAAGAAAAACGCTAGACCCACGCCTGTCACAGCGATGCGGTGCGAAACTACCGTACCGATGGACTTACCGAATAAACCCGTCACTAGTGACGCCAACAGCGGCGCAGCTACCGTGATAAGACTAAGCGCATACAATGTGGTCACTCTGTTACCCTTGCAATAAATTTAAATCTTGAACATTAATACTGTTGCGCGCGCGGTATAACACCACCAAAATCGCAAGCCCTATCGCCGCTTCGGCCGCTGCAACCGTTAAAATAAAAAATACAAAAATCTCGCCACCGGTATCGCCTAAAAACCGTGCGAAGGTAATAAAATTCGTATTAACGGCGAGTAAAATAAGCTCAATACACATCAATAAAACGATGACATTTTTTCGATTAATAATAATCCCGACTACCCCTAGGCTAAACAATAGGCTACTGACAATTAAAAAATCTATCGCGGTTAACATTTTTCTTTAATCCTTAATAATGCGTAAACGATCAGCTTTAGTGACTTTGACTTGTTCACTGATATTTTGTTTCCGCGAACTTTTAGTGCCGCGGAAAGTCAGGGCTATGGCCGCAACGATCGCCACCAATAAAATCACGCCTGCAATTTCAAACGGGTATAAATAATCACTGTATAAGGCACGACCTAAGATTTCCGTATTATTGTAGTCGGCCGCGTGTCGTTGCAAGCTCCTCCATTCGGGCAATAACGCTTGATTATCTAACAATAACCAAATCACTTGGCCCGCAAATAATACGCCTATTAAAATCCCTAAGGGCAGATAGCGGCTAAACCCTTCTTTAAGCGGTGCCGTATTCATATTGAGCATCATGACCACAAATAAGAATAACACCATGACCGCGCCCACATACACGAGGACGAGAATAATTGCTAGGAATTCAGCTTCCAGTAATAACCATAGCGCGCTCGCAGAAATAAAGCTTAATACGAGAAAAAGCACCGCACGCACGGGGTGACGGGATGTGATCACCATAAATGCAGCAAATAGCATTAATGCTGCAAAACAATAAAAAATAACTTTCTCAACAGGCATAAAGCCTCTCCTAATTTATAAAACTTGCCCCTTTTGTCGAGGGGCAAAGATCTCTCTCGCTTGTCCCTTTGTAAACGACGGAGACTTACCCCCTTTGTAAAGGGGGTCGGCCGCTTCGGACGGGGGGATTTTAGCAATGTTTGATGCACATCAACCATCAAAAAATCCCCCCGGACCTCCGGTCCGACCCCCTTTACAAAGGGGGCAAGTCCTATCTCCCTCCCCGCTCCTACGGCCAAACCCCTTTACAGCTTGTCGAGGGGCAAAGATCTCTCTCCCTTGTCCCTTTGTAAACGACGAAGACTTACCCCCTTTGTAAAGGGGGTCGGCCGCTTCGGACGGGGGGATTTTAGCAATGTTTGATGCACATCAACCATCAAAAAATCCCCCCGTACCTCCGGTCCGACCCCCTTTACAAAGGGGGCAAGTCCTATCTCCCTCCCCGCTCCTACGGCCAAACCCCTTTACAGCCTATTTGTGTAGTAGATTCAGCTTTACAAAGGGGGAAACGTATCCTCCGACTGCACAGAAATGGCATTCCTTTTCTACTTATCTATACTTCGCATCTTCTGCCCGATCAGAAGCAATCTGGGTCTCGTATTTATCACCCAAAGTTAATAACTCTTGTTTCGTGATCACTTGATCACCGCGTTTATCCATAAAAAAATCATCGATGCGGGTTAATACGATGGAATCCACGGGACAGGCTTCTTCACATAAACCACAATACACACATTTAAATAAATCGATATCATAGCGCGTCGTTCTACGCGTGCCGTCTTCGCGCTCTTCTGAGTCGATGGTGATCGCAAGCGCCGGACACACGGCTTCGCATAATTTACATGCAATACAACGCTCTTCGCCATTCTCATAACGTCTTAACGCATGCAAACCACGAAAGCGTGGTGACTTAGGTGTTTTTTGTTCGGGATATTGTATGGTTACTTTAGGGGCGAAAAAATAACGCAAAGTCACGCTCATCCCTTTAAGCAATTCCCATAATGAAAAACTTTTTAGCCAATGTTTTAGGTGCTTTAGCACAATAGTATCCTCATGCAAACCAAGGCCCAAGATCTAATTTAATCGCAACGGCAAGTACCACTAACCAAACGATGGTCACGGGAATAAATACTTTCCATCCCAAACGCATCAGTTGGTCATAACGGTAACGCGGAAACGTCGCTCTAAACCATAAATATAAAAAGATAAAAAATCCTGCTTTAATAAATAGCCACACGATACCCGGTACAAATGCAAAAAATTCTTCTAATACGGGGATCCCTTGAAACGGCGATAACCAGCCGCCCAAATAAAAGATTGCCGCTAAAAATGCCATTAAAATCATGTTGGCATATTCGGCTAAAAAGAATAAACCAAAACTAATGCCGGCATATTCTACATGAAAGCCCGCGACAATCTCCGACTCGCCTTCAGCTAAGTCAAACGGTGAACGATTAGTTTCGGCCACAGCCGAAATCCAATGCACGATAAATAAAGGAAACAACGGTAACCAATACCAATGAATAATACCGCCTTGCTGCGCTGTAATGATTTGATTTAAATTTAAGCTCCCGGCCGCCATTAACACTCCGACCAATGCAAAGCCCATGGCAATTTCATAAGAAATAATTTGCGCACTGGATCTCAACGCACCTAAAAATGCATACTTTGAATTGGACGCCCAACCCGCAATAATAATCCCATAAACGCCTAACGAAGTAATCGTTAACACATACAATACGCCTGCATTAATATTCGCAATGACCATCGTGGCAGAAAAAGGGATCACGGCCCACGCGGCAAGTGCTGGCGCCAGTGCAAAAATGGGCGCAAGTAAAAATAAATAGCGATTGGCATTGGTCGGAATGATCACTTCTTTGAAAAACATTTTCATCACATCGGCTATTGGCTGTAACCACCCTTTGGGGCCGACACGATTAGGCCCAAGACGCGCTTGCATGTAAGCAATGATTTTTCGCTCAGCAAAGGTTAAATACGCCACTGCGCCAAAAAGCGGCAGTACCACACACAGTATTTTAACTACGGTCCAAAGCGTAGTGAGGATCATTTCATGCATGATTATCCACCACCTGTTCTAAGTATATGGCTTCATAAGCCCCATCTAAATCCCGAGTCTCAGGGATCCCGCTTGCTAAATAGACTGCCCCATTCGGGATATGCTCATCGATAACCAGCGGTAAGCGCACTTCACATTCTTGTTGCCGCACTAATACTTCCAAGGCCTGCGCAAGCCCTAATGCCTGCGCCTCTGCAGAGTTAATGCGCACGCCACCAAATGCAGCATCAGGAGTATGTTGCAACGCAGTAGCACGACGCACCAATGGATCTTGCGCATAAATCGGCACCGGCGCAATCCGTAATCTCTCGGCTAATTCTAGCTGGGGCGCTGCAAACGACCAACGCTGCGTAGGTTTTGCAGTCGTAAGATGCGGCGCAATTTCTTGCTGCACGTCTTCTAACGTTTGATAATCAAAGCCCTCGATGGCTAATAAATTCGCCAGCACACGCAAAATTTTCCAGGCTGGACGTGATTGCCCTTGGGGTGAAGTTAAGGCTGAAAAGGCCAGGGTATCGCCTTGCATATTGACAAACGTGCCCGCCATTTCAGCCGACGGCGTAATCGGCAAAATCACTTCAGCATAATTTAACAGGTGCGGCGTCTGATAGGCCGTAAGCGCAATCACCGTTTGCATATTCTTTAATGCTTTTTGCGCGCGATGGGCATACGCTAAATCATATTCTGCTTCTAGTCCTAACAATATCATGGCGTTAATTTTTTCGCTCAACACCATAGCCTGCGTAGACTCGCCTTGTTTCGTGCTGTTTTGACCGCCAGGCAAACGATGCGGCACCGCGCCCATTAAATAGGCCCCCGCACTATTAGCCCCTTCACACAATAAACCTAATGTGGTTTGCGTATGCTGCGCAATAAAATCAGCCATGCCACGGATTGCAGCAGCCTGCGGATGATTCAGTGCAAGCGCACCTAAGAAAATGACGGCTTGTTTGGCGTCTTTTAAATAATTTGCCTGCTGTTGTGCCGTATCATCAACGGTGATGTCTTTTAAAAATTCTGCAATAGCGGCAGACGGTTTGATTTTTTCTGAGCCTGCTACGAGTGCTTTGGCTATTTTAGCGATGCCTAATAATAAATCGCCGCCAGGAACAATTTGTTTACTGGCGACATTAAATTGAAACGTATCATCCAGCGGATTAACCACTAATACAGTGGCACCGGTTAAACTGGCCATGCGAATGCGATGCGCAACTATCGGTTGCTCTTTACGCACGATTGATCCCAGCAAAAGAATAACATCGGCTTTTGCAAGCTCAGTTAAGGTCACGCCACTGTGCGGATAAGCTGCGAATTGGTTTTCATCAGAAAAATCGTGTTGCCGTAAGCGATGATCGATATGCGCGCTGCCTAAGCCGCGCATTAATTTTTGGAATAAATAAAATTCTTCGCAACTCGAATTGGGAGACGCTAATGCACCCAATGCATCGGCCCCTTGGGTATCGGAAACTGCACGTAAACGTTCCGCGGCAAAAGCCAAGGCGTCAGACCAATTCACTTCTTCCCAGTGACCATTGCGTTTAATTTTAGGAGTCAAGACGCGATCTTTATGATACAAGCCTTCATAACTAAAGCGATCCCTGTCCGAAACCCATGTTTCATTGAGCGCTTCACATTCGCGCGGCACGATGCGTTTAACTTCATTATGTATCGTGTGCGCGTAAATATAAGATCCCACACCATCATGTGCGGCAATTCCAGGGCGCTGGGTGAGTTCCCAGGCGCGGGCGCTAAACCGATACGGTTTAGAGGTCAATGCGCCTACAGGACACACATCAATCATATTGCCTGAGAGTTCTGAAGTAATGGCGCGACCCACTAACGTGGAAATTTCTAAATGTTCACCGCGATTCATGACGCCTAATTCATGCAGCCCCGCAATTTCTTTACCGAAACGCACACAGCGGGTGCAGTGAATGCAGCGCGTCATTTCAGTTTCGATCAGTGGGCCCACATCGTGATCACTGACTGCACGTTTGCCTAAATTAAACCGCGACACATCGCGGCCATAACCCATGGCCAAATCTTGTAATTCACACTCGCCGCCTTGATCACACACGGGACAATCCAGCGGATGATTAATCAATAAAAATTCCATCACCGCGCGCTGAGCATCCAGTGCTAGTTTTGAGCGGGTAAAGACCTTCATGCCTTGAGTAATAGGTGTTGCGCAAGCAGGCAACGGTTTACGTACATCACCCACTTCGACTAAACACATCCGACAATTGGCCGCCACCGATAATTTTTTGTGGTAACAAAACCGCGGAATACGCACATCATGTTGATCAGCGACTTCGATAATCATCGACCCTTGCGCGGCTTCTATTTTCTTGCCATTGATTTCAATTTCAACCATTTTGAATATAGGCCTCAAATTCTGAACGAAAATGTTTAATAAAGCTTAATACCGGCATCGCGGCCGCATCGCCTAGCGCGCAAATCGTACGCCCCATAATGTTATCCGATACACTGATTAATAATTCTAAATCGCGCATCTGCCCTTTTCCGCTGACGATGCGTTTAATGGTCCGCATCAGCCAGCCGGTGCCTTCGCGACACGGCGTACATTGCCCACAGGATTCTTCGTAATAAAAATAAGCAATCCGCTCCAGCACTTTCACCATGTCTGTGTTTTCATCCATGCAGATGACGCCGCCGGACCCGAGCATACTGCCCGCTTTGCTTATGGAATCATAATCCATATTCAATTGCATCATGGTAGCGCCAGGTAATATCGGGACAGAAGAGCCCCCGGGGATCACGGCTTTTAGTTGTTTACCGCCACGCACGCCGCCTGCCATCTCGAGCAAGGTTTTAAACGGTGTGCCTAAGGGAATTTCATAATTTCCGGGTTTATTGACATGACCTGAAATGCAAAATATTTTAGTGCCGCCATTATTAGGGACGCCTAAATCAAGAAACCACTGGCCACCCTTTTGTAAAATCACCGGAACGGAGGCATAACTTTCGGTATTGTTAATATTGGTAGGACGACCGTATAAACCATAATTAGCAGGAAACGGCGGTTTAAAGCGTGGAAATCCTTTTTTGCCCTCTAAGGATTCTAAGAGTGCGGTTTCTTCGCCACAAATATAAGCGCCTGCGCCAAGAAAATGATGCAGCTCAAAATTTAAATCCGTGCCTAAAATATTTTTGCCGATTAAGCCGGCCGCACGCGCCTCATTTAAGGCCTGCTCACAGCGCTCAAACGGCTCGATAAATTCACCGCGTAGGTAATTGTAACCTATGGTTGCGCCCATCACATACCCTGCGATGGCCATGCCTTCTATGACTTGATGTGGATTAAAACGTAAAATATCCCGATCTTTAAAGGTCCCCGGCTCACCTTCATCGGAATTACAGACCACATATTTTTGCCCGGGCGTATTGCGTGACATGAAACTCCATTTTAATCCGGTAGGAAATCCAGCGCCGCCTCTACCGCGTAAATTAGCTAATTTTAATTGCTCGATGATTTGCTCAGGCGGGGTTTTCTCTGTAACAATTTTCCGCCAGATTTTATAGCCACCGATTTTCTCGTAACTTGCCATAGACCAGGGATTTTCCAAACCCAGGGTGCGCATGCATACTTCATTTAAAGAAATCGTGCTCATGCCTTCGCCTCCAAGCGTGCTAAAATCGCATCTACTTTTTCAGGCGTCAAGTGTTCATGATACTGACCGTCCACTTGCAGCGCCGGCGCACCCCCACAGGCGGCTAAACATTCCACTTCTTTTAAGGTAAACCGACCGTCTTTTGTAGTTTCACCAAAACCTATATTTAAACGTTCTTTTAAATGAGCCACGATGGTATCGCAACCACACAGCATGCAGGATACATTGGTGCAGACATCAATGCGGTATTGACCGGTAGGCTCCAAATTATACATGGAATAAAACGTGGCCACTTCATACACTGCGGATTGTGGCATGTGTAAATAATCTGCCACGGCATTCATCATCGCTAGACTCAACCAGTTTTCCTGATTTTGTACAATAGTCAGCGCTGCGATCACCGCAGAAGATTTTTTCTCCGGTGGAAATTTATTCACCCAGGCATCAATGTCTAGACGCATTTTGGGTGTTAATTCAAATGTTATCAATTGTTCCATTAGCGATCAATTTCCCCAAAAACAATATCTTGTGTACCGATGAGCGTGACGACGTCTGCTAACATATGGCCCCTAGACATTTCATCCATCGCAGCTAAATGCGCAAAACCTGCCGCACGAATTTTCATGCGATACGGTTTATTCGCCCCATCAGAGACTAAATAAATACCAAATTCACCTTTAGGATGCTCGACCGCGGCGTAAGCTTCACCCATGGGGACACAATACCCTTCAGTGAATAATTTAAAATGATGAATTAAGGCTTCCATGTCTTTTTTCATCACTTCACGTTTAGGCGGGACGACTTTATAATCATCTGCAATCACCGGCCCGGGATTATTGCGCAACCACGTCACGCACTGGCGAATAATCGCATTCGATTGGCGCATTTCCTCAACCCGCACCAGATAACGATCATAACAATCGCCCTCTTTACCTATGGGTATGCCAAAATCCATGCGATCATAAACCGCATACGGTTGTTTTTTCCGCAAATCCCACGCAAGACCGCTACCGCGTAGCATGGGACCGGTAAAACCTAATTGTAGCGCACGTTCTAATGTGACCACACCAATACCCACGGTGCGTTGTTTCCAAATGCGATTATCGGTTAATAAGGTTTCATAATCATCCACACATTTAGGAAAACGCTCTGTAAAATCCCAAATAAAATCTAATAATGAGCCCTGACGATTCGCATTCCGCCGCGCCAATTCTTTTTTCGGCCATTGTGCCGCTGAATATTGTGGCATGTTGTCGGGCAGATCCCGATACACTCCACCCGGGCGATAATAATTCGCATGCATCCGTGCGCCACTTGCGGCTTCATAGCAATCAAGGAGATCTTCACGTTCACGAAACGTGTATAACAACACGCTCATCGCGCCCACATCTATTGCATGCGCGCCTAACCAGAGCAAGTGATTTAAAATCCGGGTAATTTCATCAAACATCACGCGGATATACTGCGCACGGATGGGCACGTCCATGTTTAATAATTGTTCAATCGCGCGCACATAAGCATGCTCGTTACACATCATGGAGACATAATCGAGTCTATCCATGTAACCTATATTTTGATTAAACGGTTTGGTTTCTGCTAATTTTTCTGTGGCACGATGCAGTAAACCGACATGCGGGTCGGCACGCATCACGGTTTCACCATCGAGCTCTAACACGAGACGTAATACCCCGTGGGCCGCAGGATGTTGCGGGCCAAAGTTCATGGTGTAATTACGGATATGGGGCATGGCTTATTCCTTACGGTTCATATCGACTGTCATCGCGGATCACTTTGGGCACTAAGACCCGTGGTTCGATGCTGACCGCCTGGTAAATCACACGTTTAGTCTGCGGATCATAACGCACTTCCACATGACCGCTTAAAGGAAAATCTTTACGGAACGGATGACCAATAAATCCATAATCGGTGAGTAAGCGGCGCAGGTCCGGATGGCCATCAAATAAAACCCCAAATAAATCGAAGGCTTCCCGCTCATACCATTGTGCACTGGCCCAAATCGGTAACACAGAGGGCACAATTAAATAAGGTTCGGGGGCAAACGTACGCAGCCGTAAACGAAAATTATGTTCAACGGATAATAAATGATATACGACAGCAAACCGCGGCTTAGTCCAGGTCGACTCGCCATGCACTTCAACGCCACGGCTAAAACCTGTAGTAGTCGCTTGATCCGTGACCCAGGTATCACAGCCGTAGGTTAAATAATCCACGACACATAAATCCATCAGCTGCGCAAATTTAAACAAGGCGTCATCCCGCAACTTATGACAAACGTCCAGGAGTTGATTCGGCAAAACCTCTAAGGTTAATTCATTTCCGGCTAAAATAAGCGGGGAATCAGGAAAGTGCTGCTGCAGATTGTCTTGCAATGCCTGTACTGTCACTTCAGCTACTCCTGCCGCGCAATGGTATTCGTGCGTTGAATTTTCTTTTGCAATTGAATAATGCCATAGACCAAAGCTTCGGCTGTGGGCGGGCAACCGGGGACATAAATATCAACGGGAATAATCCTGTCACACCCGCGCACGACGGAATAAGAATAATGGTAATAACCGCCGCCATTGGCACACGATCCCATGGAGATCACCCATTTTGGGTCGGCCATTTGGTCGTAAACTCTGCGGATTGCCGGCGCCATTTTGTTGCATAACGTGCCGGCAACAATCATGACATCGGATTGCCGGGGGCTCGGTCTAAACATCACGCCTAATCTATCGAGATCATAACGCGAGGTCGCCGCTTGCATCATTTCAACGGCACAACAAGCTAAACCAAAGGATACCGGCCACAATGAACCCGTGCGTGCCCAGTTAATGAGGCTATCGAGTGAAGTGGTCACAAAACCTTGTTTGAATATACCTTCTATTCCCACTCCAGTGCCCCTTTTTTCCATTCATAAATAAAGCCAATGACCAGTAACCCTAAAAATATCATCATGCCCCAAAATGCAGCAGCGCCCATACTATCAAACACGATGGCCCAAGGAAATAAAAATGCGATTTCTAAGTCGAAAATGATAAATAAAATAGCGACCAGGTAAAAGCGCACATCAAAGGGCATACGCGCATCTTCAAAGGCTTCAAATCCGCATTCGTAGGGAGAATTTTTTTCCGCGCTGGGGTGACGCGGACCGAGGATAAAGCCTAGGACGAGTGGCACCACACCAAATAAAATCCCAAGCATAATAAATAAAAGAATAGGTAAATAATTTGCGATCATGATAGCCTTTCATTGATGCTCTGCGCACGAAACAAGTCAGTTCATTATAACCCTAAAATACAATATGCCGAAGGCGGGACTCGAACCCGCACAGCCTAAGCCACCACCCCCTCAAGATGGCGTGTCTACCAATTCCACCACTTCGGCGTTAAACCTTAATTTGTAGGAACACTTTCCTTTGTAGGTGCAGCTTCGGGTGCTGGAACAACTTCTGGCGCTGGAGCAAGCTCGGGCAAAGGCTCACGCTCAGGCGCAACGGTCGGCTGTTCCGGCACAGTCATTAACACCGGCACCTCAGGCGAAATTTCAGTTTCCGTGGGCAACGCACTGGGGATGAGTTCTTGTTGCATTTGCCGTGATTTTTGCGAAGCTAAATAACCCAAACTTAAACTGGTGATGAAGAAAAAAGTAGCCAGTATTCCCGTACTGCGAGAGAGTACGTTGCTTGCGCCTGGGGTACTCAATAAAGTTTCCGTCGCGCCGCCAAATGCTGTGCCCATGCCGCCGCTTTTGCCTTGTTGCAATAACACTAAGCCAATTAATAGCACGGCTAAGATCACGTGGATAATTAAAATAAATTCATACATAGTTATAACGCCTTATTTACTCAATTGATTGGCAATATTCGCCATTTGTGCGAAAACCTCAGGTTTTAATGCAGCGCCCCCAATCAAGGCACCATCAATATGGGCTTGTAACAAAAACGTGGCGATATTTTCTGCATTCACACTACCGCCATATAAAATACGCAGGTTTTGCGCAAGGGTGACATCATACCCTGCAACACATGAGCGTATCAACTCGTGTACCGCATTGGCCTCAATAGGGGAGGCCGCGTGCCCCGTCCCTATCGCCCAAATCGGCTCATAAGCGATGACTAATTGCTCAATAGATTCAGTAGGTAAACTATCTAAAACGGCGCGCACTTGTGATAGCACGATGTCTTGAGTTTCACCTTGTTGCTTTTGCTGCGCATTTTCCCCGACACATAAAATAGGAATAAGCCTTGCGGCCTGCGCCTGGGCACATTTTGCGGCAATTAACGCATCCGTTTCTGCACAATACATCCGCCTTTCGGAGTGGCCAATAATAACATAAGTGCAAGCCAATTGGCTAAGCATCTGGGCAGAAATTTGTCCGGTATAAGCACCTGCCGTCTTGTCACTGACATCTTGCGCGCCATAAGCGATAGCGGTGCTTGAAAATAAAGTCTGCGCCTGGGGTAAAAAAACAAACGGTGGACAGAGGGCCAGTTCAACATTCGGGTAAGCCTGAGCGCTTAAGCCCTGCTGCATGGCGGTAAGCAAAGCCAGATCGCCATTCATTTTCCAGTTTGCAACGAGTAGCGGTGTGCGCATAGTCATTCCTTCAGTCGCTTAAATTTCGGAAGTTTAACATAGGATGGAGCAGAAAAAATGGTTAGATCGATAAAAAGCTTAATTTAAACCTAAAGCTATGGCTTGGCGATGGGTTGTTGACTTGGGACGCAATGTGAATCCATCTCGGTGCAACGCTACAGCATCATTAAATGCTCGAGTAAACGTTGCCTCTGTCGGTGGATTTGCAATTAAATTCTGAAATGCGTTAATTTTATGCTGGCTCTCATCGGTACCTGCATCATGTGATGCTTTAATACGGCAAACTTGGCTCTGCAAAAATAATTTTTTGGCCTCAATTCCTTTTGCATCAATTCCAGTCAATGTGCATACCGTCGCAAATCCCAATGTTTGTACAATGTCCTGTAGTCCTTGAGCTTGCATGAAATCGGTTATCGGCATGATGGGATCATTGATAGACTTTGAAGCAAGCAAGCGGCTTGCCGCTGTCATTTTTTCTTTTAAGGGCAGCAGTGCTTCAAGACATTGCGTATTCTCAAAGAATGGCATCTCTAATTTTTGAATCGACTGTATTTTGCTTTCAACTCGACAAATTTGGCTCTGCAACAATAAGGCCCTTCCCTCTACACTGTTAGGCGCTTTATCGGCTAATTGACAAACCGTCTCAAATCCTAATAACTCCACAATATGATGTAATTTTTTAGCGCCTATAAAATCTTCATAGCTTAGGGCAAAAGGATTGGAAGCGTGCGCTTTCATTTGCGTGTTAAGCTTGAGCACTTTTTTGGCCAAGTCGTTATTCGTGCTACCTGGATTAATATCCCCTGAAAGTAGCAATTGTTTCATCAAACCATTGCTCATGGCTGCTGCCACCACAGAAAAGTTAAATTCACTTTCTTGCGGCTTAAAGTCAAATTCTTCCGTGTATTTAGCTTTAGGGACTAACACCGCAAGTAGTGCTAATAAGAAGGAAGAAAGTCCGCGATATTCCTGAAGGAAGCGCTCATAGCGTTCAAAAGGGACCTGCTGAAATGCGCGATAGAAAATGGCGTTAAAAAAATCATTATGTTGTGCGGCACTAAAAGTTGCAAAATGTGTTGCCATTCTCGCGCAGCAGGCTAATGCTATCTGCTCATTATGCGGCGTAAGTTGTCCCTGTTCTATAGCGTGTATGCCATAACTCAAATAATCTTGACTGGGGAAAATACCTTTTTTAATCAGCGCAACGGCTAGATTTGTTTTGTCAAGTGAGTTTTGAGCAGCGATTTCAGATCCTCTCTCACGTACCGTAAGCTTCATGAGACGACGCTCGGGTATTTTATCAACAAAAAGCGTCACGCCCGCTTCAATCAAATTTAATGCGGTAGCGTAATTTTTCTGCTGCATCACATAGGCTAACGGCGTTAAGTCATTAGGCATCTTGTAAGACATCAATGGTTTTAAATCAGGATCTTGCAATGCAGCGTCTACAGACGCAGAAACATCCCTCCCAGTCTCTAGGTTTTTTGTAAAATCATTCCATTTTTTTGTAATCGCTGTGACTTGAGCCTCTAAATCCTTAGGAAATTTATTAAGCAGCGTCTCAAGCTGGATATTCTCTTCTGGAGTTAAACTACTGTAATTCAATAAAATATTAAGATAATTTTTCGCCAATATCGACAGCGCATCGAACTCTGATAATAATGATTCGACTGATTCAGTACTCATCAGCTTTTGATAAAATTCCCAGCCCTGTTGCGTGTGCGTATGGGTAGGATCTTGCTTGAGATAATTTTCATAAACCCCATTATCACGACACAACACAGGTTGACTGATTACTGCAGGTTTTAAGATCGCTTCAACCGGCACCCCTTCATCATGTGCAATCGCTTCCGCAATTTCTTGACAGAGCTCATTAATAGGACTTTTTTTAAAATGGTCATCATCGGCTTGCGTAGTTTGAATGTGTGTCCAGCGGATCTTTAAAAATCGCTTCAAAGCGACTGCTGTATCGGCTTGATACGCAGCCCAATTAAAATGCTCCCCCCAATGATAAGCACTGCGTGCTTTTTTAAAAATAAGTTGAAGGGCATTTAAGGAAATGCGATATTCATCATTAAGGGCTTTCGTATCTACAGTGAGCGAAGAATCAACGGTTATCTGCTCAGGAAGGTTGCTCGGTAACGTTTCTTCGTTACTCACGAGCACCTGGAGCACACCTGCCTCATTAACCGTTAAACGTTGTAGCAAACGCCCGTAACGCCCGGTGCTCTGAATGCTGTCTAGATCCCATTTCATAACGGACTCACTCAAGTGAAAATAATAAGAATATTAAGCTAGTTAAATTAGACTGTCAACGCAGTCTAATTCCTTGATTTCTAAAGGATCAGATTACGCTTGAATCGTGGCACAAAGCCTGTGAGCAATCTTTTGGATATTATCGCGCTCAAGTCCTTCGACCATCACCCGCACTAAAGGCTCGGTACCGGAGCAGCGCACTAGCACCCTTCCGGTATTACCCAATTCCTGCTCGGCATCACGAATTGCGTTTTGAACTGTCTCGTTTTGAAGTGGATCGTATTTGTGACTGAGGCGTACATTCATAAGCGTTTGTGGAAAATACAACAAGTCTTCTGAAAGCTCGGCTAGTTTTTTTTGCTGCGCGATGGTTACGGTTAAGACTTGGAGTGCGGCAATAATGCCATCGCCGGTCGTGGTTTTATCTAAACATAAAATATGGCCTGAGGGCTCGCCGCCTAATTGCCAGCCTTGCTGACGCAATAATTCCAGCACAAACCGATCGCCCACTTTGGCGCGAAGAAACGGGATCTGTAAGGCTTGTAGACTACGCTCTAAACCAAAATTGCTCATCAAGGTCCCGACCACGCCTTGAGTACCTTTTCGGTACTTGGCTAAAATATAAAGCATGCGATCGCCATCTACTAGGTTACCCTGATGATCAACCATAATGACGCGATCGCCATCGCCATCAAATGCAATCCCAAGATCGGCCTTGGTTTCAAGCACTTTTTGCTGCAACTGTTGAGGGGCAATCGAGCCCAATCCAGCATTGATATTTAAGCCATCGGGGGTTGCGCCGATACTGATGACTTCTGCGCCTAACGTTTGAAATAAGGGTGGAGCGATATGATAAGTGGCGCCATTTGCACAATCCAGCACGATTTTTAAACCGTCTAATCGCACATCACACGACTTTGCACAAAATTCTTGGTATTGACTCTGGGCTTGCATCACACGATGCGCTTTACCGAGTTTATCAGAAGATACTGTTTTAATGGGTTGTGATAATTGCGCTTCAATGGCAAGCTCAACGTCATCGGATAATTTACCGCCGGCTTCGCAGAAGAATTTAATGCCATTATCAGTGTAAGGATTGTGTGAGGCGCTGATAACGATCCCTGCGATTGCGCCGGTTTTTTGCGCTAAGTACGCAATGCCAGGCGTCGGCATCACGCCTAATAAACCCACATTAACGCCAGCCGCTGATAAGCCCGCCTCTAATGCAGATTCAAACATGTAACCGGAGATGCGGGTATCTTTACCAATCAATACCGTATGGGTGCCATTATTCGCAAACACAGTGCCTGCTGCAAAGCCCAAATGCAACATAAATTCAGCAGTGATGGGGAAGTCCCCTACGCGTCCGCGGATACCGTCGGTACCGAAATAGTGTTTAGTATTCATTACTCTCCTGTAAGGCCACTGCATTGAGTATGTCCAGCGCATCGCGTGTTGCGCCCACATCATGGACACGGATAATGTCTGCGCCATATTGCGCGGCTAAAACCGCTGCAGCCAGACTGCCGGGCAAACGCTCATGGAGAGGTTTGCCGGTTGCAACGCCTATCCACGCTTTGCGTGATAATCCGACTAATATCGGGCATTGTAATTCTTTAAATTTTTTTAAACCGCGTAATAATTGTAAATTATGTTCATAGGTTTTACCAAAACCAAATCCGGGGTCAATAATAATTTGTTCTCGTTTAATCCCGGCACTGACACACGCACTCATGCGCTGGGTAAAAAAATCATAAATTTCTTGGACCACATCGGTGTATCGCGGATCTTGCTGCATGGTTTGCGGCTCACCTTGCATATGCATTAAACATACCGGTACGGATAAAGCTGCTGCCGTTGTCTGTGCATCTTCCCCACGCAAGGCGTTGACGTCATTAATCATCGTTGCGCCCGCATGAATAGCCGCGCGCATGACTTCTGCGTGCCGAGTATCGATGGATAAAGGACTATCGATGCGCTTACGTAATGCTTCGATAACGGGGATCACCCGATCGAGCTCTTCTTGGATAGAAATGGGGACCGCTCCCGGATGCGTTGATTCTCCGCCGATGTCAATAATGTCAGCGCCTTCTTGGTGCAGGGTTTCTGCGTGAACAATCGCTTTATTGAGCGTATCAAAACATCCCCCATCAGAAAAAGAATTAGGGGTAACGTTGAGGATCCCCATGATTTTGGGTGTGTGTGGGGATGTATTAGGAGAAGATTTATTCATTATTTTGGGATTTTTCCTGCTATACGCAAAGAATTTGCCCCCTTTGTAAAGGGGGCAAGCATAAAAAAAGGAAAGGTGAGAAGTTACGCACTACTCAATCTCACATTAATTTACTTCACCGGCTTACCTTCAGCCTGATCATCAGGAATACTGGGCTTGTCTTCCGTTGAAACCACTACGGTATTATCTGTACCGTGTGGATGATTCGTATCTGGCACATCCCAACCTTCCGGTTCGCGCGGCGGTCTGCCTTCCATAATGTCATTAATTTGATCGCTATTGAGCGTTTCATATTTTAACAACGCTTCCGCCATCAAATGTAATTTATCTTTATGCGACACTAATACTTCTTTTGCAATCGCATACGCTTTATCAATGATCACGCGCACTTCTTGATCAATCGTATGCACAGTTTCATCTGAAATTTCTTTATGCTGCGCCATCGAGTGTCCTAAAAACACTTCGCCTTGTTCTTGACCATACGCAAGCGGACCTAATTTATCGGATAAGCCCCACTTGGTGACCATATTGCGCGCAAGTTCAGTGGCTCTTTCGATATCATTGGAAGCCCCAGTCGTCACAGCTTGTGGGCCAAAAATAATTTCTTCGGCAATTCGACCGCCAAATAATGAGGCCAGTTGACTCTCGATACGTTGCTTGGTGTAACTGTAACGATCTTCTTCCGGTAAATGCATGGTCACGCCTAGCGCGCGTCCACGAGGAATAATCGTGACTTTATAGACCGGATCATGTTCAGGCACTAAACGGCCTACGATGGTATGACCTGATTCATGGTAAGCGGTGAGTGTGCGTTCTTTTTCACTCATGACCATGGAACGGCGTTCCGCACCCATCATGATTTTATCTTTCGCGCGTTCAAATTCAGCCATATCGACGATGGTTTTATTCGCCCGAGCAGTCAAAAGCGCCGCTTCGTTCACTAAATTTTCTAAGTCTGCCCCTGAGAAACCCGGGGTACCGCGTGCGAGTATCGCGGGATTCACATTGGCTGCTGCGGTGATTTTCTTCATATGAACACGTAAAATTTGCTCGCGACCGCGAATATCGGGTAGGGGCACTACGACTTGACGATCAAAACGACCGGGACGTAATAATGCAGGATCTAATACGTCGGGGCGGTTAGTCGCTGCGATCACAATCACGCCTTCTGTGCCTTCAAAACCATCCATTTCAACGAGTAATTGATTTAAGGTTTGCTCGCGCTCATCATGACCGCCGCCTAAACCTGCACCCCGATGACGCCCTACGGCATCAATTTCATCGATAAAAATAATGCACGGCGCTTGTTTTTTCGCTTGTTCAAACATATCCCGTACGCGGGAGGCGCCCACGCCGACAAACATTTCGACGAAATCAGAACCGGAAATGCTAAAAAACGGCACTTTGGCTTCACCGGCGATGGCTTTAGCCAATAAGGTTTTACCTGTACCTGGGGAGCCTACCATTAATATCCCTTTAGGAATATGACCGCCGACGCGTTGGAATTTTTGCGGATCGCGTAAAAAATCCACCAATTCTGCCACTTCTTCTTTGGCTTCTTCTATCCCTGCCACATCAGCCAACGTGACTTTGATTTGGTCCGGGTTTAATAAGCGCGCTTTACTTTTCCCAAATGAAAACGCACCGCGTCCACCGCCCCCGCCGCCTTGCATTTGGCGCATAAAAAATATCCACACACCAATAAAGAGGATAATCGGAAACCAATTAATAAAAATTTGCATTAATAAACTGGGTTGTTCAGGCGGTTTACCTTGGACATCCACATGATTATCCAACAAATCACCAATAAGACCGGGATCATCTAAAGGCATATACGTGGTAAAAGGTTCATTAACACGATTAATACCGTGTATCGTGCGCTCGGTGATCACCACTTGTTTCACATCGCCCCGATAGACCATATTGAGGAATTGTGAATAATCTAACTGTGTGCCAGGGTGTGTGCCAGAGCCGAATCGGCTAAATACCGAAATTAAAATAATGGCTATCACTAACCACAGTAATACATTTTTCATCATGTCGCTCAAGGTTGTATCCTCATTGTTGATGCTCTATTAGGACTTACGCAAAACGCGCTGCTCGGCGTTAAAAGCCTCCTCAAAATGCTCACATACTCTCTGTATGCTGCGCTTTTTCGGAGGCTTTTGCCTTGATCAGCACGTTTTGCGTAAGTCCTATAATTTGCCTTTATACCCACTCGCTAAAATATACACTTCCCTGGATTGCGCACGTGAGGCTTTAGGCTTAACTACCCGTACTTTATCATATTTTTCTTTGATCGACTGTAAAAATACACTAAATCCCGCCCCTTGAAAGGCTTTAAGTAATAGCCCAGCCCCTTGGGGGAGTAATTCGTCTGCCAAAGCCACGACACTTTGTGCTAAGTGTAGGGTGCGCAAGGCATCTGTGGTAGTCGTGCCCGTTAAATCTGGCGAACAATCAGAAATCACCCAATTGACCGCCCTACCGGCTAAGACTGCGCTTAAGTCATTTATCATGCTATCACTTTCTATGTCGCCTTGCAAAATAATGGCCTGGGGTACGCTTTGCATCGGTGACCTATCCACTGCAACAAGTAGGCCATTTGTGCCTAATTGCTTGGCCAATAACTGCGTCCAACTGCCCGGGGCGGCCCCTAATTCAACCACCACCATGCCTGGACGTAAGATGCGGTATTTTTCTTGGATTTCAGCTAACTTAAATCCAGCCCGCGAGCGCTGACCTTCTAACTGCGCGCGTTTCACAAAGGGATCATTCACATGCTGTTTAAACCATGCGCGGGTACTTTTAACGCCTGACATCGCTACTCCCTAAAAAAATAAAGCAGTGATGACTCATACCTTGGTCATCCCTGTAAAAAGAAGGACTTGCCCCCTTTGTAAAGGGGGCCGGCCGCTGCGGCCGGGGGGATTTTAGCAATGTCTGATGTACTTCAAACATCTAAAAATCCCCCCGACGAAACGTCGGCCCCCTTTACAAAGGGGGCAAGCCCCGAGAGATCACAGCGTACGGATAGTCTTTTATACCTGCACCACTTCTTTTGCTGCATTGCGTGCGGCGACGTGTTGATGCAACTGTTGTAAGGCGTACACTTGCTCGCTGATGTCACTGATTAATACCGATAAGGTGGCCTTGGCGCCTGCTATCGTGGTCACATAATGAATTTTATATTGCAGCGCACTGCGGCGAATAGTAAACGAATCACGAATGGCTTGTTTGCCTTCCGTGGTATTAATGATGAAATTAATTTGATTACTTTTTATCATATCGACAATATGCGGGCGACCTTCACGCACTTTATTAACCGGCGTACAGGTAATGCCTGCTGCCTTCAAGGCGCGCGCAGTGCCGTGCGTTGCAACAATTTCAAAACCAAGTGCTTGTAATTGTGCCGCAATAGCGACTGCATGCGATTTATCGGCATCGCGCACACTGATAAACGTGCGTCCGACTTTAATCAAAGGCATGCCGGCGGCAATTTGTGCTTTGGCGTAGGCTTGCATAAACGTATTGCCTACGCCCATCACTTCGCCGGTGGATTTCATTTCTGGGCCTAATATCGGATCGGTACCTAAAAAGCGATCAAACGGAAATACCGGTGCTTTCACCGCAAAATAAGGCAATTCCAGCATTTTATCTAAGCCTTGATCTTTAAGGCTTTGCCCCATCATGCAACGTGCAGCGACTTTGGCAAGCGGCACACCGATGGTTTTTGAAACAAAGGGCGTTGTGCGTGAAGCTCTGGGATTGACTTCTAAAATATAAATTTTGTCATTTTGAATCGCAAATTGGGCATTAATTAAACCTACGACCTGTAAACGTTTGGCAAGTTTTGTGATTTGATCAATAATTTGTGCTTGTACCGCTGCGCTTAATTGGTGCGGCGGCAAAGCACAAGATGAATCGCCAGAATGCACACCGGCTTGCTCGATATGCTCCATAATGCCGCCAATAAAAACTTGCTGGCCATCACAAATCGCATCGACATCGACTTCTATCGCATGATCTAAAAATTTATCCAGTAATACTGGCGAATCATTGGAGACTAAAACCGCTTGGGTTAAATATTCACGTAATTCATTTTCGTTGTAGACGACTTCCATCGCGCGCCCGCCCAACACATAAGAGGGACGTACCATTAAGGGATAAGTGATGAGTTGTGCGCATTTAAGCCCCGCTTCTAGCGTCGTCACGGTTTTATTGGGAGGCTGATGTAATTGTAATTCTTCCACTAATTGGCTAAAGCGTTCGCGATCTTCGGCTCTATCGATGGCATCAGGCGAGGTCCCTAATATGGGTACGCCTGCTTTTTCTAGTGCACGCGCCAGTTTTAAGGGTGTCTGACCGCCGTATTGCACAATCACGCCCATGGGTTTTTCGATGCGGACAATTTCTAATACGTCTTCAAGGGTCACGCCTTCAAAATATAAGCGATCTGAAACATTATAATCGGTTGATACCGTTTCGGGGTTGCAATTGACCATAATGGCTTCATAGCCGGCTTCACGTACCGCTTGTGCCGCGTGTACGCAGCAATAATCAAATTCTATGCCTTGGCCGATTCGATTGGGGCCGCCACCTAAGACCATGATTTTTTTTCGGTGACTTGGGCGCGCTTCACAAAATTGCTCATAAGTAGAATATAAATAGGCCGTGTCGGTTGCAAATTCTGCACTACAAGTATCGACCCGTTTATAAACAGGATGCACGTTTAAGTCATAACGTTGGGTGCGCACGTCCTCTTCAGAAATTGACCAGAGCTGCGCCAAATGCCGGTCGGAAAAACCTTTGCGCTTAAACGATCTTAAGGAAGCCGCCGTCAGTGTTTTAACATCTATGGTTTTAATCTGCGATTCAATCGCGACCAAATCTTCAACTTGGCTTAAAAACCAAGGATCAATCCCCGACCAGGTGTGCAGATCTTCACACGTGCAGCCATAACGAAACGCATCAGCAATATAAAGCAAACGATCCGGCCCTGGGGTAGTAATACACGAAATTAAAAAATCTTTATCGACCGTCGCCAAATCTAATTGTGCATTGAGGCCCGCATGGCCCACTTCTAAACTGCGTAGCGCCTTTTGTAAGGATTCTTGAAACGTACGCCCCATCGCCATCACTTCGCCCACCGATTTCATTTGGGTGGTGAGTTTTGCATCCGCGCCTGGGAATTTTTCAAAGTTAAACCGCGGGATTTTGGTGACGACATAATCTATCGTCGGTTCAAATGAAGCAGGCGTTTTGCCTTGCGTGATTTCATTTTTTAATTCATCTAAGGTGTAACCTACCGCAAGTTTTGCGGCAATTTTAGCTATCGGAAAACCGGTTGCTTTTGATGCGAGCGCAGAGGACCGTGAAACCCGCGGATTCATTTCGATGACCACAAGCCGCCCGTCTTTAGGGTTCACGGCAAATTGCACGTTTGATCCACCGGTATCTACGCCAATTTCCCGCAAAACTTTTATCGCGGCATCGCGCATGATTTGGTATTCTTTATCGGTCAGTGTTTGCGCAGGGGCTACCGTAATGGAATCACCGGTATGCACGCCCATGGCATCAATGTTTTCTATCGAGCAGACGATGATACAATTATCTTTGGTATCGCGCACCACTTCCATTTCAAATTCTTTCCAACCGATGACAGATTCTTCAATCAATAATTCATGGGTCGGCGATAATTCCAAACCCCGCTCACAAATGTCAATAAATTCTTCACGGTTATATGCAATGCCGCCGCCCGTGCCGCCCAATGTGAATGAGGGACGAATGATAGTGGGATAGCCTAAACGCACTTGCACTTGCAGGGCTTCTTCAAGGCTATGCGCAATGGCAGACTCTGGCGTTTGCAAACCAATTTTATGCATGGCTTGACGAAACTTATCTCTGTCTTCTGCTTTATCAATGGCCGTGCGGTTTGCGCCGATTAATTCGACGTGGTATTTTTCTAAAATGCCGTGTTTGGCTAAATCCAAAGCGGTATTCAGTGCAGTTTGACCGCCCATGGTCGGTAAAATCGCATCGGGTTTTTCTATGGCAATGATCCGCGCCAACACTTCGTAATTAATGGGCTCAATGTAAGTGACATCGGCATAATCCGGATCCGTCATGATGGTCGCAGGATTAGAGTTCACCAAAATAATCCGATACCCTTCTTCTTTTAACGCTTGGCAGGCTTGCGTGCCCGAGTAATCAAATTCACAGGCCTGCCCGATAACAATAGGGCCTGCGCCGATGATTAAGATACTTTTGATGTCGGTACGTTTGGGCATAATCAAGTCACCTTGGCGTTAGCATGCGCGTGCATGCGCGTAACAAATTCAGCAAATAAGGGAAAAACATCGTGCGGCCCGGGGCTTGCTTCGGGATGTCCTTGGAAGGCAAAAGCATTGTAGTGCGTGTGAGCAATGCCTTGAATCGTATTATCGAATAAAGAGCGGTGCGTAACCGCAAATTCTTTCGGCAAGCTTGCTTCATCTACCGCAAAACCATGGTTTTGGCTGCTAATAAAGACCTGTTTGGTATTGATGTCTAACACCGGGTGATTGGCGCCATGATGGCCGAATTTCATTTTAAACGTTTGTGCCCCACAAGCGAGCGCCAAAAGTTGATGGCCTAAACAAATGCCGAAAATAGGCATGTCTTGTTTTAATAATTCTTGTATGAGTTGGATGGCCTGGGTGCAAGCCGCAGGATCCCCGGGGCCATTGGATAAAAACACGCCATCGGGTTGATGCGCAATAATGTCTTGATAACTGCTATTGCCGGGTAATACGGTGACGCGACAGCCCGCGCTGACTAGGCAGCGCAGGATATTGCGTTTCATGCCAAAATCTAGCGCCACCACGTGAGGGAGATCAGGCGATGCACAGGTTTCTGGGACATTCCAGCGGCCGCTGGTCCACATATAAGGGGCTTTAGTGCTCACCCTGCTGGCCAAATCTTGGCCGATTAATCCTTTAAAGCCGCGCGCTAATTCTAGCGCCCGCGCTTCATCGCTGCCTGTCATAATGCAGGCACCTTGAGCCCCGGTTTCCCGTAAAATATGGGTGAGTTGCCGCGTATCGATATCTGCGATCGCAACCACTTGGTGTTCATTTAAAAAATCAGCTAAAGTTTGGGTCGATCGCCAGTTACTGGTCGCAAGCGATAAGTCACGGATCACTAAGCCTTTTGCCCAGACTTGGCCGGATTCGTTATCGAGGGTATTGGTGCCCACATTGCCGATATGAGGATAAGTTAAGGTGACAATTTGTTCAGCATAAGACGGATCAGTAAGTATTTCTTGATAGCCGGTCATGGCGGTATTAAAAACTATTTCCCCTACTGCGGTGCCTATTTTGCCGATCGCAGTGCCATGAAATACTGTGCCACTCTCTAAGGCGAGTATAGCCGGGTTAGCCAAGATGAACTTCCTTCGTTGATTTTTGGCATTATATCAGGTCTTGGCCTAAGTTCTCTAGTGCTGGATAAGCAAATCCCAGATGCCCGCTAGATTTCAGTGCCTATTTATACAAACTGAGCCGCATTGTCTTGATTTATGAGGACAAATTCCGCTGCTTCTGGGAAAATTTGATAAAATTCATCTAGGGCTGTGCGATGGCGATCCTGTAGAGGCCCCCATGTGACCTGATAAGGTCTAATTAATTTGCCCTCTAAAACAACAAAATCGACTTCGCTATGGGATGATCGCCAGTAATAAACATTTTGGTAGCGTTTTTTTAAACTTAAAAATACTAATATCTCCAAATGTTTGCCCCAATTTTCTCCAATTTTAGTGGTGACGGCTTGATGCAGCGCAGGATCGATAGGATAGAATTTTTTATGTTGTGACAAACGTTTTTTTTCTGAAAAAGCAAAAAATTGACATGTAAATAATAAATAGGCTTGCTCGCACGCTTCTAGATAATGTTGTACGGTCTCCACACTTAAGTGGGTAACAGCAGCTATTTTACGGAAACTGAGCTCTGAGCCACAAGACTCGAATGCCATTTTTGCGACCTGTTTAATGCCATCACTGGATCGCGCTGAAACACGTTGTAATATATCTCTTAATACAATATCGTTAAAATATTCCTGCAATAACTTTTCCCGATCGGCGTAAAAAAGAGCCTTGGGAAACCCGCCCATTTTTAAATAATCATAAATAGTACCTTTTGGGTATACTTCCAAATATTCATGAAAAGAAAAAGGATACAGCTCCACCGTCATATGTCGACCTGTTAATGCACTTGCCAGTTCCCCAGATAAAAGGGCTGAATTTGATCCGCTTAAAACAAAATAATTATTTTGTGGACGTTCAAACTGTGTATGTAACCATTTTTCCCAACCGGACACATGTTGAATTTCATCAAAAAAGAAATAACACGGCGCGTGCGGATCCCGGCTTTTTGCTAATTTTACGATGTGGGTTAATAAAGTATGATCCAGATAACCTAATAAACGGGGATCTTCAAAATTGCAAAAATAACAATGCTCCAGATTCAGCCCATAATGCTGTGGCAATTGGGTCAATAAGGTCGATTTGCCCCCTCTTCTTACGCCCTGAATGATAAGGGCAAGATCGGGGGCTAATTGTGTGGGTAAATGAAGCTGGCGAGCCACTGTTTTTGGCAGGATTGTATCGCCAAAAAAGCTCCAACTCATTAATATTTCTAACAATTCATCGTAAGTTATCATATTGTCAAGTCTACTCGACAATATGTATTTTGTCAAGTTAACTCGACAGTCTATATTGGGCTAGGGAACCCAATATTCCCCTAGCCCCTCACCTTCCTAACGCCGCAGCAACAGCCGTTGAACCGCTAACGCCAACACTGCCAGACTTAAGAAATATAAAGGCATCGGCAATAATGTCCCATTATGCCAATAACCCATCCCTAAGGTGAAAAATGAAATTAAGCCATAATAAAAAAATCCGAACAGGCTAGAGGCTGTGCCGATACACCATTTGTAATCGGTTAAACAAATCGCTAACGCATTACTGGTGGCCATGCATACGCCAAACATCGTGGCCATTTGAGTAAGTACTGTGAAACACACTAGGCTTATCATTGAGAATGAAAAAAGATAGAGGTGTGTGAGGATGCCTAGGGTAAAGACCAGTGTGCTGATGAAAATAATGACTAAACCATCCCGCATAATCAGCACCGATTCACGGTGCGTATTTAATTTTTTCGACAGCATGCCGCCCGCCATACTGGAGAGTGCAATGCCCAAAAAACTAAAGCCGTACACGCTGGGAGCAACGCCTAAGATTTTAATTAAATAAAACGAGCCTTCGGCAAAATAACTGAACGTGATCCCATTGCATGCACCGACGATAATGCCTAAACCGAGTACTTTCGGATCTTTTATCAAGGCAAACATCACCGTTAATAATGAGGTGGGTTTTCTATTTTCCTTATGATGGGTTTCGGGTAATTTTAATATCACCGCTAGCATTAAAATAAGACTCACCCCAATTAAAAATAAAAAAATGCTGGACCAGCCGAATTGCTCGGCAATCACCCCGCCTATCATTGGACCGATTGCAGGAAAAATGGCAAGACTACTGCCGATAGTTGCAAACGCTCTGCCTGCCGCAGGTCCATGAAACGCATCGCGACATATCGCTTGCCCGATCACACTGCCTATTGCGCCGCCTAGCGCTTGAATTAATCGACTGAGCAGTAACATTTCAATGCTGGTTGCCAGATAACAACCGATGCAGCCGATAATAAAAATCACTAAGCCCGCAAGCACACAAGGTTTTCGCCCAATGCTATCGGATAATTTTCCCCAAAATAAGGTGCCCAGTGCAATGCCGAATAAATAAATAGTGAGCGTATATTCCACTAAAGATTCACGCACCTGCAAATCATGGGCAATATCTGGGAGGGAGGGAGAATAAACCGTTTCAGAAAACTGGGGCAAACCCACAATAAAAACAATCAGCCATAAAGCCGGGAGTAAGAAAGCTGTCATGATAAACCTCGTTAATCGTTAAAAAATTAAGACGGCAAAAAGCCTGCCTCGCTAAGAGCGAGGGTTTTAATTTGTTAACTACACAACGACGACAATTCTCATGACTAGGTTTCCTAATTAAGAAGAGAAAAAAGTAATTTTAGATGAATGGGAGGTGGGTGTCTATTTATTTTCATCTTTAGATGAATGGGAGGTGGGTGAATGGGAGGTGGGTGTCTATTTATTTTCATCTCCTAGGGGTATGACAGCGTTTGCGCCTTAAACCCATCTTGGTCGAGCTGATAGATACCCTTTTCAAATGCTTTAGGGCCTTCTAACATTCATTAGTATTTGAGTTCAGTTAAAATCCCCCCGGACGAAGCGTCCGACCCCCTTTACAAAGGGGGCAATTTTATCGCAATTCTTATAGTGAATTGCTCTCTTTGTTAAGGGAGTAGGTTTATCACAGGTCTGTGTGGAAAAATTGCCCCCTTTGTAAAGCTGAATCTACTACACAAATGTCTGTGTCTATAAAGGAGACTGGCCGTAGAAGCAGAGAGATCGATAGGCTTGCCCCCTTTGTAAAGGGGGCCGGACGTTTCGGCCGGGGGGATTTTGAGATCTTTAATTTGCTCCGACCCACTCATAAAAACCCCATCATTTTTTCTTGGTCGTAGGTTGAGCATGGCTTACCCCCTTAACATCCCCCTCTGTTTGTGGTATCTTTAAATTGTAAGCATGAGCTACTCAACTGTAGTTAAGAACATTGTGTTTTAGAACTGTAATTATTTAGATGGGTGTTCGGATATAGTATTCGCGGTGAGCACGCTTGGATTTTACCAAGAAGCCTAAAACGAATCTCAAGGATACCACTTGAACCAAAAGGTTCAAAACACCCTTATCTCAGCTGAGCAGCTTTGCTTTTTTCTTTATACCACAATTGTATTTCCATGAATAATACTGAACTTCGTTTACACTTACGCACCCAGCGTTTGCTGTTGCCCGAAGCTATGCAGCATGCTGCGTCCCACCAAGTCTGTCATTTTGCTTTGCAATTAAACCGTTATCGCTTAAGCGAGCATATTGCTTTTTATTTAAAGCATGAGGCGGAGATTGATCCCCTATCTATATTAGAAGCCGCATTTGCTGCGGGTAAAAAATGTTATTTGCCCGTGCTGCATCCGCGGAAAATTGGGGAATTGTGTTTTATGCCTTATGCGCCTTTAGATCCTTTAATCCCTAATCGCTATGGAATCCTAGAGCCTAAATATCATGCCGATTTGGTATTGCCTGTTTGGCATTTGGATTTAGTGTTTGCGCCACTTGTTGCATTTGATCATGATAAAAATCGTTTAGGGATGGGCAAGGGTTATTATGATCGCACGTTTTCTTTTGTTAAACATGATGAAAATGCGCATAAACCTTATTTAGTCGGGTTAGCGTATGAGTTTCAGAAAGTGGTGAAGTTAAATGCTATGGCGCATGATGTGCGAATGCATGAGGTGATTACTGAGCAAGGACTGGTGATTTGAGAGCGTCGATTTTCTTATTTACTTGTTCATGTACCGATTCGGTAGCATTGATGATGTTTGAAAGTTTTGCGTTAGATTTATAAGCTTGAACCATCATCGCAGAACCGCCTACGCCCCAGCCTGCTCCTGCAGCTAGACCTAAACCGGTACCAATACCTAAAACCGCTTTTCCTGAAAGGAACCAAAACCCTAATTGAGCTAAAGGAATACTGAAAAAAGTACCCGTACCAAGCGTTTGTGCGCAGATATAAGCCGAAGTAACAATGAGGAGTACGCCTAATAGAAAAACGGCTGCTGCTATAACCATCTGTAATCTAGGGCTGTAGCGCGCAAATTTAAGTGAATTTATGCCATCGGCGATAGTTTTTAGTTCTTTTGTAAGGGTTGCGGTTGCAGCTTGAACTGTCAAATCCGCATTCGTGGTGCATAAAGGTAAAACCGTAAGTATTGCTTTTTGTATGCTGGTAATGGCTGGTTTATTTTCTTCTAATTCATCATCAGATAAATTCAAAAGTGTGGGCATAAAGAAACGTAACGCTTGAGCTAATAAAGCGTTAGTATTTTTACGGTTTTCTGCCTCAATTAAATTATTCTGCTCTTCAATTTGTTTTCTTAAAGATATTTTTGCCAATATAGGGCTCTTAACTAGGGGCAAAGAATTTCTGTCGGCAGTACTGTTCTTTAATCCGAGTTCCTTTTTATATTTCTCTTCAATATATAGCTTAGGGTTAGGTAATATTTTTGTAAGTTCTGGTTTCGAAGCATACATCCCCTGTATCACATTGCCTTGCGGGGTGACTTCCCAAACTGTCACTATTTCTCCAGGAATCTCTATAGTTATATTTTTGGCAACGTTAGTCCTTTCATCAAATTCACTCGAGGATGCATTAACCCTGATATTACTTTCTATTGCCATCCCATATCGTCTACCTTTATGCTCTTTATATCTAAGTTTTGATTGAGTAGAAAAAGCGTAAGGTATGATTTGATCAGTAATTGAGAAATATGATAATATTATTGCATGATTTGCCATCTGCATGAAAGGATTTAAATTATATTGTGCATGCCATTTGAGACCATATTTTTCTATAGCCCTAGAAAATTCATCTGAAGAAGTATGATTTACATTCGCCCCAGTAGGTTTGGTTAGAATCTTTCCACCTTCTTCAATTTCTAAATCGTCACATCGACGAATATCCTTCCAGGACGTTTCAGTTTCATCTATTTCTGATGTACCAGGCTGATGTAAATATATTTGATTCTCATCGCCAATTTCACAAATTGCAGCATTATGTATTTTTCTACTGAGTACTCGATCGTGTTGATCAATTGCTACCGTATCGCCTCCCCCTTCGCTTAGCAATTGATAGTTATTTCCATCATATAAAATAGATTTATCACTCGCTGCTTCTCTGACATCCTCTTCTTTAAAGAGTGCATAGCCTTTCAAACCAGGATAAAATTCATCAGGATCTGATCCTAATGAATTAGTAGCGCTATAACAGATTTGCGATGTGATCGTTGCGTCTAAGCTTTCTTGGGGAGCCAGCGCAATGGTATGCAATAAAGGTGTGGTGCCATAAGCATCAGCAAGATAATACTCCTCTGCAACCTCTTCATACAGCGTCACGATATAACCAGGAATGATTTGGCCGTCAAATTGATAAGAGGTTTTAGTTAAAATATAATTTCTTTGGTCTTGATTAACTATTATTGTTTCGGTTTCTGCAACACTGAATTTATTTTGCGCTTCATCTTTGAAACGTTTTTTCATGTGGGCAGTGAAAGGTTGATCAGTGTTGAAACCCTCTTTCTCCCACCATTTATCAAACTGATATCGATCAGGGGTAATATCATTTTCTTTATATGCAGCACCAACCAATTTGTCATGCGCAAACTTTTGGGTCTCAGTCAATGGTAAGCCCAGCTTGTCTTCAAGCAATTGATGTCGTATAGCTTTAACAGTTGTTTCTTGAGGTGTCACTTCTAGTTTAATAAACTCAGCTATCCGATTGGATGGATCCGCAATGATCTGATCAATATAAATTCCCTCATCATCTGCTCGATACACAGTGATCACGGGCTTATCAAGAGAAATGGGGTAGCTTGGAGAACCACCTATAGGATAAAAACGCAAATGATGTTCTACAGTAATACAGCAAGGTTCTTTTTGACCTTCACCTTCAAAATCAATTTCGGTAAAACGCATCAACAGTATCGAAGAATTAAATTGTAAACCAGTATCTGCTCTTTTAGTTTGCTCTTCTCTACTTACAGAATTAAAGATATACTTAACTAGCGTGCCATGATGCTGCTCGCGCATTACAACAAAAGGTTGAAATTTTGTGTTTTCAGTAATACTCGTTGAGACTTCTTGAGCGTAACCCGCATCATTAAGAATTGGAATGTGAGCTGTGTTATCAACCACTAACATTCCCATTCCATCAAAATCTCTTGCAAAGTTCGCTGAACCTTTTGCTGTCTTCTTTTGATCAATATCACTAGGAAAATGAGCATAAATTTTATTGTTTTTATAATACAGTAAAGAGTCTTTCACCGACCCCTCGGGCCGTATATGTTCAGTTTTTGTGAAAGCAGGCGATAATACCGATTTGGTTATACCTGTGTAATTACTTAAATCAAATTTTACGTGTTCTTGAACTTTTCTAATTATAGAGGAAATAGTACCTGATGCTATAGGCCTATCGTATTGATGTTCCTCAGTAGTAAGGGTGGGGTGATTAGTTATCACATTATCTTCAGGATTTCTGATAACCACTTCTGTTTCATTATTATCGATAACATGTTGAGAATTTCTGATAAACACTTCCATAGTCGGAACAACATTATTTTCAGATCCTGCTTTGGAAACTCCGTTATAATTATTTACTAAGGATACTGACACCCTCATTTGCCCAAAATCAAATCCAACTTCTTCTGTGTCTGAGCCTGTGGCAGAATTAGAGGAAGAGAACGATGCAGAGTGAGTAGAGTTATTCGAATCAGATAATGTTGAAGAGGGTGTCGTTGATCCTGAAGATGATAAAGGGCCTTCGCCTAGAAGGCGAGAATCGGTTTGTTCTACAAAAGGAAGTCTTGTGCTTCCATTAGAAGTTTCTTCTTTTTGTCCTTCTAGAACTTTTGTATCCTCAATAGGATTACCCATGTATTAAAAACCTCTCATTTATCAACCCTATACTTATTAGATCATACTACCAGATTAACATTAAGTAATTATTAACTCCTAATCAAGTTCCACTGCCCAGTCTTTAAAAATCATGATAAAATTCAATCTGTTCCATATATTCACTTCTTAAGGAAACCCTTATGGCATATTGGCTCATGAAATCCGAACCCACAACTTACAGTATTGACGATCTGGCGCAAGCACGAGGAAAAAAGGGGTTTTGGGACGGGGTGCGTAACTACCAAGCCCGCAATTTTATCCGCAGCATGCAACCTGGCGATTTGGCGTTTTTTTACCATTCTAGTTGTAAAGTACCTGGAATAGTGGGAATAGTCCAGGTCACCCAGTCGCCTCGGCCTGATGAAACTGCGTTTGATCCTGCGTCTGCCTACTTCGACCCGGACTCTAAGCCGGAAAACCCGCGCTGGTTTGGGGTGGATATTCAATTGGTTGAAAAATTACCCGAAATCATTACCTTAACTGAATTAAGGCATCATCCGGCATTAAGTGAATTGCAACTGTTAAAAAGAGGTAACCGCTTATCAGTCATGCCGGTGACAAAAGTAGAGTGGCGGGTGATATTAGATTTACATCAGTGAGGGCTTCTAGGATACCAACTGAGTTACCTTAGGAATTACAACAAGCTCAATTGCGCGCGCGGCGGCAATAGAGGTTCTGATCTGAATAACACATGGGCTTTATATGAAGGATCCGAACCTCTATTGCCGCGCTGCGCTCGCAATGACGAAGCTGTTGGATTTATTCATCAATGTCTATTTTTATTGAAATGTAAGAGCATTCGCACCGCTAGTCTTCATCGCAGACAACGACTGTATAAATGTTTGCATGCGCGCATCATTATCAAAACTAAGTGTCATACTAGTTTCTCCTTCATAACGCATTGCATGTGCAAGCTGTTCATTTAATAATTCATGAATGTGAGAAATATGCCGAAAATCCGCTAGCGTAAAATCAACTGTTAATGTGTTGTTGTCAGTAGAAATGCCAGCTGGCAGCGTAGTATTATTTTCTTCTTTTGTTGTTTGCATTTGACTTGCCGCCAGATGCGTCACCGGAGCTAGGGTCATAGAGGATGATGCTTTCGTTTCTAAAAGAGGGATAGCCTTACCTTGCAATACCGCCACGCAATCTAAATACCCTAATTGCTCAGCAAGCTGTAATGCCGTGATGGCTTGAGCATTTTTTCTATTCTTTTGTATGCCTGGATGCTGTAGCAATGCATATAATATTGCAACATTTCTATGCTTAACAGCTTCGTGCAACAAAGTAGCTTTACCTAATTTCTCTTGTAAATAATCACCAGATGGTTGCACGCCCCTTGTTATTAAGCTTTGAACTTGTTCAAGTTGATGGGTTTGTACTGCAGTAATTAATCGCTCAGCCAGTGTTTGGTTGCGTTGAAGGAGAAATTTAATTTTTTGTACACTGCTTTCATAAAGGAGTGTACCCGTTTCATGCACACGAACTTCGGTCAAGGTATAATTAACCATGAGGGCTTCAGCTAAGTACTCAATGCCTTCACCGATACGATAATTACTTCTCAGGTCAATTAAAGTCAAAGTCTTATTCAATTTCAGGGCTTCGGCTAAGTGCTTAAACCCAGTAACACCAATGTTATTTTGATCCAGCCAAATTGAACTCAAGGTACGATTGACCTTAAGAGCTTTGGCTAAATATCCAGCACCTACATCGCCGATTAGATTATGTCCCAGGTCAATCCAACCCAAAGTATAATTGACGTTTAGGGCGTCTGCTAAGTATCCAGCACCTACATCTCTGATGTAATTCTCATTTAGTGCAATGAAAGTCAAAGAATGATTGACCTTAAAGATTACAGCTAAATACAGAACGTCTTCATTGTAAATGTCATTTCCCGTTAAATTAAGTAGTTCCCTATTTGCAGAATTTGACATTAATGCTCGTACTTCTTGTGGAGTAAGATGAAATTTATTCATTGTGCTATACGGAAAATACAAACACCCTTTTATACTTTTGCCATCAAGTGCATCACAACCTGATAATTCTACTATTGCGTCAGATTTTGACTTAACTTCAAGATATATTAATTGAGTACAATTCTTGGCATTCAGTATCTCTAATTGCGGCGCATACAGATTTATTCTAGTCAGGGTCTTAGAATTGCTGACATTTAGATGTTGTAAACTTTGAAAAACCACTGGTGCTTCACGAATAATTTGAGTCATACCAGTACCACTTAAATCTAAATACATTAGATGCGGCACATGATTTGCTAAAGCATTCACGCTGGCATGCGTTAATTTTTTGCAATTTGCTAGGTTAAGTTTGGTTAAATGTTCGCCCGCATAATCTGAGGTGAGGAATTCTAATAATATTGCATCCGTTAATACATCGGCAAATGGGCTTAAATCAAGCTCGGTGTAAGGAATCGCTTTCATCAATTTAATAATACGGTTTACAAATTCGCTGCCTTTTGCTTTTTCGATTTCGATATTACTTAGAATGAGTTTCATCAACTCCATCCGCACGCGATGTGGCAGACGATAAAAGCGTTCGAGTAATTCTGACTTTTGTCCGGGTAGTATATTTTGTTGTGGATCTAATAATGCGTTGATTATGCTAAGTCCACTTCTACGCTCTAGTTGTTGTAGACGATCATCGGCTTGATTGGGGCTTAACTCTGTGCCCTTTCTAATTTGCAAAGCCATTTCTGGTGAAAAATTATCGGGGAGCTGTAAACTCTTACTTAACATTAGTGTCTTATTGCCTTGCATAGACACACTGTTGCCGGTTGCAGTGATCTGATAGGACCCACGGCTTAAATAATGAAAACGTAGCCAGGGTAGAGCCACATTAGGGATGAAATTGGGTTCTGTGTTAAACAGGGCTGCTGCGCATTGTTTTAGATGCGACCAAGCTATGGGAAAATTTAGCCAAGTAAGGGGTTGCCCAGCTTGTACATCGGTAAAACCAGATTGATAGCGTGTATGGTGAGTTGGGTGCAGTTGTTTCAATAAAGTTAAAGTGGTAATAGGCGTCTTTGTTGCAAGATGCGTCTGGATTTGATTTTGAATCAAACTTAAACGTTTGGCGATTTCATACAGCCAATCTGTGCCTAAGGGCAGCGTGAGAAAACTATGATCGATGGTTTTGTTGGCAAAGGGTGACCATGAACTCTCTGGCATCGTCATTTTTGCTAATTCATTCGTTGTAAATAAAGTATTAGAGGCTGAATAATGTTGCTTAAATTCTTCCTCGGTAAAGAGTTTTTGATAAAATGCATGTTCGGCTTTAAGATGGGCTATCCATCTTGTGAGTAACGCATAAATATCTAGAGATAAAAAGCGCTGTAATATGGGTTTTAAATATTCATCATCCAGTGGCCATGGGGTTTGCGACTCATCTAAACCCCAAGCAAAACATTGAACATTATGGCCGGCTTCATTTTGTGCCGGGAATAAAATACGCTCTAAATCAAATTGACGGATAAACAGAGCATCCTTCTGTTCTTCAACCAAGTAATTATGTGCGTGGGCATCTCCAGGTAGAAATATGAATCCGAAAACCCAGGATGCAAATAGAGAGTCATACCTAAAAGGTTTAGTCTCACGCGATTTCCAGGTGTTAGCGCTATCAAAAGTCTCCCCCGGCAAATGCTCAGAGAGTTGGATCGCAATGTTTTGTTTGCCCGGTGGTCTTTGTGGCACATGGAGCTTTACGATTAATGTTTCTGGACAATAGTTGCTGCCCAATGCCTGTTGCATCAAGCTTACCGCAGCCAATTCTTCGCCCGGGCTTTCAGGTAAAATCTTTGCCCAAGCAATAATATTATTTTGCTGATCACGTATGGGTAATACCCAATGTCTGCCTGCTTGCTGGGGTTTTTCTTTGAATTCACCTTCTGGGGTTAATAACTGTGTGATTAATTCTTTTCTTAGTTTATAGGTGACTACTTCTGCATTATCGGCATTTTTTAAATCGCGTGTCTGCCAGGTAATGGCGTTACTATCCTGTTGAGGATTCTCTTCTGTTAAAGCAAATAATTGCGATCGCCATTGTGCGCGATGATGATCAATTTGATAATGCCAGCCATCTGATGCTGGGGTATTTGCAAGTACGGTGAATAATTCGCTAGGATAAGCTGATAGTTGCCGCATTACATGTTTTTGATCATCTTGATTCAACGTTAAATACAGGCTTTGAATACCTAAATCGTCAATGTTATTATCTCCCTCACCGTCATTGCGAGCGCAGCGAAGCAATCCAGGTTTCGATGCTACGTCATGCTCTGAACCTGGATTGCTTCGCTGCGCTCGCAATGACGGTGAGGGGTTGGTAGGTTGTGTATTGCTTGTAGAGGCTGCATCCAGCCATACCGCAATTTGATGTTGTAATTTCCGGAAGTTTTCGGTTTGGTTAGCTCGTAGAATATCGATAGATTCAGTATATAACTGCAAATCTCCTCCTAGATAATAAGGCAAGAATAATTCTGTTTTTTGTGCGACAAGATTGCTTTTGTCTTGAGTGGGAAGTTTTTCGACTTTTATTAAAGTTCTATGCTTTTCATTAAACGCTTGGAGTTTTTCTGTAAACTGCTTCCAGAGTGCGGCAAGCGCTGCATCATCGGTTGTGGATTCAGCGTTTAATACTCGGCATTGCAATGTATCGCCAAATCCTACGATTAAAAATACAAGGGATGGCGGTACATCCAATGATTTAAACAAAGTGCCTAAAACTTCTTTTAATGCGTTTTGATAGATGATTTGATTAGCTGTTGAGGGTCTTCCACGATAATCACTTAAGGCTTTAACAAACTGCGATTCAACCTTCCCAAAGGATTCACGATAAGGCAAAAATGTTTCTTCTACAGGGTATTCGCCACCTTTTTTAACATTAGTTGCCACTGCATGGACTGATAATTGACAATGTGTATGCGTAATCGTAGCCGAAGTGAAATCAGCTAAACTCGTATCCGCATGCTCAAAATCTGCATAATCAAAGTTAATGCCGCGCATATTGGCTTTGAACATCAATGCATTATGAAAACGTGTCCATTTGGCTGTGGTTTTGCCTGAAAATTTCGTAGACACTAATATGGCATTGGTAAAATTGCAGTGATCTAAACAACAATTTTCAAACTCTGCGTTTGCAAAATCTACTTCTGAAAAATTTCCGCCTGTTAAATCAGCATTAACGAGTTTTCCTGAAAAGCGTGCAATCGCGCCGCCTATAAACTGATTAAAACTTCCCCAATAGCCACGCTTACGCGCTTGCATATAATCACTAAAATCAGATTCATTCACATTGCGGGCAATGTTTTTATAGTGATTGAGTTCTTCAGTAAAAATTTTGGGTTGGATGGGCCCAAAGCCTAATTCTTTTACAAATTCAGCGCTTGCCCAAAAATATCCGGCTGTGGGTTCATCTTTTTCCCTTAAAACAGTGCTGTTTGCCCACAAACCATCACTGGTGCGCGCTGCAGCACGTCCATATAAATCTTCTGCATAAAGCGTAAGATCACTTTGCTGCGCAGTTAAGCGGGAATTTAAAAATCCTTCAACGCCTGCACCGCTACGGCCTTTAACTAAGCCCTTTAAAAAATGTTTTTGCTCAAACGGATGTTGTTCACGAATTAAATATTCAAATAGGCGCTTTACACCATTGTCGGCAAATCTTTCTAGACTATTTTTAGCAATGAGTTTGGTAATGGCATATTCATGCTGATAAGCGGCAGAATGGGCTGTGGCACGTGCAATAGGTTCTAAATGGTCCCACACGTCCATGATTGCTAGTGCCAGCTTTTCTAGCTTTTGAATTTCATAAGTGTCATAAGCCAGAGCGCCAATGCGACTGACACCACCTGTGGTGAGTTTAATACCCATACTTACGGGATCAACACCAGGCATATTAGCGCCAAGACCTAGGGCTTGAAGTATTTTATCGCTAAAATTGCTACGCCTTAGGCTACGCTCATGGTAAACCCGGCATACATGCTTACATTCTTCCTGAAAATTTTGGATAAAATACCGAATATAGAACTGATGTTGTGGCATTGAAGTTCTTTTATTACGGATTAATTATTTTTATATGTTAATAAAGTATTCAGAAGTTACTCAACTCTCTTCTGATCATATTTGATCAGCTTAAGGGCACTGAGGATATTTCTTGCTGGAAATTTCAATAATACCCATTTGGTACAAATCTAGGCATCTTTAAATATCATTGGTAAATCGACATACAGCGGATTAAACAACTTATACTCTTTGTATGCCAACACTTGCTTTTCCAAAATATTCGCGGCGAATAAACAGACCACTGGACCTTGTTTAAGCAAGGGCTGCACTTTATGAAAATTTAGTTTAGATGATGCGTCACTGACTTTGGCTTCAATTAAATAAGTCGTATTTTTTTTCAAGGCCACAAAATCAATTTCCACCCCATTTTGATCGCGATAAAAAAATAAATTAACACCAGGGCGCAATGACAAGGTTTTAATCAATTCCATAAAAACCAGATTTTCCCATAAATGGCCTTTATAAATATGATTATCCCAATCTTTTCTATTCTGAATATCGAGTAAATGTGCAACTAAGCCCTGATCTGCAAAATATATTTTAGGTGATTTAACAAAACGTTTTCCTATATTGGCTGAATAAGGCGGTAACAAATAAATGATTCCACTTAAGCTTAAGGCATGCAACCACTTTCTAATTGTGGTATCAGAAACCCCTACTTCTTTAGAAAGATCGCGATAATTGAGTAACCCACCGACTCGCGTACTTAAGATACGGAAAAAACGCTGAAAATCATAAAGATTATGGACATCAATGATACTTCTTAAATCACGTTCAATATAAGTCTGAATGTAACTTTCAAGAAACAGGAAGGGATCTAAATTAGGATTTGCCCATAACTCAGGATATCCTCCTTTCCATAAAAAATCCTCAAGCAGCAGGTGTTGATTATTTCTTAATTCTTGTGCACTTAAGGTTTCCAAATGCAAAATACTCATGCGGCCCGCAAGGCTTTCAGAAACATTCTCCATCAAAGCAAATTGCTGACTCCCGGTAAGGATCCATTGGCCGTAAGTTTGACGATCCGCATCCACAAGGATTTTCAATGATCGAAATAATTCAGGTGCATTTTGAATTTCATCTAACACCACGGGTTTTGGCGTTTGCGCTAAAAACTGATCGGGATTCTCTTTAGCCATAGTCATGATGCGAAGATTATCAAAACTAAGGTAAGTTGCATTAGGGAGTATTTTTGCCAATAATGAGCTTTTGCCCGTTTGCCGTGCACCAGTCAATAAAATAACCGGCCGTGACTGTAGGGCAGCCTTAAGGGTAGGGGTTAGGATGCGGTCTATCCACATAATATTCAAACTATTAGCTTGTATAATTCAAAGTATAAAGTTGAATTAGCTTAAAGTCAACCGATAGCGGATATTCGGTGAGCATTCTAAATCACAGGAGTTTCCGTTGGTTTTGCTCGTTATAATGTTTTATTAGACCTTGAGCAAAGATACCTCATACTGGAAAATCGCTACATCCATAGTAACTAACGTCAATCCTTCTTCTTGCGCTTGTGCAATCAACATTCTATCGAAAGGATCACGATGGTGTAGGGGCAATTTAAGGTAAGCGCTGAGATGTGCAGGCTGCATGGATAAGCGTTCAAAACCACTGTTCAGGTTTATCTTTTCAAAAAAATCATCCGGTAATGATAAACACCCTATGTTTTCTTAATAGCAATTTCCCATAAAGAAACCATGCTGACACAAACAATATTATCTGTGTGCGCAATTATTTCTGCGACAATTGAAGCACTTCGCGGCCCTGCTGAATAAATTTACGCCCCTTCCCTGATCTCCGCCGTCAACTCCATCGGACAAAACTTAGGTCCGCACATTGAACAAAAATGCGCTTCTTTAGCCGAGTCTTTGGGTAAAGTTTCATCGTGGTATTCGCGCGCGCGCAAGGGATCTAAACTCAAATTAAACTGATCATGCCAGCGGAATTCATAACGGGCACGAGAGAGTGCATTATCGCGGGCTTGTGCACCGGGGTGTCCTTTGGCTAAATCGGCGGCGTGAGCCGCAATTTTATAAGCGATGATCCCGGCACGCACATCTTCGCGATTGGGTAAACCTAAATGTTCTTTCGGTGTCACGTAACACAGCATCGCGCAGCCGTACCAGCCTATCATTGCAGCGCCTATCGCTGAAGTGATGTGATCATAACCGGGTGCGATATCGGTGGTGAGCGGACCTAAAGTATAAAACGGTGCTTCGTCACACGCGGCTAATTGCCGTTCCATATTTTCTTTAATGAGTTGCATGGGCACGTGTCCTGGGCCTTCGACCATGGTTTGCACATCGTGTTTCCAAGCGATTTTGGTGAGCTCGCCTAGTGTGTCTAATTCTGCAAATTGCGCGGCGTCGTTGGCATCATGTATCGAGCCGGGACGCAAACCATCGCCTAAGGAAAAAGTGACGTCATAAGCTTTCATGATGTCGCAGATTTCTTCAAAATGCGTATATAAAAAGTTTTGTTGTTTATGCGCTAAACACCACGCGGCCATGATCGCACCGCCGCGTGAGACGATACCCGTGACACGATTTTTTGTTAACAGCGCATGCTCACGTAATACGCCTGCATGGATGGTGAAATAACTCACGCCTTGCTCGGCTTGTTCAATTAAAGTATCGCGATACATTTCCCAGGTTAATTCCTGCGCTTTACCGTCTACTTTTTCTAAGGCTTGATATAAGGGCACTGTGCCTATGGGTACGGGAGAATTGCGAATGATCCACTCACGTGTTTCATGAATGTGTTTGCCGGTCGATAAATCCATTACGGTATCAGCACCCCAGCGCACACTCCAGACTAACTTTTCTACTTCTTCAGCAATGGAAGAGGTGACGGCTGAATTGCCGATATTGGCATTAATTTTAACTAAAAAATTACGCCCAATAATCATGGGCTCTAATTCAGGGTGATTAATATTACAAGGGATCACGGCGCGTCCGCGCGCCACTTCAGCGCGCACAAATTCAGGAGTGATGAGCGCAGGTATTTGCGCACCGAAGGAAACGCCTTCGTGTTGCGCCTGTTCTTTTATTGCCGATCGGTGCATATTTTCGCGAATCGCAATAAATTCCATTTCCTTAGTGATGATGCCGCGTTTTGCATAATGCATTTGACTTACATTTTGCCCAGATTTAGCGCGTCTTGGTGCATGCTGCTGCGGAAAACGGATCGCAGAGAGTTCGGCATTTTGTCGTTTATGTAAACTGTATTGCGAAGTGACTTGGGTCAGGCGTTCGGTATCGCCACGCGCAGCTATCCATGCCGCACGAAGCTCGGTGAGCCCCTGTTGCAAATCAATCGAAAAATTGGGATCGGTGTAAGGACCCGAGGTGTCGTATACCGCAAAAGAAGGATTTTCTTGATAGCCTTGCTTCGTATATACCGGCGTTAATTGAATACTACGCATGGGCACGCGGATCTCAGGATCAGATCCTTCAATATAAATTTTACTCGAACACGGAAACGGTTCGGTCACTTCAGATTTTAGCTTTTCGACTTGATTGAGCAAACTGCTGGGTTCGGCCATCGTACACCTTCTATATCATATCAACGCACATGATACCTCAAGCGATTATTTAAGCATAGGTACCGTATAATTTAAGACACCCACTATTTAGAGGAATTATCGTAAAACGTGGGGCTTATATAGTGACTTACTATTTTTCACCCAAAGACTAGGCACTTTAAATCTAAGCAATTGATTTAATATAGAATCTTGTTGAGTTAATGCTAGCGGGGTGACTTGCAAATGAATGAAGAACATGATAACTTGCCCTAAATATAGTTATCTTACAAACATTTTAGGTATGCCATGTTTCAATGCATCAAAACAAGACACCCACACACTTTAGAGGAATAAAAAGTGGGTGTCTTATTTCAAAATTTTTGTTATAGATCTTAATAATATTTTAAGATTTTCCCAGTAATATACTTAAATTATACTCACTTTTAGATCTGCACTATGCCACAAACAGATGATTTACTCGCAAAGCTGCGCGATTTACCCGACTATGTGCAACATAAGACGGACACTTATTTTTCCAGACATATTAAATCGCTGCTGCTAGACGCAAGAAATTTATTGGATCCCCAATATTATGCTATCGATAAGATTTTTTATGAGGAGCAAAACGATGATCATCGTTATCAATTCCATGCAGAAGACGATAGCCCCAAGCGGGTCCGTTATACCGCGCCCGCTCCAACCTGGCTCAGTCCAGCTGAAAAAATTACATTTACCCAGAACATTGCCCGCATTCTTTACGAGCGCATCATCAAAGGTGACATTCCGATTAATGAACTCTGCGTGATCTTAAAGGCTGCAGATTTTTTTAAACAGTATGCGCAGACCCATGGAGCTGCCACAGACTTTCCAGAAGAAAAATTATTTCAAAGCTTATTAGTCTATTTAAATAATTTTCAAGCCTCTGATCAACTTAATAATTACCCGATCATTATTAGTCATTGCCGCGATTACCTAGAACGCACTAAAACAAATTCTACCCAATACAAAAATGCGCAAGATTTCTTGCAAGCGCAGACCCAATTCATTAGCGCGGCTACAGCGTGTAAAACGTTGCCTATCAGTGAGCGTTGCACGTTGCTGAAAATAACCGAATGGCTTAGGCAAGATCCAACCTTCAGCGCCCATACCTCCTTACTTAATACATCAGATAAGACCCAATATAACGCCCTATTGTCCTATTTGAAAAATTTTACCTGTCCTAATCCATTAGATCAAAAAACCCTGCATGGCTATGAAAGTCAATTTAATGCCTGCAAAAAAATGATTATGTTGATTATTCCCAGAATAAAACAAGGCAAGCAGGCGCAGGACAGCAAATCATTAATCGAGGTGTGCAATACGATCATCGGTATGCTGATCACCGCCTCTTACCGCGATAACCTCTCATCGGACATAAAAGAAACGCTGATGTCACAAGTCGTTGCGATATGTCATTGCAAATCCACACTCGGTGCCAACACTGATTTTAAAAAATCCGGGAGGTAAAGCAGGCAATCC
>JABCZS010000010.1:0-2107 GCA_013289605.1 Gammaproteobacteria bacterium
TGGATGTTTTGTGCATGGATCCCGCCGCTCGCCACAAACATTAAATCAGAAAAAACCAGTTGCATGAGCCGTAAAAAATTATCGCCCCCTGCCGCTTCTGCGGGGAAAAATTTTAATAAGGAAACATTTAAGTACCGCGCCTGCATCATTTCGGAAACGGTCATCACGCCGGGCAAATACGGTAAATCCAGCACACTCGCAAGTTGCAGCAATTCAGGTGCAAACCCGGGACTTGCCGCAAAATGGGCACCGGCTTTTTTTGCCGCGTGTAACTGTTCTTGTTCCAATACATTGCCCACACCCACGGTGAGTTGTGGAAAAGCTTCACGCATCAGGGTCGTACACGCTAAAGCGATGGGCGTCCGTAAGGTAATTTCTATACTCGTCATACCGCCTGCTATCAATGCCTGTGCGAGTGGACGCGCATCTTCAATATGATGTAAGGTAACGAGTGGGATCACTGGGGGATGTGAGAGTAATTCTTTTATCGACATGATACCTTCCTGGTTGGATATAATTTAAAGATTATAGCCCGGATAAAGCCCAGTTTGGACTTTGTAAGCCTAAACCCACGCAAGCAGGGCTTTTTCCTACAGAGAATGAGTGAAAATCTCACCTTGACCTGCCACCGAAAAACAGCCTTGAGCTAAAAAATTTCCTTTGTTTTCAATACCATGCATGACACATGACCATGCGTTAGCACAATTTTGCGGGCTGTTTTCCTGCGCAAATTTAATATAATCTTAAGCAAATCTTGGTCTAATGGACGGGTACATGACGAAAAAAGGCTCACATGGAATTCGTGAGTTGGATTACAAATATTAGGCACAAGGAGACGGGTAATGACACATTTAAACATACAATTGATGAAAACGATGAAGCAATTTGCAGTAATAACAGGGATAAGTGCCAGAGCGCTGGCGATAACAGGCATGTATGCCGGATTAGGTGCCATCACTTTATGGATAATCCATGTACTCACCGCGTCTATGGGAGGTATAGTGTTGTTTAGCACGATATTTACTACCGCTTTAGGGGGTTTCGCCTGTGCAGTGGTCTTATTCCATGTAGTCTTTCGCTTAATGCATTGGCTAAGAGCATAATAATTAGGACTTACGCAAAACGTGCTGATCAAGGCAAAAGCCGACGAAAAAGCGCAGCATACAGAGAGTATGTGAGCATTTTGAGGAGGCTTTTAACGCCGAGCAGCACGTTTTGCGTACGTCCTATACACCGTATTGCTCACGGTATAATAAAAGATCGCTAAGGACAGTTTGGGAGAACTGTTTGTCCTCGCGCATATAATCAATTAAATTTTCTAAATTTATAATACTTTCCACCGGCACTTGATAGTGTTGCTGTATTTCTTGCACCGCAGAGAGTGATCCTAAACCCTTTTCTTGCCTGTCTAAGGCCACCACTATCCCTGCAAGCTGCGCACCGGCGTCCGCCACCCATTGGATGGCCTCACGCACCGCAGTGCCTGCTGTCATCACGTCATCGATAATAAGGACGCGCCCAGAGAGCGGTGCACCCACAATTAACCCCCCTTCACCATGCGCTTTAGCTTCCTTGCGGTTAAAGCTATAAGGCAAATCGGTTGCTGCAAGCCGCGCATAGGCTATCGCGACACTGCTCACCAAGGGGATGCCTTTATAAGCTGGGCCAAAGAGTTGGGTAAAATCGATGTGTGCATGCTGGATAGTCTGCAAGTAATATTCGCCCAACAGGCTTAAACTTTGGCCGCGATTAAATAAGCCCATATTAAAAAAATACGGACTGTTGCGCCCTGACTTTAAAGTAAACTGCCCAAACTTTAACACCTGGTGGCTGAGCGCTAATTGGATAAATTCTTTTTGATAAGCATGCACGGCGGGCTCCCTTTATTTATTGTCCCATTGTAGTGCACGGTAAGACTTGCTGACAAGTTGCAGGTATATTCAGCCATTTGACTTTTTCCAATCCGTTCAGGTACCCTATCTCCTTATTTTTAAGGAATAACTATTATGGCGGGTTTGGCTTGGTTTAAGGAAAATATCTCTTGGGATTTATTTGATGCGCTCTCACCGGGTTTGGTGCGAAAAACATCTCTCATGCCGACTAAGAC
>JABCZS010000010.1:2117-70354 GCA_013289605.1 Gammaproteobacteria bacterium
AACGCGCCTCGAGGAACTCCCCATGGTTATGATCTTTAATCGGAAAAAGAAAGTCACGGGAAAGTCTACAATTTCTTTTTCCCGGTTTATAACTTTCTTTTTCCGATTAAAGATCATAACCATGGGGAGTTCCTCGAGGCGCGTTACGGCTGGAAAGATATCCCCATTCGTTGGTTCCTGGGTGAAAACAAGGCTGAGCTCTTGGATTTGATGACTGAAAGTTATGCTATTCGCACGAGTACTGCAGCCAGCGATGAATATATGGCTTACCGCAAGGAAATAAAAAGTTTTGATTACGCCTTACGCGAGAATTTTTTTATCGGGCATGACGGCGAGAATAAAGGAAAACTCAATTTACTTGCGCTGCTTAATCCTTTCAATTATTTTCGTGCACTAGACAATTTTTTGATTAATAGCGGCTTACGTCTAATTGCTTATAGTAAAGATCCTCAGCATATTGATTTCAAAAAGACCAATTTTAAACCCTTTTTTGCTACGTGTGGCGGCGTCTTGCTTTGTGGCTTAGGCGCGATTTTGCGTTTACCGCGCGTAATTACCCAATATGTGGTAGGAGCAAGCGTCAAGCCCTTATGGCAATGTTATAAATTTAATAAAACCTATGAGTTTGCTAATCTCGAGTCTATGAAAGAGGACGAGATAAAAACTCCCCTATGGTTATGGTGCGTTGCATTATTACTGACTTGCATCAATGTCACGTTAATTGGTTTAACTTTAGGAGGCGCTGCGCCTGCGCTTAATTTTGCATCAGATGCATTGGGTAAAGCCCTAACCAAAGTGGCAACTCCCACGCTAGAAATTGCCTTACTAAATGACAAAATTACTAACCCTATCACCGAAGCCATTAATTCGAATATCACGCTACCTGCAGAGCTTGGCACTTATGCATCGGTATTTCCTAACACACACGACTGCGTTGTAGCAGGTCTTGCGCAGGCACCCCTTTATTCTGCAAATACCTTACATACTTATTTGGCCGGGGATACTGTAGCGCATAATAAGGAGAATGAATACCGTGAATATCCCGTCTATTATCCTCGTATTAATAAATAGAGAATAATCATGCGGATCATCACGCTAAACATTAACGGCATACGCAGCGGCGCGAAAAAAGGATTTTTTTCTTGGTTAGCCACACAGAATGCCGATATTGTTTGTTTGCAAGAAACTAAAGCACAAATTGATCAAATCAATACTCCAGAATTTTTACCCGAAGGTTACCATGCTTTTTTTTCTGATGCGGAGAAAAAAGGCTACAGTGGGGTTGCGATTTATTGTAAACAAAAACCGCTCGCGGTACATACTGATATGGGTTATCCGCTATTTGTGAGTGAAGGACGTTTTCTTCAAGTCGATTTTGAAAAATTCAGTGTGATTTCGCTGTACTTGCCTTCTGGCAGCAGTGGCGAAGAACGGCAAGCGATAAAATTTCAAGTGTTAGATTTTTATTTAGATTATTTAAAAAAACTGGATCACAGTCAGCGCGATTATATTATTTGTGGCGATTGGAATATTGCGCATAAAAATATTGATTTAAAAAATTGGCGGGGAAATCAAAAAAATTCTGGGTTTTTGCCGAAAGAGCGGGCTTTTCTCGATGAAGTGTTTGATAGCCTAGGCTTTATCGATGCGTTTCGCATTAAAAATCAAGAGCCCGATCAATACACCTGGTGGTCGAATCGCGGCCAAGCGTGGGCAAAAAATGTCGGTTGGCGGATAGATTATCATGTGACCAGCCCTAATCTTAAAGATAAAATTAATCAGGTTTCAATTTATAAAGATCAACGTTTTTCTGATCACGCGCCCTTGTCTATTGATTATGCATTTGATCATTGACAATAGTCGGCGTCACAAAAATTAATAATTCATCGCGATCGCTTAATTGATTTTTATCTTGAAATAAATGGCCTATGAATGGCAGTTGATATAAAAATGGCGTGCGCTTAATACTGTCAGATTCCGTACGCGAATAGATTCCGCCTAAGACTACCGTTGCGCCATTATTCACTAACACTTGGGTGGTAATTGATTTGGTATCGATGGTAGGCTGACCGCCATGGGTGATATGCCCTAATACATCTTGTTTTACATTTAATTGCAATAGTATCCTTTCATCTGGGGTAATATGCGGCACCACGCGCAGCTCTAACACCGCATCTCTAAAACTCACACTGGTTGCACCACTTGAGGTCGATTCTTCCACCGCTATTTGTTTACCTTGCCTGATGACCGCTTCACTTTGATTAGCGGTCAGTAAACGGGGACTCGCTATGACTTTGGTATTATTTTCACTCTCCGCTGCAGAAATTTCCAAATCCAGTAAAATATTGCCAGATAATTGCGCAATCGCAAGCCCTAAAGATCCGGTTTGTGCCACCGGCAAATCATAATTCAGCCATTTCGTAAACGCCGTAGTATTATCAAAGGAGACGCCATAACTAGTATGGCCATTGACTTGAAAATTTAAACCCAGGTCCTGAGTAAAACTATTTTTTGCATTGACTATTCTAGCTTCTATCATGACTTGCTCAACAGGAATATCCAGCTCTGCAATCAAGCGATAAATCTGCGGTAAATATTCCGGCACGTCTTGTAAAATTAATGTATTGGTGCGGGCATCAACGCCCACTTGGCCGCGCTCGGATAAGAGTGAACTCTCTTTTGCTTTTAAAATTTCCGCCAATAATTGTGCTTTTGCATAATGTATGCGAATATAATCCGTTTTCAATGCTTGCAAGGCATATTGCTGTTTTTTCGACTGCAACAGGACTTCTTCATTTTGAGCAAGCAGCGTGCTCGGCGCAATGTAAATAATATCATTGATGTTACGGTAATCTAATTGCGAAGCTTGCAACAGCGCATCAAGTGCATCTTCCCAAGGCACATCGGTTAAATGCAAACTGACTGTGCCGTTAACGTTATCATTAATACTCACATTTAAATGGACTGCTTCTGCAAATTGCTGCAAAGCTTCGTGTATATCCACCTGTACAAAGTGTAAGGTCACCCGACCTGATTGATACACCATTTGATCTTTTGAACTGGGCCCTGCAACAAAGGGATCGCGCTGTGCGGACGTCGATAGGATTACGCACCCCCAAATCAGGCACGCCCATAAAAATTTATACTGCATTCGGGTGTCCTAAAAAAATATTTACTTTAATGAACGCCTGGATGCGCGCAGGCGCTGATTTTAATTGAAAATCAAGATCGGATAAAAAATTAAGCCCATTTAATACCCGAATAAATTCCAATAACTGCGCATACTCTCCCCTGATGATGACTTCAAGCGGATACACCTCATGGACCGACGCAGTAAAATTTGCACCGACATTAAGTGACAATAACTCCAAATGCGCTTCATGCACTAACGTTTCTATAACCGCTAAAGCATGACTTAGATCTGAAGGAGATGCGAAAGTTTGTGTGATCTCATGCCAGTGCAGCGCATACTGCGCATGTTTTTTTATTTCTTGAGATTCATAGGCGAGGGTGTCATTTAATTGTGCTAACTCGCGTTGCTCAGTAAATAATAGATCTATCCGTTCATAAAGAAATAACCCAAAACCTGTACAAATCACCATGACATAAGAAATACAAAGTAATCCTAGTTGTAAGCGCTGAGAGAGTGTTAAGACATAACCGTATAGTCTAATGGAATTCATTTTTATTTTTTTCAGTAGAAAAATGGATGACAAAATACCTAGCGTTTGATTTTTCCTGCTTAGCTTGCAAATCATTATTCGTCCATTGCCATTGTTTTAATAAATCATTACTTTTTAAAACTTGCAAAAATTGGATCACACTGCGTTGATCGGGCGCATATCCTGCCAGCTGACCTTTGCCCTGCGTCCACAGCAACTCGACTAAATAAATAGGATCATCCATCAGTTGGGGCAGCGTGCTTAAGAAATTCAGCAACTCTGCATTTTCTGCGTGCTGCAGAGTGATGCGGTTTTGATGCGCAGTGTAAGCCTTAATTTTTTCGGCGAGGATCTGTGCTTGTTGAAAATCAGCGTGTCCCGCACTTTGCGTCGCACTCAACACCGCTTTTTTTTGTTGCTGCGCATGCAGCGCCCACGCATTGAGAACATAGATAAGCACGCTCATGGTCACGATGATACTCACACCCCATTGCAATTTTCGCCGCAGTTGTAATATAAAAAACTGTGCAGGATGTTGCTGTAAGGGAAGTAAATTTAAAGTGTGCATCATGCATAAGCCCGTAGCGCTAAACCTGCACAAGTAAATAAATGCAAGCGATCCGCTTCTACACTGTAATGTGCGCCCGCATTGACATATTGCAAGACATCTAGAAACTCAAACTTCCAGCGGCTGTATTGTGCCAAGGTATTTAACTGTGCTAATTCTTGGGCGACGTACACGGTGGTGATGTTTTTCATATACATGCCTAATGTTGGATCATTCATAAACGCCTGGGCGTGTTGTGCCCATAACTCAGGATCGGTAAATTGCCGCAGCGCATAGACTTCACCCTGCACCACGAGTAATAAAGTCAACAGTTGTGCATCTTGAAGTAAAAATAAAGCGCAAGCATGCTCTAGCAATACATGACTTGCACGCGCAATTGCACACACACTAGGTTCTATTGCAAGCAGCGTGAAATCACAATAGTCGCATAGGGTTTGGAGTAGGCTAATTTTTTGTAAAGGATAGGCCACCCATAAGGCATATTGCCCCACGCCTTGATAGGCACATAACGGGGCCATATCCCATGAATAATGTCCGAGCAAAGGCTGCTGCGCGTTGAGTATGGCCAGCCCCTGTCGGTATAACTGGGACGTACCGGCCTCTTTGCAATACACACTTTGGATGATGAGTTCTGCATCTTGAATTCCAATCACAAGATGAGGACGCTCGCCTGGCAAAGCGCGGCGCATGTCCTGTAAATTTTGAATCAGTGTTCCGTGCCCCGCATTACCACGGCCCGATTTAGAATTAAGCAAGCGTTGTTCATAATGGGTGACATGATAAACTGCTGCCTTTTTCTCTAATGATAAGAGTCGCAAAACGCGTGGAGTATATTCTAAGGCGTATAGCACATTAGAGGGTTTAGATTGGGAATTTGATAACATTTTTGATTATAATGAATTAATATGGTCACTAATGTTATTCTAACTCAAGGTGAATTTAAAATCTAGATCTCTATATTAGAGGAATTTTAGCAATGTCTGATGTACACCAAGCATAGAAAAATCCCCCCGGCCGAAACGGCCAACCCCTTTACAAAGGGGGCAAGTCTCAACTTTCCAATGGAGCGAGGGATAGACAGAGGATTTTGTATCATCCCTAAGGAAAAGAACACATGTGTATCCGCGCTTAAGCATGTTATTATTAGAAGATGTTTAAACTCACTCAACTACTCTTTACTGTCGCTATGATGTTCGCCTTGACGATCACCATGGGCGGAATATACCTTAACGCGGGGCTGCCTGATGTCGACGAGCTGACCACTATTCCGCTCCAAGTCCCGTTAAGTGTTTACAGCCGCGACGGTAAATTAATTAGCCAATTTGGTGAATACCGGCGCAGCCCAATTACCCTGGACCAAGTGCCTCAAGATCTAATTAATGCGGTACTTGCCACTGAAGATAGAAGGTTTTACCAACATGCCGGCGTCGATTTAATCGGTTTATTACGCGCGGCCCACCATATGGTCATGGGCGGCGGTCGCAGTCAGGGCGGCAGTACCATTACGATGCAAGTGGCACGTAACTATTACCTCTCGCCCCAAAAAACATTTATCCGAAAATTTAACGAAATCCTTTTGGCCCTTAAAATCGAACGTGAATTCAGTAAGGATCAAATTTTAGAACTGTATTTAAATAAAATTTATTTTGGCAGTCGGGCCTATGGCATCAATGCCGCCGCACAAGTGTATTATGGCAAAACGCTAGATGAGCTTACGCTTGCAGAGATGGCCATGCTTGCTGGGCTCCCGCAAGCGCCTTCACGCTTGAACCCATTGAATAATCCCACAGGCGCCAAAGCACGGCGTACCCATGTATTGGATCGCATGTACACCTACGGTTTTATTGACGAAGCGAGCTATGAGGCCGCGCTGAATGCGCCGATGACAGAAACGTATCATGGCATGCGCGTGGAAGTAGAGGCCCCCTATGCCGCCGAAATGGTACGGCAACAACTGTATGCGCAACTCGGGGATAAAATTTATATTGAAGGTTTAAAAGTATTTACTACGATAGATAGTCGCGAACAACTGGCCGCGAATCTTGCTTTAGAAAATGGTTTATTAAACTATGACAAACGCCACGGTTACCGCGGCACTATCCAAACGCTAAAAGGTACGGTAGCCAATGATCTGAGTACCTGGTTAGAGGCATTAAAAGAAACTCCGAAAAGTGGCCCCCTCTTACCTGCACTGGTGATTAAGGTCAGCCATGATGCGGCGCAAGTCCTACTCGCCGATGAGCAAACCGTGACCCTTGCCTGGAAAAATTTATCGTGGGCGCGCCCTGACTTAGGCGGTGGACGATTAGGGGCTTACCCGAAACAAGCCACCGAAATATTAAAACCCGGTGACCTTATTTATGTATTAAAACAAACCGATGATCACTACCGCTTAGCGCAAATTCCCCAAGTACAAGGTTCACTCATTGCAATGGATCCTAAAAATGGGGCCATTACCGCGCTGGTCGGTGGTTTTGATTTTTATCTCAATAATTTTAATACTGCAAGTCAAGCCAAACGCCAACCCGGTTCCAGTTTCAAACCTTTTATTTATTCTGTCGCATTAGAAAATGGTTTTACTGCTGCAAGCATTATTAACGATGCCCCAATTGTATTTGAAGACACGCACAATAACTTATGGCGCCCACAAAATGATAACGAACGCTTTTCTGGACCTACGAGTTTGCGCATGGGTTTAGTGCGTTCTCGCAATCTGGTTTCGATACGCTTGTTAGATGCGGTCGGGATAGACAAAAGTATTGAGTACCTGTCCCGTTTTGGTTTTGACACAAAAACGATGCCGCACGGCTTATCGCTTGCACTCGGCACGCTAGAAGCAACCCCGCTGGAAATGACAAGTAGTCTGAGTATTTTTGCAAATGGCGGTTATCGGGTTACACCGTATTTAATTGATGAAGTAGCCGATGCCCATGATGTCATTTTGTTTCGCAGCCAAGTCGCGATGGCGTGCCCGCCCCCGTGCTCGCCTGAGTATTTAACTGAACACAATGCAACCCCCGCACCGCAAGTCATCAGCACGGCGAATGCCTACATCATCACCGACATCTTAAAAGACGTGATCAAACGGGGAACCGGTCGAGGCGCATTGGTGTTAGAGCGCACGGATCTTTCAGGAAAAACCGGTTCCACCAATGATCATAAAGATGCCTGGTTTGTGGGATATAATGGCAATTTAGTGGCTACCGTCTGGATAGGTTATGATCGTACCCGGTTATTGAATGAATATGCCTCGAAAGCTGCGCTGCCCATCTGGATAGATTTTATGCGTGAAGCACTGCGTGACAAACCGGATTATTCATTGCCTCAACCTGCAGATATCGTCCATGTTCGCATCGATGAGCGCACAGGCGCTTTAGCGTCTACGGGCGATCCCTACGCTATATTTGAATTATTTACGAAAGAGACTGCCCCTAAAGCAACCGGTGGCGTAGTCGATGCTTATGCCCCCGATGAAAATTGGGCCGCACCTGAGAGTTTATTTTAGTAAGGAATCATTTATGGAATTTGCATTCGGCGATATTTTGGTCTCTCTACTGGCATTGATCACCTTAGAAATTATTCTTGGCGTAGATAATCTCGTCTTTATTTCCATTTTAAGTTCACGCTTACCTTTAGAGCAGCAAAAAAGAGCACGCCGTATCGGCTTATTACTTGCGCTTATCACACGCTTGATGCTACTCGCTTCAGCGGTGTGGATCGTTCATTTAACGCATCCCCTATTTACTATTTTTGATCACGGCGTGTCTTTCCGAGACTTATTTTTACTTGCAGGTGGACTGTTCTTATTAGCCAAAGGCACGTGGGAAATTCATCGCGAAATTAACCATGAGGAGACCCTAGAAAAGGCGCCGCGTTATGTTACTTTTACCTCTGTGATTATGCAAATTGCGATCTTTGATATTATTTTTTCACTCGATAGTATTTTAACCGCGGTAGGTTTGACGCCGCATTTTACCATCATGGCCATCGCCATCATTATTGCGGTCCTCGTCATGTTGTTTGCCAGTGAACATATTCATTATTTTATCCAAAAATACCCCACGGTGAAAATGCTCGCCTTGAGCTTTTTACTCCTCATCGGTATGGTATTGGTCGCTGATGGCCTGTCCTTACATATCCCACGCGGCTATATTTATTTCGCCCTGTTCTTCTCATTAATGGTCGAGGGGCTGAATAATATTATGCACCGCAAGCGGTTAAGGAAAGCAGAGGGCAAGTAAGTTTCTGATTTTTAAGAAAAAGCTTATATGCCAGCCCCTGGCTATTCCGAAAGTTAGCTTTGTACTATACTACAATTGTGGTAACATGTAACAATTGCTTCAAAGGTGAAACACATGAGTATTTCTATGCGTATCGATGAAACCTTATACCGGGAGGCAAGCTTTGTTGCCAAGGCTGAATGCCGCACCATCCCACACCAAATTGAGTTTTGGGCCAAAATAGGCAAATGTGCACTCGATAATCCTGATTTACCCATAGAGTTTATTCGGGATCTCCTCATTAGCCAACAACAAGATAGAGCAGTGGCCGAGCCCTTTACTTTTGGATCAGAGCGTGACCCACATTAAATTAAGCCAAATGCCCGCCTTTAAGCGCGCCTATAAAAAGCTCACACCGACTGAAAAAGAAAAAGTAGATGAAGCCATACATGCCCTTATAAAAGACCCTGGTATTGGAGAAGAAAAAAAGGGTGATTTAGCGGGTGTATTTGTCTATCAGTTTAAAAGTCATCATCAGCTGATGTTATTAGCCTATGAATGGAATGTTCATGAAAGGCTATTACTCATGCTAGGCGTACATGAAAATTTTTATCATGATCTAAAAAATAAACGTTAAGATAAATCGTCTGAAAAGGTAACAGAGGTCTTGCCTCTAAGGAGATAACACTTCTAATCCAGGTATTTTTTTAAAATCAGCACTATTACTGGTTAATACCGGATAACCATAGGTTATTGCCGTTGCAGAAATTTGCAAATCATGAATAGCTGGAGCCGCCTTACGCGAGGTGAGAAAATAAACGTGCAATTCACTATAAGTTTTTGCGACGGCCTGATCAAAATCAAGTGCTGGAATAGTGGCAATAATATGTTGAACAAAGGCCGATCGCTTAATGCGTTCATCAATTGTTTTCGCCAGATGAACTCCCGCTAATAACTCCGATATAGTAATGACAGAAATAAAAGCTTCCCTATGCTTCTTTAATGCAGGTATTTGTGTCAGGTGCATTCTGCCTTGTTCTGCATCAATAAAAACATTGGTATCGATGATTAATCCCATGGATTTTTCAACTCATGTTGAGTAGCCATGCGAATTTTTTTTAAGTCTTGCGCCATGCTTAAACTTGCACTGGCGTCTAGTTGAGGTGCATTTTCGATTAGGTGTATTAATTCATCAATAGGTAAGCCTGCAGGCTTAGGCGGCATAAGCGTAGCTACCGTACGCACTCCCTTAGTAATGGCAATGGGTACACCGGTATAACGCACATGGTCAATCACAGTGGCCAGATTTCTTGCCAGTTCGGTTGCGGAGATAGACTCGATACCCATGAAAGCACCTATCATGATACAAAGATAAAGTATAACATAGTACATAAAATATGTAAAATATGTAAAATATGTAAAATATAATCTTAAGAAAACTATACGATGCCATCTTAATCTATTAAAATCAGAGGGTTATGCTAAAACCCCTACTCCGTCTGCTCCACTTGCTCCACATAATTACAATTCTTCTGCGGGCAGACTTTTTCGGTGCCGCGTTTTTTGGTGGTTTTAAGGGTGAGCATTAAAAAGCCACATTGCGGGCAGGGCTCATTGATGGGTTCATCCCAGACTGCGTATTGGCAGGTGGGGTAGCAAGAACACGAATAGAATATCTTGCCGCGTTTGGATTTGCGTTTTAACATGGTTCCTTTTGAGCATTCCGGGCATTGCACTTCGGTATCCTCAGGTTTCTCTAAAGGTTCTATATGGCGACAATTGGGGTAATTACTACACCCAATAAACTTGCCAAAACGACCAAATCTAATTTGGAGCGCATGGCCGCAATCTGGGCACTGCCGTCCTTCGATCAACTCGGCGCTGCGCTCCGGGGTATCGTCTAAGTTACGGGTATAATCGCATTCGGGATATGCGCTGCAACCAATAAAGCGGCCATGTTTACCTAAGCGAATACTCAAATCGCCACCACATTTTGGACATTTTTCCTCAATCTTTTCTTGCGTCACATCACTGCGTTTTACGTTCTCTTCTGTGACAACGATTAATTGACTAAAAGGTTTCCAAAAGTTCTCTAACACCGGCAACCATTGCAACTCGCCGCGCGCGACCGCATCGAGCTGATCTTCTAGGTGCGCAGTAAATGCATAATCGACATAATCGGTAAAATATTGGGTGAGAAATTTATTCACCACCCGCCCAACATCTGTGGGCTGAAACCGTTTTTTATCCAGCGTCGCATACTCGCGGTGCTGCAAGGTTTGAATAATGCTGGCATAGGTTGACGGCCGACCGATACCATATTCTTCTAGGGATTTAATTAAACTGGCTTCCGTATAAGGCGGCGGGGGTTCGGTAAAATGTTGTTTACCCTCCAGCGTCACTAATTTAATCTGATCGCCCACTTGCATGATAGGCAAGATCCGGCCTTCTTCATCATTTTTCTTTTCATCATCGATGCCTTCTTGATACACGGAAATAAATCCCGCATCAGCTATCGTTGAACCTGTTGCCCGCAGCACATGATTGCCCGTGCTTAAGTCTATTGCCACCGCATCTATCGTCGCATGATTCATTTGACACGCGACGGTACGCTGCCAAATCAAGCGATAGAGTTTAAATTGTTCATCACTGAGTGCAGACTTAATTTCTTCAGGCACATGCAACACCGAGGTCGGGCGGATCGCTTCATGGGCTTCTTGGGCATTTTTTGATTTAGTTTTATAGACGCGAAACTCATCGGGCACGTTGTGCTTACCGTAACGCTGCCCAATAAAGTCGCGAATTTCTTGCACCGCTTCAGCGGCCAAATTGACGGAATCGGTACGCATATAACTAATTAACCCGACTACGCCTTCGCCGACATCTATGCCTTCATAAAGCTGTTGCGCGACGCGCATGGTTCTTTGTGCGGTATAGCCTAATTTACGCGCAGCTTCTTGTTGCAGCGTTGAGGTGATAAAAGGCGGTGCAGGATAACGTTTGCGTTGTTTTTTATCGACGGCTTTAACGGTAAGCACGCCTTGTGCTGCTGCCAATACGGTATCACGCGCTTTAAGCGCATCAACATCATTATTCAAGGTAAATTGTTTAAGTTTCTCACCCTGATATTCAATTAATTTTGCTGGAAAAGCCTGAGCCTCTTTTTCACAATCGGCTTCTATGGTCCAATATTCTTGCGCGATAAATTTATCAATTTCCTCTTGTCGCTCTACGATTAAACGCAAAGCAGGACTTTGCACCCGACCTGCGGACAAACCGCGACGAATTTTTTTCCATAATAAGGGCGATAGTTTAAAGCCCACGAGAAAATCAAGCGCGCGCCTAGCTTGTTGCGCATGCACCAAATCAATTAATATCGGCCGCGGTTCTTCCATGGCATGTAAAATGGCTTTTTTCGTGATTTCATGGAATACCACACGGTAAACCGGTTTGTCATTCAAGGCATTACGTTCTTTAGCGAGCTCTTGTAAATGCCAAGAAATGGCCTCACCTTCGCGGTCAGGGTCAGTCGCTAGATAAAGGGCATCGGCTTGCTTTAAGGCTTTAATGAAGGTGTCGATATGTTTATTATTTTTCTCGACGGTTTGGTACTTCATGGCAAAATCATGATCCGGATCCACTGCGCCTTCTTTAGGGATCAAATCGCGTACATGCCCATAAGAAGCGATCACTTCATAATCTTTACCTAAGTATTTTTTTAAAGTGCGTGCTTTTGCGGGTGATTCCACTACAACTAGGTTTTTTGCCATATTTCTATCTTGTTTCTGTTATTAGGACGAACTCGATACAATGCGTATATCATAGCTGATTTTTAATAAAAATCATAGCTAGTTGACTTCCATCTGCCCTTCGTCTGTGCGGTGTAAGAATAGGTAATCAAGCAGCCATGTCATCATGGGTTCATCCAGATGATCGGTGAGTGCAATAATACTCAGCCACTTGAGCTGATCAATATCCATTTCATCGATATCCAGTTGCAGCATTTGATTAATAATCATCTCGCGGGTACTCACTGTGAGCGCCCCCACTTGTTCAAGCTTCATAATTAAACTGCGGCTATGCGCAGATAAGCCCAATATTTCTTCAGGATGATAAATGCGCACGGCCTTGGCACTGGGTTCATTCACCACTTCCATTTCTTCATAATCACAGGATTCATGAAACCAAGCATAAGCTTCTTCTATCGTTTCTTGATCAAACCCTAACTTTTCTAATTTTTGTAAGGTATAGGCATCAAAAGGCAAGACCTCGGTTTGGTCAAAATCATCTAATAAATCAATTATCATATCAAGCGCATTGGATTTCATTCGCACGCTCCAGAAAAGGGATATAACCACTAGGGGTGGCTTGAATCAGTCCCCGCACTTCTAATTGGCTAAGTAGCGCCATCAAAGCAGGGGCTGTTAATTCGGTTTGTTCAATTAGCACATCAAATGAAGTCGGCGTATGCCGCATTAAATCTAATACATACTGCTCAATCTTAGACACCTGAATACGATGCGTATGAACGGCACCTTCGGGTTTATTAACAGCATAGGGTAATTCTTCTAAAATATCTGTCACCGTCTCGACTAATTTTGCCCCCTGACGCAATAGCGCATGACAGCCTTGGGCCAAGGGATTGTGGATAGCGCCTGGGATGGCAAAGACTTCACGATTTTGCTCTAAGGCATAACGGGCTGTAATGAGTGAGCCACTTTTTAGTGCCGCTTCGACCACCAATACGCCTACACTAAGGCCACTGATGATCCGATTGCGCCTCGGAAAATTTTGCGCAACAGGCGGAGTATCGACAGCAAATTCACTGACTAATAGACCCTGCTCGCTAATTTGCTGCGCTAGTGCCTGATGGGAGCGAGGGTAAATATGATTTAATCCTGCGCCTAAAACCGCAACTGTGGGACGTGAAACAGCAAGCGCCGCCTGATGCGCCTTGGCATCGATACCCAAAGCTAAACCACTCGTAATGGTATACCCGGCTTGAGCGAGCTCTGTACTTAAGGTTTGCGCGTTCATCAGTCCACTGGCAGAAGGGTTACGGCTGCCGACTATGGCCATTTGTATATTGGATAAGCATGAAATCTGGCCCTGTGCATATAAAATGGGGGGCGCAGTGTCTATTTGCCGCAAACAGGCGGGATATTTCGGATCAAACCAGGTAATAATGTGCCGGTTACCCCCCGCCTCACGCCATGCTAAATCCGCTTCTGCGCGTGTATAATCAGGTGTTAATAAGGCCTTAGCCTGGGCATGAGAGTAACCCAAATGATGGAGCGTTGCCGCATCACTGTTAAATAACTCAGCAAATGAGCCAAATGCCTCAAATAAGGTTTGCAGTTTTTTGCACCCTATTTGTGGGATATGGCAAATCGCGAGATAATGTTTTAAGTCAGTCTGAGTTTGATAATGCAGCATGCTGCCTCTAGGGTTAAATATTCGTCTATGCTACCTAAGCCTAGGGGGCTTTGTCATTATTTTTTTAATGGTTTATTGCTTAAAGGGTGTTATTTTGAAAGTTATTTTTGCAGGAACGCCACAGGTGGCAGAAGGGCTTTTGGCCCATTTAATCGCTAGCCCGTACAGGCCGACTCACGTTTACACGCAACCCGATAGACCTGCGGGTCGGGGTCGTCATTTAACGCCTAGCCCAGTAAAAACCTTGGCGTTACATCACGGCATCCCTGTTTTACAAGCAGAGACCTTAAAAACACCTGAGCAAGTGCACCTCTTGCAGCAATTGGCACCGGATCTGATGGTGGTAGCCGCTTACGGCATGATTTTGCCGCCCGAAATATTGGCCATTCCTCGCTTAGGTTGTATTAATGTCCATTTCTCTTTATTGCCTCGCTGGCGTGGGGCAACACCCGTGCAACAAGCACTACTTTCCGGGGATAAACAAACCGGCGTTTCCATTATTCAAATGGATGCGAAACTGGATACCGGCCCAGTTTTACGCATCGCATCCTATGACATTAAATCTGATGAAACCAGTGAAACCTTGTTCGCAGCGCTACTGCCTCTTGCACAAGCGTTATTAATAGAAACTATCACCGATCTTGCAGCAGGACAGCTGCATCCCAAAGCACAAGATAATAGCCTCGCAACGTACGCGCATCTGATTGAAAAATCTCAAGCAAAGATTAGCTGGGGGCAGAGCGCTGTAGACATCGATCGTCAAATCCGTGGGTTTTATCCCGCGCCTATCGCTTATACCTTATTAGGGGATCACACTTTGCGTATTTTTAAAGCGAAGGTGCTAGATGAAAATACCCAAGACGTGCCGGGTGTAATATTAGCGGCCAGCCGCGCGGGATTAGATGTGGCGACAGGTCTTGGGGTATTACGTGTTTTGGAAGCACAATTACCGGGGAAGCGGCATATGCCCGTTGCCGACCTGCTCAATGCCCACGCCCAGCAATTGCAGGTGGGCATACAGTTAGGTTGAATGCTATCTTATTAAGAGATAAAAGGAATATTCCATGAAAATAATCATCCTCGGCGCAGGCCAAGTAGGGAGTACATTAGTAGAACATTTACTCTCAGAGCGCAATGACATCACACTTATTGATACTAATGCGGCCAAGCTCAAACAAGTCAGTGAAAAATTTGATTTGCGTACAATACACGGCAATGCGACTTACCCCGAGATCCTCGAGCAAGCGGATGCGGAAAATGCGGATATGCTTATTGCCGTGACCGCGACGGATGAAATTAATATGCTGGCCTGCCAGATTGCCCATTATTTATTTAAAACACCGATTAAAATTGCGCGCGTGCGTGCCCCAGAATACATGGAGTACCCGCAGCTCTTTAATACCAAAGCCTTGGCCATCGATGTATTAATTAATCCCGAGCACCTGTTGATTCATTATATTCAACGTTTGATTGAATACCCTGGCGCGCTCCAAGTGCTAGATTTTGCCAACGGTCATATCGAATTAGTCTCCCTACAAGCGCTTAAAGGCGCGCCACTCATAGGCCATCCTTTAAGCCTGTTACATGTGCATATGCCGTCCGTTGAAGCAAGAATTGTAGCCCTCTCGCGCGGAGGGAAGTCGATTACCCCATCCCCTGATACCGTAGTGGAAGCTGACGACGAAGTGTATTTTATTGCTGCGAAAAACAATGTTCGCGAAGTCAACAGTGAACTGCGTGGCATAGATAAACCCAACCGCACCATTATGATTGCAGGCGGTGGCAATATAGGCTTAGGCTTGGCGCAAGTTTTAGAATCACGCTATCAAGTGAAAGTCATCAATCGCAGTGCGAAACGCTGTCGCATGATCGCTGAACGATTACACAAGAGCATCGTCTTACAAGGCAATGCTGCAGATGAAAATTTATTACTTAATGAAAACATCGACAATGTGGATGTGTTTTGCGCCCTCACTAATGATGATGAAGCCAATATCATGTCTGCCACATTGGCTAAACGGATGGGCGCACGCAAAGTCATCGCCCTTATTAACCGTAAAGCCTATGTGAATCTGATTCAAAGCCGTGAAATTGATATTGTTGTCTCCCCGCAACTGGCAACGATCAGTGATCTTTTGCGCTATGTGCGCCGCGGTGACATCGTCCAAGTGCATAGCCTAAGACTAGGCACTGCAGAAGCTTTAGAAGCCATAGCACACGGCAACGCTGAAAACTCTAAAGTCGTAGGCCGCACCATTGCCGAACTTAACTTACCGCCAGGGACTTTGGTGGGCGCAATTGTGCGCACAGGCAAAGTCCTTATTGCGACACTCGATATGATCATAGAAACAGAAGATCATATTATTTTATTTGTACCGGATAAACGAGATATCTTACAAATTGAGCGCTTATTTCAAGTAGGACTTACATTTTTTAAATAACCATTATGATACAACTTAACATCAGTTTCCGCATTCTAGGCATCACACTCGCCTTTTTTGCCTTAAGTTATATCCCCGTCATCGGGGTCGCCTGGTGGTATGGAGAAAATGCACTCGCCACCTTTGTCGTCTCTGCACTCTTTACTGGCTTTCTTAGTTTTTTATTGTATTACGGCACACGCCATGCCCAAGGTGAATTGCGCACCCGAGATGGTTTTTTTATTGTTGCACTCGTGTGGACTACCGTGAGTATCGTAGCAACATTACCTTTTTTGCTCAGTGCTTCACTGGATATCACTTTTGCCGCAGCAATATTTGAATCTGTTTCTGGCCTCACCACAACCGGCTCAACTGTCATTGTTGGACTTGATCTACTGCCCCGCTCTATACTCTATTACCGGCAACAATTACATTTACTAGGCGGTATGGGGATCTTAGTGTTAGCGGTAGCTATTTTACCTTTATTAGGGGTAGGCGGACTGCAACTGTTTCGTGCAGAAGCATCGAGTGTCGCTAAAGACAATAAGTTAACGCCCCGCGTGACCCAAACGGCCAAAGCATTGTGGCTTATTTATGTCGGGCTTATTGTTGCCTGCATGCTGGCGTTTTGGGCCGGCGGCATGAGTTTATTTGATGCGATTTGTTTTAGCTATTCCGCGGTTTCAACTGGAGGGTTTTCACCTTATGATGCCAGTTTTATCTATCCTGAAATTTCCTTACGCTTGATTGCCGTATTGTTTATGATCTTAGGCTCCATTAATTTCTCTTTGCATTATTTATGCTTTAGGCACGGGGAAATTTCAGCTTATTTTAAAGATGAAGAAGTGCGCGCGTTTATTTTATTGCAAGTATTATTTGTCCTAATTTGTGTCATCGTCGTATTTCACCATACTACTGTCCTTGATCCGGTGCAGTCCTTTGTAGAAGTGCTGTTTCAAGTGATCAGTATCAGCACCACAACCGGTTTTACTGTGACCGGCTTTCACTTATGGCCGTTATTTGTCCCCATATTACTGATGATTGCCGCGCTATTAGGCGGCTGCAGCCGATCCACTGCCGGCGGAATTAAAGTTGTCCGGATGCTGCTTATTTTAAAACAAGGTCGGCGGGAAATTAATCGCTTAATTCACCCCCACGGTTATTTTTTATTAAAACTGAATCAGATGATCGTCTCCGTGCGCGTCAGTGATGCAGTCTGGGGATTTGTGGGGATATACTTCTGCGTGTTTGTGATCTTGATGCTGGCATTAATGGGCTTAGGTTTAGATTTTACCAGCGCATTTAGCGGCATGGTGGGCTCCCTCACGAATATGGGCCCAGGCTTAGGGGATGTCGCGCTGCATTATCGTGATGTCGGCGCCGCAGCGCAATGGATTTTTTCTTTTGCGATGCTACTCGGACGCTTAGAATTATTTAGCATCTTAGTTTTACTCACCCCTGCGTTTTGGCGCGATTAAGTGTTTAAATTGTGTATGTTGCGCGGTAATTAAGGTGGAATGTAGCGGACGTAAATACGATCCTATTACCACGCCCAAACACCCCGCGAAAAATCCTGGGATGATTTCAAAGAGATTAAAAATAGGTGCGGAAAAATGATAAGAACAATAAATCCAAATCAAGGTCACTAAGCCCCCCATCACCATGCCTAAAAATGCGCCGGTATAACTCATTTTTGACCAAAATAAAGCCATCAGTACGAGTGGACCAAATGCGGCACCTAAACCTGCCCAGGCATGACTGACTAATTCAAATACACTGGGACTTTCACCTTGTACAGCCAAAAATACGGCAAAACTTGCAACGATCAATACCATCAAGCGACCCATCCAGACTCGCTCATGGCTGCTCGCTTTGGGGCGTAAAAAAGGACAATATAAATCCTCAATTAAACTGGAGGCCGATGCAAATACTACTGCGGCAACGGTGCTGATGATGGCTGAAATTATCGCTGCAAAAGTTAAAGCAGAAAACCAGGGAGATAATAAATGCTGTGCCAATGAAGGAAATATGACTTCAGCTGAACTTAACGAACCGATAGGAAAATAAGCGATTCCGAATAAACCTATCGCGGCGGCACTTGCCATCGCTAAACCCATCCATGTCAAACAAATATATTTTCCTATGCGTATCGATTGAATATCTTGTGAAGACATAAAACGCACTAAAATATGCGGCTGGCCAAAATACCCTAAGCCCCACGCCAAGGCAGAAACTACGGATAGAAATGACACGTCGTAAAAAATATCGAGATGTTGCGGGTAGTTCACTTGAGTCATCGCAACCAATGATTGAGAATCCATGGCGAAATAAGCAAAAATGGCTAAAAATAACAACGTGAAGAGCATTAAAAACCCTTGCAATAAATCTAGCCAATTCACCGCTAAATAACCCCCGATGGCCGTGTAAGCAATGACGATTGGAGCAGAGAGCCAAAGGGCGCTGGTGTAATGTAAATCAAAAACCGTACTGACTAGCTTCGCAGCGCCTACAAATCCAGAAGCCGCATAACAGGTAAAAAATATAAGAAAAATGATGGCACTCATAGGCCGAATCAGCGCGCGTTCAGGGGCTAGAAATCGATTCTGAAAAAATGAAGATAACGTCAGTGAGTTTTTTGCTACTTGGGTATAAGTACGTAACCGTGGCCCCACCCAATGCCAATTCACAAACGAACCCAGGAGTAATCCCACGGGCAGCCAAATCTGATCTAAGCCATAAAGATAAAATACCGCGGGCACACTCAGCATTAACCATGCGCTCATATCCGTGGCCGCAACGCCCATAGCCGTTACAATGCCACCAAAACGTCGGCCACCCAAAATATAATCCTGGTAATTTTGTGTTTGCCGATAGGCACGAAAAGTAATGCCTAAAATAAGCACGCCATAAATAATAAACACAATCAGTGTGGGCATATTGTTCCTATTGCTAGATTGTCTGTTAAATTGAGAAATACACTAGATTGTAATAGTATAAGGCTATTTACTCAAACATAGGCTGTCTCATGATTACTCGGCGTTTAATTCAATTACTGATCACCTTATTCCTGATAGCCTTACTGGCGATGGTTGGTTTAATCCTCTTTGTCGATCCTAATCGTTATAAGGACGTCATCGTTAAAAAAGTGGAGGACACCCTGGATAGACCGTTTGCGATCACAGGCGATATAGAATGGCGCTTTTGGCCACGCTTAGGCTTAACGCTAAATGGAATAGAATTAGGACAACGCGCTGGGTTTACCCAAGACAATAATAATCAGTTTGCAAAAATTGGTGAAGCAAGTGTCTATGTGCGCATTGCCCCCTTGCTGAGCAAACATATCGATGTCGATAAATTACTGATAAAAGATGCGCATTTTTATTTCGCGCGACTCAAAGACGGAACCAATAACTGGAACGATTTGCGCAAATCACCCAAAAACACTACGACTTCAGATGCCAAAACCACGGCATCCCCCGCAACATTTAATTGGATGATTAATGATCTCGCTGTCCAAAATACGGAAATTATTTGGAACGATGACAAGCACAAGCAAAAAATCGATGTACTCATTAAAGAATTAAGCACCTCATTGCAAGCCAACCACACCAATCCCATAGATGCGGTGTTTGACGTAGTTGTCGAACCTCGCAATATTAAAGCCACAGTCACTGTGGAGAGCGATTATAATTTCGACTTAGAAAACCAACGTTTTGGTGCCGAACACGGACAAATAAAACTTAAGGTGTATGGACTAGATGGCCTCAAAAACGCTCAAGATTTCAATACTGAGTTTGATCGGGTGCACGTGGATTTAAAGCAAGATCAATTGCAAATAGAAAAGCTTAAAGCTTCGATTTTTGATGGCCATTTATTTGCCAATGTCAGTGGAGATAGCCTCCGTAAAATCCCGCATCTGCAAGGGATGGTCTCACTTGAAAACATTAATCTAGAAGAATTCGCCCACGCGTTTGGCAAAGATCTACAAATCAAAGACGACACGCTTAAAACATTAAATATGGAAGCGACGTTTAAAAATACCACGGATGGTTTTACGGTTGATCCCTTTGCTGCGCAGCTGGGAGACACCCGTATCAACGGCACCTTAAGTGCAAACAATGCCCTCTCTAATATTAAATTTAATTTTAATGTCAATCATATTCATTGGGCTAAAGCACAATCTACCCCGGCGCAGAGTGCACCGACTACGAAGGTATCCCAAAACAAAGCGAGCACTGCGAACGCCCAGCCCTTACAAAAAATTACGGCCGTAGGCGATATTCATATTGATAGCGCGTCTTTATCCGGCATTAATTTACAAAATATCGATATTCATATTAATGCAAAAAATGGGATCATCCATTTGGCTCCGCTTAAAGCCCATTTGTATTCGGGTTCATTAACGACGAATACGAGCGTAAATTTACAAACGATTACACCGCACTTTGATATTAATGCGCAATTAAACAGTATTAACCTGGACGCTTTATTCAAAGACAGGGCCAGTAAAACTAAATTCCAGGGCCAGCTTAATCTTGATACGCAACTTAAAACGCAAGGTTTAGATGCTGACAGTGTGCTCAATAATCTAGCAGGTCATGCCAAAGTTAATATAGACCAAGGCGTGCTCAATGGCATGGATCTCAATTATTGGTTAGCTGTCGGTGAAAACATGCTACTTTCAGCAAAAAATCTCAGCACCTTAGCGATTACAACTGCAGAAGCTGCGATCGGAAAAACAGATACCCAACAGACTGCGTTTACTGAAATGTCGGGCAGTTTTACGCTGAAACAAGGCATTGCCCAAAATAATGATCTGAAAATTTACAATGATAAATTTTACACCAACGGCAAAGGTCAAATTAATTTACCCAAACAAACGCTGGATTATGACTTGCATGTCAGTCCTGCACAGAATACCTCTCATGGCGTGCAACCTAGCGATCCCCAAATCCCACTTAAACTCAGCGGTCCTTTGCAACATCCTCATATAAGTATTGATGCCCAGGGCATCCAAGCCTTATTAGTGCAAACCCTTAAAGCGGGTTTAATCGGCACCTTAAATGCACCGGCAGATGTCGCAGGCGCAGGGGAAACTATTTTGAATACGATGACTGGAAATAATTCGAATAATACCAATACACAAAATCAACCTCCGCCTGAGCATGTGATCACAGACGCGCTCAAAGGCTTATTAGGGAAATAGATGCACGCCTCTGCCTTAAGTAAAAAACTTATTCCTTGGCAGCAAAAAAAAGGCCGTCATGATTTGCCCTGGCAGCAAGATCCCACACCTTATCGCGTGTGGGTGTCTGAAATCATGTTGCAACAAACGCAAGTTGAAACGGTTAAAGCCTATTACTTACGTTTTATGCAACACTTGCCCCGACTACAGGATTTAGCCGCAAGCTCAGAAGAAACGGTTTTGCAATTATGGACAGGCTTAGGGTATTACGCGAGGGCACGGCATTTACACCGCGCGGCGCAAATCATCACCGACCAATGGGGTGGCGTTATTCCAGCGGATCTCGAAATGCTGATGGCCTTACCCGGGATAGGGCGCTCCACTGCGGGCGCCATACTGTCTTTGGGAATGAAAAAATCCGCCGTGATTTTAGATGGGAATGTAAAGCGCGTGCTCAGCCGCGTTTACGCCATTGCTGCTTGGCCAGGGGATAGCAAGATTGAACAACAATTGTGGGCGTTGGCACACACGCATACACCGAAAACTAACGCGCCTATTTACAATCAAGCCCTGATGGATTTAGGTGCTACCGTTTGCACCCGTCGATCGCCGCAATGTTCGGTATGTCCGCTACGCACAATCTGCTTAGCTTATCGACAACAACAACAAGCACACATTCCCTACCCTAAACCTAAACGCACCCTGCCTTTAGTCGAAGGCTTTATGTTGGTGTTATGGCATGAAAAAAATAATGCCGTATTATTAGAAAAACGGCCCGCACCCGGCATTTGGGGCGGTCTATGGTGCTTTCCTGAATGCAGAGCGCCAGGCTTATCCCTATCTGCAGACTTACCCAAGAATACCCGTTATATCGCCACAAAAGCGGCGCTACACCATACCTTTAGTCATTACCGTTGGCATATTCGCCCCGTAATCGTGCGAGCGACCCATCTCACGCTACCTAAAACCTGTCAACAGCCTAATGTAATATGGTATCCCCTCGATGGTACTATCCCGCTTGCGCTTGCAGCAGTAGTACGAAAATTTTTAAAAATTTCCATTCCTGTTGATAACGCAGCACAGGAGTAAAACAATTTTACCGCTGATACAAATATGGTATATTGCCGCTCTTACGATTGATGCTACGCGCGAAACAATTTAATATGGAAGTAAACCATGACCCACGAAATCTTTTGTGAAAAACTGCAAAAGCAAGCCCAAGGCTTAGCGTTTGCCCCGCTCCCAGGTGAATTAGGCCAGCGTATTTATCAACACATTAGCCAAGAAGCCTGGCAACTCTGGCTACAACAACAAACCATGTTGATTAATGAATACCGCTTAAATATGACCGAAGCCTCGGCACGGACATTTTTAATGACAGAAATGGAAAAGTTTTTGTTTGGGTTGGGCAGTGAAACACCGCCGGGTTACCAAGCGCCGTAGAGTCAGAAAACTCAATGCTTGACGTGGCGGTACTTTCCCGGTTTAATTGACCACCTCTGGCCAGATAGCTCAGTCGGTAGAGCAGAGGACTGAAAATCCTCGTGTCGCTGGTTCGATTCCAGCTCTGGCCACCATATTTTGTGCATGAGATAATTATCTAATTTCTAGCATCTATTCCATAACATCCTATTGATTTATAAAAAAATATCACTAAGCTCATTATGAAAAAAGATGCGACATTACAAATATGAACCAAACCCACTTCTTATTATTATTTCTTGGCATAGGCCTGACTTATTTAATCATCGGCTTATATGCCGGTAGAAAAATTACCGATAAAGCGGATTATTTTTTAGCCAGCCGCTCTTATGGTGTGTTTGCGGTGACCCTGACTTTAGTTGCCACCCAATTAGGCGGTGGCATGATCCTCGGTACCTCTAATGAAGCCTATCAGGTCGGCATTTATGGGATTGCTTATTCAGCAGGAATTTTTCTAGGCTTTATGGCTTTGGCCTTAGGACTTGCGCATAAACTGCGTGGGTTTAATGTAGCGACCACCGCAGAATTGTTTGAAACGGAATACCAATCCAAATTCTTACGTAAACTAGCCGCCCTCATGATGATTTTATCCTTATGTGGCATTTTAGCCGGACAAGTCGTGGCCTCACGAATGTTTTTACATGGTTTAGGTGTGCATCACGAAGGTATCTTTTTATTGTTCTGGGGATTTGTGATTTTTTATACCGTGATGGGCGGACTTAAAGCGGTGGTATTAACCGATATTTACCAAGTGTTATTTATTTTTGTATTATTTATCGGCTTGTTTTTCTGGATCCAAATGCAGTACCCGCCCTCTTCCATGGATTGGTCACCTGCTCCTAATGCGCTTGCAGAAGAAATGAATTGGCAAACCCTGACACCCATGTTGTTACTGCCTTTTTTATTTTGCATGATCGAGCAAGATTTAGCGCAACGGTTTTTTTCCGCACGCACGAAGCGCGTCGCAACCGGGGCCGCTTTAGGCGCAGCCTGTTTAATTTTAATTTTTGCATTAATCCCCGCGTATTTTGGCATACTCGCCAAAGCGCTCGCCGTAGACATCCCGCCACAGACCAGTGTACTCATCGCACTGATGCGCACGCTTGTTCCAGATGTAGTGTTGGCGCTGGTTGCCTGCGGGTTACTGGCCGCTATAGTCTCGACCGCCGACTCCCTACTGTGCGCCATCAGCTCTAACCTGGCACAAGATTTTGGCACCCTTTCAAAAAATCCACACCGCGAAGTCCAAATTTCACGGCTGATTACCTTAGCAAGTGGCATGCTTGCCATTTCGATTGCTTATTTTATGGATAATATTTTAGAAGTATTAGTGAAAAGCTATGAGTTACCGGTAACGTGTTTATTTGCGTCTATATTTTTATGTTGTGTGTTAAAGCGCGTATATAAACTCGCAGCACTTTTGTCCGTATTTGCAGGCTTAAGCGCATTTATTTTCTTTAAAATTTTCCCAATTTCATTTCCAAATGAAATCATCCAAATTGTGTGTTCATTTTTAGGGTATGGTTTAGGATGGGGGATAGCACGGCATAAGCGTGCTTAAATTTCTTTCAGCGTTGCTAATACATTATAATAACCATTGCCAAATAGGCATGATTTCAATATAAAAAGAGTGATCTTCACGGACCACTGTTTCATTCCCCGCTTGATTTTCTGTTAGTATCAGCCCTTTAGTTAAGCCAAATGCTTTCATGGCAGCAATCAGGCCGTCGAATTCACGCAACTTGGTCTGGGCATTTTCCAAATCAGCGCATACTTGAATTACGGCCTCAATATGATTACCTTTACGCAATAAAAAATCACATTCTTTATCTTCACGATAAAAATAAATTTCTGGACCATGAAAACGTCTTAATGCTAAATAAACCATATTTTCCAGCAATCTCCCTCTATCTTCAGAAAAACGAAATCCTATCGACTGCGCAAGACCCGCATCAATAAAATATACTTTTTTGCTGGTATTCATTTGTTTTTTTAAAGATACATCATAACGATTAATGAAAAAACATAAATAACTATCTGCTAAATGGTGGCAATATTCGGATACCGTTGTGGCACTTCCTAAGCCTAACAGTTTCCGCAATGCATTAAAACTAACATCTTTTCCTATATTGCTCGCCAAATAATAAACCAGTTCTTTTATAGGCCTTTCATTAGTTAATCGATATCTGGCAATAATATCCCGATATAATACACTCTCATACAATCCCTGCAATATTTCAATTTTTTGTTTGCGAATATACTGCGGGATCCCGCCTATTTTATAAAAGGCATTAAATTGTTTTTTAATTTCAGCTTTTTTAACGGTGGTGACTCTTTCTAAGTTTGGCGCTTCAATCTTCTGATAATTCAAAAATTCTTGAAATGAAAACGGTAACACTTCGATTTGCACATACCGTCCGGTTAATCGCGTGCCCAATTCTTTGCTAAATAATGTCGCATTTGATCCCGTGATAAAAATACGTTTGCCTTCATCATGGAGGCGACGAATAAACCGTTCCCACTGTGGGATATTTTTAATTTCATCAAAATAAAAAGTATCTTCTTCACCATAAAATTCCAAAAATAATTCTAATAATACTTGAAAATCTTCGAGTTCAAAGCGTACTAACCGGTCATCATCAAAATTAAGATAATAATGTGTATGTCCTTGCGCATGACGCAATGCCTGCATCAGCGTAGATTTTCCCACTCTACGCAATCCAGTCAGTACCATCACTTGTCCCGTTTGGGATAATGTTTGAACATTTGTCATCATCGCACGGGGCACATAATCCTCGGGTAGACGGATTTGGGCTTGCTCAAGTATGACTTGCTTTAAGGTGGCGAGCTCTATCACAATATATCTCCATAGCTAATGGAAATATATTGGATAAATCTTCCATTGTCAATGTAAAGAATAGGCTGCCTGTAAATTTTTATTGTAAAAACAAATACTTAACATCTATCTTAAGGTAACAAACTCTTCGGCGAGCGTCGGGTGTACCGCTAAAGTATGATCAAAATCAGCTTTAGTGGCGCCCATTTGTAGGGCTACGGCTAGGCTCTGAATAATCTCGCCTGCGTCCGATCCGACCATATGCAGGCCTAATATTTTATCGGTTTTTTTATCAGTAATCAGTTTCATCAAGGTTTTCTCATCACTGCCACTTAAGGTATGTTTTAAGGCACGAAACGTCGTCTGATAAACATTCACTTCACCGTATTGTTTGCGCGCATCCTCCTCGCTCAGTCCCACGGTGCCTATATTCGGCTCGCAAAACACCGCAGTCGGAATTAAGGTACTTTGCAAACGCCGATTCATCCCAGCAAATAAATTATCCGCAACGATATGACCTTGTGCGATAGCAAGAGGCGTAAGCTCTGGGCCGCCGGTGACATCACCGATGGCATAAATATGATCGGCACTGGTTTGATAGCGGTCATTGACGATAATGCTACCATCATCACGCTTCTTCACCATAGCTTCAAGATTAAGCCCTACCGTATTTGCCCGTCTTCCTGTGGCCATAAAGACTAAATCTGTGGCCTGTGTTTCATTTTCAAACTTAACCTGTAATTCCGTTTCGGTTTTATCAATGGCAAGCGGGACATGATGGGATAATAACTTAATCCCCTTTTTCTGCAATTCCTGCCCTATAAACTCACGCACAGTTAAATCAAATCCACGCAATAATAACTTATCTCGGTAGACAAGCGTAGTATCGACGCCTAAGCCATTAAAAATAGTGGCGAACTCAACTGCAATATAGCCTCCGCCTATGATAATCGCGCGATGAGGCAGTGCATCCAAATGAAACGCTAGATCGGATGTGATCGCAAGATCTTTACCGGGCAAATCCGGTACAAAGGAATGTGAGCCCGTTGCAATTAAAATATATTTCGCACGGTAGTTTTCATTTTCAACCCGCACGGTGTGAGGGTCTACAAATTCAGCCGCCCCATGAATAATTGTTACCTGAGCATCGATTAATAGTTTTTCATAAATCTGATTTAAACGCTTTATTTCTTTATCTTTATTGTTACGCAAGACCGTCCAATCAAAACGAGGATTATCAAATTGCCAACCAAAACCTTGTGCCTGCGCACTTGTTTCATGATACTGCGAAGCATAAGCAAATAATTTTTTAGGCACACAACCCAAGTTCACGCAGGTGCCGCCCAGATCACTTTTTTCTATGACCGCAACGCGGGCGCCATGTTTAGCGGCAATGCGACTGGCACGTACCCCGCCGCTGCCGGCACCGATGACTAAAAAATCAAAATCAAATTTCATATTCTTCCACCGCGGCTACATTTAAATGTTTACTATTTTTGATGCCTAAAGCTTTTAAATCTTCCGCACGTTTAATGAGATTACCTTTGCCGCTGGATAATTTATTCTGAGCTTTATCATAAGTGACCACACAGCCTTGTAACTTTCTGCCTAAATCATCCAGATCTTCTACAAAGCCTACAAATTTATCGTATAAATCTCCGGCTTTGGTGGCGATTTGTTGTGCATGCCGATTTTGATATTCGAAACGCCAAATATTTTCTATGGTGCGCAGTGTGGCTAATAAAGTAGACGGCGTTACCATCACAATATTACGGGTTAATGCTTCGCTGAATAATTCCGCATCCACTTGGCAAGCAAATGAGAGTGCGCCTTCGATGGGAATAAACATCAATACAAAATCTAAGGTCTTAATGTCCACTAATTTATGATAATCTTTATCGCTTAACACTTTAATATGATTGCGTATGGCTGCCACGTGCGCGAGTTTATCGCTCTCATTTTGGCCTGAACAATACCGCTCATACGCATTGAGTGAAACTTTAGCATCGATGATGATGTCTTTATTTTCCGGCAAATGCACGATCACATCCGGTTGGTATGCCCGACCTTGCTCATTATGCAAATGAACCTGCACCGTATATTCCCGGCCTTTGACTAAACCTGATTTTTCCAACACCCGCTCTAAAATCATCTCCCCCCAAATGCCTTGGGTTTTGCTCTCGCCTTTTAATGCTGACGTTAAATTCACCGCATCAAGACTCATTTGTTGATTCAGCGTTTTGAGTTGAATGATTTCTTGAGTCAGCGATAAGCGGTCTCGACTTTCTTTCTCATACACATCATGCACTTTTTTCTCAAATTCTTTTATTTGCTCACGCAGCGGCGTTAACATGCCTTCCATATTTTGTTTATTTTGGTCGGTAAAGCGTTTACTTTTATCTTCCAAAATAGTTTGGGCGAGATTTTGAAATTCATGTTTTAACTGTTGTTTAGTTTCTTCTAAAAACAAGATGCGCTCAGTGTGCTGTTTCCGCTCTTGCTCAAGTAAGGTGGTCAATTGCACGACTTGTTGCTCCAGCTGTTTAATGTGTGCGGATTGATGAGTGACTAGATTTTCTGACACGGTTAATGCGTGATGTCGCATCACAAGCAGTGCGGCTTCTTTACTGGTTTTGCCATGATAATAAATGAGGGTAATGATTAAGCACAGGCTTAAGCCTCCAATGATCAAGGTCATGATGTCCATTGCGTTATCCTTATTTATCCCTCAACGTCATTGTAATTCTTTGTATCCGCTGCATGCAAGGTAAAGCCTGTCAGATACACATCAAACCGTAATAATTTGCTTTTAATGCATAGACTGGGAACAGTTGCATCTAGCGTTGGGGCCTGCAAGGCACGTTTAACCACCACGCGTTTTCGTGCACAACGCAATGCCACGCTTAATAACGCATCCGCATCATGGGTGTGTCCACTGTGCTGCTGTAAAAATTGCATGTTTTTATTCGGTAAGGCTGATTTATGATGAACAAACATGGGATCTAAATAAATGACATCAGGATAATCCTCTGCTGCTAACTGCTTTAAATATTCTTTTGCATCGGTAATGAGCACCTGCATCCGGCTTGCAACGGTCATGAGTTCACCTGCACGTTGAGCGCGCGTGACTCCATCTTTTAATAACAGCCCCATAATGGGCTCGCGCTCCAATAAAATCACCTGTGCGCCAAAATAGGCGAGCATGCACGCATCGCCGCCAAAGCCTGCTGTTGCATCGAGTACGGTGCTAGGGATCTGTGGTTTTAAGCCGACAGCGCGCAGTAAAGGATCCCGCCCGCGCATCGTATGCAAACGATGTAGAAATTGGGGGGCAAGAAAATCCACTAAAATGGGCTTGGTGTTTTTTTGCCAAACTTCGATGCGATCGGGCATGACCGCTAGCACTTCATCAGACAGAGGATCGATATCGGTTATCACCGGCAGTTTAAGCAAGGTTCCCAAGGTTAATGCGCGATCTGCACACAACGGTGTTCCGGCAAATACGGCCTCGATCATGAATGTGACAACCTGTGGATAACTTTGTGCATAGTATTAGGGAAAAATGAGTAGCTTACCAGAAAATAGGCAAAAATGCGACGTAGGGAAATAACTAAAATTTATAATGGGTTTAAAAATCAATAGATTAGACAATATCAACGCTACTGTTTTATTCAACAAAAACAGGGAGGTTGGTTATTTTACAGAGGAAGTAATGTGGACAAGGTTTAAACACTCTGCTGCGAGCAACGCCATCCTTGCGTCTTATATCGCTTCCCTAGAAAAATAATTTTAGCAGGGATTTTTAAAATTGAAAATTTTTTATTACATCGGAGGAGTAACGCCACTCCATAGGGCAATTAAACTTGAGACTAATCCTATTAAGCCACCAAACACCGCGCCCCAGACCACTAGCCAGCCTAGATGAACCCGGATCATATCCTCGACCATTTGTTTGACGAGTTGCGGGGTCAGTTCTTCTAATCGATGCTCAATTACCGCAGAAATTTTTTCATGGATTTTTTCTGTGGTCGCACTGGCCATGAGTTTTTTTTGCACTGCTTGCTGAAAACTATCGGTTTTTGCAATCGCGAGGATGAAGCCGCGCAATTTCTCTACAAACGGCTCGCGCAAGCCTTCCAGTCGCGACGGTCCACCCAGCATATTGAGCATGCTGCCAAATGAAGACTCCATGATCACCTGAGTAAAGGCATCAAAAGCCTGATTTAAATCTAGCGTCTCAATGACATCATCAAATGACACATGCGATGCAGTAGGCTGTTCGGGATTGCCTTTTAAAAAACGTTCAATGTTTTCTTTAGTGAAAAATTGTTGCATCAGCAAATGGGAAATGCCACGCTTAAATTCTTGAAAATGGGCTGGGACCACACCTGAGCCATACAGGCCCGGTACTTTTTCAAACAGCATGTAAATCGCAAGCCAATTGGTAATGCCGCCGGAGAAGGCAAATAAGCCCACCGATAACACGATGTTTTGTTTGCACAACAAACCCACTGCGATTAACGCTAAGCAAACAATTTGGGTGCCCAGATTCTTATTCATATGCTACCCCAAATACGTATAGGCCGACAAACCTTGCTCGAGCCGCGCTAAATATTGTGATTTTTTATCGGGAGATAAATTCACTTGGGCCATTTTGCGTCTGAATGCAGCCAGTAATTCTTTGCTGTCAAAGCCAACATAACGCAACACATCACTGACCATATCGCCGCATTTAGCATGTTGCAAACTGTAGGTGCCGTCTTGATTTAACTGCACATGCACAGAGTCCGCATCACCAAATAAATTATGCATATCGCCTAAAATTTCTTGATACGCACCGGCTAAGAAAAATCCTAATAGGTAAGGTTTTTTCTCATCATAAGCCGGCAAGGGTAAACTGGTTTCAACGCCCATATTATCCACGTATAAGCCTATCTGGCCATCGGAATCACAAGTCAAATCTTGAATGATGCCACGCTCAGATAAAACTTCATCCAAGCGCGAAAGAGGCAATACCGGAAAGGGTTGATCGAGCGCCCAGGCATCGGGCAGAGATTGGAATACTGAAAAGTTAGCAAATATTTTAGTCGCTAATTTTTCATTGAGCTCATCTAACACCCGTGCATGGGCACGCACCAAGGGATTTAACCTTTCACGGACTTCTTTACAAATCGTATGATACAAATATTCAGCCTGGGCCCGTTGCTTTAAATCGAGGACACCGTAAACAAATAAACTTTGTGCTTCATGCATGCCGTGTAAGGCATTGTGGTAAGCTTCTGTGGGGGATAATGTTGATAGTGCCGATAAGGTGCTCGCCAGCTCTTGCAACACACTCGGATCTTCTTGCGTCACCGCGGGCAAGTCATGACCATTAGTCACTTCTCTATCCACTAAATTAGTAATCAATACCGCATGATGGGCCATCATCGAGCGCCCGGCTTCGGTTATCACATGCGGCTGCGGTAAATCATGAGTTTTGCAGCCTTCAGAAAAAGTCCGGATCACGTTATGCGCGTATTCTTCTAAGCTGTAATTCATGGAAAAATCCGCACGGGTTTGGGTGCCCGTATAATCGACGGCTAAACCGCCCCCAATATCAATAATTTGAATATTCACGCCTAAATGGTGTAATTCAGCATAAAAACGCACGCATTCTAATAAGCCATGTTGAATATCACGAATGTGCGCAATCTGTGAACCCATATGCATATGTAATGCATGGAAACAATGGAGTAAATCATGATCTTTTAGACTTTTTATCCCAGATAAGACTTGCTCACACGATAAACCAAATTTAGCCTTTTCACCCCCGGTATTTTGCCAACGCCCTTTGCCCATGGACGCAAGCCGCACCCGAAACCCAATTTTAGGCGTGACTTTCATACGCTTGGCTTCGCTTAATACCACTTCTAATTCAGAGAGTTTTTCAATAATAATATAGACTTGATGGCCTAATTCATTACCAATTAAGGCCAGTTGGATGTATTCTTTATCTTTATAACCGTTGCAAATAATGATCGCTTCTCTGTCTGCAGGACACAGCGCTAATACAGCCATTAATTCAGGCTTACTGCCGGCTTCTAGTCCCACCCGCGCATCGGGCGTCGCTAATACATGTTCTATAACTTGTCGCTGTTGATTCACTTTAATCGGATAAACGGCGGTGTACTCGCCGGTATAATTAAATTTAGATCTTGCCTCGGCAAAGGCCCGGGTGAGTATCTGTGCCCGATGCTGCAGAATGTCAGCAAAGCGTAACAAAATAGGTAAGCTCAAACCTTGCGCTGCGGCTTGCTCAGCAACATCGGTTAATACTACAGATTGTTCGCTGTCTTGGGCACGGGGCCGGGCACATAAATGACCGGCATCATTGATAAAAAAATAGCCTGCGCTCCAACCGGGAATGTTAAATAAACTATTGTTTTTTTCTATATTTTTCATATACCTACACTGTATAATTGAGCTTTTGGACCAAAAATGCGATTATATCACTTTTATACTTGAGGTAGGGAAAAATGATGGACTGTTCTGCCATTGAACGTTTAACGGATAAGATTTTGCAAGCCTTGCCGCCTAGCCTAGTTGCCCTGTCAGAGGACATCCGTGAACTGATACGGGATCAGGTAAAAGAGCAATTACTTAAGCTGGATTTAGTTCCCAGAGAAGAATTTGACACCCAATGCGCGGTCCTTGCCCGCACCCAAGCCAAACTGAATGAACTCGAGCAGGTGTTAGCCGATATAGAAGCAACACGCAATTCTGCTTAATGTCATAAATTACTTGCCTTGTCACAACAAAGATCATATATTCATCAAATAAACGCTATTGTTGATTATATCATCGTTATGCACGCACAATTGTTACATATCAAATAACAGGATCACGGATGTCCTTTGCACAGCTTTACTCTCGCGCACGCTTAGGTTTAGATGCACCGCTAGTCATGATAGAAGTTCATGTTTCAGGGGGCTTGCCGCATTTTGATATTGCCGGGCTTGCTGAAACAGCCGTTAAGGAGAGTAAGCACCGCGTCCGCAGTGCCCTGATGAACAGTCAATTTGAATTTCCCCCCGGGCGCATTACAGTTAATCTCGCACCCGCTGAGTTACCTAAAGAAGGCGGGCGCTTTGATTTGCCCATAGCTTTGGGCATTTTAGCCGCGACACGGCAAATTCCTGCGCATCTTTTTCAAGAATATGAAATTGCCGGCGAGCTCGGCTTATCAGGCGATCTGCGGGGCATGACCGCAAGCCTACCGTTTGCACTGCAAACGCATCGCGCGCAGCGTAAATTTATTTTGCCCTACGCTAATGTTGAAGAGGCTGCGTTAAGTGAGTGTGAATTATATCCTGCGCAACATTTACTCGAAGTGAGCCATCATTTCTGCAAGCCGTGTCTCACGCCTTATCTCAAACCCGCTAATATCGAAGCTCACACTTATACGGTAGATTTTTCAGAAGTCATCGGACAGGCCCAAGCTAAACGTGCGTTAGAGATCGCTGCAAGTGGTGCCCACCATCTCCTGATGTTAGGGCCGCCCGGCACAGGAAAAACCATGCTCGCCGAACGGCTCCCCACGATTTTACCGGTCATGAATGAGGAAGAAGCCATAGAAGTGATGGCCATACATTCCATTAGCCAGAAAAAAACCGCCATCCAGCACTGGGGTGTTCGGCCTTTTCGCAACCCGCATCATACCGCATCGGGTGTCGCGCTCGTCGGCGGCGGCAGCGACCCAAAACCCGGGGAAATTTCTTTAGCGCATAATGGTGTGCTGTTTTTAGATGAATTGCCGGAATTTAATCGTAAAGTGTTAGAGACCCTGCGTGAGCCTTTAGAGTCAGGAAAAATTAATATTGCGCGGGCGGCGAATGCCGTCCAATATCCTGCGCGCTTTCAACTGCTTTGTGCGATGAATCCTTGTCCGTGTGGTTATCTCGGTGTGCAAAACCAACCGTGTCGCTGCACTAGCGAGCAAGTGTTACGTTACCAAAATCGGATCTCAGGGCCTATTTTAGACCGAATTGATCTGCATGTTAAGGTGAGTCCTACGCCCGCTCATGTTTTTTTAAAACCACAGGCGGGCTCAGAAAACAGCGCATTAATTAGCGCGCGCGTACGCAAAGCAAGAAATCTCGCACTCATGCGCACCGGTCTTCCCAATGCCCAACTCGGCAGTGCGCAATTAAAAAATTGTTGTAAACTGGATACGCAGACCGAGCATTGGCTGGAGCCTGCGCTCACTCAATTTAATTTATCCAACCGGGCTTATCATAAATTATTAAAAATCTCTCGCACGATAGCCGATCTTGCCGATGCCGCAGCTATTCAATTGGAACACGTTCAAGAAGCGCTGGCTTATCGTGGAGAAATGGGGCGAAAACGTTAATGCTGATTTGCACACACCGCTTTCTTGTATTAAACTAGACTGTAAACCAGTTGATTAAAGAGAAGCACGATGCAAGAAGTAGGTTCATTTTCAGCTAAAACACATTTGCCTAATCTATTAGATGCCGTCTTAAAGGGGGAGGTATTCGTGATCACTCGACGTGGCAAACCTGTGGCCATGCTCTCTCCCATAACTGAATCTCAATTAAACCCCGCACAGGCCATTGAAAAACTGAGAAAACTGCGCACAGGGGTCAGTTGGCAGGCAAAGGGTTCGACTCAAGAAGCACGTGAAGAAGGACGTAAATAAATGACTTTCATATTGGACTGTTCTGTAACCATGGCTTGGCTGTTTTTAGATGAAATGAATGATTATACCGAATCCATATTAGATGCTTTACAAAAAAATAAACGCGCGATCGTTCCTGGTTTATGGACTTGGGAAGTATCCAATGTTTTATTGGTAGGAGAGAGACGGGGACGAATCACCCATGTCCAAGCAATTGGTTTTTGGGAAATACTCAAGGCACTGCCCATTATTATCGATGAACAAGCCGTTATACATGCCCACGACACCACTTATCATTTAGCCCACGAGCATAAAATATCCGCTTATGATGCCGCTTACTTAGAAGTGGCCTTGCGGCAACAAGCTCCCCTAGCAACCATGGATAAACAGCTAATTAAAGTTGCTCAAGCCATGGGGGTTCATGTTTTATAACTTACTCCACCCACATCTCAACCAATCCTTAAAACCTTACAGCGCAAAACTCCATCCATTATAAATGACAATTCGGATGCACGCCGCGCGCCTTTACCTCCTCGTAAATTATCATGGCTTCAGGCATATCCAAGTTTAAATCTGTCATCCGCGTATGATAACCCGGGTGCGTCAATAAAAATTCTGGCGGTTGACTGCCATATTTGGCTTCCATGTTTTTCCAGACCTCAACACTTGCTTGTGGATTAAACCCTGCACGCGCCATGATGTCTAAACCGATAAGATCCGCTTCAGATTCTTGCGCGCGACTATAGGGAAGTAAAACTCCATACTCGGCGCCTACGCCTAATAATGCTTGAACATTGGGATTGACCCCAGATGAATTAGCTAACGACAAACCCATTTGCGTTGCGGCTTGGGTGGAAATACGCTCATTACTGTGTTCTGCGACCACGTGCGCAATTTCATGGCCGATAACCGCGGCCAGTTGATCTTGGGTCGTGGCAACCTTTAGCATTCCCGTATAAACACCGATTTTTCCACCCGGTAGGGCGAAGGCGTTCGCTTCTTCACTAGCAAACACTACAATCTCCCAGCGATCAGGATCACCGTCATCATTCAGCAAACCTTTTAATGTGGCCCGTGCAACGCATTGGACATATAGATTGATGGCAATATCATGAGATATCGGCTCTTGTTTTTTCAATGCAGCGAAAGCTTCTGATCCCATCTGGTCTAACGCACTAGGCGAATATAATAAAAACTGTGAGCGCCCAGTGGGAGATGTGCTGCAAGCACTTAATAACACAATCATGGTGATCAAAAAAATACGCATTTTTCCCTCAATAAGTTTAATGTCCGGCTAATAAAATATAAACTGCGCCACTGCCACCGTCCCGAGGTATCGCTGAACTAAAGGCTAATACCTTAGGGCTTTGAGGCAACCACTGATACACTTTACCGCGCAAAACAGCATTGCCATGGCCGCCCTTGCCATGAATAATTATTAAATGACGTAAGCCTTGTCTAAAGGCTCGTTCTAAAAATTGTGCCACCGCTCTTCTGGCTTCATCCACTCTCATTCCATGCAAATCGAGTGTTACTTGTGGTCGCATTTTACCTTGTCGCAATTGGAGTTGCACGCGGTATTGTAAGCCTGGTCTAGCAAAAAAAATCGTTTCCGGTTGTTCTTCATCATTATCATAAAAAAGAAGTGTGGGTTCTGTGCTTTTTTCTCGCACTTCAGGATAGATACTGTGCACACGCGGTGTGGGTTTTGACGGGGAAGAATGGGTGCGAGGATCCGCTACTTTTAGAGGCACCACCCCTTTCATGGCCTGCTGCAATAGTTTTTTATCTTCTTCGCTTAAATTTGACATATTGAACTTAGGGCAAAATCGTGATGGGAGTCCCATCCTCGATCACGTGCCACAATTCATGCATTTCATCATTGGTGACGGCGATACACCCTTCAGTCCAATCGCCTTGTTCAAGAAACTCTCTTCGAGTCCCCTTTCCTTTCATGCCATGGATCATGATGTGATTCCCTGGAGATACGCCCAGCTCGCGTGCATAATCAATATCATCTTCATCGGGATAACTTATTCTGAGCGATAAAAAATAAAGGCTATTAGGATTTCTACCACTAATAATATAATGACCTTCAGGAGTACGGCTATCGCCCTCTTGTACTTTATGACCTATAGGGTCTTGGCCTAAACCAATGTCATACCTTTTATAAATTTTATTATTACGCACTAGCGCTAACTCGCGCTCGGATTTAAACACCACAATAAGATCCGGCGATGGCTCTTTTTTTGGGGCACAAGCCGTTAAAAAAATACCTGCGATTAGGCACGCGACAAATTTATAAGTTGTATTCATGCAGACAGTATAGCTGGAACGCTATTTATTGCACTGACTTTAATAAATGATCTAGTGCTGCCAGTGTATCGGCATCAGAACATTGTGGGCAAAGCCCTTTAGCCGGCATGGCCTTAAAGCCTTTCAAGGCGTGTTCCTTCAGAACATCCTGACCCTTAGCTAAATGCGGCGCCCATCCGGCTTTGTCTGCATATTTAGGTGCACCGGCCGTGCCCGTGTCGTGACAAAACGCGCAATTTTTCTTATAAAGGGCTTCGGGTGATAACGGTGCGCTGGCAGCAGCCGCTGCGGCGGCCGCTTGTTCGGAGGCGCCCGCAACATTCACTTGACCGACAGGCGCGGTATTTTCTTGGATAGTTTCAGCGCGTGTTTGTGCGTGGATAACTTGTGTCATCATTAGACTTAAAATAATTCCAGATAACACCACTACACTGCGCCCTAACATAAACACTCTCCAGTTAATTTGAACGCGTATGATATCAAAACTACGCAGATTCTTCCAACGCAACCTGTGATTCAGATACGAAAAATTTGTGTGCAAGATATAAGCTCGAGGCATTCGCAATCACCCCAACCACCAAACCTTCTAATTGATAAGGGTTATTTAACACATATTGCCAAATCCACATCCCGACGGCCCCACAAGCGGCAGACAACAAATAGACCCAAGGCTGGGTGCGAAAGCCATAAATCGCTGCAACCAAAGGAATGACCATCATCGGTGCCCAGAAGTGATAAGCATAGATTAAAATATCTAAGACACTGACTATTTTCACCGCTAAGATCACTGAGCCTATCCCTGCAAATAAAGTGACCCCTTTTGCTACCATAAGTTCCTGGCGATGGCTGAGTGTATTTTTGTAGAGGGGTTTAACAATGTCGTTCGTAAAGGCCACACTCGCTGCATTTAAAAATGACTCTGCAGACGACATGACTACACAAATGATGCTCGCAATCACGATCCCGACGATGCCTATAGGCAAAGCGGTTTTCACAAGAAAAGGAACCGCTAGATTGGGATCTAAATCAGGCTGTAAAGCTAATGCCACTAAGCCTAAACATCCGGTCACTGCAAAATAAGGAATAGAAAACAAGCCACTCCATAAGGTGCCTCGCGCAATACTTTTCACATCTTTACCAATGAGTAAACGCTGTAAATAGGGAGGAACTAAAGTCTCACCCAGCATAAAGGTTAAAAATAAAGAAATAAAGGCCATCCACGTAAGTGAGGATCCTGGAATGGAAAGATGATCTGCAGGGATCTGGGCTAATACCGCATCCACCCCACCCGCATGGTATACGCTAAATACTAAGGCTAAAGGCAAACCTAGAGCCAATATACCAAACTGCACCACCTCAGTAATCACCACGGCACGGATCCCACCCAAGGTGACATACACTATCAAGGTGCCACAACCTAAGAGGATGCCCCACATGCGCGAGATCCCTAAAAAGGTTTCAAACACATAGCCCATGGCGCCGACTTGCGCGCCGATTATCCCCACACACAGTAATACACCACAAACACCTGATACTAAACGACCGGGCACACCATAGGCCTTCACCATAATATCGCCAATAGAAATCGCCTCTCGGTGAGCTTCCATCCGGGGAGCAACATACTTGGCGACAAGAATTTCTTTTAAACTAAATCCCCAGAGCGCAAAAATATTGACTATGCCCCACATAAATACTTTTTCAGCATTGCCTAAGGTAAACCCACCGCCAATAAATGCGGCAGAGAGGGTAGCAAACACTACCGGCGCCGTATAATTTCGTCCGGCTACGGCGTATTGTTTTAAATTCTGAATTCCACGACTGGCATATAAGCCTAAACCCATAATGCCGATGAGGTAAATGAGTACAATTGCGTAATCAATATGAGCTAACATTTTTTTCTCTATAAATATAGGGCAAGGAAGACTTCGGTAGAAACTCTATTTACTATAGACAGGATTGTCAAATAAATCTGATGAAATAGTAGCAAGACCTACCGCTATTTTACGTTAAAACCGGGTGCGCAGGTGATTTCTTAAGTTAGGGTTAAGAGGCCTGCGCGCCCAAAGCATCTGTGCAAAGAGTAGAGTAGACCATATCTATTTTTATGCGTATGATCCTAGGCTTGCGCCCGTAGCTCAGATGGATAGAGCGTTGGCCTCCGAAGCCAAAGGTCAGAGGTTCGAATCCCCTCGGGCGCGAAGACTATTTACTCACCCTTTCTTACTTTTTCTATCAAGTAATCGAGCACTTGCATCAGCTTTTTGGGATCTTGGGTCAAGCCAATATGGGTTAAATACTCGCCATTGACGACCACAGCGGGAACAGATCCCACTTCCTCACTTTGTCTTAATAGCTGCGCCTGGGTCCATAAGCGATTAACATTAAAACCTTCATAAGCGGCATTAAACTCATCCAACTTCACACCATGTTGGGATAACAACAGGGCTATTTCAGATTGGGTTTCTAATGGTTTACGATCTTTATGGACAGCGTTAAAAATAACAGGATTGAGTTCATGGACCTTACCCATTTGCTCTATTACAAAATAAGCTTTAGCCAAAGGCTCCCAGTTGGGACCAAAGGAAACCGGGACCCGACGTATGGCCACATCTTTGGGTTGCTTAGCGGCCCAAGCATTAAAATCACCTTCTAGTGCGTAACACCCGGGGCATTTATAACTAAAAAACTCTGCGACTTGAATTTTGCCTTTATCTTGCGCCAAGTAAGTTTGTACGACAGCTTGCTGCGGCACGGTATTAGGCAATTTGATGTAATGCACGCCTTCGATAATTTCATTCGTTTGCGGTGCGGGGGTAGGTTGCGGTGCTTCTGCGGCATACACTGCGCTTACACACACTAAAGATAATACTAAAAAGATCCATTTACGTAACATGATAACTCTCCCATTAAATTTAATCCTAAGCAACGTGAAATCGCGCCCCTAAAAAAACAGATTAATGTAACCCGGAAACATAACTGGCCACTGCTTTAATTTCATCTTCACTCATACGCGCGACCACTTGCGTCATCATATCATTGACGCCGCCTTTGCGTGTCCCAGAACGAAATGCATGCAATTGGGCCTCAACATATGCCGCGTTCTGACCGCTTAAAGCCGGGAAGCGTGCAAGCGTATTGCCTTCTCCGCGTGGACCATGGCAAGCGATACAAGCCGGCACACCCGCTTCAATATTACCCCCACGATAAATACTTTGTCCCAACTCGACTAATGCAGGGTCCACTTCGCCAAGTGTGACTTTTTGACTCGCATAATAAGACGCTAAATCTAACATATCTTGTTCAGATAAATTCGCCACCATGCCAAACATAATGGGATTATCACGTTCACCCCCAGGGCCTTCTTTAAATTCATGTAAGCTTTCTATGATATAACTTTCATTTTGGCCGGCAATCTTCGGGTAATCGGGAATAATGCTATTGCCATCCGTACCATGACAGGCCACACAGGTACTTGATTTGGCTAAACCGCGTTCTGCATCGCCGGGTAATAAAGGCTCGGTAGCGCTAGTGGGTGTTGCAGTTGGAGTTGGAGTAGCTGCTGCGCTTGACGTGGATTTTGCAGCAGGTGTGGGCGTTGTTGCAGGAGTAGCTGCCGGTGCCGGGCTTGCTGCCGCAGGTGCGGGCGTTGTTGCGGGAGTAGCTGCTGGTGTCGGACTTGCTGCCGCAGGTGCGGGTGTTGTTGCAGGAGTAGCTGCCGGTGTCGGACTTGTTGCCGCAGGTGCGGGTGTTGTTGCAGGAGCCGCTGCGACAGCAGGTGTTGCATCAGCCGAATTCGCGGTTTGCTCCGGTGCAGCCCAAGCGATAGGCATCATGCAACAGAGTAAAAGAAATAATTTCAGCTGTTTCAAAGCAGCCTCCCTTTAGAATAATAAAGTCGGTGAATCATAGCATGGTGCACGCGAGTCATCAATTCCACCTTGACCCCCAATTCATGGTACCCTATGCACCATGAGTAATATATTTTCAGCCGCCCAATTTCTTAAAACCGTCGTCAAATTTGCAGATCTGCCCACAAGCGAGGGACATGAAATTGCATTTTTGGGGCGATCTAACGTAGGCAAATCCAGCACCATCAATGCCCTGACCCAGCAGCGCGGCCTGGCGCGCACCAGTAAAACCCCTGGACGCACCCAAGCCATTAATATTTTCACCCTCAAGCCTGCCACTTTAAAATTAATCGACTTACCCGGTTATGGTTTTGCGAAAGCGCCTCCCGCCGTGATTAAAGAGTGGCACATGTTGATTGATGAATATCTCAGGCATCGACCCTGTTTAGCGGGACTCGTTTTAATCATGGATATTCGCCACCCCTTACAAGGCATGGATCAAGCGATGCTAGATTGGTTATTACGCAGCGAGACGCCTGTGCATCTGGTGCTCAATAAATGCGATAAATTGAGTCGCATGCAAGGGCAAATCACCATGCAAAAATTAGAAACTGCGCTTGCCGACTATCCTTTAGTCAGCATGCAATTATTTTCAGCCTTTCGTAAAATTGGTTTAGAAGAATTGCGTAAAAAACTGATAGGGTGGTTTGAACTGCCCGCAAATGTAACATAATAAAAAGCCCCTAGATCCTTGCGGGAGGCTAGAGGCCACGCAGTCTCAATCGACCGCTAGGCCCGATCACCGCTTTCGCAGTTACTCGGGTAGTCCTAATAAATTAGACCCCATATGTTCCAATTAGTTTTCAAAGTGACTTATCACCATAGACATTGCCTACAGGATTGCTCTACTTGATGATAATTTTTATCCCACAGGATTCTTCTACATTGAGTAATACTGTATTTTTTTTGAATAATTTAATGGAAAATCCTAAATCACCCGCCTGGAGTGGCATCGTTTGATGAGCTAAGCCTAACACGATAATTTCTTGACCATTATTTTGGTGCATCATGCCTAAAGAAGGCTGTATATTTACTCCATTTAAAGTGTAAGCAAATTCAAATCGCTCGGGATATTGTTCTTCTTTGTTAATTTTAAACCGTAAAAGTAATGATAGCTTAAAGAGTTGAGGCCCCACTTCATTTTTGTTTGGCACATGAAATACAATTTCCTCATTATAGATCCCCATTAATGAGAATTTATTATTTACTTCATGACGAATATCATCACAGAAAATGGCATCATAAAGTTTCATTATTCCCCCATGCCTACACTGCTAGAAGGCAGACTCGAAATAAGAGTAGATACAGAAGACGATTCACCAAGAGGGGTGCCTAAATTAAAAATGATTCTCTGTGGGACTAATGTTTCTTGCATGGATTTTTGAGCAAACAAAGGATCAAAATTATGCGCTGCAACCTCGACCATCCAGGGATAAGTTTTCATGACACGCAACAAAGCTAATGAAGTGGATGAAAAATCCCCTGTTTTCCAGCGCGTTAACGTCCTAATGGGTAACTCGAATGCACGTTCAAAGAATGCCATACTAATGCCTAAATCAGCGAGTTGATTAAGGGCGTCTTTAATCCATTGAGCTTCTGCCTCTTTTTGAGCCTTAAGATAATTTTTATCTGTTTCAGCAAAAATATCACTTTCTTCGTGGCAAGTACTGCATTTATAGTAAATTTCATGAAAAGTAAATGAGGGTCCCACAGTCAACTGCGCTTTGCTTATTGTTTCAAATCGTTCGACCTTTTCTGATCCACAAATTGGACAAATCTCTGTTCTTTTACTCATGACACACCTTTTCATTTAATGACGAGGCCATTTCTTTGATTTAGCTAAGGCAAAAACTCTCGGATCAAGTTGATCATTTTTCTTAAAAGATTTAATCGTCCAATGCTGCGTTTTAGGGTGATATAAAAATGCCAAATAACCAAAAGTACATCCTGAATAAAATCCATAAGCATCAATCATAATTAAACCGGGATCCGGGTTATTTTCCCATGGCTTTGAGTTGATAAAGCTAGGATTTTCAAGACCGCCATAAGCAATAAATTGAACAACTGCATCCTGAGTTTTCAATTTAAAGTCTTTTCTTGCTGTATCTTTAGCCAAACGCATTACAATCACTTTAGAGCTGTTTACACAACAGCCTTGCTCTAAATCTTTTAATTGATATGAGGGTCCTTTTCTCACAAAAACGTCCTTGAACATCAGTATAACAGCTAAAAGCAATAATGTAACGTATCATTACATTTTGATCAATGATTTTTAGCTAATTTTTAAATATTGTTATTATTTAATAGGTTATGCCGCGCCGCTTTACAGGGAAGGCCATTTAAAGAGGGGCTAATGCGCCTCATCCCAATTATTACCCACTCCAGCATGGGCCAATAAGCTTACGCCTAAATTGGCGGCTTTTGCCATTTTATCCATTAATATGGGCGTTAGGCTCTCGATGAGTTCGGTTTTTACCTCAAAAACAAGTTCATCGTGCACTTGCATGACCATGCGGGCGTCAATTTTCTCGGCGATAAAATAATGATCGATAATGATCATGGCGAGTTTAATAATATCCGCGGCCGTGCCTTGCAGCGGTGCGTTAATGGCTGCGCGCTCAGACGCCGTGCGTAGCGCCATATTACGTGAATTAATTTCCGGTAAATATAAACGCCGGCCAAAAAAAGTTTCAACAAATCCCTGACTGTGCGCAAGATTACGGGTATTTTCCATATACGCTTTTACGTTTGGATAGCGTTGGAAATAAGTGTCGATATACGCTTTTGCTTCATGACGTGAGACATCGAGTTGTTTTGCTAAACCAAACGCGGACATGCCATAAATCAAGCCAAAATTAATGGCTTTCGCATTGCGCCGCTCGATGTGTGTCACCTGTTCTGCCGTCAGATTAAACACTTCAGCCGCCGTTGCCGTATGGATATCTAAGCCTTGATGAAATGCTTTTTGTAAACCGGGATCATCTGCTAAATGTGCCATGATGCGTAATTCAATTTGCGAGTAATCGATGGCCACTATTTTATAGCCCGGGGGTGCGATAAACGCTTGTCGAATGCGGCGTCCTTCTTCGGTGCGGATAGGAATATTCTGTAAATTAGGATCAGAGGAGGATAAGCGTCCGGTCGCAGTCACTGTTTGTTGGTATGACGTATGTATGCGTCCTGTTTTGCCGTGAATTTGTTCGGGCAACTTTTCAGTGTAGGTGGACTTTAATTTACTTAAACTGCGGTATTCTAAAATCAGCTTGGGCAGTGGATAATCAAGCGCCAACTCCTGCAATACCGATTCGGAAGTCGAGGCTTGGCCGGTGGGCGTTTTACTGTGGGTTGGTAATTTTAATTTTTCAAATAAAATCGCTTGCAATTGTTTGGGCGATTCAATATTAAAACTCTCCCCCGCGATCGCATGAATTTCTTCTCTTAAAATATCCAAACGCGCGCCAAGTTCTTTACTTTGTTGTTGCAGCAATTGCGCATCAATCAATACGCCAATGCGCTCCATGCGCGCTAAAACAAAAATCAATGGCATTTCGATACTTTCAAAGACTTCTTTAAGCCCGGAAACTTTATCAATTTCTGGCCATAAGTGATGATGCAACTGCAAGCAAATGTCTGCTTTTTCTGCTGCAAAGGCAAGTGCTTTATCTAGAGGGATCTGATTAAAGGGGAGCTGTTTGCTGGCTTTACCTGCGATTTCATCATAAACCATCATGTGATAATTTAAATATTTCGCTGCAATTGCAGTTAAATTATGACGCGTGGCCGTTGAATTGTATACATAAGATTCAATGAGCGTATCAAATTGCGCCCCACGAAATTCTATTCCCTTTTCAAAAAATAGATTGAGCAAGTTTTTTAAATTCTGGCCCACTTTGGCCTGTAAAGGATCCTCTAATAAGGGTTTTAATGCAGAGAGTACCTGGGTGAGATTTAATTGTTGCGGTGCATCGATATAATCATGTGCAATGGGAATATACGCGGCAACACTAGGGGCTAGGGCTAATGAAATTCCGATAATTTGCGCACCGCAACTTTCAACATCAATGGCCCATAAGGGTGCTGCACGGATTTTATCTAGCCAAGCCTTAAATTGATCTTCAGTTAAAATCAAGGAGTAATTTTTTTCTGCTTCTGGCTTTCTTGTGGGGGTAGGCAGCGTGTGTTGCTGTTCTAATTCTAATAGCCAGCCTTTAAACGCTAAACGATCAAACCAGGTTTTAAGTGTAGCGTTATCGGGTGCGCTGCGAACCAACTCGTGTGGGCGCACATCCAGTGGCACATCACATTTTATGGTGACCAATTGTTTAGACAAGGGGAGCTCTGCAAGTGTAGCCCGTAAGTTTTCCCCAATTTTGCCTGTGATTTCGCTGGCATGAGCGATGATGTTGTCCAAGCTACCATATGCCTGCAGCCATTTTGCTGCGGTTTTAGGGCCAACTTTAGGCACGCCCGGAATATTATCTGAGGTATCACCGGTCAGGGTCAGTAAATCGATAATTTGCGAAGGAGCGACGCCAAATTTTTTTTCAACACCCGCAGGGTCTAGCTCTGATTCCGTCATGGTATTAACCAAATGGATCTGGGCGCTGACCACTTGTGCCATGTCTTTATCACCCGTTGAAATCAAAGTCTGCATCTGTTGCTTTGCGGCTTGCACCGCCAATGTCCCCATCACATCATCGGCCTCGACGCCCGATACACATAACACGGGTATGCCCATGGCTTTAATAATGGTGTGGATAGGTTCTAATTGTTGCACGAGCTCAGGCGGCATGGGGGGACGATGCGCTTTATATTCTGGATAAATCTCGCTACGAAATGTTTTTCCTTTGGCATCAAACACCACAGCCATATGACTAGGATTAATTTCATGCAATAACTTACGCAGCATATTAATCACGCCATAAACAGCCCCCGTCGGTTCACCTTGCGAATTGGTGAGTGGCGGCATGGCATGAAAAGCGCGGTATACGTAAGACGAACCATCGACGAGGACAAATGGAGCAGGCATGAGCAACCCTTAAGTATGGGATAAAGCTAAATACTACGCCTGTTAAAATAAAATGTCGACATTCCACCGTGCAACAATCCTAGACATAATGCTCAGACGCAGACTGTAAATGGGCATAGGCAAGCACTAACCATTTACTGCCTAATTTTTCAAAATTCACTTGCACACGTGCATGCTCGCCTTGGCCTTCATAGGCGAGCACCGTGCCTAGCCCAAATTTTTCATGCTTAACCCGTGCCCCGAGTGGAAACGGCAAAAAGGCTTGAACAGGATTAACCGGCATCGACACGGTTCGATAGCCACCCCCACTTGCTTTAGGGGTTTTGCGCACCCGCACTGGGGATAAAAATTCTTCTGGAATTTCAGTGATAAAACGAGAGGGCGGGCTCATGGCTTCTCGGCCATGAAAACGTCGGCATTGTGCGTAACTTAACACCAATTTTTTCATGGCACGCGTCATGCCGACGTAACACAACCGTCTTTCTTCTTCGACATGTTTATGTTCGGCTATCGCCATTTGATGCGGAAATAACCCTTCTTCTAAACCACACATAAAGACTAAAGGAAATTCTAAGCCTTTTGCTGAATGCAGCGTCATGAGTTGCACGCAGGCTTGATGGGGATCCGCCTGCTCCTCACCTGCTTCCAGCGCAGCATGAGCAAGAAAACTATTTAAGAGTGAACCTTCATCATGTTCGGGGTGGTATTGGCGTGCCGCGCTAATCAGCTCTTCTAAGTTTTCTAAGCGAGATAACATTTTATCGCGATCCGTTGCTTTATATTGCTCAATTAAGCCACTGCCTTTAATCACCGCTTCGACTTGCTCATGCAAGCTATGCGCATTAAAAGCCATTTCCCGCAGCGCTTCAATTAAAGTTAAAAACTGCTGCAAGGCTTTGGCCGCGCGCGCAGATAATACATCATGTTGGATTAAAAACACCGCGGCATCCCATAAGGATTGTTGAGATTGCCTGCTTTGCTCGCGAATAAGTGCTTGCGTTTGCTCACCAATACCGCGCGTCGGCCAGTTGACTACACGCTCAAAAGCCGCGCCATCATGGGTATGCGCAACTAAACGTATATAAGCCAACGCATCTTTAATTTCTGCACGCTCAAAAAACCGCTGCCCGCCGTAGATCCGATACGGTATTCCGGCCTGAATTAAAGATTCTTCTAACACCCGTGATTGCGCATTGGAGCGGTATAAAATAGCGACCTCAGCAAACGAATGCAACTGGCCCCATTTTTTAATTTCTGATGTGACAAATTGGGCTTCATCAATTTCATTAAATGCTTCGTAAAGCGCAATCGGTTCACCCTCACCGTCTTGGGTCCATAATTCTTTGCCTAAACGTGCAGTATTATGGCTGATTAAGGCATTGGACGCCGATAAAATATTTTGCGTCGAGCGATAGTTTTGCTCTAAGCGGATCACTTGGGCTTGCGGGAAATCTTGGGTGAACTTACGAATATTTTCAATTTTCGCGCCCCGCCAGCCGTAAATGGATTGATCATCATCTCCGACTATAGTGAGAAAGTTACACGCGCCCGCAAGTTGCCGCAGCCATGCATATTGGATAGCATTGGTGTCTTGAAACTCATCCACTAAAATATATTGAAAGCGTTGCTGATAATGCTCGAGCAAGGCTTTATTATCACGCAATAATTCATACGTCCGCAGCAGAATTTCTGCAAAATCCACTACGCCTGCCTGCTGGCACATCGCTTCATAGGCCTGATAAATCTTCAGCTGCGTTTTTACAAATAAATCAAAACCCGGTTCAATGTGATGAGGCCGCAAGCCCGCATCTTTTTTACTGTTAATAAAGCCTTGTGCTTGTTTAGGTTTCCAACGCGTATCATCTAAGTCTAACGATTTAATGACCCGCTTAATGTAACGCAGCTGATCATCGCTGTCTAAAATTTGAAAACCTTCGGGCAAGCCCGCATCCTGCCAATGCATGCGCAACAAACGATGTGCTAAACCATGAAACGTACCGACCCACATTTTGGCCACTGAAGTGTTGAGTAACTCACCCATACGATTGCGCATTTCTTGCGCAGCTTTATTGGTGAAAGTGACTGCTAAAATCGCGTGGGGAGAAACGTGTTGTGTGGTGATGAGCCATATCATACGATGCACTAAAACCCGCGTCTTACCACTGCCGGCACCCGCTAAAATCAGTTGATGATTCGGTGGCGCACTCACCGCTTGTTGTTGCTTTTCGTTTAAGGTGGCTAATAATTCATTTATCATGATCAGGGCTTCGCTATAGATTTAAGTGGAAATATTGCATCAAGGAAGATAGGCATAGAATACCTGCAAATGAGGGGAAAACCAACTGATAACCACTCCTCTAATTCAAACCGTGCGTTACGCCTTTGCTTGGACAGCGCAAGGCTCTTTAATCGTAGTATGATTTAAGTCATTTGTAGGTTTAACCGTGGGATATTTATAGAGCACTAAAAAATTAGTGTTAGCCGTAATATTTTGTGGAAATTTTATCGCAGGGTGCTTGGTCTGTGTGTCCAGATAATCTTTTGCATTAAATTGATATAATTCATTAAACGGCACCAAACGTATCATATTATTCCATAACAGTTGCACACTGATCACTTCTTGAAACATTAGACTGTAATACTGCGCAACCCCGATCATTGCTTTGCAATGACCATTGATCAAACATGCAGCCAGTTCCGGTAACTGAGTGTATGCCGCATTCATTAATAGACTGTTGAGACGATAAGGATCTTGAAAAGTATATCGGTTGAGGTATAGGGAATCAAAGATTTGTTCCCACAGTGTAGTGGTCTCATCTTTTTTAAGGTTAACAAAGCTTTTTGGCTCATGCACCATAGCGCTGAATATATCTTTTATCGTCAAAGTTTGGTTATCTCCATATTCCAAATGAATATCTCCGGCTATAACCATGAGACAGACAATCAGGTATTGAAACATGTGCGATACTTTCCCATGGATCAATAATTTAGGATCTGTTTTACTACTTTCAGAAAAATATTCACCGTTACTAATTATTCCCATCATGATCTCGATAGGGATTAAACCCAGTAATTTCACCGCACTTTCACCCAATCCAAACGGTTGCAGAATATTTAAAATGGCACGCTTTAATAAAGAATTTAATTTTAAGGGTTTAAAATCTGCATTGGGAACAATAATTTCATAACCCATGTGCATTTTTTTTTGATAAGATTGAGATAAATGCTTACTGGGTAAAAAACCATTGGCCTCTTTGATAATTTCTTTTTCAAGCGCTTTCAAATAGTGGCAACACCAATCAGGGCGATGCATGGTTTCATAAATAATAATCAGCGCATTTTTAAGGGCTGTTTTTTTATCGGGCGCTTTGCCAAAAGTTTCTTGTTCATTGGCATCCTGTATGCCTATATCCTGCAGTTTCGGTGCTTCATAATGACGAGCAAACTGATCCGTTATCCCTTGAGATAAATCAGTAAGGTATGACAGTTTGAAATATTTTATTTTCTTAAGCAGAAAATCTTGTATTAAGTTATCAGCAATATGCTGATAAGAAGAGGGAACATCATACATTTGTCCATGATGGAAATGACATAAGCTAACCAGATCATCAATTTGATTCGTTTTTTTTGCATGCTGTAGTAATGCTTCGACAAACTCATAAGAGGTATGCTTTGCGGCTAAATACAAGACATTGTAATTTCCATTAATAAAACCTGCGAGCTTCGCGCCCCGCTCGAGTAAACAGTGCGCAGCCGGGATGGCATTTTTACCGACTGCCACCATTAAAGGGCTGATATAAGACATGCCCTCATTTTCTTTCTCTAGTTTTGCGTAAGCATTTTGATCAAAGCCTAGGGCGAGTACTTGGGCTAATAATTCAGGCTGATTATGATAGGCCAGATAATGTACCCAGGTCGCATCGGTAAATTCAGCGAAGTCAAATTCTTGTTCTTTAATCGCTTCAAGTTCATCAGCGTTAGCACGGTCCAAAACTTCCCTAATAAAGGCGAGCGCATCATCAGGTTCTGAAAAAATATCACGATCTCTTAAAGATGTTAAGGATTTCATTGACTTAAGTTTTGCCTTTTAAGGGTTTGAAGAATAATTTATCATAATCAACGTCCTAAAGCAAGCAAGTCAACTTAATATGGACTTAAGTCTGGCCTACTTGCCTCTAAAGGGCACCCCCGAAAAAATGTTGACTATGATAAGATCCGTACCTTATTAAAACTTAAGGAAAAAAAACACCATGTCTACCGTCACCGCCGTGAGAAAAAATGGTTACATTGCCATCGCCTGCGATACCCTCATTAAATGGGGCAGTGAAAAAAATGCAGCCAAGCACGTGATAAATCACAATAAAATTATGACCATTGGAGAAAACTATATTGCGGTCACGGGCCCTGCGGCCGGTTACCATGCCCTAAAGCATTTCTTTTTGAATCAAGAAGGGGAAGTCTTGTTGCGTAGCCCAGAGGATATTTTCTTATACTGGCGCGATTTCCAAAAAGCATTAAAAGAAGAGTATTTTTTTGAATCCAAGTCTGAAGAATCTGGTTTTGAGACCAACACTTTAGATGTGCTACTGATCAATCCTTATGGCATTTTTGCTGTCGGGTCTTACCGTGATATCCAACAATTTGCTCATTATTATGCTTATGGGGCGGGCAATGAATATGCGTTAGGCGCCATGTTTACGCAATATGATAATCCGAATCTAGATGCAAAAAATATTGCCGAAATAGGGATTAATGCGGCGGCAGAATTTAGTGACAGCACTGCGCTGCCATTGATTTCCCATGTCATTAAAGAAGTACACCATGACTAGTGATTTCGTGTTGCCCCCACTCATTGCCCACCGGGGCGCAAGCGGCATTGCTCCGGAAAATACATTAATGGCTTTTGCCACCGCGCAGCAATTGGGGGCGAAGTGGGTCGAATTTGATGTCATGCTGACCCAAGATAACATGGCGATAGTGCATCATGATGACACGTTTGCCCGGATCCTAGGTCTTAATCAAACGGTGCACCAGATGTCCTATGCTGACATTAAAACGTGTGATGCCGGCAGTTGGTTAGACAAGAAATTTTCTTTTGTGCGTATTCCGACCCTTGCGCAAACCTTAAGCTGCTGCGCCGATTTAGGTTTATCGCTTAATATCGAAATAAAAACGACGGCCGCTTTTTCTAAAGCTACTGCCGAGGAAACCTTAGCTGTCTTGTCAAAATTTAATTTTTATCACCCAGAGAATGTGTTGATATCCAGTCAAGAGCCCCTTGCGCTAAGCACCGTTTATCAACAGGCACCCACTTATCGCTTAGGTTTAGTGGCCGATAATTGGGCGGATGTCGATGCGGCGCTAAGTTTAGACTTTAAACTTTACTCCCTTAATTTACATTACCCTATGATTACCCCGGAGAAAATGGCGCAAGTTCAAGCGCAGCAATATCACGTGCTAGCCTTTACGGTAAATGATCGCGCGCTGGCTGAGCGTTTATTTAGCCTAGGGGTCTGCAGTGTTTTTTCCGATGATGTGCGATTATTGAAATAAGGTCAGTGAAATAATTCAAAACTGGATAGGCCATTGCATAGCCGTATAAAAGACTCGCAAAATTTGGATTTTTTCGCCTCTAATTGAATAGGGTGCAAATATTCAATGATCTATTGTTGCAAATATAGTACAATTTGATCAACCCATCTTAGGAAAAAAGAGATCATGAATAAAATAATATGCAGCTTCGTTTACTTATTACTCCATATCCATACCGCATACGCGCAGACTGAGCTTTTTGCTTACATCACTAATGCGGCCGCACCTAGCCATGTGAGTGTGTGTCGCATCCATCCTGACACGGGTCAGTTTGAGACCTGTGAACCTGCTTATCTTGAAAATTTATCGGCGCCGATTGGGTTGGCCTTGGCAACCATCGATCACACCACTTACGCCTATATCAGCAACAATACTTATCCTAATTTTGTGTTGCGCTGCAGAGTTAATGCTGAACATTTAGAGGGATGTGGATTGACCGATGTCCCGTCATATACCGGCATTGCGATTCATAAAAGCGATGATCATTATGCCTACTTGGCTTACAGTGATTCTGTGGAAAAATGTCGTATCAGTGCAAAGGGTGAATTGGCGCGGCACGATTGTCATGATTCAGGGGCAGGACGCATCTTTGCAAATGGCCCTATTTTTATGCGCTTTCTCACTCTAAATCAAGAAAACTATGTCTATATTGCCAATGGCGATTATCAGCCTAATGCGAGCGTTACCCGCTGTCGCGTTGATGCCCAGGGTGATTTTACCGCCTGCAAAGATTCGGGCGCAGGCGCTAGCTTTAATGGTGCAGCGGATATTGATTTTGCCTTCATTGCGGGAAAAACGTATGCGTATATCACGGAGCCTACCGGCGTCATTAAAAAATGTATCCTGAATGACTATACAGGGCTATTAAATGAATGTGCTGCAACAGGTAAAGGTTTTCATGCGCCATTAGGTTTAAGCATTATCACCCTTGAGAATAAACTGTATGCCTATGTCGTTGATGGCGGATTTCGTGCACCGGTTGCAAACCTTGTGTACCACTGTAAGGTGGATAATTCTGGCGATCTGGATTGTGGCGATTCAGGTGTCGGACCTGTGTTCTCAAATCCTTTTGATATCGCGTTACTCGATCGTTGTGCCCCTGGCAAGTGTGGATTTTTTTAACTAAAATTACTCTACTATCCCTCTTACCCTTAGGTTCATCATGAAAAAATGGCTATTTTTACTCTGTGCGCTGCTGCCGCTCACCTTATTTGCAGATGAAATCGTCCGGAAGAAAATTAAAGTCGGTGGCTATATGTGGTCACCCTTTATTGAGTTACACGGCCGGAATTACCAGGGTTTAACCTTAGACTTAATCGATGCAGCCAACACCGCACAAGGGGATTTTGAATTTGAATTTGTCCTCACCACTGCGGAAAATAGACATAAAGATTTTTATCATAAAAAATTTGATATGATTTTTTTAGAAGACATAGACTGGGGCTGGAATGCTTACCCTGTTGCCGCGTCCACTCCGCTCGCTAAAGGGACAGAGCTTTATATCGCGCTGAATAAAAACGAGCGCACCCAAGTCTTTTTCCAAGATATGGCGGAAAAATCCATAAGCATGGTTAAAGGTTTTCATTATGCCTTTGCACAAAACAATACCAATGAAGCGTATTTAAAAGAGCATTTTAAAGAAATTCGCTTGCATGCGGATCCCACAGACGTGTTGCAAGATGTCCTCCAAGGCAAAAGTGAAATTGGCGTCATCAATAGTTTAACCTTAGAGTCTGAGATGGCTCGAAATCCCAAAATAAAAGATCACATTTTAATCGGCAAAAAATTTGATCAAGATTTTGTGTTAAGTATCCTCGCCCGCAAAGACAGCCCCATGACCATAGAGCAGGTCAATTTACTGATTGAGCGTTTGAAAAAAGAAGGCATGATGGCAAAACTGTGGGAGAAATATAAGATGGATCCTAAGGTGAAATAAGCATTTTACGGCTTGAAAATCAATTTTCTCTTTAAATTCATATAGATACGCTACTGACTCGCTCCAGGGCTGTGTAAGCCAAATCTCACAAAAACTCACAGGGATCTCTCATTGTGTTATCTATATGACCATGATAAGTTGTATGTCTGAACCACAACAAAAAAGGAATAACATCATGCCACGTACCACTGATAAACGCGTTCGCCTAGTCGATGCCGCAAAAAAGTTAATTCATGAACAAGGGTTTAATCTGACTACTCTCGCGGACATTGCGCAAGAAGCCCATGTGCCGCTAGGTAACGTTTATTATTATTTTAAAACTAAGGAAGCAATTGCCGAAGCTGTGCTCGCTAATCGTGCCCGGGAATTGCATGAAGCATTACAAGTTTTTTCTAGCGCTGCGAGTGTTAAAGAACGGCTATTGGCTTATCTTCAATCTGAAATCGATAATGTCGAGCAAACTGTTAAAAGTGGTTGTCCCATTGGTAGTCTTTGTCAGGAATTGGCAAAACAAGGTGGACCTTTGGCAACCGGTGCAACACAACTATTAAATGACACATTATTGTGGATAGAAAAACAATTTCAGGCGATGGATATGGGTGATCACTCACGTACACTGGCCAGACAATTTATGGCTACCATTCAAGGTCATGCCCTCTTAACCAATACTTTCAAAGATCCAAAAATCTTAGAACAATTAAAACCTGCTTTGAGTGCATGGATAGATAGCCTCGCACACACTAAGAAAGTGACCCCGTCTGTTGAGAAAATGGAAGAATATGCATAACGTTTCTTTGCCGTTTATGAGTCCCAACGCGTAAGGTAATACTTCAAGATGTATACATCTTGAAGTATTAAGGATACATCACGCTAATCTATCCCACCGTCACAGATTTTGCTAAATTTCTAGGTTGATCCACGTCAGTGCCTTTAATTAAGGCCACATGATAAGCGAGGAGTTGCATAGGAATAGAAAACAGTAGCGGTAATACACAAGCCTCTTTGACATTGCAGGTCAATTTTATAACCGTCTCGCCGGGTAAAGATAATTCTGCATTGGTAAAGACTATCAATCGCCCGCCACGCGCGGTCACTTCCGCTAAGTTACTGAGCAGCTTTTCAAGCAATTCATCATCGGGAGCCAGCGCAATTACGGGCATATGATTATCGACTAAAGCGAGCGGTCCATGCTTTAATTCACCGGCAGGATAAGCTTGCGCATGAATATAAGAAATTTCCTTCAATTTTAATGCCCCTTCGCGGGCAATGGGATAATATTCACCGCGGCCTAAAAATAACGCATGTTGCTTGTCCGCAAACGTAGGCGCAATTTTTTCAATCTGCGCGTTAAGCGCTAACACTTCTTTTATTAATTGCGGCAATTCACGCAACGCTAGGATCCGTTGTTTTTCTTTTCTGGCCTCTAAACCATGCCGACGGGCTAATACGGTACTTAATAAGATCAACGCCACCAATTGCGTGGTAAATGCCTTAGTTGAAGCCACACCAATTTCAGGACCTGCGCGGGTGAGCAGCACTAAATCGGCCTCACGCACTATCGCGCTCTCCGGGACATTACAAATCGCAAGCGTTGCCAGATAATTGTATTTTTTTGCATGCAAGAGCGCCGCTAAGGTATCGGCAGTTTCGCCTGACTGGGAGATGGCAACTAATAATGTTCCCTCTGGCACGATTATTTTTTTGTAACGGTATTCACTGGCAATTTCTACCGTGCAGGGAATATGTGCTTCGCTTTCAATGAGGTGTCTTGCTACTTGTGCCGCATGAAAACTGGTGCCACACGCAACAAAATGCAGAGCTTTAACTTGATCAAATAGTTTATCTGCGCCAGCACCAAACGCCGCATCAAACACATGCTCGGCACTAAAGCGTCCTTCCAAGGTAGTCCGCACCGCGTCGGGTTGCTCAAAAATTTCTTTTTGCATAAAATGACGAAACGCACCTTTCTCGGCACTGAGGTATAAATCTGGCGTTGCCGTTTTAATTTCTCGCGTCACTATGGCATCTCTTGCATCAAAAATATTCACTGCATGTTGCGTTAATTCAGCAACATCGCCTTCTTGCAAATAAATCAAACGCTGCGCAAAGGGCAGCAGTGCCAAATGATCGGATGCAAAATAATTTTCATCAAACCCAAGGCCCACCACAAGTGGCGCGCCATTTTGTACGGCAATTAAACAGCCCGGCTCTTTCGCAGACATTACGCCTATGGCATAGGCGCCTTTGAGATCATGCACCGCCGCATGTACCGCCGCGCGCAAGGATAATCCGCTTTTACGTTTATCATAAATCAAATGCGCAATCACTTCCGTATCGGTATCGGAAGTAAACACATAACCTTGTTGTTCTAATTGATTTTTTAGTTCTTGGAAATTTTCAATGATGCCATTATGCACCACCGCGATAGCATCAATTCCTCCAGATAAATGAGGATGCGCATTTTCTTCACTAGGCTTACCGTGGGTCGCCCAACGCGTATGGGCAATACCGATATGACTGTGTAGGGTCAAGGATTTAAGCGCATGCTCTAATTCTTTGACTTTACCTTGCGTACGCACGCGTTGTAATACCTTATCTTCGGTGATCACCGCAAGGCCCGCAGAATCATAGCCGCGGTATTCCATGCGCTTTAAGCCTTCTAATAAAATAGGGCACACATTACGTTGTACAATCGCACCGACTATCCCACACATTATTTATCCTTATTCCAATGCTCTATCGAGACTTGTTTTGAACGCGCAACCGTGAGCTGTTTGGCCGGCGCATCCTTGGTTAATACCGTTCCGGCACCGATCACCGCGTGCTCACCCACACACACCGGAGCCACCAATGCTGAATTCGATCCAATAAAGGCACCGTCTTTAATCACGGTTTGATGTTTATGCACGCCGTCATAATTACAAGTGATGGTGCCGGCACCAATATTCACACGCTCACCTACAATCGCATCCCCAACATAGCTTAAATGATTCGCTTTGCTGTCGGCGCCGAGTTGAGTTTTTTTCAATTCTACAAAATTACCCACATGGGCACGTTCATGAAGATGACAACCGGGCCTTATCCGGGCATAAGGGCCAATGACGCAATGATTTTCAATGTGGGAGTCTTCTATCATAGAATAAGGATTAACCGTAACAAAATCTCCGAGATGCACATTGCGCAATATCGTATGCGCACCGATGGTACATCCCTGCCCGATGATGACATCCCCTTCAATGATGACATCAATATCGAGCACCACATCTTGCTTGACAGTCAGCTTACCACGGATATCGACACGGTGCGGATCAATCACCGTCAATCCTTGCCCCATTAATTCTTCTATCTGTTTACGTTGCAAATAACGCTCGGCAATCGCCAATTGATTTTTAGTATTAATCCCAAAACCTTGCATCGCCTCATGTATTTTAAGGGCGACTATAGGATGTTTTGCCTGCAAAGCTAAAGGGATAATATCCGGTAAATAATATTCTTGCGATGCATTTTGATTGTTAATCTGTGGCAAGAGTGTGCAGAGGACACTCGTAGGCGCATAATAAACCCCTACCGCGGCCTCACGGATCGCTTTTTCAGTGTGACTGGCATCTTTTTCTTCTTTAACACCCACTATATTACCACTGGCATCACGTAAAACACGGCCTAAACCACTGGGATTTTCAGGCTCAAAGCTTAACATTCCAACGCCCTTCACCGGGGTGTGTCTTAATAATTGGGCTAAGGTATCACCCGTCAGTAGCGGCGTATCCCCTAATAGTATTAAGGTATGGTCTGCCTTGATTTGTGGCAACGCTTGCAGCACCGCATGAGCCGTCCCCAAGGTTTCTTTTTGTTCAATAAAGCGACAATTCTGTCCAGAGACAGCCAGTTCAATAGGCGCACGGTTATTGGGGCTGACCACCATATAAATCCCATCAGGATTTAAAAGTTTAGCCGTTTCAATAAGATGCAAGATCCAAGGCCGTCCAGCTAGCCCGTGTAAGACCTTAGGTTGAAAAGAGTGCATGCGCGTGCCTTTACCGGCCGCGAGTATGATAATGGCTAAATCTGACATCTCGGCATTGTTTCATAAATGGGGAGGATTGGCAACCGCGGCGCCAAATTGCGCGCTCATTGTAGCATTCGATGAAAGGTACTCACTCACCATAAGCTGATTAACCTATTTGTCCATTCAGGGTGAAATAATTTTAATTTTTGGATAATACGTTTTAAATCGTCGCACATCGCGCGTCAATAACTGTAGTGATGCAACCATTGCATGCGCGCCAATTAGAAAATCGGGCAAAGGCAGCGTACGTGTACCGCCTGCTTTGCGATATTTTAAAAAAGCTTTACCTGCCAAAAAAGCAGCCTCCCAGGATAGAGGTAAGCGGGTAAATACATGGGAAGGCAGCGCTGACTCAAGCTCCTCAATTTTCTGAAAACCAATAGAAACCTCAGCATAAATAATGGGATTAATAAATAATTGACTGTGATCGGCATGTTTTGCTAGCGTTTCAGAAGACCAATCAAACCATATCGGATCTTCAGTCATAATGTCCAAAATAACACAAGCATCCACCAGCACACCGGATGTCATTGTTCACCTCGTGTCAGCGCCAGAATTTCATCCGTACTCATTTTAACACTCGCACTTTTACGCAAATGTGCAACAATGCCTTGCCCGCGACGCTTAGTTTTTCCCTTAATCATTTGCAAATAAACTTTGCCCTCCTCTTCCACAAAATCAACTTCAGAATAGGGTAAAAATCCATATTTTTTCCTTATGTCTTCAGGGATAGTGACTTGGCCTTTTTGTGTGATGCGCATAACCGCCCCCATGCTAGTATTACTATTACTTTGTAAAGTAATAGTAATACTTCTATGTACACTTGTCAATCGCCCTTGAGTTTGGTCTAGACTATACTAGGGTATTAACTATGGGCAATCGAGAACAACTCATGAGTGCTAACCGTATCTTAACCAAAGCGCGTCTAGGCTCGCTCACTGATGACATTTTTGCGGTGGCGATGACCATTATGATATTTCGGTTAGAGTTGCCGGCTGATATCACTTCCATGCAATTGCCCGATGTGCTCGTACACAGTGTGTTAAAAGATCTGCTGATTTTGGCAGGAAGTTTTGTCATCTTAGGCTCGCAATGGATGGCCATGCATTTTCAACATGGCTTTTTAGTCAATATTGATCGCTCTTATTGCTGGTTAACCCTGGCTTTTTTATTAGTGTCCTGCGTGGTGCCGTTTTCTGCTAACTTACTCGTCCAATTTCCAGAAGATAAGCTGGTGATTTATTTTTATGCAGGAAATTTAATGTTATCGCAACTGACCCAATGGGCCACTATCTCTTATGCCACACGTAACAAATTGAATCACCCAGATGATGCTGCGCTTGCCTATACCTTTGTGATGAGAAGAATCTTAATCGCTCCGATTTGTTATATTTCTGGGATATTTCTAGCTTCTTGGAGTATCCCGCTTGCATTCTTTGTAATGATTTTACCGCCCGTACTTTATATATTTCCTAGCTCATTGGATAAATTTACCCGAGTGAATTAATCTGGAGCGTTTATAATGTGTAAACCGACTTTTCGAGTTCATCAAGTATTTTCCGAGTTTCCGATACCAACTGATCATTTCTTAATGACGTTCTTAAAAATAACCGTCTAATATTATGATAGGCTTGCTGCATATTTTCTCTAAATACATGGGATTCATCTTCTAAGGTTTTGTTTTGAATATCATATTTTGTGGCTTCAATAAACGCATATAATTCGAGCACACTTACATTAAATTGATTGCTATTTTTTATATAATGAGCACGTCGCAAGGGTTGATGAGCCACTATCTTGAAGAGTTCATTTAAATGATCCAAGATTTTTTCTTGCAAATCAAAATAGAATTTACGCGATAAATTCACTTTCCTAAATACCACATGATCGAAAATGATACAGATCGCAAATGCCACTAACGTAAATATGAGGTACTCAAATAAAAAATTAGCCACCGCATTATTGTCACTTTTATAATAATCTGAACCCAACACGCTTAAAGCCACAATAAACGCCGATTGATAGATAAAATTTCTGCCTACGAAATAATATGTAAAAAACAGAAGTATAGGTATCATAGCAATGATAAAACGATAATCAATTTGTCCGAAAACCCAAATAAAATAGCCTATAAAAAGACCCAAAATGACCCCAAACACGCGCTCGCGCGTGCGCTGCAAGCTGGTGCCTTTATCAAAACCTGCGTAGATAAGCATAAGCGTAAAACCTATCCAACCCGCATGTTCGTGCAGAGTTAATAATTGAACCCCTATGGCCGCAGAAAAAACCAGACAAATCTGAAAGACACGTGCCTCACGATACGATTTTCTACGTAAACCCACAAACAAAATGCCTATCACATTTTTTTCACTGTCAAAAATAGGATCATATTTAGTATAATATTCGACACCAAACAGATTGACGGAATCAGCAGAGCTGACACCCTTTTGAATTTTTTGATAAGCAGGATTAGAATGATCCAATAGCGTGCCTAATGCTACCGTACCATCGCGTTTTCTTGCGGTTGTAGCAATTCTGATGTATTCATCACCGATTTTTACAAACACAGAGGCAATACACTTGTTCTTTTTAGAAAATGAATCAAGCTTATCCGCATCACTGAGGATTTCATCTCCCATTTTGAGGGTCGGAACAGTGGCCCCGCCTAAAGTTTGTAACTGCTGGGTATCTAGATTAAATGGGCCCACAAATTGAGCAGCAAACTGATCGGATAAAGTATTAACATCTGCTTCAGTTGAATGTTTCCACCACACCATGCGCGCACTCTCCACTCTTTAATATCATTTTCTTAAACTAACGTTACAACGCCAAGCATAGATAATTCCAAGAATGGATAAGCTTATCTAATTCATTGAAGGAAGTATTTTTTACTTCACATGGTCGCTCGTGTGCAACTGCAACTTTAAACGTATTTAATTCTGTAATCAGCAAGTTGATCCTATCCAGATCCAGAATTAATTCATCATGTTCAGGCACGCAAATTTGTAAGTGCAGATCATTAATAAGACAACTTATTCTCAAAACTGAATAGCAAGGAAAATTGCGCGGCAGCATATTAGCATAGCGAAATAAACGGGTGGTATGACCTTTCACGGGGTCAAATATAATTTCTTGATTTTTAAGTAGAACCGCTGCATGCGCAAGCGTATGCTGTATCAATAGGAGTAATGTTCTTAACCATAAGCGGTAGTAATAGCTTAACGGAAAAAACAAAAGTGCCCCGACAACAATCACCAGGGCGAGCAATTGGGTTAAACTATTATTTACAATATAATAAAAGTTAGTATTTAATTCTTGATATAACAGTGAATAGGCTCCCATGGCCAAGGCAACAGGAATAATGCAGACCACATAGACTTGCTTATTTATAAATAATAGATAAAGCAGTAAAGAATAAAAAAATACCAGTACAAAAATAAACCAATAGGCAGCAAAGTAATTGAACATGAAAACGGTAATGATGGTAATCACCATACAATGCAGCATATTGCGATACTTTTCAGGTATGGTTAGTCCTGCAATTTCAGCAACCATACTAAAAGTAGGCGCAAAGAAAAAATAAAAATAAGGGTTAGGAATAGGCAACACAGCATTTACAGCAAAAAGGATCATGACCACATAAACGACTTTGACACCATTGACGCGCTGCTCGCCATAGGGATCATACGCATCCATCGCTTTATTCAGTTTTGATATACACATACGCGCTTGCCCCAGGATTAAATGGGTAGTCTGGATCAGGATCCAAAATTTCGATTTGTATGGGGAAACGTTGTGGCTCTAGTAACCATTGGTTGGTCGAGTTAATTTTTTGTTGTTGCGTTCCGGGATCGGTAATTTTTCTATCCGCTGCCCACATGGTATTGACCACTTTACCGTGAAATATCCTATCAAAATAATACGTGCGTAACATAATAGTGGCTTTATTACCTACGCGCACATTACGCAAATCTGTTTCATTAAAATTTGCTTGCACCCACCAGGTTGACGTATCAATAAATGAAAATAAGGGTTTATGAATTTCAACGGGTGTGCCGACACCGATATATAGATTATCAATCACCCCATCTGCAGGTGCTGTGACTACGGTGAGATCTAGATTCACTTTGGCATTGTCCATGTCTGCTTTTAATACTTGGATCATTTTTTCTTGTTGGACTATCTGCTGATCTTCCACGGCAATTTGTCTTTTGAACGACTCCATGGTTTTTTCTTGCGATAATAAATTATAGTGCAACTCTTTAACTTCTAGTTTTGACAATGCTTGCGCTACGTTTTGAGCATTTTTTAAGTCATATTCATATTTGGCCCGCTCAAATTCAAATTTAGCGGCATTTAAGAGCGCTGTGGTTTTTTCTGTTTGCCGTTCAATGACTTTAACGTGTTCGATAGCCTCTTCATATTTTGCTTTAGCACTTTCATAAGCCAATTGATAAGGCGGTTGATAGACTTCAAATAAAAGATCGCCTGCTTTAACCACACTACCATTTTCAACATAGATTTTCGTGATAAACCCAGAGACATCGGCCGCAATCGGTGTGACGTTAGTCACTAAAAACGCATGCCCCGTAAAAGGGATTAAATAGGAAAAAATATAATAAATAAAAATAATCGCACTGGTGACAATGACAATGATGGGTAAATTAATTTTACTTTTTGCTACTTTAAATATCTTCAGCATCGCTAATGTCTAGTCCTTTAGTATCGGGTGCATAATTGTAACCCACGGCTAAATCTTGATAAAGATTCACTATGGTCATAAATTGATCCAATTTATATTGATTCACCTCAATAGCCAGTTCATGCAATAAGATCCGCACTTCAATCAATGCCAGATAACTAATAATACCGCGTTGATAGAGTTCATTATTTAAATTATACACCTCCCTGGTATGTTGCTCGGCTGTTACAAGATTAGCTAAGCGTTTAGTGTATAAATCATGGGCGGATAAATCATTATTTACATCGCGCAATACCCGCAGCAAAGTATCCGTATAACGGTAAAAAGACGCTTTATTTAAACCTTTAGTTTTGGCTATCTCGCCATAAACAGAAGCCTTCAAAACAGGCACCTGTAATAAAAATTCATTAAAATCAAAATACTGGCCCAATTCCCAACCACTGGGCGTCGTTGCAATGTCACCGTACGCACCTCTTAATTCAATTGTGGGTAATAAATGTGAAAACGCAACACCTATGCCTTCATTGGATGCGGCTAATTCCTGTGCGGCTTGTTGCATATCGGGTCTATTTTCAATGACATTAAAGGGTAAGGCACCGATAATCATCTCTTGGCCATTTAATTCTGCAAATGTCCGCGTAGGCGTTAAGCTCCCAGGGGCTTCATTAATTAAATAATGCAAAGCGTTCTGGCTGATGACGACATTTTGTTGGACAACTTTTTCTCTCGCCTGGACACGCCGCCAGGCTGCTTGTACCTGCTCAACTTCCATTTGTGGGTATAAGCCCCCTTCATGCATGTGTTGCGCAATGTCAGCCCACTGTGAAAGATCTTTTTCCAAAGTCCGTAACAATTCTAGCTGTGCTATTTGACTAATATAATTAAAATAGCTGCCTGTGACTTGGCCGATCACGGCCAAACGCACCCCATCGCGCATCGCTAGGCTGACGTTTAATTCATAGCCTGCTTTTTTTTGTTCTTTTATTTGTTTAAAAATATTGACTGCATAGCGAGGTACAATCGCAAGAACGACCCCGGGAAATCCCAAATCTGGCCAAGAAGAATAACCCCCTATCGCATCCACTTCGGGGACCCATTGCAATTGCACACGTTTGAGTTCACCTGCAGCGGCCTCAACATTGGCCATGGCCATTTGTAGCGTATTATTATAAAGTAAGGCGTTATCCACCAGCTCATTTAAAGTAGGATCATCAAATTGCTGCCACCACGGCAGATGGACCAAATCCTCTTCGGTATTTGTATAGCGTTCATCACTGGCATGCCATGTACTGGGGATGTCTAATGCCAAATCATCGGGTGTGTATCCTGATAGACTGCAAGAAGCCAACAGGACACTTAAGATCATGATGAAGATTTTTTTCATCCATTTATTGTAGCTGAGTTTATGCGCAATCATTTGTGAAGCATGAGGCTTAACATCAGGTGAAAGAATTAGATTATTATAATAGCCTCGTCTATGCTTAGTCATCATGCGCTTACTCCTTTTAATATTATGTTGCTTTTTTTCCACCCTGGTGTGGGCACTTAACGTTTTGCCCTCCAGTGTGCAACCGGAACGACAAACCACGCGAACGCCCACGGCATCTGTTCCCTATTCACCCACGGATTTACTTTCCGTTTCGCCGACCGCGCCTAGCGTTGACGTCAGTGTCCATACAGTTTATTTTTTGTTCAATGGTTTTATTTTTGAAGGGGCGACCTTACTGTCTGAGAGGGAAGTTCTACCTCTTTATCAAGATAAACTCGGCAAAGAAATTACGTTGGCGCAGCTTTATGAAATTGCTAATAACATCGAACAACTCTATATGGCCGATGGGTATATCCTCACCCGGGTGATCATTCCAGCGCAAGAAATTGATCATGGCGAAAAGATTAAATTGATCATCGTGGAAGGGTTTATCGACCAGATTGATATTGAAACGGACAATGCGAGCCTCAAAGCTTTTTTAACGGAAATGGCCGAACCTATTTTGGAATCTAAGCCGCTTAAGCTTACTGATTTGGAAGCAGCGTTACTGCGGATGAATGATCTGCCCGGCATCAGTGTCCGCAGCGTGTTATCCCCTTCACCGACCACCGTTGGGGCCAGCCGTTTGACGATAGAAGTGTATGAAAAAGATTATGCAGCCGTAGCACATATCGATAATCGCGGCACGAAGTGGACAGGGCCCACAGAATATCTGGCTAGCGTCACCGCCAATAATCCGGGGGGTTATATTAGCGAAACCACACTAGAAGGCACGGCGACCGACCCGTGGCATGAAATGCAAGCCGCCAGCATCACGCATATCAAACCCTTTGGACAATACGGTGCGTTTTTTGAAGGCGTACTCAATTACAGCCAAGTCAATCCCGGTTATACCTTAACCCCTTTAGACGTGCATGGTTACAGTAGCTCATTACAACTTGCGACCCAGCAAGCGCTGATTAGGCAACGCTCGCATAATTTATCGGCGTGGATGCGCTATGATGTGTCCAACAGTAAAACCAATAGCCTGGGTGAATTATTATATTTAGATCGCATAGAATCGATAAGGGGCGGTTTTGTTTTTGACCTCACCGATAACTGGCAAGGTTCTAATTTAATCACCGGTGAAATTTCTCAAGGGGTTAATTTATTTACCGGTCAAAATGAACCGCATATTTTACGCTCGCGTTTTTTCGGCACGAAAGATTATACCAAAGTGAATGCGCAAGTGACGCGCTTACAACAGCTGCCCGATAATTTCGCAATTTTCATCAGTGGACAAGCGCAATATTCGGCCAATCCCCTGTTGGTTGCGGAAGAATTTGGCGTCGGCGGTGAAGATTATGGTATTGGTTATGACTATTTTGAAATCAGTGGCGACTCCGGTTATGCCGGACGTTTGGAGTTGCGAAAGTCTTATTATCCTGATTACTGGGGCTTAAATTTTTTCCAACCCTATGTGACTTATGATGGGGGCCAGGTGTTTCAAAAACAAGATGGATTTAGTCAAAGCCTCGTGTCTTTAGGCGGCGGCTTTCGGATGAATGTAACTGAATTTTTCACCGGCCAGTTAGAAGTCGGCCAACCGCTGACAAGAAAAGTCGCCTCTACCGACAGTAAAAATGCACGGGTATTTTTTTACTTTACCGCACAGCTTTAAATACTTACTCACAAATCCTATATTGACGATAGGGTTATCAGCCTTAGCGCACACGAAAAACCTGTATTTTTCCCCTCCAAACGTGACCTATTGTTTAAGGAACTTTCTTGGCTAAGGACGCTTGCCCTAAGCGCTTCATTTCTCATTGGTTTTTTTCATGAAGGACAGGACATAGGTTGTCTTATCTGTGGGTGCATAAGTCATAAAAATATCCAGCGTCAAAAAGTCGTACACTTTTATTTGACACTAAAAGAATAAAAACGCCCGTTTTGATGTTGCAGGGTAAACCTATGCCGTTACACCTATCTTCTTATAAACAAGCCATGACTATGCTTATGGCTGTAAGCTTGAGTGCGCTTTCGCTGCCCCTGTATGGCAATCCTACAGGGGGTCAAGTCGCATCCGGCAATATCACCATCCAAAATAATGGCAACGTGGTTACCATCAACCAAAAAGGAAGTAAAGGGATTATTAATTGGAATACCTTTGATATCAGCCCCGGTGAAACGGTTAAATTTAATAATAAAGGCGACACCACTTTAAATCGCATTAACAGCAATACTGAGTCCACCATAGACGGTGATTTAATTGCCAGCGGTAAAATATTTTTAATTAATCCGCATGGGATCGTTTTTGGCCTGAATGCTCAGGTGAATGTGGGCAGTATTGTTGCGAGTGTGGCTAATATTTCTGACAGTAATTTTTTAGCAGGCAATTATGATTTTAATAGCCCAAGCAATGATCCCAATGCAGAAATTATTAACCATGGCCATATTTCAACGATTGCAAAAAATGGTTTAATTGCACTCGTAGGTCCTGGCGTTGTCAATGATGGGGTGATTCAAGCGAATTTAGGCAAAGTCGCACTCGGCACTGGGGATCGCTGGACGCTGGATATGACGGGGGATGGCTTAATTAATTTTGATATTGGGCAAGCCAGTGTCTCAAAACTTTATCATATCGACAATACCGGCAGCATTATTGCCAATGCGGGCAGTATCATGTTGACTGCACAAGCGGTGAGTGATGCGGTACATAGTGTGATAAATGTCGATGGGATTGTGCAAGCGCAATCGGTGGCCAAGGTCAATGGTAAAATTGTATTTGGCGGCGCACAACAAGTGAATGTGAGCGGAACTGTCGATGCTTCCGGCACCGCAAAAGGTCAAACCGGTGGACAAATTGAAATTACTGGCGATCAAATTGAAGTGGGCGCCAATAATACACCGGCTACGATCACGGCCAGCGGTGATCAAGGTGGCGGCAGCATTTTAATTGGGGGCGATTCACAAGGCGGCGGCACGCTGGCCCATGCGCAAAACACTACAGTTGATGCCGGATCGGTATTAACCGCTGATGCGATTACTCAAGGCGATGGCGGTAAAGTCGTCGTCTGGTCGGATAATACCACTGAATTTCACGGCACTATTTCAGCCCAAGGCGGCGCGCAAGGCGGAGATGGCGGCTCGGTTGAAACTTCGGGTATGCAAAGTTTAGATGTTTCTAATGCGAGTGTGAATGCCGGAAGTACGAGTGGGAAAAATGGATCATGGTTACTTGATCCAGGTACTGACACTATTGATGCATCGCAAGCAAGTAGTATTGAGGCAGCGCTAGAATCGCATACCGATACGACTATTCAAGCGCAAAAAGATACAACCACCAATGATCCGGGCGATATTGATGTGACGAGTAATATTACTTGGGATACGAATTCGACGTTGAATTTGATTGCGGATAATAATATTAATGTCGAGGCGGTGATTAAGAATGCGCCTAATCCGCTTAATACTGATCCGCTTAATACGAATCCGCCTAGTGGGAATTTGAATTTGCGTGCGGATGCGGATGCGGATAATGTGGGTACGGTTAATTTCTTATCAGGTGGAAAAGTTGATTTCTCTAATAGCGCAGGGAATGTTAACATTTTCTATAATCCTGCATTCAAAGGTGTATCGGATCCACTGCATCCTTTTGCAGGAGTTACACTAGCAACTTATGGTACTGATGGCAGCGTCGTAATGGGCAGTGGACATTATAATGCCTATGTATTAGTAAATAATTTAACAGATTTAAGTAGCATCAGTTCTACACCCAGCGCACTGGGATATAGCTTTGCTCTAGGTGCAACGATAGATGGCGGTGGGATTAATAATACCACTATAAATTCTATCGGTACTTCCAGCGCTCCTTTCACTGGAACATTTTTTGGTAACAGTTACACCATTCAAAATTTAACGATCACAAATAGTGCTGGCCAGGCCGTAGGTTTATTTGGCACAACCAGTGGTGCCAATTTAGATAATATTCAGTTAAATAATATTAATATTGCCGCAGGTGGCCAAGATAATGTAGGCGCCGTGGTCGGACAAATGAATAACAGTTTTCTGCAAAATGCCATCGTACAAAATAGTACCATTAATGGCCAAGATAATACTGGCGGCGCAGTCGGTAATGCCACTAATAGCACCCTAGCGCAAGTTTTTGTTAATAATACCACCGTCAAGGGCACGGATAGTCTAAATAATCTCGTGGGTAATAATGTAGGTGGTTTAGTGGGTAACTTATCTGGCTCTACGGTTACGCAATCCGTCGCTAATGCAACGGTCAGCGGTAATACCGCTGTGGGTGGCGCAGTCGGATCTGCAGATAGCGGCAGTAATATTAATAATTCTTTTGCCGTCGGACAAGTGAGCGCTACTGATCAAGTCGGGGGTTTAGTCGGCATTAACGCAGGACAAATCACAAATGCCTACAGTGCCGCTCAAGTCACCTCGAATGGCACAGAAGTCGGCGGTTTTATTGGTGAAAATGACGGTGGCACACTGACTAATACCTATTGGGATAACCAGCTTTCTACTCAAGCAGTAGGTATCGGCAATAGCCCATTTAGTACTGCTGTGACAGGCCTCACTACACAGAATATGACGAATCCTAATCTACTCACGCCATTAAATTCCGGTTCTAGCCCCGCACCTTGGGCAATCGCAAGCGCCGATCCGACTAGTTCGACAATTAATCCTTCTGAACCTTATTTGTCCTGGTGCGGT
>JABCZS010000011.1 GCA_013289605.1 Gammaproteobacteria bacterium
TAAGTGTTAAGCTTTAATAAAATTCATTGGGCGCATTGAGATCGCTGAAATCCCCCCGGCCGAAACGGCCGACCCCCTTTACAAAGGGGGCAAGCTTATCGATCTCCCCGCTCCTACGGCCTTACACTAGAATTCATGGGGATTCGTTAGGGACAGGGTGAGGGGAAGCACTGCACGACTCATCACCGGAAAATAAATACCCTACTCCACAGTCACCTTAAACCCACTAAATGGTTTCACTACGCCCCAATTTTTACAACTGGGACATAACCAATACATGGTTTGAGCGGCAAAACCACATTGTTCACAATAATACGCCGCTTCTTTGCCTAATAATTGTCGTACGATATCGCGCAATAACATTAAATTGCGTGTCTCTTCTGGGCTGCTGTCTTTAAAACGTAATTCAATTAAAGTATAAATCGCCCGCGCGGACGGGCGTTTTTGTAATTGTTCGGCAATGATATTAATGTCGTGGGGATCGCTTAAATACTGCGCTAATTGGCTGGAAAATGTGGCGCAGATCACTGCGCCTAATTCTTCTTGCAAACAACGCTGTAAAAACATCCGAAATTGCTCACTCTCCCCGCAAGCATCATAACATCTTGCAAGTGGCAGCAAAATTTCCGCAGTAAACTCAGGATTTTTTAATTTTACCCGTTGGTAATGACGGATCGCCGTTTTATATTGCTTGGCATCATACGCTTGTCGGGCTTGCAATAATTGCGTGCGCACACTGCCTTGGTCGGCTTGCAAAGCCAGTTTTAAATACCGACTCATTTGCTCGGGCTGCGCTTGATTAAGGGCTAATTCTGCCAATTCACAATAATAATGGGCAATCACCGGCGCCATGCTCTCGCTGGTATAGCGTTCAAATTGCGCCGCGACATTAATCGCTTTATCCCAATCACGTTCTTGTTGATAAATATCGATTAAACACTGCAAACTCAAACGCATATGCGCTTTTAAGCTGACCAATTCTTGAAATAAAGCCTCGGCCCTATCTAACACCCCCGCACGCATGTAGTCATGCCCCAATTCCAATAAGGCTTGTAAACGATGCGCCCGGCTTAGGTCGGGGCGAGCAATTAAGTTTTGATGGATGCGTATGGCTCGGTCCACTTCACCGCGCCGACGAAACAAACTGCCTAAAGCAAAATGGGTTTCTATGGTGTCACTGTCGACTTCCAATAGTTTGATAAACAACTCCAAAGCCTTATCAGGTTGTTCATTCAATAAGAAATTAAGGCCGGCGAGGTAATCTTTAGAAGTCGGCAGATTTTTGTGTGACCATTCAGAGCGCATGCTTTTTTTAGCAGCCAAATACCCGGAGAGGGCCGCAACCGGCAATAACGCACACAATAGCATTAAGGTCACGGATCAACATCCCTAACGGGCAGCACCCGTAAGTGATTAATTTCTTGGTTCGAGAGTGATAATTTTTTCTTTAAGGCATGGATCTTATAACGGTATTGCAATAAGAGTTTAAGCTGAGCCAACAGACTTAATACACAACCTAGAATTAAGGTCGCAAACAATAATAAGGATAAAGGAAAGGTATGCTCACCGACAAAGTAATTAAGGGTAACAGACTCGGCATTGAGTAGCGCAAAGGCAATGCTGAGAACCACCAAGATCAGAAGCAAGATAAAACTCAGCATGCGCATGCGTCACCGCCTTTAAATAAAACTTGACTAAAGACTATAATAACATAGCCTCCGGGCGCAAAACAGCACTTGCTTTACTCTATACTTCCCCTTCCTCACCTGTTTCATCATCATGAATAATCATTTGACCGCGTTGCAGTGAAGCATTGATCCGGTCACGTAATTCCTTGCCTGGTTTAAAGTAAGGGACATATTTACCTTCTAAGCGCACAGAACCACCCGTTTTAGGGTTGCGTCCTACCCGGGGGGGACGATAGTGTAAGGAAAAACTACCAAATCCTCGTATTTCTATGCGTTTACCCTGCGTTAAAGCTTCTGCCATGTATTCAAGAATAGTTTTAACCGCAATTTCTATGTCTTTATACGCCAGATGCACCTGTTTTGCAGCAAGCTGCTCTATAAGTTCAGACTTGGTCATCATATCCCTGCGCTGTTAAGGTTTATATAGCTATTGCCCTCTGAGATAAAAGAGAGACGCGATAACCGCGTCTCTCACACGTACCACAGGGGGTTAGATATATAATAGCTTATTTTTCATCGTCTTGAGCAGTTTCTATTCTTTTCTTAAGTATGTCACCCAGCTTTGGACTGTCGCCACCTAAGCCTTCGAGCTGTGAGGCATCAAATGGCATATCCGCGCTGTCTTTAGCTTTAATCGATAAATTAATCATGCGATTTTTCTTATCTAAGCCAATAAATTTCGCTTCGACTTCATCGCCTACGTTTAAGTGAGTACGGGCATCTTCAACACGATCCGGCGCGATTTCTGAGGCACGGATATAACCTTGTGCCCCATTGGTTAATTCGATTTTCGCACCCTTAGCATCGACTTCAATGACTTTACCGGTCACGATAGAACCTTTTTCATAGCCTGCGGCAAAGTTAGAATAAGGATCTTGCTCAAGTTGTTTGATACCTAAAGAAATACGTTCACGTTCAGCATCAATCGCTAAAATCAAGGCTTCAATTTCATCGCCTTTCTTATATTGACGCACGGCTTCTTCGCCAGGCAAGGTCCAAGAAATATCAGATAAATGCACTAGACCATCAATCTCGCCTTCCAAGCCCACAAAAATACCAAAATCAGTGATGGATTTAATCGAACCGCTGATCCGTTCATTCTTGCTGTGTTGCTTTGCAAACTCTTCCCACGGATTAGGAATACATTGTTTAATGCCTAAAGAAATACGGCGACGTTCTTGATCAATTTCCAAGACTTCCACTTGTACTTCTTGATCCAGTTTCACCACTTTGCTGGGGTGAATATTTTTGTTAGTCCAATCCATTTCAGACACGTGGACTAAACCTTCAATACCGTTTTCAATTTCTACGAAACAACCGTAATCTGTGATATTGGTCACTTTACCGACCAGTCTTGCCCCCACAGGGTATTTTTCAGTGATCATGACCCAAGGATCATCACCTAATTGTTTTAAGCCCAAAGACACACGGGATTTTTCACGGTCAAATTTGAGGATTTTAACCTTAATTTCATCGCCTACGGCCACGACTTCGCTAGGATGTTTAACGCGTTTCCAGGCCATATCGGTGATGTGTAATAAACCATCGACCCCACCTAAATCCACAAACGCGCCGTAATCGGTTAGATTTTTTACGACACCCATGACTTCTTGTCCTTCAGACAATTTAGACAGTAAGGCTTCTCTGTCTGGTGTGGCTTCAGATTCAATAATCGCGCGACGTGACACCACAACGTTGTTGCGTTTAGCATCTAATTTAATCACTTTAAATTCTAATTCTTTACCTTCGAGTTGTGCGGTATCGCGCACGGGGCGCACATCAACGAGTGAGCCCGGTAAGAAGGCCCGAATCGCATCAATTTCAACGGTAAATCCGCCTTTTACGCGGCCAGTGATCGTACCCAAAATACTTTTGCCCGCTTCATAGGCTTGTGATAAATGCCGCCAAGCGTGCGCACGTTTAGCGCGTTCACGGGATAATTTGGTTTCACCATAACCGTCTTCAATGGCATCGAGTGAGACTTCGACTTCATCGCCTTCAGCCACTTCAAGGTTGCCATTTTCATCTAAAAATTGGTTGATAGAAATGACGCTTTCGGATTTAAATCCGGCATCAACCATCACGTAATCATTTTGAATTTGGACAACGATGCCGGTGACAATTTGGCCTGGGTATAATTTGGTTTGTTGCATTTGTTTTTCAAACAAATCTGCAAAGAGCGCACTGTTAGTCATAACTGTCCTGTTGGGTAAAAAACCCTGGTTCGGGCCCATGGGGGCGGTTTAAATTTTAGTACTCTCTTAAAGAATACCCCTTTATACTGCACAACTCGGTGCATAAACGCGTTGCTTCACTAATTCCATCATCCGCACTAAAACGGTAGCAATGTCCATACCGGTCGTGTCGAGCAAGTGGGCATCAGGGGCGGGCTTTAGCGGCGAGACCATTCGAGTACTGTCTCTAGCATCACGCGCAGCAACCTCAGCATGCAGACTGGCAAGGTTAACATGAATTCCTTGCGCTTTCAACTGGTTATACCGTCTTTGCGCGCGCTCTTCGATGCTGGCAAACAAGAATATTTTAACGAGGGCATCAGTGAAAACCACCGTACCCATATCACGGCCTTCGGCCACTAGCCCTGGCAGGGTACGAAAACTGCGTTGCCGCTCTAACAGTGCTTGGCGCACGCTTAAATAAACACTGAGTTGTGAAGCCGATTCACCGCAGGCTTCATGCATGACTTCATCGCTGACATCGATGCCTTCCAGGATAAAACGCGTGCGCTCTGCAGCCGTATCTTGCAGAAAATGCACATCCAGCGTTTCAGCAAGCGACGTTAAGGCGGCAATATCATCTAATGCCACCGCATGTTTTTTTGCAGATAAGGCCAATAAACGGTATAACGCCCCACTTTCTAATAAATGCCACCCCAGTTTCTGGGCCAATAAACGACTCAAGGTGCCTTTGCCTGATCCCCCTGGGCCATCTACGGTAATGACCGGTGGCGTTTTATCCATAAGCACGCTCAAATTCTTTCATAAAATCAACCAAGGCTTGCGCGCCTTCGATAGGCATGGCGTTATATAAACTCGCGCGCATGCCCCCTACGCTGCGATGCCCGGCTAAATTATATAAACCTTGTGCTTGCGCTTTTTTAAGAAATTCCGCGTCAAGTTTTGGATCAGCTAGGGTAAAGGGAATATTCATCCGCGAACGGCTATGCGCTTCAACCGGATTATGGTAAAAGTCGGTGGCGTCAATTGCAGCATAAAGTAGATCGGCTTTGGTCTTATTGCGCTTAGCCATGGCTTTCAAACCACCCTGCGCCAACACCCATTTAAACATTAAGCTGGAGACATACCAGGAGAATACCGCAGGGGTATTACAGCAGGAGTCTTCGGCGATCATTTTCCGGTAATTCCAGATGGTCGGGATAGGATGACGACTGGGTTTAATGATATCTTCCCGCACGATCACCACAGCCAGTCCCGCAGGTCCGATGTTTTTTTGGACGCCGGCGTAGATAAGCGCATAATCGCTGACATTGATAGGTTGCGATAATATATTGGATGACATATCTGCCACCAAAGGCACATCAACTTTAGGCACCCAGGTGAACTCAACCCCGTGTATCGTTTCATTCGGGGTATAATGCAGATATGCGGCATCATCACGCAGTTGCCAAGACGCCTGATGCGGCACCGTGGTATAACGGTTACCCTTAGTGTTCGCAGCGACATTCACGTCACAATAGAGTGCCGCTTCTTCAACCGCTTTTTCAGACCAAACGCCAGTTTGAATATAATCTGCTCCTTTTGCCTCCCCTAATAAGTTCATAGGGATCGCAGAAAATTGTCCCGTGGCACCGCCTTGCATAAAGATAATCTGATAACCTTCAGGGATATTGAGCAATTGGGTGAGATCAGCCTTACTTTCGGCAATGATCTGCATAAATTCCGGGCTACGATGACTGATTTCAATAATGCCTAAACCGTCGTGATAATGTTTCAGACTCTGCGCCGCTTGCGCAATGACTTCCGGAGGCATAACCGAGGGGCCAGCACAAAAATTATAAATTGGGTGAGACATCATTAAAGCTCCTAGCGTCCATTTTGCCCATTATGGCATGAAGGATAAATATATGACAAGAAATAGCTAATTCATTATACTCTTTAGCTTATGAGCACCTTATTTATATCCGATCTGCATTTATCCCCCCAACGCCCTAAAATGACCCAGTTATTTTTGGATTTTCTTAAGCTTAGGGCTAAGAAAGCGCAAACCTTATATATTTTGGGCGATTTTTTTGATGTGTGGATTGGAGATGATGCCATGGATGAGTTTGCGCACAGCATAGTTGCTGCCTTGCGTTCCTTAGCCGATAGTGGGGTGAAGATTTTTTTAATGCCGGGTAATCGGGACTTTTTATATGGACGCGTCTTTAGCGCGCAAAGTGGGGTGACACTGATTGCTGATCCCACTTGTGTTGATTTATATGGCACACGCACTTTATTGGTGCACGGCGATAGTTTGTGTACCACCGATAAAAAGTTTCAATTCTTTCGTTATCTGGTGCGTCATCCCTTATTATGTGGGATTTATCTACGTTTACCTTTGAGTGCTAGAATCAATTTTGCTAATTTTTTGCGCAGCAAAAGTACCCGTGCGAATAAACAAAAATCGGCTTATTTAATGGATGTCTCGCAAGAAAGTGTGGAGGCGATGATGCGTCGGTATCAGGCCACGCGATTAATTCATGGGCATACGCATGATCCTAATACGCATCAGTTTACTCTAGATGGCAAACCCGTAACGCGGATTGTATTGGGGGCTTGGGAAAATAGTGGTTGGGTGTTGAGTGTGGATGAGAGCAGCATGCATACTGAAATTCTAGAAGTATAAGCACGCACATCGTTCGCCCTCACCTAAGTCCCTCTCCCACTACGCAAGATCAGATGTTAATGTGGGTGAAGGACAGGGCTAATGAATCCCCACGAATTTTAGTATTTAAGGCCGAAGGCCTGACCGTATCTAGCCCCAGGGTTACAGCGCGTCTTCGCGCTGTAACCCTGGGTAGGATAAGAATAAGAATCAAGCGCTAAAAGCGCGCAAGAAAAATATTTAAAGTTCAATCTATCTCTTGATAACCCACTGCGTCATCCCGTGCGTAAGCCGCCATCAGAAGTGATAGAAGCACTTATCTCTTGCGGCTGTAGACACGGGATCTAGGTTATAGATATTCTTACGTGCTCAGCATAGATTAACTTCATAAGCAATATTTCCGCCTGGATCCCGTGTCTTCAGCCGCGCAAGTCCTGCTCTTCTATCACTTCTGATGGCGGCTTACGCACGGGATGACGCAGTGGATCATAACGGTATAAGGCCTACGGCCTAACGCATCCCCACGAATTTTAGTATTTAAGGCCGAAGGCCTGACCGTATCTAGCCCCAGGGTTACAGCGCGTCTTCGCGCTGTAACCCTGGGTAGGATAAGAATAAGAATCAAGCGCTAAAAGCGCGCAAGAAAAATATTTAAAGTTCAATCTATCTCTTGATAACCCACTGCGTCATCCCGTGCGTAAGCCGCCATCAGAAGTGATAGAAGCACTTATCTCTTGCGGCTGTAGACACGGGATCTAGGTTATAGATATTCTTACGTGCTCAGCATAGATTAACTTCGTAAGCAATATTTCCGCCTGGATCCCGTGTCTTCAGCCGCGAGAGTGAAGTGCTTCTATCACTTCTGATGGCGGCTTACGCACGGGATGACGCAGTGGTTCATAACGGTATAAGGCCTACGGCCTAACGAATATGTCCAAGAACTAATGTTAAGTGTGGGGGAGGGATAGGGCTAAGTAATCCCCACGAATTTTTATTTAAAAACAATTTGTTATAAATCATTTTAGTATTTAAGGCCGAAGGCCTGACCGTATCTAGCCCAGGGTGTAGGCGCGTCTTCGCGCTGTAACCCTGGGTAGGAGAAAAAAGAGAACAAGCGCTGTAAGCGCGCAAGAAAAATATTTAAAGTTTAATCTATCTTTTGATAACCCACTGCGTCATCCCGTGCGTAAGCCGCCATCATAGGTGATAGAAGCACTTATCTCTTGCGGCTGTAGACACGGGATCCAGGTTATAGATATTCTTACGTGCTCAGCATAGATTAACTTCATAAGCAATATTTCCGCCTGGATCCCGTGTCTTCAGCCGCGCAAGTCCTGCTCTTCTATCACTTCTGATGGCGGCTTACGCACGGGATGACGCAGTGGATCATAACGGTATAAGGCCTACGGCCTAACGCATTCCCACGAATTTTAGTATTTAAGGCCGTAGGCCTGACCGTATATAGCCCAGGGTGAAGGCGAGAGCGTATCAGAGCCTATCAATGCTTACTCAAGCGTTCTTCATGGGCTTCTAATTTTAACAAATGCGACGCTACAGCGGCTTTTTCATCTTTAAGTAAAGGAATAGGCAGAGTAGTTAGCGCAAGTTGTAATACTTCATCTATCCATCTTACCGATCTAATCTCTAAATGATCTTTAATATTCCGAGGAATTTCCTTTAGATCGCGCACATTTTCTTCGGGAATAATAACCGTCTTTATTCCACCGCGCGCAGCAGCGAGTAATTTTTCCTTCAGGCCACCAATCGGTAACACTTCACCGCGCAAAGTAATTTCGCCGGTCATCGCCACATCAGCACGTACCGGAATATGGGTTAACGCGGAGACTATCGCGGTGCACATCCCTATCCCAGCACTCGGGCCATCTTTAGGCGTACCGCCTTCAGGCACGTGAATATGAAAATCATTTTTTTCATAAAAATCAGCAGCAATGCCTAAACTTTGGCTACGGCTACGCACTACCGTCATTGCCGCTTGAATAGACTCTTGCATCACATCACCCAGCTTACCGGTGCGGCTAATTTTTCCTTTACCCGGCACCACAGCAACTTCTATGGTGAGTAAATCGCCACCGACTTCGGTCCAGGCTAAACCATTCACTTGACCAATACGATCATCTTCTTCCGCTAAGCCAAACCGAAAACGCTTCACGCCTAAATAATTTTCTAAATTACTTGGGCTCACCAATGTTTTGGTTTTCTTCTTAGTGATCAGCACTTGCTTCACCACTTTGCGGCAAATTTTCGCAAGTTCTCGCTCTAAATGACGCACACCGGCTTCACGCGTGTAATAACGGATGATTTCTTTGACTGCAGCTGCAGTAATCGTGATTTCTTTTGCCGCTAAACCGTGTTCGGCCACTTGTTTAGGAATTAAATACTGCATCGCAATATGCTGTTTTTCATCTTCGGTGTAACCGGCTAAACGGATCACTTCCATTCTATCGAGTAATGCGGGAGGAATATTTAACGTGTTACTGGTGGCAATAAACATCACATCGGATAAATCGTAATCCACTTCAAGGTAGTGATCATTGAACGCATGGTTTTGCTCAGGATCTAACACTTCCAGCAAAGCAGAAGCCGGATCGCCGCGAAAATCATTCGACATTTTGTCGATTTCATCCAATAAAAACAAAGGGTTACGCACTTTAACTTTGGCCATTTTTTGTATGATTTTACCAGGCAGCGCGCCGATGTAGGTGCGTCTATGACCACGAATCTCAGCTTCATCACGCACGCCCCCTAAAGAAATGCGCACAAATTCACGTCCCGTCGCCCGAGCAATAGATTCGCCTAATGAGGTTTTCCCCACCCCAGGTGGGCCGACTAAACATAAAATGGGTCCCTTTTGTTTTTTTACCCGCTGGCCGACGGCAAGGTATTCGGTGATCCGCTCTTTTACTTTTTCTAAACCGTAATGCTCTTTTTCTAACAAGGCTTCAGCTTGCGTTAAATCCTGCTGAATTTTAGATTGTTTTTTCCAAGGCACACTCACTAAATAGTCAATGTAGCTGCGAGCAATCGTCGCTTCTGCGGACATGGCGGGCATTAATTTTAATTTTGCTAATTCTGATAAGGCTTTTTCTTTGGCCTCACTACTCATGCCGGCCGCTTTAATTTTAGCCTCAAGTTGCGCCAGCTCATTGCCGGTCTGCCCTTCTTGCGCGCTGAGCTCTTCTTGTATCGCTTTCATTTGCTCGTTTAAATAATAATCGCGGTGATTTTTTTCCATCCGTGCTTTGACTTTGACGCGAATTTTCTTTTGCATTTGCAGCACTTCAATTTCAGCTTCGATTAATACCATCAAGGTATCTAATCGGCTGACCAGTTTGAAATGCTCTAAAATCTCTTGTTTTTGCGCTATTTTCAGCGGAATATGTGCGGCTATCGTATCCATTAAGCGCCCAGGCTCGCTGATGCTGGCCAAAGCATGAGGCATCTCGGGAGGGATTTTTTTATTTAATTCAGTGTATTGTTCAAATTGAGCCAGTAATGATCGGATCACCGTGTCTTCATTTTCAAGCGGGTCGGTTTCTTCCTCGATTAATTCGACTTTTGCACTTAAAAAGGGATCCGTTTGCGTGTATTCTATCACCCGACCACGCGTACGCCCTTCCACCAACACTTTGACTGTGCCATCGGGTAATTTTAAAATTTGTAATATCGTCGCTAAACAACCGACGGTATAAAGTTCACTGGTCAGTGGATCTTCATTTTTCGGCTCTTGTTGCGCAACTAGAAAAATTTCTTTATTGCCGGCCATCGTCGCTTCTAATGCCTTGATTGAGCGCGGCCGGCCAACAAATAAAGGCACGACCATATAAGGGTAAACAACAACATCACGTAACGGGACAACACTGACTTCTAGAGGTTCATTCATGGTAGTTATCTTTTTTTAAGGGCTTGCAGTAATAGATAAGGGCGATTTCGAAAAATTCAAGATCATTCCTGCCCCATGGCCGCTTGATTAGGATTATCGTATATAATCAAAGGCTTAGTATCCCCTTTGATCACGCTCTCGTCGATCACCACTTTGCTGACATGAGTTAACGAAGGCAGATCATACATCGTATCGAGTAAAATATTTTCGAGTATCGAGCGCAAACCACGCGCACCGGTTTTGCGCTTCATCGCTAATTGAGCGACTTCTTGCAACACTTGACCTCTGAATTCCAACTCCACCCCTTCCATATTAAATAAGGTTTGGTATTGTTTGGTTAGAGCATTTTTAGGTTCGGTTAAGATGCGCACCAACATATCGGCATCAAGTTCATTAAGAATGGCAACCACAGGTAAGCGGCCCACAAATTCTGGAATCAAGCCAAATTTAATTAAATCTTCGGGTTCGACCTGATCAAATAATTCACCTAAGCTCTTGCGGTCATCTTTAGTTGAGACTTGCGCAGAAAATCCTATGCCATTTTTTTCAGAACGCTCGCGGATCACACGCTCTAAACCTTGGAATGCCCCGCCGCAAATAAATAAAATATTTGATGTATCGACTTGCAAGAATTCTTGTTGCGGATGTTTACGCCCGCCTTGTGGCGGTACGGAAGCCACCGTGCCTTCGATTAATTTTAATAAAGCTTGTTGCACGCCTTCGCCTGAGACGTCACGGGTAATTGAGGGGTTATCTGCTTTGCGGGAAATTTTATCAATTTCATCGATGTACACTATGCCGCGCTGGGCTTTTTCTACATCGTAATCGCATTTTTGCAATAATTTTTGGATAATGTTTTCAACGTCTTCGCCGACGTAACCGGCTTCAGTTAAAGTTGTCGCATCTGCCATAGCAAAAGGTACATTAAGTAAACGCGCCAAGGTTTGGGCCAATAAGGTTTTACCGCTACCGGTGGGGCCGATTAATAAAATATTACTTTTACTGAGTTCAACCGCATCTTCATCGGGCTTGGGCGTATGACCTAAACGTTTGTAATGATTATATACCGCAACAGAGAGTACTTTTTTTGCATGCACCTGACCGATGACATATTCATCGAGGATATGATTAATATCCATAGGGCTAGGCAGTTTTTCAGCCTCGGGCGGTGCGGCTTCTTGAATTTCTTCACGAATGATATCATTGCATAATTCAACACATTCATCACAGACATAGACCGAAGGCCCCGCAATCAGTTTGCGTACTTCATGCTGGCTCTTGCCACAAAAAGAGCAATAAAGTAATTTTGTACCGTCTGATTTTTTGTCACTCATCCACCGTCTCCGTCGTTTTTACCGTGCAAATAAGATTAATTCTTATTTCTTCTTTTCATCCATCGCGCGCTTATCCAATACAGCATCAATTAAGCCGTAGGTTTTTGCTTCGGTACTGCTCATAAAGCGATCGCGGTCAGTATCTTGACTGATCTGCTTTAATGTTTGCCCCGTATGATGCGCCAAAATTTTATTAAGGCGATCACGAATAAGCAGAATTTCACGGGCATGAATTTCGATATCACTCGCCTGCCCTTGTACGCCGCCTAGGGGTTGATGAATTAAAACCCGTGAATTAGGCAAAGCATAACGTTTTTTCGGCGCGCCACCTGCCAATAATACCGCACCCATGCTGGCGGCTTGACCGATACAATACGTATTGACATCGGGTTTAATAAATTGCATGGTGTCATAAATAGCAAGACCTGCGGTCACTGAACCACCAGGTGAGTTAATGTACAAACTAATATCTTTATCAGGATTTTCTGATTCCAAAAATAACAGCTGCGCCACAATTAAATTGGCCATATTATCTTCAACCTGGCCCACTAAAAATATCACCCGCTCTTTCAATAAGCGTGAATAAATATCATAAGCGCGCTCACCGCGGGCAGATTGCTCTACCACCATAGGGACTAAGGTTGCAGAAATTGATGCGGGATCAAAGCCATTTGTTATGTGCATAGTCTATATTCTTCCGTTAGGATGTTATGAGGTTAACAGAGTACTGCGAGTACCTACCACTATTTACTATCTTTCGTCTGCTGCCATCATTTCTTTATAGGGCAGTTCGATAATATGTCGAGATATGTGTTGCAATAAGTGATCCAGAGCTTGTTCTTCTAAAACTAAAGAGGAAACGGGGTTCAAACGCTTTTTATCTTCAAAAAACCAACGTAGCATCCCTTCAGGATCCGCGCTGCCTCGTGCAATATTCATCACAGCCGCCTGAACTTTTTTCTGGTCCACTTGGATATTATAGTCGCGAATGATCTGCCCAAGTAGTAAGCTATATAACACTCTCTTCTCAGCTTCGGCTTGTACGCCTTCCTCAGAAGCCCGGACAGATTCAGGTAAATTGGGATCTTCAATATTTTCTTTAAGAATATTGAGTTCATTTTTCACGAGTGAAGGTGGCAAATCGATTTTGTTAAGATTTGCTAATTTCGTCAAGACGTCTTTGTGAAGTTTACGACGTACTTTTTCATTGGCTTCTTGCGCTAAGCTTTCTTTTACTTTAGCTTTCAATACCTCTACGGTACCGTCTTCTAAGTTTAAGGTATCTTTGCAAAACTCATCGGTAATCTCAGGCAGGCTGGCTTCTTCTATTTCGGTCACATCGATGGTAAATTCAGTTTCTTTACCCGCTAATTTTTCATTATAATTTTCAGGGAAAGTAATTGTAAATTGTTTATGAGCGCCTTTAGATAACCCAATGAGTTTCTCTTCAAAACCAGGGATCATTTGTTTATCGCCCAGGACAATTTTAACGTCTTTTTCATCGGTGAAAGGTTCGCTCTCGCCTTTAATCACGCCAGTGAAATCAACAGTGATCCGATGACCTAATTTTGAGGCATCAGTGCAAGCAGTCCAATGGGCATGACTTTTTTGGATCCGTTGCAAGACTTCAGCAATATCGCTGTCATTGATAATAGGCGTTGGAATATCCATTTTGATTTGCGTCAAATCATTTAATTTGACTTCAGGATAGACTTCAAAATGCGCATAAAACTTCAAGGGCTCGCCGCTAACATTATGGATCATGTGAACATGAGGCGTTTGTATTGGCACAATTTTTTCTTTTTCGATGGCGTCAAACAAGGCTTGATTGATGGCTTTTTCGACCACTTCATGACGCACGCCTTCACCGTAACGTCCTTGAACCAACTTCATGGGCGCTTTGCCCGGGCGAAAGCCAGGTATTTTTAGCTTTTTGGCCAATTCATTGAGCTTTTCAGTGATTTGTTTTTCGAGTGATTCGGCAGGAATTTCAATCGTGACTTTGCGCTCAAACTGGTCTTGTTGTTCAAATGATACTTGCATGCGGTCCTCATCAATCATAATCATAATATGGTGCGAGAGGAGAGACTCGAACTCTCACAGGTTACCCCGCTGGAACCTAAATCCAGTGCGTCTACCAATTCCGCCACTCTCGCTTAATTTTTGGCACTCTAATATTTGCCTTCTGGAATGGGTGAGCGATGGGGATCGAACCCACGACCATTGGAATCACAATCCAATGCTCTACCGACTGAGCTACGCCCACCACTTCCAGAAAACAAATGAAGCTTTATGCGCGCCTGGCAGGATTCGAACCTGCCACCCTCGGCTTAGAAGGCCGATGCTCTATCCGAATGAGCTACAGGCGCATCAAACCTTGCGCAATATAAAAAATTAATTCAACTTTCTAAGTTATCTTACGATATTACTTGTGTATGGATCGGGGCAGAGGGATTTGAACCCCCGACATTCTGCTCCCAAAGCAGACGCGCTACCAGGCTGCGCTATGCCCCGAAGGGTGCATCATACCCGAGAGAACATTTATTCGTCAAACACCGCGTGACCTTTGCTATAATTTGGAACTCATACTAGGAAGTTATTTAGGAAGAAGATTTTATGAAGACAAAAATTTTAGCCCTGATGGGCGCAATGACCTTAACACTGAGCGCTGTAACCACTGCAGCCCCCCCGCCTGCGCGCTTGGATGTGATCTTGCCGCAACTCGAAGCTAGCATCACGCAAGCCATGCGAGCCTCTGGCGCACCGGGCATGGCGATTGCCGTGGTGCAAGGCAATCAAATTGTATACATGAAAGGGTTTGGCTTGCGCGAAGCGGGTAAAACCGCGCCGGTCACCACCGATACCGTATTTCGGGTAGCGTCAGTATCTAAAACGTTTGCCTCAACCTTAGCCGGCATATTGGTGGATAAACAACAATTAAGCTGGACCGATAGGCTCGTCGATAATGTGCCAAACTTTGCGTTAAAATCGACGGCAAATACCCAAAGTTTAACGCTAAAAAATATCCTCAGTCATACTGGCGGACTGCCCGCGCATGCCTACGATAACCTGATTGAATCCAATGTCCCTTATGAGACCGTTTTATATCGCCTCAGGGAAGTCAATACCAGTTGCCCTGTGGGACAATGTTATGGCTATCAAAATGTGCTTTACAGCGCCGTCAGCGACGTGATTAACACCCGCACCGGCAAGAGCTTTGAAGAACAATTGCAAGACCGACTGCTAACCCCATTAGGTATGACGAATACTTCTGCAAGTTTAGAGGGGATCATGAATAATCCCAATGTCGCTAAACCGCATGTTAAGCACAAAAATAAATGGGTCAGCACCGCAATTAAACCCGCTTATTATCGTGTGGCGCCTGCAGGCGGCATTAATGCCAGCATTAAAGATATGGCGAATTACTTGCGCGCGCATATGGGGCATCGCCCTGATGTGATCTCGCCTGCGGTGATTAATGCCATCACGACGCCCGTCATTAATACCCCTACGGAAATTAAAAAATATCACAACGTGAGTTGGCGGCGGGATCGTGTGACGCAAGCCCAATACGGTTTGGGTTGGCGGATTTATACTTATGCGGGACGTGAAATGCTTTTTCACCGCGGTGGTTTGCAAGGGTATCGCGCAGAAATTGCTTATTTACCTGATGAGCAAATCGGCATAGTGACGTTATGGAATTCAGGCGCACAAGTCAGCGATACGTTAGTGCCCACATTTTTTGATCTCTATTTAGGATTACCTAAGAAAAATTGGGTCCAAGCGGCAGGTAATAAATAATATGACGGTTAAGCTTAATGCTGCTCAACAGCGGTTTGCACCTATTCAAAACGCGTGGTTAAAGTCTTCCGGCAGCTGTGCGCAATCGCATTTTGTGCACTTTAAACCGCTTAATGCCGATATTCATATTTTAGAAGCAGGTCAGGGTGAGCCCTTATTAATGCTGCACGGTGGTAATGCCTTTTCGGCATTATGGGAGCCGCTGCTTGCAAAACTTAAAACTGATTTTCATTTGATTGCCCCAGATCGGTTTAGTTGTGGCTTATCTACGCCTATTCATTATAAAAAATTAAATTTAATCCAACACGCCACTGATTTTATTGATGCATTGTTTGATCATTATGGTTTTTCATCGGTGAATGTGATAGGCAATTCCCTAGGCGGTTATTGGGCCATGCTTTACGCGCTGCAAAAACCCGAGCGGATTAAAAAAATTATTTTGATTGGCGTCCCCGGTGGCACGCAGCCCCCGCCGTTTATATTACGCTTAAGTAGCCTACCGCTCATTAATCAATTTTTGTTTTATCTGATGATGCGTGCGCCCGACAGTACTGAAAAATTATTTGAGCAAGCCTTGGTTGCCGATCTGAAACATTTACCCAAAGAAATTTTTCACCTGATGGATTTAGGCTTACGTTTGCCCGGCGCGCAAAAAGCCTGGTTGGATATTTTAGAAATGACTTGTACGCTCAAAAATATTAAGCCTAGATATTGCCTAGTGGATAAACTCTCGCAGATCCATCAGTCGATTTTGTTACTCTGGGGCGATAAAGATGTCTTTGGTACGCCGAGTCAAGCCCAAGCGCTGCAACGTGCACTGCCCCATGCACAATTAGACTTGATCCCCAATGCAGGTCATATGCCGTGGCTGGATCAAGGGGAGCATTGTGCGCTAGCGATACGGAAATTTTTATAGCCTCTTGCATACTATATATATTGATCACCAAAAAAATTTTTAAAAAAATAGTTAAAAAATTAGCCATTTCTTGGCAATTATCCCAAAAAATGCTATTGACAAGATATACGTACTCAATAACAATGCCAGCAGGTACGAATGTTAGAGGTTAAATTTTGGACATGCTCAGTACAAAGGTTAACCCCGTGCTCAATACTGTGTATCCATGCAGAGTACACAGTCAGTGTTTAGTTTCTGTTTTCTTGCCTAGTACAATAATTCTAACAACTCGGTTAGGCATTTCTTAAGGTCTTTAGACCCTTACTTACATACAATAAGTGCCGCCTTCCTTCCGGCACGCCCAAATTGAAATATTTTTAATATTTTTTGGTGTTTTTTATAGCGTTAATGACCCTAAACCAATTGTAACGTTTTGATTATAAAAGCAATAATCTCTTAAGGATGGCTTAAGGTCACTGTGTTCTGATGGCTATATGGGGTGAAAACGGATATAATAGTCTGTTAACTAACGGAAAATAGGTAAGGAATAGGATTATGGCGAGCAAAACACAGCTACAAAAGCTACTGCAGAAGTTGCTGAATGGGCCGCTGAGTAACGGTGAGATAAAGCAACTTAAAGCTTTACTGCCTGCTGCTCAAGATCCATCCTATGTCGGGTCTCCTACCTTTGTTAGCTCGACCCCTGTCTTGGATAACAGGTCTCCCTCATTTAATGGCGTCACGAACCCTACTTTATCTAATAATCACAAACTTAAACATGAAGTAAGCGTTATAGAAACGCGTGCGCAAATCACCGTCACTAATGATGATAATGACGATAATGATGCGGGTGCGTCACTCACTACCCATGAAGCAAAACTCACAAGAGCAATACTGATTCAAGAAATTAATGCCGGCAAGATACAACCTTCAAAAGAGTTTCTTGATGACTTGTTAAAAGTGCCAGCAAATAATAACCGAATGAGCACATCTTCTAGCCCCGTAGTTCAGCCAACGAATTCGCTAGTAACTATTAAAAATAAAATTAAAGAGAAAGAAGCAGTACTCAATGATATAGACAAAGCATCAAGAGAATTGTCTTTGAAAAATTGGTTAAACAATTACCCTAATGTAATGAGCGGGTTGATGCATTTTCCTAAAGTGATGGCGTACTTGATAGGATATTTGTATCTTCAAGCAGATACGGCACAAGAAGAACGTAAAAATAATTTTATTATTAAACAACTCCTTGAAGAGAAGTATCGTAAAGTAAAAGAATCCTACCCCGAACTTACCCAGAAAGTCATAACCTCATTAGAAAAAGCGGAACAAGCCGACGCTGAGCAAAGAAAAAAACGCCAAAAAGTATTAGTCGATACGATCGATGCGTGGCGTGCTGCCCATATCGCACGTCTGGGTCTCTCACGCGCCCTTAGACTACATACTACAATCTATGATTTTAATGCCGCGCCCATACTCGATGCCCCTTGGTTTGAAGGAGGCGATTATGCTGACGATAAAAGCTCCTGGTATGATGAGAACAGTGGCTCCTGGCATCCCGACTTAGAAGCGAGTCTTTTTATTGCATCGATGATGTATGTGCCCATCGCCATTGCCGCAATGTTTGTTGATCCCAAAACCCAGTACGAAAGAGATAAACGATTTTTTATATTTTGGGACGCCGTCATTTGGAGCTTAATTAACCTTGTTCGTTTTGGTAACAATCAAACCGCCGTCTCTTTTGCGCAAATCCTCAGCTTCACTGCCAGACAAAGTACATATATTTTACTCGGCGGTTATTTATTTGATCTGTTCAACCAGTGGTATTTTGACTGTAAAAATCTATGGGATCAGCAAAAAACGCTTGAGGTTGTAAAGTCTCATACAGGAAAGTTAACAACACTCAATGCTCTGCTAATCAGCAATGATACGTTAGCTAAAATAAATAATATTTTAACAGATGATCCTTTAACTATAGATGATCGCGTTGTCGATGATAATATTAAAGCGATTACTAAAGAGTTAAATGAAAGAAAGTCAGCAGTTAAAAATAGAATACTGCGCGCCTTATTAACGCGTCTTGAATCAAATGGCCAACAGATAGAATCTATGAATAATGACGGGGCCATACTTCAGGCTCTTATGAATAATAACAACCTCACTGGTCTTGAAGCAGATATCAAAGAATACCAACAACTCGTAGCATTAGAGATTATAAATTATCAACTCTCTGAAATAGATCTTAATGAAAAAATAGGAATTTTTTACAAGCGCTCACTGTTGTGGAATATTTTTTATGCATTGGGTCTGTCTTCGGGCGCAAGTCTTGAAATTATGTTTATCGTTTTTGCAACTGCAACAGGTCCATTGGGCTTTGCTATTATTGCGGGTATGACTGCTATTAACCAAATGAAAAATGCTTATTATGAATATCAAACATTTATAAAATTTGAAATAAAATGTGATGATAATCTAGACTATCTTAAAGAAGCTGGAAAATATACTCAGAACGATGGGTTCAAAACTAAAGCCTTAGCTGCTGCACAAGGGGGTCCCGATGCACAGCAAGCGTTTAATATTGATTTAATTAACAGAGGCATGAAACCTATCTGTTTTAATCAGGTTATAGATAAAATAATAGAAGACTATTTAATAACTAGAGGCGTAGCTCACTTTTTCGACGGTTCGAGCACAAATACACTAGATTTAGCTTGGTTTAAAGAACGCGCACGGTCGGCAGCTAATAGCACACAAGAGCTTATTTCCTTAAACACTGTTTTGCGGGATAAAGGGATAAGCATCCCTCTGAGTTTTAATCAAAAAGATTATGCTGCTATCATCGATCAATACGTCAGTACTGAAACAATCGCCATTGAGAAACAATTTACGGATGCGCGCAGTAAAATGAGATCCAATATGATCTGGTATACATTCGTGGTCGTTTCCATGGCGTTACTCGTCGTTTCCCCAGGTCACTTAGCCGCTGTAGCACTCTTTGTGGTTTGTCTTGCCTTGTATACGGCTTATAAAACTTATCAGTATTTTAATAATTCAGAAACGACGCAAGAAAAAACGATCAATAACCTTCAGCAATCGATAGATCATACGAAAGCTAAAATCATCACTTCACCTCAGATGCATCGTAATTCATCAAATCAGGCAGGATCTTCGAATAATAATTTGGGTTCAAGTAGTACAGCAGCGGACATCTATAACAGAGGGGGTACTTTTAGCCCCAATAGTCTTGCTCGTCACCGTTATGGTGTTAGCACAATTGCAACTAAAGAGGATGATTAGTCTAATTTAATCCTATTCTTGCCTCTTTAACTTGATATCAACAACATCGCTCCCCTAACTCTGCTCTATACCCCCATTAGCATTTGCAAGTCCTAAGGTATATAATACCCCCTAAACCCAACAACGAGGCATCATGTTAAATAAAATCCTCTCCTACGCTTTCCTTATTTTTATCGGCATATTAACTCTAGGCTTTGCGGTGCTGCTGTTTTCTATCGGCTTAGTGGCACTGTGGTATTTTATTATTATTTTCCTGGTTATCTACGTGGTACGCCGCCTGTATTATTTTTTCAAAGGCGAAAAACCCCCTACAATGATGCAGCAATATTATGCCTACTACTACAAATCCAATCCACAAGCGCCAAAAAAGAAAGGCCGCACGATTGATTATGATGAGTTTAAGGATAAGTAATTTTTTTTGCCAAAGGTAACGAGTATCCCCTCATCCTGCCCCCTAAGTGATCCCCACGAATTTTTATTTAAAAACAATTTGTTATAAATTATTTTTGTAAATCACTTTGGTCTTTAAGGCCGTAGGCCTTATACCTTGGTGACCCACTGCGTCATCCCGTGCGTAAGCCGCCATCAGAAGTGATAGAAGAGTAGGACTTGCGCGGCTGAAGACACGGGATCCAGGCGGAAATATAGCTCATAGATAGACATCTCGTGCTAAAGAAGAATCGCGCTCTAAATCTAAACTCACGCCACATAAGGAAGATACGCGTAAAAAATCCACTAAATGAGTTGGTGCACCGATTAATTTTTCATAATCCGCTTTAGACAATAGGACAGCTTTAGTTTCGCCGTGTACCGATAACATTTGCGACCCCTCTTGGTTACATATTCTTACCATTTCATTTAATCGCGCCTTTGCGTCTTGTAGTGGCCAAGTCTGCAACTCTTCATATCATAAAATATATTATATCAAGTTTAAATCCATTAATGATCAATAAAAATACCGCCACATTCTCCAACAATTAGGTATCATTACCGCCATGCAAAACCAAATAGAACTCCTATCGCAGGGCATCCCCGTAAAAATGCTGCAGCAGGCCTTTGAAGAGCTCTCAGCGCGTTATCGGACTAAGGAAAAGCCCTATTTAACGAGCCATACCCATTACTTGGCGTATTTAATCACGCGCATGCCGGCGACAAATGCGGCCCTCTCGCAGGTATTTAAACAAGCCCACAATTTTGATCCCCTATCGCTGCTGGATTTAGGCGCAGGGCCCGGCACAGGTTATCTTGCGGCTAAAACTTATTTCCCCAATTTAACACAGGCCACTTTAGTTGAAGCCGATGCTAAATTCATTGCCTTAGGCAAACAGCTAATAACCGATTCGGTATTATGGCAGCACACCGCATTGCCCTGCCCGCTTAAGCCGCATGATTTAGTATTGCTGTCTTATAGTTTGAATGAAATGAAAGATCCGGCACAAATCGTCAAAACAGCTTGGCAGGCCACCCAACAATTATTAGTGATCATCGAGCCCGGTACCCCAGAAGGGTATCAGCGCATTATAGAAATGCGTACAATGTTATTGTCATTAGGTGCGCACATGGTTGCCCCCTGCCCCAATGCCCTGCCTTGCCCGATGCAAGAGAGCAATTGGTGTCATTTCCCCGCACGCCTATCGCGCAGTAAATTGCATAAACAATTAAAAGGCGGGGATCTAGGTTATGAAGATGAAAAATTTTCTTATTTAATTGTTTCAAAAACAGCGTATGACACACCGCGTGCTAGAATTGTCGCACCCCTAGGAATGCATACTGGTCATGTACAATTGACGTTATGTTCGGAAGGTGAGCTCAAATCCTGCACAGTGTCACAAAAAGATAAATTATTATATAAAAAATGCCGCAAAGCGGAGTGGGGCGATAGCCTAGAGAAATAAACTCTCATCTCACCGTCCCCAATGTCATTTAACAAATCTCACCATTCATGGCCAGTGTATCAATTCTAATATAAGTAATTTGATCGTCAAAAAGCGTATAGGTAAAAAACAAATATAATCCGTCTGCATATTCAACCAATGTAGGGCCTTGGGCACTGTAGGCTAAAGAAACACCATCAGCTTGTAGTTTGCAATATTGCCATTTTTTAAACCCAAATCGCCCCTTATCATCGACACTCGATAAATCATCAGCCGAAATGCGAGCAAATTGTACGGCACTCCCCTCGCCTGAAGTAAGCTCTAAATCAGTAAATGCGACAAAAATATTGTCTGAAAAAGCATGCGCAGCGATACGTTCCCGTGTTTTACGTGGATTACCACTGCTATTTTCTAGGACAGTTCCTGTTGCCAAAGAGTTAGGAAAGTAATTAATCTTATCATTAGCATTATAAGTATCAGAATAGAAAAGAAATGGGATACCCTTTACATCCGCGATGCCTGTTCTATCTCCGCGAATATTATTATCCACCAAAATATAGTCACCGCAATCGATGCGTAGCCCCTGAATAAGTTTACAGGTAAATGTTCTGATGCTACCTACAGTAGCGCTATTATATTCTGCCCAGGCTAAAGTAAAGTTAGTGCGATCTGTGGGTACAGGGGTAGAAGATAACATCCCCACCACATCGCCTTTAATTCTCATAAACTCACGCGTCGGCTCAAAAGTAAATTGGGGTATGAGCTTCGTATCATAGACTAGGGGTGAACACGTATAATCGATAAGTCCCTGTTGTTTAGTATCCCAGGTGGGTTTATAAAATAAGCATACGATGGGCGCAGTTAGGGAATCAACCGCTATGACAGCCTCAACACCATAATTCGTCAGGATGGGATTACCGCTATAATCCATCACTTGTACAGGCTGACTCCATACTGAGCCATTAAAATAATTGAAAAAAATATTCTGCGTGTCCTTTTCCTTCCATACTAGGAATAAATTGTTGTATGGATCCACAAAAGATCCTATCACCCCATCACTTTTCACCTCTAATTGGCCACCCGTTTCAAGTCCTAGCACACCGGCATCCATTTGCTGATCGGCATCGGCTAGCGGGTCGAAAAAAATGAATAACCCTAATCCTAATAGGCCTAGAGCAATAAGCGCCTTATAAGTACAATTCAGCTGTTTAGTCATGGTGATTCCTAATTTGGGTTAATAACATAGTTATTCTAGATCGATGCCTTCCCCAGGTCAATCTATTTGCTTTTCTTAATAAGAATGATTATCATTTAGCCTTAGCCTTTCCCCCCCTACAAATTGGAGTAGAGACCATGACCCGTTTATTTGCGTTGATGATCGCATTTTTTACCTCTAGCGCCCTGTTTGCCCAAGATTTAGTCGTTTACAGTGGCCGTAGCGAAGCGCTGGTCGCGCCCTTGTTTGCCCAATTTGAAAAAGAAACCGGCATTAAACTCGATGTGCGGTATAACAGCACGGCCAGCATTGCAACCCAGTTTTTAACTGAGCAAAAAAATAGTCCCGCGGATGTGATTTTCTTACAAGAATCAGGCTACTTAACGGTGTTGTCTGAAGCTAATTTATTACAAAATATAAAAAGTGAATTACGGGATCAGGTTGAAGAAAATTTACAAGATAGCCAAGGTTATTGGTTAGGCAGCAGCGCGCGCGTGCGGGTGCTGGCGTATAATACCGATAAGGTTAAACCGGAAGAATTACCGAAAGATTTAAGCGAATTGACTGCGCCTAAATGGAAAGGGCAAATCGGCTGGGCGCCAAGTAATGCCAGCATGCAAGGGCATGTCAGCGCCTTGCGCGTGTTGTGGGGAGAAGATCCTACATTTAAATGGTTAGAGGGAGTTAAAGCCAATCAAGCCGTCAGTTATCAGAAAAATGGGCAAATTACGAATGCTGTGGGCCAAGGGGAATTGCTTTTAGGTTGGTCTAATCATTATTACACTCATCAATTAAAGAAACAAAATCCCAAATTAGCCGTTGCGAATTATCATTTTCCTGAAAGTGGTAAGGCGGGGAATATATTAATTATTTCCGGTGTCGGCATTAATAAACATACGAAAAATTTAACTGATGCAGAAAAATTAGTGAATTTTCTAGTGGGTCCGTATGCACAGAATTATTTTGCCAACGAATCGTTTGAGTACCCTACACGCAAAGGCGTTGCGGCCAATGCAGCCGTGACACCGCTGAATAAAATTCCATTTGCAACGGTGACGCAGCAACAATTAGCAGATATTGAACCGACGGTGACGATGCTGCGGAAGTTGGGATTGTTGTAATTTTTTACAAAAAGAGGGCCGGTGAGATTTGGAGTTTCCCCCTTTGTAAGGGGGGTCGATGCTTCGTCGGGGGGGATTTTAGATCCTTGATGTACATTAGACATTGCTAAAATCCCCCCGGCCGAAGCGTCCGGCCCCCTTTACAAAGGGGGCAAACCTCCGTCGTTTACAAAGGGGTAAGCAAGAGAGATCTTTGCCCCCTTTGTAAAGGGGGTCGATGCTTCGTCGAGGGGGGGATTTTAGATCCTTGATGTACATTAGACATTGCTAAAATCCCCCCGGCCGAAGCGTCCGGCCCCCTTTACAAAGGGGGCAAACCTCCGTCGTTTACAAAGAGGTAAGCAAGAGAGATCTTTGCCCCCTTTGTAAAGGGGGCAAACCTCCGTCGTTTACAAAGGGGTAAGCGAGAGAGATCTTTGCCCCCTTTGTAAAGGGGGCCGGACGCTTCGGCCGGGGGGATTTTGCGATCTTCGATAAACTACTGAGCGTAATCTTTAAAATGACGATACTACCTGATGCGTTAAATCGCATTATTACCCGATAAACAACCCATGATCACCCCACGTCCAACAAAATTACTCCTCATCCTAGCCCTGCTCACCTCAGGGATCATGCTATTGCCGCTTATCGGCCTAGGTTTAGGTTTAATCAACCCGCCGCAAAATCCACTGATGAGCCAAAGCTCACTCTTGGAATTATGGAGTCAAGGCGATGTCTGGGGCTTATTAATCAATACGATTATTTTAGGCTTATCGGTTGCGATACTCGCGGTAATATTCGGTACTTATTTAGCTTATCTTAGTATGCGCGCAGATTATCCCTTCCAGCGCATTCTCGCTTTACTCGGATTATTGCCGCTCGCCATGCCCAGCTACATCCTCGCCGCGTGTTTGCGTGAGGTATTAAGCCCCAGCAGCTTTTTAGGCCTCACCTTTAATTTACCTTTTTTTACTGGGTTTTTCCCAGTATTAATCACTTTAGTCGTCATCACTACGCCCTATGTGCAATTATTAGTCAGCGCCAGCCTTGCACGCTTATCCGGCACTGAACTGGATGCCGCACGCACCTTAGGCGCGACGCGTTTCACTCTTTTTTGGAAAATTATTTTGCCGCATGCCCGCCCCAGTATCGCCTTTGCGTTTTTAATTTCCCTGTTATATGTGGTGAGCGAGTTTGGCGCCGTATCGGTATTAAACTATCCGGTGCTGACCTGGCGGCTATATCAAGCGGTGGATCATCAACAGCTCGCGCAAGCGACTTTATTAGGCTGCAGTTTATTGGCACTGAGCATTCCCATGGTATTAATCAGCCGCCTGGTGCATGGCCAAGTGCCCCTCATTACCCAGATTGCAAATCCCAAACTCACCACACGCCGTAATTTAAATCTCACCGAGCGATGCTTCGCCTACATAATGCATGCATTATTATTGGGTTTAGGCGTAGTATTACCCGTAATTGTGTTAAGCGTTTGGGTCTCAAATGGCCTAGAAAATCAGATCACTTTTGCGCCTATTTATCCTGCCTTGGCCGATAGCCTAAAAATTGCACTGATGGCTGCAGTGTTTATTGTGTTATTAAGTGTCGCCCCCGCATGGTTCGTGGCACGCAAACCGTATGGAGTCGGACGTTTAATTGAACAAGCCACTTATCTAGGCAGTGCGCTACCCGGCGTATTACTCGCCTTTGGTTTAATGTTAATGGCGCTGTTTTTGGCAAGAAGTTTACATCATGCTAATTTATATGCCTTGTTATTACAAAGCGGATTGTTATTAATGCTAGGTTACACCTTGTGTTTTCTCGCCCAAAGTTATGCCAGCGTTAAAACAGCGATTTTACGCTTAGATCCTAGGCTTTATGACAGCGCAAAAACGCTAGGGGCCTCACAGTTTCGTTACTTTACCCGCATTGCCCTACCCGGCTTAATGCCCGGTTTAGTCACGGCATTTATTTTAGTGTTTATTGCAGTATTAAAAGAACTTCCAGTGACTTTACTGCTCGCAGGCGCCATGGGGTTGCGGCCTTTAAGTTTTCGGGTATTTGACAGGTATCAAGAAGCATTTTTGCATGATACCGGTTTGGCAGGTTTAGTGTTATTGTTGTTATCCTTTACGATGACCGCACTTATTTTACGCTGGAGATCTCATGTCTAATTCCTCCCCTTTAATGATTAAGGATTTAAGCTGCGCGTATCAAGATCAGCCCATTTTAAATAATATTCACCTAGAAGTTAAAAAGGGTGAATTTATGGCGATCTTAGGGCCCTCCGGGGGCGGAAAATCAACGTTGTTGCGCTTAATTTCAGGGCTGGCGCAAGCGCGTGCAGGTGAAATTCAAATCGCAGGTAAAACCGTGGCACGCCAGGGCCTTAATCTTATTCCAGTTGAAAAACGCAATGTCGGTTTAGTGTTTCAGGATTATGCACTGTTTCCATTTCAAACCGTGCGCGAGAATATTGGCTTTGGCGTTAAGAATGATCCCCAACGTGTAAATGAACTTCTTCAGTTAATTCATATGCCGCATTTAGCAGATCGCCTGCCGTATCAACTCTCAGGTGGACAACAACAACGTGTGGCATTGGCCCGTGCACTCGCACCACGGCCGCCGTTATTATTACTGGATGAGCCGTTTGCCAATGTCGATACGACCTTGCGCCAACAATTGATCACGGCCTTGCGGCAACTTGTGGCGCATGAACATACCAGTGTGATATTAGTCACGCATGATCGCAATGAAGCGTTTGCGCTGGCAGACCGTGTCGCTATTTTAATGTCGGGGCCACAGGGCAGTCATATTGTGCAATGCGCAACACCTGAAGTCGTGTATCAACAACCTGCAAATCGCGACGTTGCACTCCTTGCCGGTGCTGCGTTTTTATTACCCGCTACGGCTGCAGGTGATAGCGCACAAACGCCTTTAGGCACTGTGACCTTACAAAACCCACAGGTGGGCAGCGGTGAAATTGTAGTGCGGCCTGAAATGGCGAGTTTTATTCCTGATCCTATGGGGAATGCTACCCTTCTGCAATGTACATTTCAGGGGTGTCATTATCATTTATTGTGTGATACGCCAGGCGGACAATTATTTACTGAGACACGAAGCAAAACCCCTCCGGCCGTAGGCACGAAGGGGAATGTTAAGATTATCGAGGCGTGTTGGTTTTTACCAACATAGACACATCAGGTGTTCTTTTATTTTTTGCGAGCGAGCCGTTGATTATTACCCGTAATGGATGCGTCAGCGATATTTTCTTTTCCTTCAGGTCTTAACTCTGGAAGTGCCTGTTGTTGACGTGGATTAAGGCTAGCCCAGATCTCTGCTCTAAACCTATTATCCTTAGACTGTTCCGCTATATCAGAGTCAATATGTTGAACACCATAGATCCCACCTTCTCTTAAATTCCTTGAGATGATTGGCGTATTAGTGTGATAATTTTTCATAATATTGCTAATGTAAGCGACATCATTATTTTCTTTCTCTTTTCTAAGCAAGCCTTGAGCGCCTAGGTAAGCGATACAAGCGATTACTGCTTTAGTGTCGTGCCGAACACCTAGATTTGCGGTTATTGTCGTTTCACCACGCATTCTATCAAATTTCAAACCATTCCCGAGCTTCAAGATCTGTGTTAAATCCACCCCAGATAGGGTAATCGCACAGGTCATTTGCTCCACATTAATCTTAATAGTCATTTGTCAACCTCATTTGCTTATTATGTCTGCATGCTAACACATGCTAAAGCTCTTTGCAAGCGAAATTTAGCTTGTTATACTACTATCCAGACATTAAGGATACATGAACCCATGAGCGCACAGATCATTGATGGTAAAGCCATCGCCAAACAATGCCTAATCACCCTTGGGCAACTCATTGCTGCACAACAAAAGCTGCGTCCGCCAAAATTAGCGGTGATATTAATGGGGGAGGATGCAGCATCAGTCCTGTATGTGGCCAAGAAGTGTGAAGCAGCGACGCAAGTCGGTATAGACACTCGTGATTATCTACTGCCTTCCATGACTAGCCAAACAGAATTACTCGCCTTGATAGCCGAGCTCAATAATGACCCCAGCTTCGATGGCATTTTGGTGCAACTCCCTTTACCCAAACACATCGATACTAACATAATTATTGAGGCAATCAATCCCCATAAAGACGTGGATGGTTTTCACCCTTATAATCTTGGCCGTCTTGCAGCGCGAGATCCTGTGCTTAGACCCTGCACGCCTTATGGGGTAATCAAACTATTGGAACATGAACAAGTAGCACTTAAAGGTATGAATACCGTTGTGGTCGGGGCCTCAAATGTGGTCGGTCGGCCTATGGCGTTGGAATTATTGTTAAAAGGCGCGACCGTGACGGTCTGTCATCGTTTTACACAAGAATTAGCCCAGCATGTGAAGCAAGCCGATGTCCTGATTGCCTGTGCCGGCAAGCCGCATTTAATTCAAGGGGAGTGGATAAAAAAAGATGCGGTTGTTATTGATGTGGGGATCCATCGTTTAGAGCATGGCAAAATCGTCGGGGATGTGGAGTTTGCGACTGCGCGTGAGCGCGCGCGTTTAATCACACCCGTGCCAGGGGGCGTGGGCCCCATGACGGTTGCGATGTTGATGGAGAATACTTGGCGAGCTTATCAGTTTGGGTTAAAAGATAAAAAATCACCATGATTGTGATTACCTAATACCCGTGTCTATTTGTCTTCTCCATTTAGGCCTTTTAGTAGAATCAGAAGGTCGAATATTAACCATGCTACTATCCATCGTATTAACATTTCCCCACGTTGGAACCAAAATTTTAATAGTTGGCTTAGTCATTTTGGCGGTAGCACTGGTTCCAAGCCGGTCACCTAATAGTTGATTGACTCTACCCCCTTTTAGTATCCGACCTAGAGTATCACTCGCAGCAGGATCATTTAAATATTCTTTCTTAATAAATCCTTTCTCAATAATGCTGTCAATACAATTAAGCGCCAAAGTTAATTTCTCAGCACGTGTACTTTTCCCCGTCCAGAAATGGGTGTAATCATCTTTATTGCTCATTCTCTCAACACAATAAGCTTCAAGTTGATCCAGACATTCTCGCGTGCTGTAAGCGTATACAGCAGCATCCGGACTACCTTTATCTTTATTAAGAAGAACATCAGTGTTGATGCTATTAACTCTTGCCTCAAGCAATTTCCGCTTTATTGCAAATATGGTCTGTATCTTATCCATACCATTTTCAGTTTTACTTTTATCAGCAGACTCCACGAAAATTAACTGCACAGCTGATGAGAGTATTTGATTACATTGAGTGACTTTATTTGTTTTATTTACTTGCTTTTCTTCTAAATTTTTACCCGTTTCAGTAAAAGAAATGACTGGGTTCATCGACGCTAAAAGAGTGGTGAAGGCGTTTAGCGCAGGCAAAAGCCCTAACTGATTACGCATATGAAGTGTTCGCATTAAAGCTTCACTATAATTGCCGGAGGGTTCTTTTGAATCAATAGCTATTTTTAGTGCTCCCTCCTTTGCAGCGGGTAAAGATTTTTTATCTTCAGAAATACTGCCTGAGGTTATTATATCGTTATGACATTCACAGGCAGCAATTAATTTGTTTTCACGATTACGATCAGTAAGGCTTGCCTCTTTATCAAAACGTTTATAAAAATATTGCTCCAAATTATGAAGAGACACAGAAGCCTGCTGAGCAGTTGCATCATTCAGATCTTTACAAAAATGAGATTCATGAATATGGCGTTTTACAACAAATATTTTATCTATTGCTGCAAAACCTGCATTGCAGTTTGCCAATCCGTAGGATGCTTTAATTATACGCATCATCGCAGCCGTGACGATGCCATTGGCTTTTACTGGATTTAAGGTAATTAATGCTTTAGCTTGCTCGATAGCAAAGTCTATTTCCTGGAAAAAAATAATTGCAGCGAGCTTAATTTCCTGTGTAGCAGGAAGACTCTTAGCATCAGCTGAAATATCACCTGTTTGAATCACATCTTCATGACATTTAGCAATAACTCTTAATCTAGATTCCTCCCCAAAACACTCCCCATCTTTAAGCGTCTTACTGTTTTTATCCGTGAAATACTGGCAAAAACATTCCTCCAAACGATTAAGCTGCATGCCAGTTGATTTGTTAATGTTTATTTTAGAAAGCTTAGCAAAATGAGAGGATTGTACCTGGCGTTTTAGAGAAAATATCTTTTTTATTGTTTCTAAGCTTAGCGCTTGATTTTCTGGAAAAATAAAATTTCTTGCAATCATTGAGTCTAGTAGGCCGCTGAGACTTTCATTAGCTTGCTGTGGATTAGTGCTAATTAATTTTTCAGCCTCTGCAATTTTGAAATCCATTTGCTGAATAAAAATAATGTCAGACAAATCCCCCTCAGTTGCCCCAGTCAGGCGCTTAGAGTCATCTGTAATATTGCCTGTACTCATCAAATTATCATAACATTCAACCCCTGCCGTGAGCTTATCTTTCCAGGTAATTTTATCAGGCGAAATGATATTGGTATTTTTTTTATGAAAACAATTGTGTAAATATGTTTCCAACTGTGCAAGGTGTGCAATAGTCAGGGAACTAATCCCTACTCCAGAAGCTTTAGCGAAATAGGAGGTGCGGATCTGGCTTTTTAGGTAAAATATTCTTTTTATTAGTTCTAAACTTAGGCGTTCATTATTTACCGCATCATTGTTATCAAACTTTAATTCAAGGGTAAACATTGATTGCAGCAAATCAGTAAGTGCTTCATTGGCTTTACCTGGCTTAGTGCTAATTATTTTTTTCGCCTCTTCGATTTTAAAATCAATTTCCTGAAGCAAAACAAAAGTAGACAGCTCATCATTAAACGTAAATGCGAGGCCCTTAGCCTCATCTTTAGCATTGCCGGAGGTAATCACATCATCATGACATCTAGCTGCTGCAGTAAGTCTTGCTATCCTATTATTAGGCGCAATAGTCGACGCTGAAGACACTGCAGGATCCTTTTTCTCAAAATGTTTATAAAAATAGGTTTCTAAAATAGTAAGATGCCAAGGGGTTAACGGACTGAGGGTTGCGCCGCCTACTTTAGTGAAATAGAAGCCATGTATCTGGCGTTTTAATGCAAATATATTTGAAATTTTATATCTTGAGTCATCTTCCTTGTTCCAATCAAAATTTGCATTCATCATCAGATTTAATGCATGGTTAAGAATTTTATTGGCCAAATCCGGATCATTTTTCAAGCTTGTAGCCAATGCCATAGCTTTATCTACCTGATCAAGTAATGTATTTTTGTTCGTAAAAGTCTTACTTTCAGCTGCTGTCAATACCGTAAAAGCTGCTGCACAAAAGTTTGCATAATCCGCTGCTCGCGCTTGAGCGCTTCGAAAGAAGCTGATTCCCTCTGATGCCGCTTGATATGCAGCATAATGGCGTGGATATTCGCCAAGATCGCTACCTATGCTCATCACATATTCATTTAATTTTTTGGCCAAATCCTTTTCTACAGCGCTAGTAATCTGCGGCATATGTACTACTCCAGTTATAATCTAAACATCATTTTGAATGATAACTTATAAATAGTATAACATACAACCAGTCATTTTACATTCTTTAGTTATAGGTCATGCTTCACAATGGTATTAATGGTAAATTATCAGCAATCCTATCGTTAATGTATAAAATAGATACTGAAATGAAATACGGCTCCTCATTTAATGCCTATATTGCTTGCAAAAATACTGCGAAGTTATTTGAGGTGGCTGTGCCTCATTTTGTTAACGCCCACTTTTGCAAACCCTAACATTGCTAGCGCTTTGGGAAATAGGCTTGGAATTAGGCTGCCTTAGCCCCTGCTGCAAAGGTGTTATAACTTAATACCAAAGCATTGACATTATTATGCACGGAAAGCTATATTTTAATTTTTCAGCTGAAAAAAATCAGTTTCTGATTAAGCAGAGGGGAATTAGTGCTGAGCAAGTGATCATAGCCATAGAATCTGGTGGCTTATTAGATATATTAGTTACTTATCAATAACCCCAGGAAATAAGATACACCCAGCACCGTCATTGCGAGGAGCGTAGCTTTGCTGCAATCCAGGTTTCTGTTTTAAATCAAGCATCTAAACCTGGATTGCTTCGCCTACGGCTCGCAATGACGGAGCTAAATAACTTCCTGTTTCCCGGGGTTATTGAGATGTTATTTAAAGGGGAAACAAATGAAAGACCGTGACGTTTTTAACATTAAGCTAGATATAGAAGAAGCGGAAATAGCCAAGGCCATTGATAGAGCAGTTGACCAAGACCAATTAAAAAGCGTTCCTGATTTAGCTGCACAAATGACGCGAGCAAAAAGAGCTGCGACTAATACCTTGCGCAAAGACGAACGGATCACCCTGCGGATCTCCAGTGGCGATCTTGATCGTTTAAAACAAAAAGCGGCCTATAAAGGCTTACCTTATCAAACTTTTATCGCAAGTATATTGCATGAATATGCTGCTGGGCATGTTATAGAAGTACATTCGTCTTAGAAAATTGATGAAGAAGTGCGCCACTGTTTGTCAAAAAAGATAGCATAGAGGAGCGTTCAAAACGCTTCCTATTTTTCATCTTGCATATCTTGACGAAATTGCTCAAATATAGCTTGGGCTTTTAATAGTTTATCGACCTTTATTGCATTCATATTTAACTCCTGCGCCAGCAGCTACCAGTAGCATTATCTTCGAGAATTACACCTTTATCTAATAACTCGTTACGGATCGCATCGGCTTTGGCAAAATCTTTAGCAAGACGCGCGGCCTTGCGATCGGCAATCAATTGCTCGATGGCATCATTGCTAAGCGCATCTAAGTTGGCGCTGGGTTTACTCGTCTGCTGAAAAAACACTTCCGGCGCTAAACTTAATAAACCTATGGTACCGGCAAGTTGTTTCAATACGCTGGCAAGTTCATCTGCATGACTACTGTCTAAACTACTCGCAATATTGACTTCTCTGGCCAAATCAAATAATACCGATAAGGCTTCAGGAGTATTAAAATCATCATCCATAGCGGCATAAAAACGTTTGACGTAAGCGTTATTTTCATCCAGTTCCACCTCGCTTAATTTTCTGCAACGTAGCGCTAAATACAAACGTTCACAACAGGCCCGCGCTTGCTGCAGATTTTCTTGAGAATAATTAACTGGACTTCTGTAATGGCTGGAAATTAAGAAAAAACGCACGGTTTGCGCATCAAAGGTTTTTAAAACATCGCGTATGGTAAAAAAGTTACCTAAAGATTTAGACATTTTTTCCGCATCGACTTCGACAAAACCCGTATGGATCCACAGGTTCACAAAATGCTTACCGGTAGCACCTTCGGATTGCGCGCGCTCATTTTCATGATGCGGAAACACTAAATCATGGCCACCGCCATGGATATCTAAAGTCTCACCTAGAATATCGGTGGCCATGGCCGAACATTCAATATGCCAGCCCGGCCGCCCTAAGCCCCAGGGTGAAGGCCAACTGGGCTCGCCCGGTTTAGCAGCTTTCCAAAGCACAAAATCGAGCGGATCTTGTTTATCTTCATTCACATCAACCCTGGCGCCTACACATAAATCATCTAGTTTACGGTGCGATAGTGCGCCATAACTTGCAAACTTACGCACGTGATAGTACACGTCGTTATTTTTTGCGACATAGGCGTAACCATTTGCTATGAGCGTTGTAATCATCGCAATCATTTGCGGGATGGTTTGGGTGGCTCTAGGTTCTTGGGACGGTGATTGTGCACCTAAAGCCGCAAAATCTTCATGCATGGCTAATATGAAACGATCAACCAAGGTTTCGACTGATTCCTTATTCTCATGCGCGCGCTTGATGATTTTATCGTCGATATCCGTGATATTACGAACATAATTAACCTCAAAACCGCGGGCAAGTAAATAACGATACATCACATCAAAAGCCAAAACCGTGCGCGCATGGCCGATATGGCAATAATCGTACACCGTGATGCCGCAGACATACATATTGATTTTGCCTGGGGTAATCGGTGTGAATAAATCTTTTTGTTTGGTAAAGCTGTTGTGGATGTAGAGCATAGTGTAAATCCCTTAGGTGGAATTAATTATAATGCAGATTTGGGGTGGGGACAATGCGAAGTGATTGCTCAAAGTTTGCACACTGCTCTATTGCCAAAGAGAACAAGAAGTCGATGAATTAAAAGAATGACTATTAGCCAGATAAAACTGCAGGGGGTACGTAAACTTTCATGCTGTTATCAATCTCTTTGCGCCAGCTACTGAGTGAGCATGCATGTGCGATATCTATCCCCGTAATTAAGAGCTGTGATGTTGCAGAGCTTGTGGTGGGTGCATTTGTTGAGATAGCCTGTGACGGAGCCTCTTCTATCTCGTTCCCATACCAAAAATTAAGAACAGCCAGTACCAATCTACGAAATACATTAGTAAATGACGAATTCCAGCTGCCTTGCCCTTCAAGCGCAAGTATCGAGGGTATGGCTAGCTTGTTAAATGCTTGCAACGCTTCTAATTTATCAGTGATTTTGTCATTTTTCAGCGCATCAATTAATGTTGAAGCAGCATTGGCAATTTGGATTAAATTTAGAGAAATTACATCCGGGACATTTCCAGCTGATGATGTTTCAAATTGAGTATGAATTGAAATCAAAACTGAACGTAACTCTAAAATATGTTGTATGATTTCTTGTTCTTTTGTATTAGCACTTTCATTCGATGTGGCTTTAGCTAAAAGCATAATTGATGTAGTATTAAAATTGAGAGGTTTCGGTTTTGTAAGATCTTCTTGCAAAGCCACCCATTTGAACTCTTCTGCTAAGACTGTTAATTTCGGTTTTATCACTTCTTGTAAGGAAGGAGATAATTTATTAAAAGTACTTACAATCAGAGTGACTTCATCAGAACTTACGGGCTTCAAATTTTCTTCGTTATCTTTTAATAGCAGTAAATTTTGTTTAAATAAATTTAAATCATCATTAATGTTCGCATTCTGCGTTGATTGCGATTCAATTATTGCATTTACATATCCTAGAAAATATAGTAAATCTTTATCCAATTGCCGGACATCAGATGGGGGTTTTCCTAGTTCCTCAATCGCAGTAATGGCTGCGATAACCTCTGGTGAAAGCTCCCGTTTTTTTGTTGGTTGCTCCTGTGAAACCACACCATTTTGAGCGCTTTCGGTGTTAAATTTGATAGCTGCAACAACGCTTCTTGCATCATTTAGTTCCTCGCGGTTCCGACTGTGAGTAGTTTCAGAAGAAGAGGTGAGACTTGTTGCCGATGTAACACTCGAAATCATGGAACTTGGAAAAGCACTCTGAGAGCTTGTTGAACCATGCGAATTACTCGCTGAACCTTTGTGTTCAGGTGCTACACTGGTTTCGCGATACATATAAGTAGACGCTTTAGCCGCGAGAGTATCTAATAAAGCTCCACTGCCGGCAAAGTAACCAGATCTTTCACCATTTCCATTGGAAGCATTAGCGTTATCAGAAGTTAAATTCCCAGTAAAATAGCCATTAAAGTTAGTCAATAACGAAGTAGTGGATATTGGTAATTCATTACCGTCTTTTGTTTTTTTCTCAGCAGCTTTAACTTCATCTGGCTTTAGGCTTTCCAACAATCCATTCATATCTTCAAGTTCTAACCTTATGGCTAACGCATAAGCAGTTTCTTGCTGGTCATTGACTAATGAAAGATTAGCCTTCCCTGCGCTCAGTAATTCAGCAACCATTGCGGGATCGTTATTCTTTATAGCCAAATGTAAAGCAGTTTCACCTTTTAAATTTTGGACAGTGAGATCAACTTGCTCTTTTTTAACAAACTCAGTGGTGACTGTCTCGCTGTCTTTATTAATAATGGCCAAATGTAATGGCGTATTGCCTTTTGCATCTATTGCGCTTAAAGGGTGATTTCTAAGCCAAGTTGTTGCACGAATACCTTCAATCAGATAGGTAATAATCTGTGCACGTATTACTTTAGTCTTATCCTCTATGGGTAAAGCAATCGCCGCATGCAGCAAAGTCCCCTTCTCGGGATCAGATTGACGCAATAATTCGTAATTGTTGTATTTTTCGCCCAGGGCCTCTTTAAGTGCAAAAAATGAGCCTTCATTACAATCCTTCAACTTTCCTAATACCGTTGGAAAAGAACGCTCTTCTGTTTCACGCTTTTGCTTTTCAGCACGCTCTTTTGCTTCTTGCTCTTTATTATCTGCAAGTTCTTTTGCCTTTACATCTGATGATTTCAATCGCTCCAGTAAACCTGCATATTCCTCAGGGACAGAGTGTCCTTGAGCAATTAAATAATAAGCAGATACGTTATCATTAGTACCCTTTAGATCGACATTAAATTGATAGTCTACTAACAGCTTAACAATTGCCCAAAGATCTTTTCTAATTGCAGTATGTAGATGCGTATCACCTGATTTATAAAGACTAGTTAAGTCACACTTGCCAGCTTTCAGTAATTGCTCTACTAATGCAACATTCCCAGCTTCGATAGCCAAATGTAATGGCGTATGGCCATCTTTATCTTTTATAGTTAAATCGATTTTTATTAAAGAATCTGGATTTGGAGCGAGCAATGCATCAATAGTTAACTGATCTTTAGCTTTAATGGCCGCATGTAAAGGGGTATCCCCATCTTTATCAACCATATTAAAAGGATGAAATACCCATTTTTTTTCTTTTTTAATTTCAGTAATTAGGTGGGCAATAACCTCTTTACGTACTCTTTGTTTCTCAACATCATCTCCCACATTTAACTTAATTGCCAAGTGCAACAAAGTTTGACGGTCCACATTGACTTGATTAAGGAGTGAATAAGTGGTTGTTGTGGTTTCTGGCATCGCAGTTTTGAGTAAATCAAATGCTGTTTCATCGCAGTCGAGTAATTTGCGTAGGACTGCGTCAAATGAATAGGTACTTGCTTTACGTTTTTTCTCTTCTTCTGATTCAGCTTTTTTTACGCCTTCTGATTTTAATTGATCACCTAATTGACTATATTCCTCACCCTCAGGGATGCTATGCTCTGCATCTAATAAAGCAAAAGCCTCTCTGCCTTGGCCATCTTTTAGGGATAAATCTGCTTTTTTGGTTTCTACGAGTAACCTGACGATAGACCAAGCATTTAAACTAATTGCAATGTGCAAAGGGGTATTACCCTCTTTATCTTTTTCATTGACACCATAAAATAAACCATTAGCATCGGGCAGAAGCAAGGCCTTCACTACTTCAATTTCTTTATTCTTTATGGCCACATGTAATGGAATATTGCCGTCTTTATCTACTTTGGTTAAAGGATGAGGATACCAAAGAGAGGACTTTTTAATTTCTGCGATAAGATATTGAATAAGATTGAGGCGGTTTGCTTCTTCTCCAGCGCTCGATCCTTTTTTCGCTAACATAGCGGAGAGCAATGCTTGCCCTTCAGATTCTTCCTTAGGCAATGATGGATTAATTCCCATTGCTTTTGCGAGTAAGGGTTGCGATTTATCATCGTATTTCAAGGTGTTTGTTAGCACAGGAGTTATGGCTGATTCTTTTGCTAGAACCTCTTGTGTCTTTAAACGCTCTAATAATTCTTCAGAAACTTGTTGGCCTGGAGCTTTCGCCAAAGCTATATCATAAGCTGTCTGCCCTGCCTTATTTTTTGCAGTAAGATCAATTTGCTTGGTATCTAATAATTGATTGGCAGTAATCGTATCAGGCGCTGGTAATTTCAAGGCCGAGTGTAAAGGCGTATCACCTTCATTATCAGTCATTCTAAAAGGATGTCGCGCCCATTTTTTTTCATTGTTAATTTGGGTAATCAGATAGTTAATTATATCTGTACGTATCTTTTGCTTAAGCGCATCATCGCCGGCGTTTAAATTGATTGCCGCATGCAGTAAAGTCTGACCTTTTGTTGGGTCTTCATCAGAGGATTGATTAAGGGGTGAAGAAAAAGCCGTGCTACCCGAGACAATGGCATTCGTAAGCGATCCCAGTGACTGGTCGTTAAATGCCAAAATGGCTTCAAATGCTGATTTAAGTGCGGGTGTCATGAAATTATGCCTTTAAACCTAATTTATCCCTAAACTCCAAAAACAGAGTAACACGGAGAACTTAAGCATATCTTAAAACAATTACATTCGTACGACTACCCAAACTTCTGAAAGCCAGCCAAACGAGATATACGGTACTGCTCAGATAACAATCCCCACCATCTTGCTAACTCAGGCCCCTGTAGCGTACCCATTAAAGCCGCACGCAGAGGCTGGAACAACGCCTTACCATTTAAGCCACTTTTTTCTTTCAGCGTACTCATAAATACAGCATAGTCCGTGCCTGCTTTTAGGGCTATGGTTGCCGCCTCAAAAAAGCTTGTGGGAGTCGCTTTTAATACATCTAACGCTTCATCGGTATACGCCAAATCAGGCGTAAACGCCCGCTGAGCCCAAATGCGTGCATCCTTAGGTAATACTAACTCAGATCGCAGTAAACTTACAAACAATGCATGCTTATCAGTGGGTACGATATCCCCTACTTCTAATGTCAGCCAAGTCCAGATTTGGGCATCGCTTAAACGCGTTAAACTTACCTTTTGCCAATAGTTGAGTTGCTGCTCATCATAACGGGCGGCGGAGTTGCCTAATTGGGTGTCTGAAAAATTTTCGGCCAGTTGAGCTAAGCTGTAAAGCTGATTTTCAGGGTAATAATGGCCAAGGCGCGCCATATAATTGGTTAAACTTTCGGGTAAAAAGCCCATCTCGCGCAGTTGTCTGATGCTTTTTGATCCATGGCGTTTAGATAATGGACTGTTATCACTGCCTACAATTAAAGTGATATGGCCGTATTGCGGCGCAGGCAGGCCCAGGGCTTGCAGAATTAATAACTGCCGTGGCGTATTGGTCAGGTGATCTTCGCCTCTGATAGCGTGCGTGACTTCCATGAGCGCATCATCAATGGCATTGCAAAACATAAACGAGGGCGCATCGGTAGAGCGTTTAATAATAAAATCGCCGATATCTTCAGTTTGGAATTGTTGTGGTCCTTTAACTAAATCATCAAAACGCAAACTTTGTTTTTTCGGTAAACGAAACCGCAGGGTAAACGGTAGGCCTTTGGCCTTTTTCTCCGCTGCTTGATCAGGACTTAAATGGGCACAGGTGCCGGCATAACGCGGTGCCTGGCCTGCGATGCGCTGCATTTTTCGACTCATGGCCAGCTGTTCGGCCGTGCAAAAACACGGGTAGGCTTGATTAGCCTCTAGCAACTGCTGATAAAACGTTTCATAAATTGCACTGCGATCGGTTTGTAAATAAGGACCCTTTTGGCCGCCAACTTCGGGGCCTTCGTCCCACTCTAGGCCTAACCAACGCAAGTCTTGCATCAGAGAGTCCAAGTATATTAACTCACTTCTTTGTTCGTCGCTGTCTTCGATGCGCAATAAAAAAATGCCACCGGATTTTTTTGCTAATAAATAATTGAACAAAGCCGTCCGCATATTGCCTAAATGTAAGTGGCCGGTGGGACTGGGCGCAAAACGTGTTTTTACTGGAGTTGTCATGGTTTAACCTAATTACGGGGCTTTAATATTCTCATCATGTTACGCATGTTATAATGTAAAGATAATTCTCAACATAAATGCATTATATCCGATAAAAATAATATATGAATATGCAGGAGTTCGGTGGTCATGAAGAAGTTAGCAAGGTTTCTTTTATTTTTATGTTTTTGTCCGCTGTTATGGGCATTTACTCCCGATACGCCTGGAATGCTAGAGCCGCAGAGTCCATCTGTTTCTAGTTCAAGCACACGTCCTATTTATGAAATACAAACCAATGTCGGCTCCATAGTCATAGAATTGTTTAACGATATGACGCCACAAACCGTGGAAAATTTTACGCAATACGTGCATGAAGCATTTTACGACGATACTCAAGTGCATCAAGTCTTGCCTGGTTTTATTATTCAAGCCGGAAGTTATGATAGCAATTTTAAAGCGAAAGAAACACATGCGCCTATCCACAATGAAGCTTCGCTTTCACCCCATCATACGCGTGGTACAATTGCGATGATGCGCAGTAATGATCCTGATTCTGCGACTTCGGAATTTTTTATTAATTTAGATAATAATGAATTGTTTGATATTCCGAATGGGTATACAGTATTTGGCAAAGTGATACACGGGTTTGATGTGTTGGAAAAAATTAGCGGTTTACCTACGTGTGCTCGTGGGCCGTATTATGATGATGTGCCTTGTCAGCCAGTGTTGATACAGAAAGTGGTGAAGGTGCAATAAACAAATCCATAGATCTCCGCCCGAAGCTTGCCCCCTTTGTAAAGGGGGTCGGCCGCTTCGGCCGGGGGGATTTTGAGATGCTTGATGTGCATCAGACATTGTTAAAATCCCCCGGCCGAAGCGGCCACCCCCTTTACAAAGGGGGCAAGCTCTTCTCTCGGTCCTTTACAAAACGGACAAAAAAAATGCAGTGGGATAAAAATACTCAATCACTCGCTTACAGTCTCACCCTCATCCACACACTCCCCGTCTTCTATCCCTTCAATCCGACTCAAGCCCACTAAATGTTCTTGTGCGCCCAGTTGAATTAAGCGTACCCCTTGGGTATTACGACCGATCACGGAAATTTCATCGACTCTTGTGCGCACTAGCGTACCTTGATCAGAAATTAACATCACTTCGTCTTGATCAAATACTTGCACCGCATCAACCACTGCGCCATTGCGTTCGGTCACCTGTATGGAAATCACGCCTTGACCGCCACGGCCGTGGGTCGGGTAATCACTCACAGGTGTGCGTTTACCGTAACCATTATGCGTTGCGGTTAAAATGGCGCCGCCTTCTTTGGCGATCACTAAAGAAATTACTTGTTGATGCGCCGCAAGTTTAATCCCTCGCACGCCTCTGGCAGCGCGTCCCATGGGGCGTAATTGCTCTTCACTAAAGCGGATGACTTTCCCCGCATTAGTAAAGAGTAAAATATCATCCGAACCTTTTGTTATCGCCGCTTGAACTAGTTTATCTTCGCCGATTAAATCCACCGCAATAATACCACTTGCGCGCGGTCTGGAAAATTCACTTAAGGCGGTTTTCTTGATCACACCCGTGCTCGTCACCATCACCACAAAATGTTCGGCATCAAATTCACGTACGGGCAACAAGGTATTAATTTTTTCATTTTCGGCCAAAGGCAATAAATTAATGATGGGCCTGCCGCGTGAAGAACGCCCTGCTTGGGGTAATTGATACACTTTCAGCCAATAGAGTTTACCCTGACTGGAGAAACATAATATCGTATCATGCGTGCTCGCCACTAATAATTGATCCACCGCATCTTCTTCTTTCACAGTCGCTGCCGATTTACCGCGCCCGCCGCGGCGTTGCGCTTGATAGACATCTAGGGGTTGGTATTTAACATAACCTTGTTGCGAGAGTGTCACCACCACATTTTCTTCAGGAATCAAATCTTCCGTATCTAAATCTTGCTGGCTCGATAAAATTTCTGTTCGTCTGGCATCACCAAATTCACCTTTAACTTCCAGTAATTCTTCACGAATAACGCGCATTAAGGTATCTGGATTTTGCAAAATTTCTTTTAACACTTGGATCAACGCTTGCAGCTCTTGGTATTCTGTTAAAATTTTATCTTGTTCTAAACCGGTTAAACGGTGCAAACGCAATTCTAAAATGGCTTGCGCTTGGGCATCAGACAAGCGGTATCCCGCATCGGTAAATTCCGCACCTAAATCACGAATATAATCAGCATAAGGAATAAAGCTCGAAGGTTGCCAGATTTGGCCTAATAATTTTTCCTTTGCCTCCATAGGATTTTTAGATTGTTTAATCAGTGTAATAATCGGATCAATATTGGTCAGCGCAATCGCCAAACCTTCTAAAATATGCGCCCGCTCGCGCGCTTTGCGTAAATCATAAATCGTGCGCCGCGTCACCACTTCGCGTCTATGGGAAATAAACGCCTGTATTAATCGTTTTAAGGTAAATATTTTAGGCTGGCCGTCTTCTAGCGCCACCAAATTAATACCAAACACATTTTGCATTGGCGTTAAGGTGTATAAATTATTTAACAGCACTTCGGCATTATCATTTTTCCGCACTTCGATCACGACGCGCATACCGTCTTTATCGGACTCATCACGCAGTGCGGTAATGCCTTCTACCTTATGTTCTTTAATTAATTCTGCAATCCGCTCAATGAGCTTGGCTTTATTGACCTGATAGGGGAGCTCATCAATAATGATGCTTTGTTTTTGATTTTTGTCATCGACTTCAATATGCGTTTTTGCGCGCACATAAATACGCCCACGCCCGGTGCGGTAGGCTTCAACAATGCCGGCGCGGCCATTAATGATTCCGGCGGTGGGGAAATCAGGCCCGGGGATATGCACCATGAGTTCGTCTAAAGTGATATCCGGGTTATCCATCAAGGCGAAACAGCCATTGATAATTTCAGTTAAATTATGTGGCGGAATATTGGTCGCCATACCGACTGCAATCCCGGAGGAACCGTTAACCAGTAGATTCGGCACACGGGTCGGCAATACTGTCGGGGCAAATTCAGTTTCATCGTAGTTCGGGGCAAAATTAACGGTTTCTTTATCCAAATCGGCTAACAGCTGATGCGCCATTTTGCTCATACGCACTTCGGTATAACGCATTGCCGCAGGCGGATCCCCGTCTACCGAACCGAAGTTTCCTTGGCCATCGACCAATAAATAACGTAAAGAAAAAGGTTGCGCCATACGCACAATAGTATCGTACACGGCGGTATCGCCATGCGGATGGTATTTACCGATCACATCACCGACTAAACGCGCGGATTTTTTATGGGGTTTATTCCAATCATTGCTGAGTTCATACATCGCAAACAGTACGCGTCTGTGCACAGGTTTTAAACCATCGCGCACATCCGGCAACGCCCGGCCCACAATCACGCTCATGGCATAATCTAGATAAGATTGCTTGAGCTCATCTTCGATATTGATCGGGAAAATTTCTTTGGCTAGGGTGCTCATATGACTTTTTGTAACCTCTATATTGAAACCTGATAAACTGGCGTATTTTAACATACATATGGATCAGAAGCGATGACTAAAGATGCGCACTTGAGCACTGAAGAGATCAATAAATTCAATAAGCTAGCCGATGATTGGTGGGAGGCTTCCGGTCCATTAAAACCGCTGCATGACTTAAACCCTTTGCGCCTAGCATTTATTCAAGAACAGATTAATTTAGCCGGCAAACATGTGTTAGATATCGGCTGTGGAGGCGGGATCCTCACGGAAAGCTTAGCGCGTGCAGGAGCGCATGCGGTCGGTGTAGATTTAGCTGAAGATGTACTCGAGGTGGCGCGCACGCATGCATCAGCCCAGCACTTAAGCATCACTTATCATTGCAGCCCTATTGAAGTTTTTACCCAGCAACATCACCACGCGTTTGATGCCATTACCTGTATGGAATTGTTAGAGCATGTGCCGGATCCCACTGCCATTATTGCGGCCTGCGCCTACGCATTAAAGCCTGGAGGGATGTTGTTTTTATCTACCCTGAATCGCAATGTAAAATCATTTCTACTCGCCATTATCGGTGCGGAATATATTTTAAAGATGATCCCCAAAGGCACCCATGAATACGCTAAATTTATTACCCCTGCCGAACTCTCACGCATGTTGCGTGAGCAAGGATTTAACGTTGAGCATCTACGTGGCATGAGTTATCAGCCCTTTACTAAAGCCTTTAAACTAAGCGCAGATTGTGATGTGAATTATTTGATCAGTGCGGTCGGAAGAAACATTCCCACTTTGTAAAGAAGGTCCGCCGTAGAAGCGGGGAGTTCGATAAGCTTGCCCCCTTTGAAAAGGGGACAAGCTTATCGAACTCCCCGCTTCTATGGCCGACTCCCTTTACAGACTATTTCAGGACTTACGAAAAATGCGGCTGTCAGGGTGTTTTTTGGCGATTTTGCGACAGCCATGAGCAAAAAAACATCCTGACAGCCGCATTTTTCGTAAGTCCTGTATTTGTGACCAAGATTCAGCTTTACAAAGGGGGCAAGTCCACACCCCCTAATACACGCCTTTTTCGCCTTCAGGTCTGGTTTTAAAACGGCGATGTTGCCATAAATATTGTTCGGGATGCATGCGGATCATGCGCTCGAGGATCTCATTGATTTGCGTGGCATCTTGCATAGGATCTTCTGAAGGAAAATTCTCCAGCGGCGGCAAACCAATAAAACGATATCCTTCGCCGACGCGAAATTGAAAACCAGGGATCACCACCGCCCCACTTAATTTTGCGAGACGTGAAAGTCCCGTAACGGTAGCCGTCGGAATACCAAAAAAGGGCGCAAATACACTGTGCTTGGCGCCATAATCTTGATCCGGTGCGTACCAGATCGCTTCGCCCCGTTTTAGTGCTGCCACCATGCCGCGGATATCGCTGCGATGAATAACCCCATGAAAATGCGATTTGCGTTGTTTATATACTAAATAATCGATGAGTTTATTTTTAAGTGGACGGTAGGTCGCATGGAGCGGCACTAATTTTGCCACTAAATACCCCGCCAACTCGAGGGACGCAAAATGTCCGCCCATAATAATAATGCCGCGTTTTTGCTTTAAAACTGCCTCGACATAAGGCATGCCTTCTACTTGCACACGGTTGGCTAATTTTTCCGGATGCCCCAATATCGTGACTGCAGCTTCTATCGCCCCTAATCCCACTTCGCCAAAACTTTCCTTGGCGAGATGTATTCTTTGCTGATCGCTTAATTCTGGAAAACATAAACGTAAATTGGTCAACGTGATGTGCCGCCGTTTAGGCATAAAATAATACACGCTACGTCCTAAACTGCGTCCTAATTTTTGTTGCCACTTAAACGGCAGACGTGCAATCAGGTAAGCAAAAAATAAGCAGATCCAAGTTAAATAATATCGAGGCGCAAGAAATTGCTTAAAAGAATAGTGCGGTTCAAAAGACATGATGGCTCTAAGGTTTATCAATTAAATTTAGGGTATTACTGCGGAATTTTAGCGGATCGGCAATCAGAGGTATAGGGGTTTGTATCCCGCCTATCCCATTTATTGTCAACGTTCCAAAGTTGAACATCCGACCAAAAATGCTTTGATTTACAGTTAAACTTTCCACTCGGGATAAGCTTAATTCTACAGTATTACGTTGAACCCAACCAAATTTAGCAATCACGCGCTTATTGGTCAGGGCCAATTCCGTGGCTAAATAATAAATGATATCCCGGGCGGTCAGATACAGTCCCATGACCACTATCACTGCGGCCAATAAAAATTGGATGTGCGCAGACCACAAGCCTATGATTAATATCATGACATCGACCACAAAAATAAACCAATGAATTTGTGCCTTTTCGATGATCTTTTCACCAGGCATTAATACGGACTCCACATAATTCATTTAAGACCTCATTATTAGGGTATGTTTAAGAGAATAGCATAGTTCGAGCTTGCAATGCCGCAGGAGGGGCTTAAATTTATTGATGGCCTTAGCTTCTTCAAGTCCTTATTCCCTGCGTTCACCGCGCGATCGTTTTTACTAAATTCACAGCAACATTTCATTTTAACATAATGATTAATGTGACATTAATGCTTTTTTTAATAAATATATAATACTTTTGTTTTGATACACTTATGGTATTATGTTAGTTATAACAATTATTCATGGATTAATACCAAATGTATAAGATTGACGATTTAGAATATCTAATTCATTTTTTTAATCAAGGCATTGCGCAGAAAAAATTAAAACTAGAAGAACGCGTGGCTGATTTTGAAAATAATCCTTGTGAAGCGGAATGCGCTCTATTACGTTATCAAATTCTTAAGGCTGAGCATACCGTACTGGGATTTAAAGATAGTTTTTATTATTTGAAAATAAAAGCCATGGAATACGATTTAGCACGCCATCATGATAAAATTAGCATCCAAAAAAAACCGTTACTCAATGAGGCTGCGCGGACATTGCGCGAAGTACTTGAGCAACCCAATGATGAGAATAAAACTATACATCGCACTTTAAACGAAGAAATTAAACAACTCGACAACACCTATGAAGAAATGCGGCGCACCCTAAACGAGGCTAAAGCTGAACATGCTGACGTGTTGCGTCAACTCAAATATGCCGCATGGCAACTTACACAAGTTAACTCTAACGCTCCTCAGCGCTCCAGACCACTCGTTTATCAGGCACCCATTTTCGCGCCTATGCCTGTGCATTCACGGAACGTGCTGGGCGAAAATTCAGTAAACACTTACCCCGCAGGTTCACCTTCCATATTCGATATATTAGGACTTGATAAGAATGCAACCCTAGAAGCGTGTATTGAGAAACTTAAAGCCCACACAGAGCAAACCTTACAACCCGCGGTACTCGTTAAACAGGTCAGTTCACAAGCCTATGTGGACCAGGAACCCCTCTCAAAACCTATCCTGCTTAGATTGTAAGGCAAAGAGCTACTTGAAGCCGGATAGGCATATCGATTATTATCTAGGGTTACCCTAGACTCAGGTGTTTTATGCACATGTCCCCTACTGTTCCTACAAATAACGTATTACATGATCGCGTGATCCTGGTCACAGGGGCCGGCGAAGGCATAGGTAAGGTGGCCGCCAAAACGTTGGCTGCAGCAGGCGCGACCGTGATTTTATTAGGCCGCACCCTAAATAAACTTGAAAAAGTCTATGATGAAATCGAAGCACAAGGCTCAACCCATGCCATTATTTTACCTCTGGATCTAAAAGGCGCCCGCCCTGAAGATTATCAACAGGTCAGTGCACTGATAGAAGCACAATTTGGTCGACTCGATGGCCTATTACATAATGCTGCCGTACTCGGCGGGCTTAGCCCCATAGAGTTACAAGAGGTAAAAAAATGGTATGACATTATTCAAACGAATTTACATGCGCCTTTTTTGCTGACCCAGGCGTTATTGCCGTTACTCAAAAAATCAGCAGATGCCCGTATACTTTTTACAGCCGATACCGTCGGCATTAAAGGGCAAGCGTATTGGGGCGCCTATGGTGTGGCTAAAGCGGGGATCATTAACTTTATGCAGATCCTGGCGGATGAATTAGAGGCCGGCACTCGCATTCGAGTCAATGCGATTATCCCGCCGCCGACGGCGACTCGGATCCGCAAACAAGCTTATCCTGCGATTTTGCATGAAGCGCTGCAAGATCCAAGTGTCTATATGAAGGAATATGTCTATTTGCTCGGCCCTGAGAGTAAAGCAGTCAATGGTGAAATTATTACAATTAAGGAAACAGCGAAATGATCCGGATCCTCGTGTGCGGCGCCCATGGGCGCATGGGAAAAGAAGCCGTGATGGCCATTCAAAATGATCCTGATCTTGTGCTTGCCGGGATCTCTTTGCGCGAGCATCAATTAGCTGAACAAATCAAACACCATAGCCCCGATGTGGTATTAGACCTCAGCGTTCCTGAAGTGGTGTATGAACATTGCCTCACCATTATTGAACACAATGTCCACCCGGTGATAGGCACCAGCGGCTTAACGCTGGAACAAATGCAAACCTTGCATCAGCTGTGCAAAGAAAAACAATTAGGCGGAATACTGGCCCCGAACTTTTCTTTAGGGGTGATGTTAATGATAAAAATGGCCGCCCTCGCCGCGCAGTATTTACCGCATGCTGAAATTATTGAATTGCATCATGATAAGAAAGTCGATGCGCCCTCAGGCACCGCGCTGCGCACTGCACACGTGATTGCTGAACATCGGCACACGAATATTCAAGTGCCAGGACCAAACAATGCAGCGCGCGGATACGTGCATGCAAATGTGCCCATCCATTCCGTACGTCTGCCAGGTTTACTCGCGCATCAGCACATCATTTTCGGCGGCGTATTTGAATCGCTAGAAATAAAACACGATAGTTTTGATCGCAAATCATTTATGCCCGGGGTGATTTTGGCGTGTAAAAAAGCACCTGAACTAAAGCACTTAGTGTATGGCTTAGAGAATTTGTTGTAAGTTTATTTCCCCCGCAATGTGCGCCAAACCCAAGGTCCTAGCCTTAACAGTAACAAAATGATCCACAACGCCCACACCAGCATCACCAAGCGATACACCCAAAGGGGTAAGGAAATAATCCATGCGCGCGGCCATACTTTCATTGCTAAATCTTGGATCCACACATAATCGGCCTGCATAGAGGTATTTAACGCACTCGCTACGAATTGCATATGCGGCACACCGTGCAACCCTTGGATGATGGCATAAAATAAGACCAAAACCGCGACCAGCACGAAACCGTATAAAACTATAGGAATACCTTTTGCAAGGTGGCGATTGCAGGCCTGTGTCAATTTTTCGCGCACGCTTAATAATACGATAGCGATAACGACCCACAAACCTAACATCGGCGTGACCAAACTCAAGCCTACGGTTAAACCCATCCACTGCCCAATGGCAAGCGGCGTGTGGATCACTTTGCCTAAAATAATCGCTAAAATCACTGCGCCTATCACCCATAAGCCATACAACACGGCAGGGCCATAACCTGAGCCTCCTAGCGCTATCACGAAACGATCCGCGGGGAGTTCTAAACCTAAGGTAATATTATAAGCAGGCATTCCCCAATCAATAATGGGCGTACGCGTTAACATTCCTAATTTTTCATCACGTTGCCATGCGATGTCTAAGTGATTATTGCCCGGACTTAAGGGTAAAATTAAAGTATTGCTACCGCCTGCTTGCAGTTGCGCGACACCATTGACGCGCACTTGTGTGATCCGCGCATCTTGCGGCAGGATTAACGTTTGTGATTCCCCGACGGTACTACGCAACATCGCTTGCATCGATACTTCTTGCCCCCGTGGATGCGCTTTAGTTAATAGATTGACCTCCTCGATAGTGGTTGTTTGCCCAGCCATGGCTTGCGGTCTAACCAACTGTATATGCACCGATTGCAAAGGCCAAGGCTTCCAACGCGATTCCCAAACCGTATCATTTTCTTGTTGTAACGCAGGGATCCCGGTGATGGTAGGATGCCACACCGGTGCAATCAACACCTCCCACTCCTCTACCCATTCTGCAGTTTGCGGCGCTAATAAAGTTAAATCATTAAAATTAGACAAGGTGGATTGCCAAGAAACTTCGCGCTGATCAGCATTTAAGTAAACCTGGGCACGGTTATTTTGTACGCGCATGGCACTGACAACCGACTCATGGGGCAATAAAGGGATCGCTAATTGGATAGCGCCCATGGCAGGCGCAATCCGTTCCACTCGGGTCGATACGGTGCCTTCAAGGCCTAAGTTAAGCGTGCGCACCACACGCACAAACGGCGCGACACTGGCCACACCCTGAGCAATCTGACGCTCCTTACGCACCAACTGTAAGCTATTGCCTAATAATTGATGATCCACTATGCCTTCGACAAACCAACCTTGGGTTTCCACATCGAGCCAATGCAGCGGTAATAAAAATTCTAAGGATAATTTATCGATGTCTGCCAATGTGCCCTTGATCGCAATCGTGTGCATCCCCGCCTCGAGCTGAACCATTAAGGTATTATCTTGCCAAAATAAACCCCTCGCCGGCATATTATCCACCAAGATTTCCTCAGGTTGCCAATACGCTGCACGCCCAGGAATGGGGACGGCTACATCAGCTGCAGCATCCACTTGCACCACTAAATGCAATTCATCGGCATTCACATGCACTACAGCTTGCGTTAAGCTCGCGCAATGCGGCATGCACTGCGGGGGCGCCAAAAGCCGTGTTTGCAAGGTCTCTAATAATGCAGGATCGGGAATGTCATTTGCTTCTGCAGTCGGCAAATGCCCCAGGATCATGACGCATAAGGGGACAATCAAGGCCGAGCGCGTAATAGGTAAATGTAATTTTAAAGGCTGCTTGCGCATATGCCATAACCGCAAACCGATCAGCACGGATAAGAAAATTTGCAGTACCATCAGTATGCGCTGCATCAATGGTGAAATCAGCATGATATACATGTGTTCATCGTTAATCACCGGTGTTTGCCAATGCAAACTCACTTGCGTCCATTGCCATTGAGGTTCAGCAGGCCCCGTTTGCGTTTTGGCATCTATCGGCACAGCAAACGGGTCTTTCGCACTCGGCGCTACCGCTAATTTTCTAGTCATAGGGGAGGCTTCCATTAAAGTAGGTGCTTCCAGTGGTAAACCGACTGTGGCAGGTTGTGTCTGTTCCCAAGCAAATAAATGTGGCGTTTGCCTATGCAATTGCGGATACAGGCTGGCAATTAAGGTAGCACTGCACAGCCAAACCAACCCTAGGGCCAAGACTAGGAAACTAAAGTCACGGTAGAGCGCGAGCAAAAAAGATCCCCGATACGCGCGCAACCATTGCATCAACCATAATACCAAAACGATATTTAACCAAATAAATATCGGCAGCCCCACTTGATGATAAGTGAGGATCAACATCACTAAGCCTGCCGCCCCTATTTTTACACCCAGCACAGTCGCTAAAGCAATCGCAATCAATAGTACAATAAAAATATCCAGTAATGTCCATTGTGAGAGCCACGTGCCACTTAACTTATCCACGCCCAACACCGTAAACATTTGCCAACCCGGCGGTAAAAATAAAGTCGTCTCCACCGTATTAAAATGTTCATTCCAGCCGGTGACCGGTAAACGCCAAGTGTGATTCGCTAAACTCATGGCGCTCGCAGACAATTGTCCTTGGCGCAGCTCTACCCCTGGAATCAAGTGACCTTGTGCATCTTCCAGCGCAGTAATTAATTGTTCTTTATCATCTAAAGTAAAACGGCCTAATACAAAAGGCTCATGCAGGGACAAACGCCAATGCTCAAGCATTTTGCCTTGTAGCGCATCGTGCACCGTCCATAATTGTCCAGAAAAATCCAACCACATTTTGCGCACCAAGGTCAGCTGATTATTGACCTTAAGCGCCTCGTTGTTTTGCGCAAGCACGACCGGATCGCCGACTAATACGCGGTAAGCAGGAAAATTACGCCAAGCATCGGGCATTAACGTTTGTGAAGGATCGACACTCGGCACCCCTTCTACGGTGAGCCAACCTAAATGCGGATCCCTATCAAAGACCCAAATTTCTTCTGCGGGCCAAGGCGGACCCACTTCGCCGCGTTTAAGCGTAGTCATTTGTCCCAAAAAACGGCTGTTAATTTCGATTTGCCAGGTGCCGGGGCGCACTTGCACGCGCAATAACCCGGTCTCTTCTAATTGTACCGGTAAGGGACTATCAATCCGCATCGCGAGCGACTCGGGCAATAACACTGGTCCGAGTTGCACTTCACGTGCAGGACCGCTGACATCAAGCTCAATATAAGTCAATGCTTCCATGGGGACGGATTGAGTGATTTTCCGAAATACGCGGATCTGCAAGCCCGGTTCCAGTAGATTATTTTCTTGATGATGTAACCATAACCGCCCTGCTTCATCGATACGCGGATGCTCAAAACCTTTAGGTTGATTATTGACTTGAATTAAGCCCGTCTGTGCCGGAATTTTTATCGATTCAGGCAAACTACCGCTAAAGGGTAAAAAACCAACGACTCGATAAGATCCTTGAGCTAATTCTATTTTAGGGATCCCATTATCATTGATCACGGGATAATAATTGCCATCCACTTTCACATTCTGCGGCCACATCAATGCTTCCCCAGGGAGTGCTAATAAGCTTGGGGCATAGACTTGCCAATTTTGTGTGAAATAAATCCGTTTATCTTGAATATCGACAGACAGCTGTGTCGGCCACGCGCAGTAACGCTTCGCAAAATTATTATATAAAAAAGGACATGCGCTTTCGGGTTTATCATACACGACCCATTGTTGCCAATCTTGTAATACCGGTGGAATGTGATCGGTGGTGATGGGTTGTGCGAGCGTGCTGAAACACCCTGCGATCAGCATCAAGCTGATTAGGTATTTTTTAAATCTATGCATTAGTTTAGATCCTTCCCTTATAATACAAAAATCCATCTGCGCCTAACACTACGCTATCTCCAGTCACATACCATCCGTCACGCATCACGGACTGTGTGACTTCTGTTTCACCGAGATAACCTTGCATCATGCCTAAACCGCGGACTAATAATAAACCTTCTTCGCCCGCCTCCAAAATTTTTCCGGTGTTTTTATCGACGACGCGCACCGCAACCCCAGGGAGTGGATGTCCCGCCGAGCCAGGACGTGAGCCACGCTGGATCCGCCCGGGGCGACGCACATCCGGCACATTGATCGCTATCCCCGGTCCCATTTCTACACAACCGTAACTGTCTAATAATTCTAGTGCAAATTTATCTACAAACGCATCGGCCAGCGGATCCGGTAAGGCTTCACCTGCGACTATGGCGCAGCGGATATAACTAAAATGGGAAGGCCGAACCGTTTCAAGATAGGCGGTATAATTTTCTACCCTATCAAACATCACGCTGGTTTTAAACCGACTCATTATTCGACCCAAATTATCATTATCCTTGGTCGGATAAGCATGGTAAAACACGCCCATGCCATTGACGAGCGCCATCCACAAGGTACAGCTATATCCGTAGGCATCATGAAATGGCATGACGCCCAGCATGCGATCAGAAGGCTTTAAATGTAAAATATACGAATGACTTTGCGTATTGGCCAGCACATTACCGTGTGAGAGCACCGCCCCTTGGATAGAAGTTTGCGCCCCGCGCGAAAAGCAAACCGCAGCAGGCGTATGCGCACGCACAGTCGCATCGCCGTAATATTTTAATACCCAGCGACTAGGCAAATAAAAAGTCATAAAACGCGCTATTTTTTTGGCTAAAATGGTAGGCTGCGGCAATTCTTCATAATAAACCGTTTGCACACCCGGTGATCTTTCCGCGTTTATTTCTTCTTCGAAAGCACGCGTAGTGATGATCACCTGGGTTTGACTGGCTTCGATAAAAAATTGCCTATCTGTTTTACATGGCCCTGGGATAAAGTTAATCGCAGTTTTACCCGCCAAAGTAATGGCGACGTTGACCGTTGCACCCGCAACAGAGGGTGGCAGTAATACCCCTATCATTTTTTGGTCGGCATACTGGGTGCGTAAATAATGCGCCAATAGCAAGGCATCACTGATAAAGTTGCCATAAGAGAGTCGAGATGTGTGCGGATCAGCCATACAAAATTTAAAATAACGCCAACGCGCGGTATGTAATAACCGTAACGATAAGGTATCTTTGGGACTTTGCGTCTGAAACTTAAGCGCCGCACCGAGTTCTTGCACCGCTTGTCTCACGGTCGATGTATTACTATTGCCGGGAAGGGGCGCACCAAACGCAAGCGTCACACGGATAGGAATGCGCTTAGGTAATTTCCAAATCACCTTACCGTCACGAAACGCAAAAATACTATTCCATAATTCATCGATATAGACCGGGATAATCGGCACATCCGGCAGATTTTTCATGATCCGCTCAAAACCCTTATGAAAAGGCAAGAGTTGACCGGTGCGGGTGATAGACCCTTCCGCAAAAATGCACACAATATGGCCTTGGCGTAAGGACTCACGCACCTCTTCAAACGCTTGCAGCGTCATTTCATACTCGCCCTCTTTTACCGGGATAGCATGGGCAAGCTTAAACAGCCAATGTAATAATTTATGTTCATAAAAATCTTTGAGGATCATATAACGAATAAAGCGTGGGATTGCACCACTTAAAATCATGCCATCCACATAAGAGACATGGTTACAGACTAACAAGGCCGGACCGTTTTTCGGGAAATTAGGGTAACCGACCATTTTTACCCGGTATAACGTATGAGTGATCAGAAACGTTAAAAACCGTAAGAAAAAGTCAGGAAATACTTTTAAGGTCATGAGTGACAATAATAAGGTGCCTATCCCCATCAGCATTAATACTGTTTTGGGCGTTAATTCCCAATAGGAATAAAACACCCAGGTCATGCCTGCGGCCAAGAGCATGGCTACCGCCCCTAAAAAATTAGCGGTCGCAATCATACGCCCTTTTTGTGAGGCTTCTGGAATTTCTTGTAATAATGCATTGAGCGGCACAATATATAACCCTGCAGCTAAACCTGCCCCTGTCAGCAAAAGATAAATTGCAACTGGAGAAAGCTGTGCGCTTGAAAGGGATAATAAACAGACACCCATTAAAATAGCACCGAGCGGAATCAAACCCGGTTCAATCTGATCCCCTGACATTCTTCCTGCCAATAAGCTGCCCACGCCGATCCCCACCCCTAGCATCGCCTGCATGGAGGCAATCGCAAACGGGCTCCAATCTAAAGTAAAATGGCCTAAGGCCACAATATTGATTTGCATCGTCAGGCCCAACGCCCAAAAATAAGCAATCGCCATCACCACCCAAAACAATAAAGGGTGTTTAAAAAAATCTTTTATTCCTTTATTGATCTCTGACCAAGGATTAAGCTGCATTACCCGCGAGCTTGCGGCATTGACCCGTGCAATGCCTAAGGTACAAAGGGATGCAATGATCGCAATGCCTATTAACACGAGACCAATTTTATACGGCGTTTCTCCCCAAATATTGAGCAATAACCCACCGCACACCCCGCCCAATAAAATGGCAAGATAGGTGCTCATTTGTACGATACCATTTGCGTGCGATAATTCTGCGCTTGAGACGGTTTCCGGTAAAATGCCGTATTTAGCTGGGCTAAAAAAAGCAGATTTCGTGGCCATAGCAAATAAGACCGCCAACATGAGCGCCTTACTTTCTAGCATCAGCGCAAATACAGCAGCAAGCAACGCTAAAATTTCCGTGGCTTTGGTCAGAATAAGCACGGTGCGCTTACTGTAACGATCGGCTAAATACCCGGCATAGCCTGAGAAAAATAAACTCGGCAGGATAAACACGATGGCCGTGATGGATAAAAGCTCACCGGTTAATGCCCCATGAATAATTAATAAAGAGACCACCATCTTGTAGACATTATCATTAAAGGCCCCTAAAAATTGGGCCACAAGGAAATAACAAAACTCTTTTCTTTTCAATAACGCCGCGTAAGTAATCATAGTGTTCCATGGTGATTTAAATCGGACGGATGAAAAATGCGGCTGTTAGGGTGTTTTTTGGCGATTTTGCGACAGCCATGAGCAAAAAAACACCCTAACAGCCGCATTTTTCATCCGTCCTGTTAAAAATTCGGACCGCCGTAGCGATACAACAGATATTAAGCTCGCCGCAAGGCGAGTCGCCTCACTTTGCTGATCTCGCCTTTAAGTGTAGCCAAGCCAACTGGAGTATGCTGATAATTTAAAGTTTCTGGCGTCTCGCGCACAAAGTAAACCTGCAGACGCAATAAGGCCTGCGAGTGATGATACAGGATCAGTGTACCTCTAAAGTGTTCTTGGATGTGCCGAGTCTCAGGATGATACTGCATCGCCAACTGCTCCAGCACTAAGCGTGCTTGATGCGATCCAGGTAACTGCACGCGTATGGGCACGGGATTATTCTCCGCGAACCACCAAGCCAAGGGCTGTTCTAGAAAAAAATGGCTCTCTTGTAGAGCAATCACACACGGCGAAACACTGCAATGCGTGATCGGTGTAGGGGTAAGCCCCAGCGGTAACTGCACAATGATGTCCTGGGTGAGTCTTAAGGCGACATCGGTTAAGGCTTCTAATTGGAACCTATCTCGCCAAAGTAGACTGCGTTTTAACGCACTCGCCCCTTCGTGTGCGCTGTTGATAAGCGCGGCGCTTAAGATCATTATCAGCGCCATGGTGCTGACTAAAATGTAGCCCTTCATAGGATCCTCTGTTTTTAGACTCACTGCAATGACGCATTATATAAAGGTACAGCCAATTGTCCTGGCGCATAATGTCCAGGTGCGCTGGGCGTAACGGCTAGCCCTTGCCAAAAATAACTAGGACGGGTCAAGGATGCCTGCGGTGCAAAGGCGAGGATTTCTAATCCGACGGCTTTAACGTGTTGCCAATCCTGGATGGATGCGGCATTCACCCTCTGTGCTTGATTATTTTGCAACACAACATAATTTACCGCCCATTTCTCTATGCCGGCCACCAACTCTATAGGCGGACTATCGGGCAATATACTTTGTCGATATAAAGCAAGCCCTGCTTGTCGAGTACTTTGCGCGAGATAATATGCCTCGATTTGCCAGTGCATCACTTGCGCATCCACCGCGTACACGTGACTGAGTGCTGCACTATGATTTTCTGGACTCAAGTGTTGCAAGACTTGTCCTTTGGCTTCATTTTGTACTGCGCTAATTTTAAATAAATCAGCACGGTGACAATCGGCAATGAGCACAATATCGCCTGCAGCAAAGAGTTGCTCTGGAATATGAATAGGATCCTGAACTGTAGTCATGGCTTTTGTAAGGTGAGCACGGGCATAGCCTGCATGTTCAATCAATACCACATCGGTATTGATTGCAGGACGATGGGCTAAATAATAAGGCAGTGGCGGCTGCCAGCGCCCTTCATGACCAAAAAAACCCGTCACAGGTAATAGGGTTAACTGTATAGGTAAATGGCGAACCTGTGATGTGAAGGGCAACTGCGCACTCGAAAGACAACCCGCTTCCCCTGCAGTCTGCAACGCATTATGTAAGATCTGCAATGCCAGTTGCGTATTTTCTTGAGCACGCAATACGGCCTGTTGCGCTAGGTAGCGTTGTTGCGCGTGAGTAAAAAACTCCTGACTCGCAAGTAGCACTAGGCTACTTAACCCTAAAACAATCATTAATTCTAGTAGTGAAAATCCTGCTGAATTAGCCATACCTTACTCTCGCATTAAGCGTACACAGTGTAGGTGATCCTGGCCGCACCCATTTGAGGACAAGGGGGAGTGCCAAGTAACAAGGATTTCCGTCGCAGTGATTTCACCTGCACCACTGGGGAGTAATTGTGCCAGCCTTGCCTGCCATTGCTGCGTCAGGTCATTGAGTGTTGCACTACTAAAAGAAGAAAATAATGCAGATAAATAATACGCTTGCATGACCGCAAGACTAATCGTTTGACTCTCTTGCAGTTGGCGCTGCACTAAGGCTTGCATTTGCAAAAGGCCCAGTACACCTGCAGAAAAAATAGCCAGTGCAAGAATTAATTCAAGAAAAGTGTAGCCTTTAGATTTGTTAAATAAAAAAGACATGTCATATCCCTCTTTTTTTGCTCTTCGTAGGACCGGAGTTTTTTTGAAGCTTGACGTACATCAAGTATTGATAAAAATCCCCCCGGCCGCAGCGGCCGGCCCCCTTTACAAAGGGGGCAAGCTTCTCTCCTGCCCCGCTGCAT
>JABCZS010000012.1 GCA_013289605.1 Gammaproteobacteria bacterium
GGACCATTTCTTCATTTTTTATTCTCCTGGTTGGTAAAAACAGCCTCACTCATCTCTCTTAATGAGAGATGAGTGAGGGCTGGGGATTGCATTATTCTACGGATTGTATGGCTAGTCCTGCGGGCTTATAACCTAGCAGATAAGGGATATAGCTCATATAACTGGGAGGAGGAGTAGGCTGAGGTGCAAACACATCTATTTCACCTTGGTCATAATCGCTTCCATAGAGATTCAGTGCAGCATCAAAGGCAAAATTGATCCAGCCGCCACCTGAGACAGTAATGGTCTCTGCAGGGTCAGGTATAGATGTATCAGTTAGCGGTAAGTCATAAACCAATATATCTCCTGTGGCCCCTAGCGTGCCTGCATAAAGCTGATTGGCAAAAGGTTTAATTGCAAGAGCGACTACAGCATCAGACTCTGGCACCGTGAAGCTAGGGGAGTCTCCATCTGAGTAACCCGCCTCGAATACACTTATAAGGTTCCAGTCAGCCACAATTAAATTGCCTTCATTATCAAAAACTATCTGATACGGGTAATCCACTAAGTCGTTGCCTACATCCAGGGTCAGGACTGGCGTACTAAAATCAGAAGTATCATAAGCATATATCAAGCTATTATAATAATCGGCTACATAAAGATAACCATCCGGACCAAAATCCACAGCCGATGCTCCAGGAGAGCTGAATGAAGAAGCCGGTGTGCTGCTGTCATTAAGAGGTAAGCTATAAGCATTTACAAATCCATTAGCAGGATGTGCCGGGGGAAATGAAGGATTGGGTACATAAACATATCCGCCATTTGGATCGAAAGCAAATCCGTAAGCACTGTCCCCAGGATTACCCTCAATCGTTACTATGGGTGTCGTAAGATCATTGGTATTAAACACCTGTATCAGAGTGCAGTCGTCTTTTGTTTGCTTAGATACACCACAAGAGTCTGAGAGCGCTCCTCGATTCCCCACATATAAATACTCTGTTACGGGCTCAGCCAATGCAGGATTAGTGATCCACACACTACTAGGATCAGAGGTATTAGGTAAATTTTGCGTCTTGCAAACACCAATAGCCCCATTAGCGCGATCTAATGGACAGATAGAAATCGTACCATCTGTGCCACTGGCTTCTATCGGTAAATAAGCATACGTTACGACGCCATTATTATTCATGAAGAAATTAACTGCCGTGTTCGCAGAAAAATCAAACGTAGGCGTATTGGTGTTATCCACACCCGTACTCGTACGGCATAAATTTAAAATGCCGCCTTCAACTTTGCAAATGGAAACGGTGTTATTCAGATTAGCCGCATACAAATAAGTCGCTGATGGATTGAGTGCAACGCCTAAAGGATTAGAAAAACTGGGGTCAAAATCTGGGACGCAATCAGTGAAGCTCTCACACACTAACACGCTACCCTCATCAATAGGCTCAATGTCACTACCATAATTACCCACATACACGATATCCGTAATAGCGACACGCCCATGAGGGATATCCAAATAGGGTGAGCTCTCAGTCTCACATACGAGCGTCTGGGTATCGCAAATCGTAGCGGTATTATTCTCACCATTGGTGATAACCAGCTGCTGATCGTCTGGACTTAAGGCCAGCCCTGTGTACTCAAGATCAATACCTGGAATCGCTACTGGGATACACGCCCCATATATCGTCCCGTCGGGACTAAGTGGGCAAACAGAGAGGTAATAAACCCCACCCGTAGGTTCACTGTTTGCAACGAAAGCCATGGTTAAGTCTGAGGTCACCACGACATCAATAGGGTAGTTAAAGCTAGGGTCAGTTAATGTTTGGCAGGCGCTTAAAGAGCCATCCACTGAATTAACGGTACACAGTGTAAGTTTGTCACTGCTATCATGGTTAGCGATATACGCCATCTGGGGTTGTGCTCGTTCTTGATCAGCGGTCTGCTTGAGCAAGTCTATCGAGCGGGTTTTAGAAGATTGATTGTCAGCTGCAAAACTCATGTTCGTGAAGAACGTTACAAATAAGCACAATAGATAATAGGAAGATCTTTTCATGGTTTAAACTCCTCGTTTTAAGGGTTTAACGGCCACAAGCTTGAGATCTTTAGGGGAAAATGAAGAAATAAGTGAGAGGATTTTAGTAATGTTTGGTGGATATCAAACATCTCAAAATCCCCCCGGACGAAACGTCCGGCCCCCTTTACAAAGGGGGCAATGCTTAATTTAAGTGCAGCTATAAATTCCCACCTTTTGTAAAGAGCCGGGGGGCTTGCTTACCCCCTTTGTAAAGTGCCGAGGGCTTGCTTGCCCCCTTTGTAAAGGGGGCCGACGCTTCGTCGGGGGGATTTTAGCCATGTCTAATGTACATCAAACATCCAAAAATCCCCCCGGACGAAACGTCCGGCCCCCTTTACAAAGGGGGCAATGCTTAATTTAAGTGCAGCTATAAATTCCCACCTTTTGTAAAGAGCCGGGGGGCTTGCTTACCCCCTTTGTAAAGTGCCGAGGGCTTGCTTGCCCCCTTTGTAAAGGGGGCCGACGCTTCGTCGGGGGGATTTTAGCCATGTCTAATGTACATCAAACATCCAAAAATCCCCCCGGACGAAACGCACGGGATACCTTTATATTAATTAAACTCTGCAACCCAAACACTGGTTGGATTTATAAACGCATCGCCGCCATCATAAGCGGTGCACAAATCCAATCCGCCTGTTGCAGGGTCAATCGGGCAGACAGACACAGTATTATTGCCACGATTAGGAATATAGCCATGACCATTATTGGTCCGAATAAATAAATTGGTCACATTGTCACCAAAATCAAAAGTCGGGTAACCAAAAGTATTATTTCCGCGGCTAATGGCACACGGCGCTAAATTTCTAAAATCGGAGGGACAAATCAACACACTGCTTGAACTATTGCTAGCCAGATACAAATAACGGCCAGAGGCATCGAGATCCAAACCACTTGGAGTATTCAAGTTACGCTCGCGTATGCTTTTACATGTGCTAAAAGCCGTATCACAAATGGATATGGAAGAGATATGAGCATTCGGCACATAGGCTATCTCGCCGGATACATCCAATACCATACGGCCGGCTGGACCATTAAAGGTTTGATTCCTATAGGAAGTACAGGCGGAAAGGTTACCTTCATTATCTACAGGACATACCGAAATGGAGCCGCTGTATAAATAATTGGTCACATATAACAAGGTATTATCTGCATTCAGCCTTAACCCTGAACGCGCGAGCAGTAAATTCGGATCATTAAAAGTGGCGCATGGAGCAAGCGCGCCTTGTGCATCCACCGGACAGACAGAAATGGTATTATCAAACGCATTAGCGACGTAAGCGACCGTTGCATTATCATTTAAAATGACATCGACTGGGAGTTGAAAAGTGCGATCAGTATGTTGCACGCATGTGCCGATACTGGCATCATCGCCTATCGGGCATATCGCAATTGTGTGATTGGCCTCTAAGAATTCATTATTAGCAATATACGCGATATTCTGCGCAAAACTAAGCTTAACACCCAAGACTCCTAACAAAAATAATAAGCCGGCTATTTTTTTCATGTTTTTTCCTTAAATTTAAAATGTCAGATCGCTGCATTTATGATCCAGAACAAATTTGAGTGTATCATTTTCTTTTAGAAGATACACTATCTGCGGCCCACCGCAGCATGGCTTATCGTCGAATTAAATGGGCTGAAGAAAAGGAATAACCCGCTGATAATGAGTTTGAACATTTTTCTTTCTTGAATTATGGGTCGATGATTTTTATTCATTAACTAAATAAGAATGGTTGTTGGCTGGGAAGTAATGGTCGAGAACAAAAGTTTCTCTGAAGGAGAACATTTCACAGGCAGTGATCAATCCTACCGATCGCTAAAAATCCCCCCGACGAAACGTCGGCCCCCTTTACAAAGGGGGCAAGTGCTGCGTAGTTGGCACTGGGTGTGCGCCTAGGACATATCGATATTAACCTTATTAACCTTATTAACCTTATTAACCTTATTATCCTTATTATCCTTATTATCCTTATTATCCTTATTATCCTTATTATCCTTATTAACCTAGGACGTATCTATAATTTCAATAATTCATAAAGTCCCTCGAATTAACATTATCACTTTGTAAGTAAACTTGCCCCCTTTGTAAAGGGGGCCGGCCGTTTCGGCCGGGGGGATTTTTAGCTACACCCCAACGCTATTCAATATTCAAAAAATAAACCATCACCAACCCGGAGAACCCTAAACATCAATGTTCTCAGCCTTCAGTGCATTTTCCTCTATAAATTCTCGCCTAGGTTCCACATTGTCCCCCATAAGCGTGGTAAATAACTGATCTGCCACCACCGCATCTTGAACCGTCACTCTCAGCATGCGACGCGTATTTGGATCCATAGTCGTTTCCCATAATTGTTCAGGATTCATTTCCCCCAAACCTTTATAGCGCTGGATCTTCAATCCTTGTTTCGCTTCTTTAAGCAACCAAGTAATAATATCCGCAAAAACCTGAACTTCTTGTTTTTTATCTTTTCTTAATACATAAGCCCCGGGCTCTAATAAATCTTTAGTTTTTTCACCAAAGCTAATCAGCTGGGTATATTCTTTAGACTTAAAGAAATCCGCTTTTAATTTAAAGCTACGGCTATTGCCATTGATATGACGCACGATTTGGGGGAAATAGAGGGATGTTTTCTCATCCACTTCTACGCTATAAGTAAACTGAGTGTGTGGAATAGCCAAAGCCGTTAATTTTTCATCCAACTGGGCCAACCACGCTTCCACCCGCGCTTTTTCACTGAGATCTTCGCTCTGTAATCGGGGCAAACCTACGCAGGCAAATAACACTTCTTGTGGATAAAGCTGTGATAAACGGTTAATCATTTTTTGGATCGCAATATATTCCGTAATAAGCTGAGCAAACGCCTGCTCACTGATGGCTGGTGCCTGAGGATTAACAAATAATTGAGCCTCTTCCAGTGCAGAATGAGTTAAATACGCTTCCAGCGCCTCATCGTCTTTAATGTATTGTTCTTGTTTGCCTTTTTTCACTTTATATAATGGCGGTTGCGCAATATATAAGTGACCGCCATTGACTAAAGCCGGCATTTGGCGGTAGAAAAAGGTTAATAATAGCGTACGGATATGCGAGCCATCCACATCCGCGTCGGTCATGATAATAATATGGTGGTAACGCAATTTCGCTAAATCAAACTCTTCTCGGCCTATGCCACAGCCTAATGCGGTGATCAAGGTACCGACTTCTAGCGAGGCCAGCATTTTATCAAAACGCGCTTTTTCTACATTGAGGATCTTACCCTTCAGCGGTAAAATGGCTTGATTACGTCTATTGCGTCCTTGTTTAGCCGATCCACCCGCAGAATCGCCCTCAACTAAATACAATTCACACAAAGCAGGATCTCGCTCTTGGCAATCGGCTAATTTACCGGGTAATCCCGCAATATCGAGCGCACCTTTACGGCGAGTCATTTCGCGCGCACGTCGCGCGGCTTCTCTGGCCCGAGCCGCATCAATAATTTTCGCCACAATTGCGCGGGCCGCTTGTGGATTTTCTAATAAAAATTCTTGTAAATAATCGCCTACGGCGGATTCAACCACGGGACGCACTTCTGAAGAGACCAATTTATCTTTAGTTTGCGAAGAAAACTTCGGATCCGGCACTTTTACCGACAATACGGCGGTTAATCCTTCGCGCGCATCATCGCCGACGGTATTTATTTTTGCTTTTTTGGCAAAACCTTCTTTTTCAATATAGGTATTTAAAGTCCGCGTCAGGGCGCCACGAAAACCGGCCAAATGCGTACCGCCGTCCCGCTGCGGGATATTATTGGTAAAGCAATAAATATTTTCCTGAAACGCATCATTCCACTGCAAGGCGACTTCTACGATCACCCCTTCCCGTTCTGTTTTTAAATACAGCGGTTCACCATGAATTAATGTTTTATTGTGGTTAAGGTAGTTCACAAAGGCTTGGATGCCGCCTTCATATTCAAATACATCTTCGCGCCCCGTCCGCTCATCGAATAAGCGGATGCAGACGCCTGAATTTAGGAACGATAATTCCCGCAAGCGCTTGGCCAAAATATCGTAATTGTATTCCAGCAGTTTAAATACCACGGCACTGGGTTTAAATCTAATTTCGGTCCCTGTTTCTTGGGTAGTACTTGCTGGCGCAAGTGGCGCTTGAGGCACGCCATCGCGGTATTCTTGCAGATAAATCGTGCCATTTTTATAAATTGTTAAATGTAGCTCTTCTGATAAGGCATTCACTACGGAAACACCCACACCATGTAGGCCGCCGGAAATTTTATACGCATTATCGTCAAATTTTCCGCCCGCATGCAGCACCGTCATAATCACTTCGGCAGCGGATCGTCCTTCTTCCTCGTGGATGTCTACGGGTATGCCGCGACCATCGTCTTTAACGGTAATGCTGTTATCGGCATGAATAATGACATCGACCGTGCTGCAATGGCCGGCCAGGGCTTCATCGATACTGTTATCCACCACCTCAAACACCAAATGGTGTAAACCGGTACCGTCATCGGTATCGCCGATATACATCCCGGGCCGCTTACGTACGGCATCTAGGCCACGTAATACTTTAATACTGGAGGAATCATAAGGGGCTGCTGCCTGAGTGTGTGCCATTATCGCTCCTAGAAATATTCAACAGCTATGGTTTTGAAATAGTTATGTATTATACCATGTCTGCGTAGCTAAATAACGATTTTCTGTTCGTTAACTGGGCCTTTCCATTTATTGCGGCAAGCGGTGAGGGAGATAAGCGTGTCCCCTTTTACAGACTATTTAAGTAGAAGATTCAGCTTTATGAAATAATTCACCGTGGAAATACCTATTCAATAACGCGTACGCTACCGTGTTCCACGTGGAACAATTTTGCACCCAATGTTTCTGCAAAGGCCTTTGCCGTGTCTTCCTCTACGCAAGTTAAAAATACCTGCATCCCTAGCTGTGATAACACGTGCATCATTTGTTGTTGCGCAGACTTATCTAACTCGGCGGGTAAATCATCGATTAATAAAATGCCTTGCACCGCGGTTTGTTGATGGACCCATTGCGCTTGCGATAATAGTAACGCGGCCACCAGGCGTTTCTGCTGCCCCTGCGACAAAACATGTTGTGCGAGCCGGTTTTGATACTTAACCTGAATGTCGGCACGCTGAGGACCATTATAGGTATACCCTAACGCTAAATCGCGCCCGAGATTTTGGTTAAACACGTCAGCCAAGGTATTTTCGACTTGCCAGCCTGGATAATAGCTTAACTTAACCTCAGACAAATCTAAAAAGCTCAAGACAAACTGCTCTGCATTGAGCAACCAACCCTTACAAACACGCTGCCTAAGTAAATGAATCTGCTCGCCTGCCAGGGCCAGTTGAGTTTCCCAAAGCGCTTGTGGATGATTTTGTAACCGCAATGCCGCATTTCGCTGCTTTAATAAGTGATTAAAGCCACGCCACTGCTCTAAGAAGGAATGTTCCACGTGGAACACGGCCCAATCCATCATTTTACGCCGACTCTCAGGCGACTCTTGCAATACCTGATAATTTAATAAATGTAAGGCTTGCACCGGCAAATAGCGCGCAATTTCAGCAATACTGGCCACTTCCTGGGTTGCCACCTTCATCACATGTTGATTATTACGGGCTTTTTGTATGGCTATTTTAACGGGCGCTGCGTCAGTAGCGTGGATGACACCCCGTAAAATCAAGTGCGGCTCACCTTGGGTGATCACATGATGATGATGGGCGCGAAAGGAACGCCCGGTGGCCAACATATAAATGGCTTCTAAAATACTGGTTTTTCCACTGCCATTGTAGCCATACAAGATATTAAACGGCGCAGGGTTTAACTCTAGGGGTTTAAGATTGCGTAAACCTTGAATATAAAGCGAATCTAGCGCCATGAATCAAAGCCTTAGCGGCATAACCACATATTGACTAATGCTCTCCACATTTTCAGTGTGTGATGTTAACAATACGCTGTCTTTAGGATCCGAAAAGGAAAAGACTACCTGACCTTGCGGCAAAACGTTTAATACATCTAATATATAATGCGCATTAAAGCCTATTTCAAAACTAGGACCATTATAGTCCACTTCCAAGGTCTCTTCGGCCTCTTCTTGCTCAGGATTTTGAGCCTCAATGACCAAGCTATTCGGACCAAATAAGAACCGTACGCCTTTGTGTTTTTCGTTAGAGAGTATCGATGCGCGCAATAAAGATTGTTTTAGCGGCTCGATTTGAATAAGCGCTTGATGTAAACCTTGTGGCGGTATGACTTTATTATAATCTGGGAAACGACCCTCAATCAGCTTAGACGTCAGAGAGAAATAGGGATGAATAAACCGCACATGGTTCTTCTCGACATCGATGCGCAAATCTAAAGGTTCTCCCCCCATCAATCTTGAAAGCTCAGAAATCGCCTTACGCGGCACTATGATGGCCTCGCTTGCGTTATCACTTTGATTTTCATATGTTTTAGTTATCGCCAAGCGATGGCCATCGGTGGCGACCACCCGGTTTAAGTTCTCATTAAATACAAATAACATGCCATTTAAGTAATAACGCACATCTTGTTGCGCCATGGCAAAATGGGTCTTTGCTATCATATCATGGAGAACTTTTTGATTAAGGGTGTAAGAACGCTCTTGGGTAGAAAGTTGGACCACAGGAAAGTCTGCTGCCGGAAGAGAAGCCACCACAAACCGGCTGCGTCCCGCCCGCAATAAGATCCGCTCTCCCTCCATAACTAAATTAATCAAGGCAGACTCCGGCAAACTTCGGCAAATATCCAGCAGTTTGCGGCTAGCTACAGTGATCTCCCCCGAACGATTTACCACACCTTCTTTAACTGTGGTGATCATCTCCAATTCAAGATCGGAGCAAATCAAAGAAATTTTCTCATTTTCAGCGATGATCAATACATTTCCCAAAATAGGTAAGGCATGTTTTTTATCACTGACCCCAGAGACAAACTGCAGGGCTTGCAATAAACTGTGTTGTTTAACCGTAATATCCATGGTGTTTAATTCGATAATAGACGTAATAAGTTGGCCCAATCTTCCTGCATATTCGCATTGGTTTGCTGTAATTCTTTGATTAAACGACATGCGTGGATCACCGTGGTGTGATCCCGTCCGCCGAAGGCTTCACCAATTTCAGGTAAACTGTGATTGGTTAATTCTTTAGCTAAGGCCATGGCGACTTGTCTGGGTCTAGCCACGGAGCGACTACGGCGTTTCGACAATAAATCAGAAACCTTAACCTTAAAGTACTCCGCTGTAGTTTTCTGAATATTCTCTATGGTTACCAATTTATCTTGCAAGGCTAACAAATCTTTTAAGGCCTCACGCACAAATTCAGTGGTGATCTCTTTGCCGGTAAAATGTGCATTCGCCATCACCCGCTTTAATGCGCCCTCTAACTCACGCACGTTCGATCTCACCCGTTTAGCAATAAAAAAAGCGACTTCATAAGGAATAACGATACCGACTTTTTCCGCTTTACTCATTAAAATGGCGACGCGGGTTTCTAATTCGGGCGGCTCGATAGCGACCGTTAATCCCCAACCAAAACGTGATTTAAGCCGCTCTTCCACACCGTTAATTTCTTTAGGATAACGATCGCTCGTTAAAATCACCTGGCGTTGCCCTTCTAGCAAGGCATTAAAGGTATGAAAAAACTCTTCTTGAGAACGCTCTTTACCCGCAAAAAATTGAATATCATCGATTAATAATGCATCAACTGAACGGTAAAATCGTTTAAATTCGTTGATCATGTTGCTTTGTAGCGCCCGCACCATGTCGGCTACAAAACGCTCGGAATGCAAGTATACGACTTTGGCATTGGGCCGTTCGGCTAAAATTAAGTTCCCTATCGCATGCATTAAATGCGTTTTACCTAAGCCCACACCGCCATAAATAAACAGCGGGTTATACGAAACACCAGGATTTTGTGCGACTTGGGTTGCCGCAGCGCGCGCTAATTGATTGGATTTACCTTCGACAAAATTATCAAAGTTAAATAATGCATTGATATTATTTTGATAATCTGGAATTAAATCGGAAGCCTTACCAAAGTTCTGAGAACTCTGAGCCTTAGGCCGTTCTTGTGTCGCTACCATGACCGGGCTAACAATCGTCGTCCCTTCCTCTAAAAAAAGTTTAGGCGGGTTACCTTGGGTAAAGCGTTTAAATAACTCAATAATTTCATCAAAATATTTCTTTTTTACCCATTCCCGTACAAAACGGTTAGGTGCAAGTAAACAAATGGATTCATTTTTTAATTCAACCTGCAGGGGTCTGATCCAGGTATTAAATTCTTGAGGAGTTAACTCACTTTGGAGGTGATCAGCACATTGCTGCCAAAGAGAAATTGAGGTTGACATGAAATAAGCCCTCGTGGTCCATCACAAAATAAGAGAGGGTCAGTGTAACCTGGATTGGCGGCTTATGCTAGAGCTAAAGTCTCAAAGTAATCGTACAAACCTGTGTATAAATGGACCTCTAGGCTGTGTGCGCCGTGTGTGTATCTGAGCAAAACCCTTAAACATAAAGTTATCCACAGGTTAAACCGTAGGGCTTAAGGGTAGTTATCCCTAGGCTTTATTTTACGGCAAGTGCATAACATATATATGATTTACAGAGTTATCCCCAAAAAAGGGGTTGCTTAATAATCATAATAAATTTTTAAAGATCACTTTTAATATTATTAACTAGCGAATTATTTGTTAAACAAACTTATCGAAGCTTCTATGTTTTGGCAGCAGAAGTAAGGACCTTGCTTTCCCCCTTTGTAAACTGAGGGATCCCCATGGATTTTAGTTTTAAGGCCGAAGGCCTGACCATATATAGCCCAGGGTCTAGGCGCTCTTAGCCGTAACCCTGGGTAGGATAAGAATAAGAACCAAGCGCTGTAAGCGCGTAAGTTTAATCTTTAAATATTTTTCTTACGCGCTTTCAGCGCTTGTTCTCTTTTTTTCTCCTACCCAGGGTTACGGCTAAGAAGCGCCTAGACCCTGGGCTATATACGGTCAGGCCTTCGGCCTTAAAACTAAAATCCATGGGGATCCTTCAGTTTACAAAGGGGGCAAGCTCATCTTTCTCACCGATTGTGCCTTAAAATGTTTTTAATATAGAAACCTGGGGATAAATACCCCGGAGCACCCCCGGGTAAAATGTGCATAAGTCATTAAATAAAGTGCCGCCTCACTTATCCACACGCTAAGCGGGGGTAAAAACACAGTTTATACCGGTTTTTCTTTTAGATTTAACCACTTGATAAATAAATAATTTAAATACTTATACCCTGAATAGGCGCCCATTAATAACTAAATAAAAGTATTTTAAAAAAAGATTTAAATATATTAAGTTGGGATAAAAAAGGAACAAAAGGCTTTTTTTCAAAGATTGACAAGATTGCCCATACTCTTTACAATGACCCCCCTATGTTTTTGAAATTTCTGCCAATGTTGGCTAAAAATAGGTGAGTGATGAAACGCACATATCAACCCAGTAAAAGAAAACGCTTAAATACCCACGGTTTTAGAGCACGTATGGCCACTGTAGGGGGCCGGAAAGTCCTTTCCAGTCGCCGTCGGAAAGGGCGTAAACGCTTGGCTTGCACGGTTAAACGTTGAAATTTAGCAAATCTGCTCGCCTGCTTAAGACGAGTGACTATGACTATGTTTTTCAAGCGCCTATCAAGATCCATCAGCCTTTAGCCACGCTTTATGCTAGGTCTAATAATCTTAAGCATGCGCGCTTAGGGCTGTTGGTAAGTAAGCGTGCATTAAGACATGCGGTTGCGCGCAACCGTGTTAAACGTTTGGTCCGAGAGAGTTTTCGTTTACATGGTGCGCAGCTTAAAGACTACGATATTATTTTTGTTGCCCGAGCTGCGCTGTTAAACGCAGATAACGCCAGTATCACCACGGGTTTAGCACAAATGTGGGAAAAAATAAGATGAACACCGAACAGGCGCCCACATCCATTATTGCCAAAATTTTACTTAGTCTCATTAAAATGTATCGTTACACATTAAGTTATCTTGTAGGCCAGCATTGCCGTTTTCATCCCAGTTGTTCGGCGTATGCCGAGTTAGCCATTTTACGCTTTGGCGTAATGCGTGGTGTTTATTTAACCTTAAGGCGCCTCCTGCGTTGTCATCCTTGGCATCGTGGTGGGGAAGATCCCATTCCTGATTAAGAAAGAAATATTATGGATTTACAAAGAACACTCCTAATAGGGGGTTTAGCGATAGTGGGTTATTTATTATGGCAAGCCTGGCAGCAAGAATATATGCAGGCGCCTACCGCGCAAGTTGAAACCCTCACTGTGCCACAAACAGACGCGGTGCCCGCCTCTGATGTGCCCAGTGCGAAGGTTTCATCTATAGCCACCCCAACGACTACACCCATCACCTCACTGCCCGCACAGGACATGTCACAGGAGTGGATAGAAATTGAAACCGACGTGTTAAGACTGTGGGTTGATCCCTTAGGCGGTAATTTAGTTCAAGCCGATTTAAAAAACTATAAACAAACCCTAGAGCCCAATAGTCCTGATGTACGACTATTAAATTCAGACGCGCAAACCTTATACCTGGCACAACAAGGCTTATCGAGTGATGCAGGCCCAGACAGTCCCACCTTAGGTCAGGCACGCTATCAATCCGATCAAAAAAAATATGTATTGGCTGAAAACCAACAAACCCTCAACGTCGATTTACACTGGAAAAATGAAAGCGGGATTGCCGTGACTAAACGCTATGTGTTTACGCGCGGCCAATATTTGTTTGATATCAACTATGAGTTGCACAACAACAGTTCACAAACTTGGCAGGGACAAGTGTATGGACAATTTAAAAGTAAACAAGGTGAAGGCCATGGCTTATTGGGCTTAGCCACCTATCAAGGCGCAGCGATTTCCAGTCCTGACAAACGCTATGAAAAAGTAACCTATAAAGAAATGGGTAAAAATGACCTGAATCGCAGTATTGAAGGCGGATGGCTTGCGATGTTGCAACATTATTTTGTCAGTAGTTTTATTCCGAGCAGTGATCAAAATTTTCAATACATGAGTTTTCCTCCAGAAGCAGGCGTTTACCGCATTGCATTAATTGGCCCATTAACTAGCGTTGCCCCAGGTAGCAGTTTAAATACGAGTATGAAATTTTATTTAGGCCCTAAAATTGCAGAGAATTTAAAACTGGCGGCCCCTAATTTAGATTTAACCTTAGATTACGGTTGGTTCTGGCCGATTTCTGTCGCATTGTTTTGGGTAATGAAAAAGTTTTATGAGGTGTTTAGTAATTGGGGTGTAGCCATTATTCTTGTGACGCTGGTCGTTAAAATGGCGTTTTATTATTTATCTGCCAGCAGTTACCGCTCCATGGCCCATATGCGTCGCTTACATCCTAAAATTTTAAGTTTGCGTGAGCGTTTTGGCAGCGATAAACAAAAAATGAGCCAAGCGATGATCGAGTTGTACCGCAAAGAAAAAATTAATCCTTTAGGCGGCTGTTTACCCATCATCGTGCAAATTCCAGTTTTTATTGCGCTGTATTGGGTGATCATCGAAAGTGTAGAATTTAGACATGCTCCATTTATGTTGTGGATCCATGATTTATCGGCCAAAGATCCTTATTATATTCTGCCGATCATTATGGGGATCAGCATGTTGTTACAACAAAAATTAAGTCCGCCACCACCGGATCCCATGCAAGCCAAAGTACTGATGTTAATGCCGGTTTTATTTACGATATTATTTATCTCTTTCCCTGCGGGCTTGGTTTTATACTGGGTGGTGAATAATCTATTATCCATCAGCCAACAATATTGGATCACGCGTAGCGTAGAGCGACAGGCGGTAAAAAAATAATATGCGGTGTGAAAATCCTGCGTCTACCATAGCAGCGATTGCAACCCCAAATGGATATGGTGGTGTAGGGATAGTGCGCTTATCAGGACCTGGCGTGCCGGAAATTGCAAAGCGACTCTGCTCTCAAAAATTGCCTCCGCGTTATGCGGTTTATACGCCTTTTTTAAATGACAACCACACGCCGATAGATACCGGCATCGCACTGTATTTTCCTGCGCCGCATTCTTTTACCGGAGAAGATGTTTTAGAGTTACAAGGCCACGGCGGACCAGTTATTCTTAACTTACTCCTAAAACGCACCCTGGCCCTAGGCGCAATCTTAGCCCGTCCGGGTGAATTTAGTGAACGCGCGTTTTTAAATAACAAAATTGATTTAGCCCAAGCCGAAGCCATTGCCGATTTAATTTCTGCAAGTAATGAGCAAGCGGCATTAGCCGCACAGCGATCCTTGCAAGGCGAGTTTTCAAAGGCAGTGCATGCGTTAAACGAAAAAATTATTCATTTGCGCATGTATGTGGAAGCGGCCATAGATTTTCCCGAAGAAGAAATTGATTTTTTAACGGAAGGAAACGTGGGCGCGCAACTGAATACGATAATCGATGGGTGTGAAGCTTTACAGCAAACAGCAAAACAAGGCGTATTATTGCAACAAGGCATTTGTGTAGTCCTTGCCGGTGCGCCTAATGCGGGCAAATCCAGTGTATTAAACGCCCTCGCCGAAAAAGAAACGGCGATAGTAACCGCTATTCCCGGGACTACGCGCGACGTCTTGCGCGAGCAAATCAATATTGAGGGCATTCCTTTACACATCAGTGATACCGCAGGTTTAAGAGTCTCTTCTGATGTCATAGAACAAGAAGGCGTGCGCAGAGCGCAAATGGAAATTGCCAAGGCCGATGTTATTTTATGGGTGATAGACAGCAGCCATGAACACCCGGTGAATTTAGAGGCGCTTAACGCGGCCCTTACTGAAAATAAAGACAAGGTCATTATTGTTTATAATAAAATTGATCTCTCGGGTGTTCATGCGCCGGATAGTCCGAAAACAGTTTATATTTCAGCAAAAACTGGCGCAGGTTTAACGCAGCTTAAAGAAAAAATATTAACGCACATGAATGTGCCTGAGCGATCTGCCGATCAAATGAGTGCGCGGATCCGGCACTTAGATTATTTACAACGGGCACGAGGGCAGTTAAATCAGGGATATTGCGTCTTAGCAGAACAGCATGCGGGCGAGTTACTCGCGCAGCATTTGCGCGCGGCCCATGATTTATTAGGCGAAATCACAGGAGTCTTTACCACAGAGGATTTGTTGGGTGAAATTTTCTCTTCTTTTTGTATAGGAAAATAAATATGAATAAATCCTATCAGTTTGATGTGATAGTCATAGGTGGTGGACACGCCGGCACTGAAGCAGCACTTGCGAGCGCACGCATGGGGGCAAAAACATTATTGCTGACCCAAAATATCGAAACCATAGGCCAAATGTCCTGCAATCCTGCCATCGGTGGAATAGGAAAAAGCCAATTGGTCAAAGAGATTGATGCCATGGGCGGCGTGATGGCCAGAGCTGCTGATTTAGCCGGTATCCATTTTCGGGTGCTTAATGCCAGCAAAGGGCCTGCGGTACGGGCAACGCGCGCTCAAGCCGATAGGGTATTATATAAAAAAGCCATCATTCATTTTGTGCAAAGCCAAGAAAATTTATTTTTATTTCAGCAAAATGTTGATGATTTAATCATTGAACAAGACCGTGTTAAAGGCGTCGCCACCCAAAGTGGAATTAAATTTTATGCCGGCGCTTTGGTATTGACGGCCGGTACTTTTTTAGCCGGTCGTTTACATATGGGGCTTAATAATTATCAAGGCGGGCGCGCAGGCGATATGGCGGCAACCACCTTATCAGAGCGTTTGCGCGAGCGGCCGTTTAATGTCGGGCGTTTAAAAACCGGCACGCCGCCGCGCATCGACAGACGCACCATTAATTTTTCAGTATTAGGTGAGCAACCCGGGGATTTGCCTACTCCGGTATTTTCTTTTTTAGGCGATAGATTGCAGCATCCTCGCCAAGTGTCTTGTTATATTACCCATACCAATGCGCGCACGCATGAAATAGTATTAGGTGCACTGGGTGAATCGCCCTTATACAGCGGCGATATCAGTGGTGTCGGGCCACGTTATTGCCCCTCCATAGAAGATAAAGTCAAACGCTTTTCCCATCGTGAGGCGCATCAAATTTTTATCGAGCCTGAAGGCTTAACGAGTGAAGAAGTCTACCCTAACGGTATTTCCACGAGCCTGCCTTTTTCTGCGCAATTGGACATGGTGCGATCGATGCTTGGGTTTGAAGATGCGCATATTACCCGGCCAGGTTATGCGATAGAATATGATTTTTTTGATCCCAGAGACTTAAGTCATGCGCTGCAAACTAAACTCATCAAAGGTTTATTTTTTGCAGGACAAATTAATGGCACGACAGGATATGAAGAAGCTGCGGCACAGGGTTTAGTTGCCGGCATTAATGCCGCGTGTTTTGTGCAAGAAAAACCTTTTTGGACACCACGCCGTGATGAAGCCTATATCGGCGTTTTAATAGATGATTTGGTGACCCAAGGAACGCTAGAGCCGTATCGCATGTTTACCTCACGTGCGGAGCATCGCTTAATGCTGCGTGAAGATAATGCCGATTTACGCTTAACACCCGTAGGTCGGGAATTAGGTCTAGTACATGATCAACATTGGGAATTATTTTCGCGCAAACGAGAACAAATTGCGCAAGAGTCGGCACGTTTAAAATCCATTTATATCCAAGCCGATTCTGAAGTGGGGCTCGCCGTATCCGCGTTATTGCCTCAAGTGTTGCAGCGAGGCGCCAACTGTTTAGAATTGTTAGTGCGTCCCCATGTCAGTTATCAAGACTTAATGACTATTCCGGCACTAGGCCCTGCGCTTCTTGATCCGTCTGCTGCCGAGCAAGTGGAAATTCAAGCCAAATATTCAGGTTATATTGAAAAAGGTCAGCAAGAAATAGACCGACAAATGCATTATGAGCAAATGAATTTGCCTTTCGATTTTGATTATAAGGTTATCCGAGGTTTATCCACAGAAGTAAAAGAAAAACTAAACCGCATCCGTCCAGCAACTTTAGGTCAAGCCAGCCGAATTTCCGGCGTAACACCCGCTGCGATTTCATTATTGTTGGTTTATTTAAAAAAGCAGAAGTAAAAAAGTATTTCCGCAAGGGGGTGGACTTGCCCCCTTTGTAAAGGGGGCAAGCCTATCGATCGCTCCGCTTCTACGGCCAACCCCCTGCTCGCTTGCCTTTGTAAAAGGAGCACTAAAGATATATTCAACAAAGCAGGAAACACATGTCGCAATTAAACATATTACTTCAAAATAGCCTAGATGCTTTGAAGCTGGAATTAACAGCCGAACAAATCGCGCAGCTCATGGCGTATACCGAATTATTATTCCAATGGAATAAAGTGTATAACCTCACCGCCTGTGAACAAATGAGCGATTTCATACCGTTACACCTAATCGATAGTTTGTTAGCCGGGAAGTTTTTATTAGGGGATGCGATCATTGATGTCGGCACAGGCGCAGGATTACCGGGCATTCCTTTAGCCATTTATTTCCCGAATAAGCATTTTACCTTGCTCGATAGCCGGGGTAAAAAAATACGTTTCTTGCACAGTGTCATTGAAACGCTTAAACTTAAAAATGTAACCCTAGTCAATCAACGCGTTGAGGATTATCAACCTGACGCACGATTTACGACGGTTATCACCCGTGCCTTTGCCCATCTTGGGCAAATGTTGCAGGTCACTGAGCATTTATGTGATCCTAAGGGTTTGTTTTTGGCAATGAAAGGGCGTTATCCCATTACCGAGCTTGCGAGTGTACCGCCCAATTTTGTGATCACCTTACAGCAACCCGTAGTTATTCCAGGGATAGAACAAGAGCGACACATCATAGGTTTGATACACAAATAAAAGGAATTAAGCGTGGCAAAAATAGTTGCAATCGCGAATCAAAAAGGCGGCGTAGGAAAAACCACGACCTGTATTAATTTAGCCGCAAGTCTTGCGGTCATTAAAAAAAGGATCCTCCTCATCGATATGGATCCTCAGGGCAATGCCACCATGGGCAGTGGCGTCAATAAAAATAAACTCACCGGTACGATGAATGATTTATTGATGGGGCGCAAAACCCTCGAAACCGTATTAATCAAAAATACGCGCGCAGGGTATGATGTGTTACCCAGTAATGGTCAACTGACCGAAGCGGAAGTGGGGTTATTATCCGTAAATCAACGCGAGCGGTGTTTGCAACGCATCCTACAGGGAATACAAGAGGCGTATGACTATATGCTTCTTGACTGCCCGCCCTCGTTAAACATGTTAACCGTAAATGGTTTGGTGGCGGCAAACAGTATTTTAATTCCTATGCCCTGTGAATATTTTGCGCTAGAAGGTTTATCTTCACTGATGAGCACGCTTAAAACCTTACAAAAAACTGCCAATCCGAGTTTACACTTAGAAGGTATTGTGCGGACATTATACGATCCACGTAATCGTCTCTCACAAGAGGTCACGGTCCAACTCATTAAACATTTTGGTGATAAAGTCTATAAAACAGTGATCCCACGTAATGTGCGCTTAGCTGAAGCACCCAGCCATGGCTTACCCGTGTTGCTGTATGATAAAAATTCTAGCGGATCGGCGGCTTATTTAGCGCTGGCAGGAGAGTTTTTAAAACGCCAGCGGCAGAATCTGGCTGAAACTAAAACCACACATGAACCCACTCTTGAGACACAGGAATAAAAATGGCCAGAAAACCCAGCTTAGGCACGCCGCTAGATTCATTATTAAGCACGGCATTATTGGATCCCGAGACGGTTCATAAACACCAGTTAAAACATATCCCCTTAGAGCAATGTCAACGCTCGCCTTATCAGCCGCGTAAAGATTTTAAAGCGGAAGCCTTGGCCGAGTTAGCGCAATCGATCCGGGCCCAGGGCGTGATCCAGCCCATTGTCGTGCGGCAAATCAATGAAGAGACCTATGAAATTATTGCGGGCGAGCGACGCTGGCGTGCGGCGCAACAAGCCGAGTTAAGCGAGATCCCTGCTGTCGTGCGCGATGTGTCTGATGAGGCGGCGCTTGCGATGGCGATCATCGAAAATTTACAGCGTGAGGATTTAAATCCGCTGGAAGAAGCCCTGTCCCTAAATCGTTTGTTAAATGAATTTAATCTCACGCATCAAGAAGTGGCCGATACCGTCGGAAAATCGCGGACCACGGTCACCAATTTATTACGCTTATTAACCTTGCGCAGTGAAGTCAAAAGCCTGTTAGAGCAAGGTCAATTAGAAATGGGGCATGCCCGGGCCTTGTTAACCTTAAAAAGCAATGAACAAATGAAAATTGCGCAACACATTATTGCTAAAGAACTCTCCGTTAGGCAGACCGAAAAAATCGTCAAACAAATGCAGCAACAGGAAGAGCAGGGCGTAAAGCCTGTGCAAAAAGTGGATCCGGATATTTTAGCGCTAGAACATAAACTTTCTGATCATTTAGGCTCACCCGTTGCCATAACTCACTCCGGCAGTGGCTATGGCAAGCTGGTGATCCGTTATAACACGCTAGATGAGTTAGATGGGATATTACAAAAAATAACCCAAGACTAACCCTGGAAAACTAATATTGTGCAGGGGGATTACCGGTTGCAGCATTGTTGCTGGTTTGGTTTCCATTAATAGTATTGGCATTATTTTGCATGTTTTGTTGTGCATTACCCTGTTGAGTATTGCCTTGTGCAGCAGCAGCATTATTATTTACCGTTCCACCCGCAGTCATGCCATTGTTAGCCGTATTGGCATTGGTGTTATTAGTCGGGGTGGCTACCGTTGCAAATGCTGCAGCAGAAGAAAGTGTGAATAACGTAGCAAAAACGGCGGTTATTAATTTCATGGCTTTAAACTCCAAATGTGTTGAATAACTATTCGTTTAATCCCTATCGATTAAACTTGAGGCATACAATATAAGAAAAACCTAATAAAAGCCAGCGCCCGTGGGTTTGCAAACTGAAGTACCCTCATGGATTTTATTTAAATACCCTTTATTATAAATTATTTTTGTAAATCACTTTGAATCTTTTAAGGCCGTAGGCCTGACCGTATATAGCCCAGGGTGTAGGCGCGTCTTCGCGCCGTAACCCTGGGTAGGATGAGAATAAGAACCCAGCGCTGTAAGCGCGTAAGATCAATCTTTAAATATTTTTCTTGCGCGCTTTCAGCGCTTGTTCTCTTTTTTCTCCCACCCAGGGTTACGGCGCGAAGACGCGCCTACACCCTGGGCTATATACGGTCAGGCCTTCGGCCTTAAAATGAAAATCCATGAGGGTACTTCAGTTTGCAAAAGTCCTGATTGCAAAGTGGAAAAATCCCATTATAGTTAGTGTATTGAGTTTCTTTACTTACCGAGATAAAAAAATGCGCACAGAATTAATCCATTCCATAGAATCTAAATTACAAAATAACCAACCCTTAACCGAACAAGAGCGCGAAGCGCTGTTAGACGTGTTGCATGAGCTTAAAGGCTTACATACCACGTTGCGTGAATTTGAAGTAACCCACCCAGAATTAGTCGATACCGTTAATCGGATCTGCATCATGTTGGCGAATTTAGGGATATAAAATAGAGATCATAAATAAAATGTTACACCATTTGCTCTATACCTGTATCCATCGTTTTTTAAAAGAGAACCGCATGCTGCAAGCCGCGGGCTTAACCTTTTACACCTTATTTTCACTGGCGCCGCTGGCAGCCCTCGTCTTGTCACTGATAGGTTTGGTGAGTTTTGTGCCAGATCAATCCGCACGCATCGAAGCCTTTTTTCTGCACCATTTTGTGCCGCAAGACAGTGGTCTTATCGATCATTATATCCACAGCTTTGTACAATCGAGTGCCAAGCTCTCACGGATCAGCACGTTTTTATTTTTGTTAACCGTTATCTTTTTGATTAATAATATTGAGAGTTGTTTTAATGAGATTTGGCATGCGCATGCGAAAGTGGTATCGCTGCGACAGTTTTTTCACTATGCCATGGTATTAATTGTGAGTCCTTTATTATTAGGATTAAGCGTGGGTTTGAGTGCAATGTTTCTTTCCTTTAAATGGCTGCAGCATCCGCTCATTTCAAACGGCATCGTCGAGTTCATAAAACTATTACCTTTTATCTCCACTTGGCTTGCGATCACCGTATTATATTATTGGTTACCGCAAACAAAAGTGATGTTTAAACATGTGTTATTAGCCGCTTTTATGGTTGCGTTTCTGTTTGAATTAATGAAATATGGTTTTCAGTGGTATATCTTATTGTTGCCCACGTATCAAATTGTCTATGGCGCGCTCTCGTTATTACTTATTTTCTTGCTCTGGATTTATTTATCCTGGATAACTGTGCTTTTAGGTGCCATTTTTGCCAGCGAATTACATCAGCGGCACCATCATAAAATCCGCGCAAAACGCGATCTTTCATAAAAATTTCACCCCGTCTGAATGAGGTTTATCCGTTACCTGTCTATGGCCCAGGCGCCCCGAGGCAAGATCCTTGATTTTTATTCACCAAATGCATATAATAACCGGTATTAATTTGCGTAGAGTGTAGAAATGAGACGGTTACTTCTTCAGGAGCTGATAAAATGGTCCAAGCGACCTAGCCGTATGCCTTTATTGATTCGTGGCGCTCGGCAGATTGGCAAAACCTATGTCGTCGAGCAGTTTGCTGCCGCTAATTTTAATCATCATGTCACTATTAATTTTGAGCTCTTTCCTGAGTATAAAACCTGCTTTGATACGTTACAGGTGGATAAAATCATACAGCAGCTGGGCATACTCACTGGCCAGGCTATTATTCCCGGACAAACTTTATTATTTTTAGATGAGATCCAGGAATGTCCCGAAGCCATCCGTGCGTTGCGTTACTTTAAAGAACAGCTGCCAGAGTTACATGTCATCGGTGCGGGCTCCTTATTAGAGTTTGCTTTGAGTCAGGCACAGTTTCGCATGCCTGTGGGGCGCGTGGAATTCCTTTATTTGTACCCCATGAATTTTACTGAATTTTTATATGCCTTAGGTGAAGATCAACTGGTGGATTTTTTAAAAAATGTCAGTTTAACGGATACGATACCCTCAGCACTCCATGAGCATGGTTTAGCACAAGCACGGCTTTATATGTTGCTTGGTGGCATGCCCGCAGTCCTACAAAGCTATCTTGTCGAGCAGGACTTACAACGGGTTCAAGCGTTACACATGCAACTGCTTGCGACGTATCGTAATGATTTTGGTAAATACGCGAGTTTAAATGCACAAACGTATTGCCAAGCTATTTTTAATAAAATGCCCGACCTTATCGCAAAACATTTTAAATATGTTGATGTTGATCCTGCATTAGACGGCCGTTCTCTTAAAAATGCCCTAAATTTATTGGTGAAAGCAGGGATTGTTTCACCCGTAAAAATGACCCAAGCAACAGGCTTGCCACTGAATGTTCATGTTAATGAGAAAAAATTCAAATTATTATTTTTGGATTTAGGTTTAGTCAAAGCTGCGGGGAAACTGAGTGCAGAGGTATTAATGAATACCCAATTTTTAGATGTCAGAAGTGGGGCCTTGGCCGAACAATATGTCGGACAACAATTATTGACATTATCTCCCAGCTATACAGAAGGTGAATTATTTTATTGGCAACGCGATGTGCGCGGCTCACAAGCGGAAGTAGATTATGTGATTGCATATAACGAGCATATCATTCCACTCGAAGTCAAAGCAGGAAGCGCTGGCCGATTAAGATCCCTCCAAATGTTCTTACAAGAAAAACAATCTCCTTATGGTATTAAAATATCTACAGACCCATTGAAAGTGGAGAAAAATATTATTCATTTGCCCATTTATTTACTGAATGAGCTCATGCGATTGTTGCCCAATTAAAGCGGGACCCATACAAAATAAATATCAGGATAAAGCGCCCACGAAAAGCTTAGGCGGCATTTTATGCGAATTGCGCTAGCCCTGAGTATAAAATGCCGCCTAAGCTTTTCGTGGGCTGCTTTTAAAAACGGCGTAGCCATCGAGGAAAATTCCCTTGAATTCTCTAACTTAAATCCGTATACTCGTTGGCGCAACGCGCACTCTCAGCGTGTGTTTATCTTGCCATGGAGCTGGCTTTAACCGTGTAACTAATTCAGCAAGGTGTTTAGTGTTACTCAATTTAGGTCGCCAGCAAGCATCAAAAATTTTATGGGCACAACTCGCTACTTGTTTAGTGAGTACGCTTATTATTGGCGTTTGGCAAGGCATAGACGGTGCGTATTCTGCATTGTGGGGCGGGTTAATTTGCGTGATGGCTAACTTTTTTCTATTTTATCACGCGTTTAAATCCAGTGGTGCACAAGCCTCACAGAAAATAATGCGTGGGTTTATGTGGGGTCAGATGGGTAAATTTTTAATAACCGTGGTATTATTCGCGCTAGCCTTTATGTTCGGACAGGTCAAGCCGCTGGCATTATTTTTAGGCTACCTGGCTACGCAGGCCGCTTTTTGGCTTGCCCCCTTATTTTTAAAACGAGTAAGCAGTTTATGAGTAGTGCGAATGCCCCGCTAACTTCTACGGAATATATCCAACACCATTTGGTGAACCTCACTTGGGGCGAAGGATTTTGGTCTATCCATCTTGATAGTATTATTATCGCGCTCACCGTGGGTTTATTGTTTATCTTAGGTTTTCATTATGCTGCGCGCAAAGCCACCGCGGGCGTGCCCGGTAAATGGCAATGTTTAGTTGAAATGGTGGTGGGGTTTGTCGATACGCAAGTACGCGATAGTTTTCATGGCCAAAACACCTGGCTTGCGCCGCTCGCGCTCACTATTTTTATTTGGGTATTCTTAATGAATTTTATTGATTTGCTGCCAGTGGATTTAATTCCTATGGTTGCGCATTCTATGGGTGCGACTCATTTCCGTGCGGTACCGACGGCAGACATTAACGTTACCTTGGGGATGTCATTAACCGTATTTTGTATCATTCTTTTTTCTAATTTCCATGCCAAGGGCGCGAAAGGGTTTGCCAAAGATGTGGCGTGTCATCCCTTTGGACCTAAGCTTGCCCCGTTTAATATCGCATTACGTATCGTTGAAGAATTAGCCAAGCCTGCTTCATTAGCCCTACGTCTATTTGGAAATTTATATGCAGGTGAGCTTATTTTTATTTTAATCGCAGCATTGGTGCCGTGGATGTTCCAATGGACTTTAGGCGGCATTTGGGCGATCTTCCACATTTTAGTGATCACCTTGCAAGCGTTTATTTTCATGATGTTAACGATCGTTTACATTAGTATGGCGCACGAGCATCATTAAACGCTTTCAGAAATTGTGTTTTTATTTAATCTAAAGGAGCAAAAATGGACGTATTATCACCAGAATCAATACACTTGTTAGCCACATTAACCGCAGATATTCAAAAAGTAACGGCGATAGCGGTTGCGATATTAATTAGCTGTGGAGCGATAGGCACCGCCTTAGGTTTCGGTATTTTAGGCGGCAAATTCTTAGAAAGCGCAGCGCGTCAACCTGAAACTGTCCCGATGCTACAAATCAAAATGTTTATTATTGCCGGTTTGTTAGATGCGGTATCGATGATAGGTGTGGGTATTGCGCTGTTATTTACCTTTGCTAATCCGTTTATCGGTGCGGTACGTGCCGCTTTTGGTCTCTAATAGTAAAACAGTAAAAAGGTGTGAGCTGTGAACTTAAATCTAACATTGTTTGGGCAAGCCATTACATTTGGCATTTTCATTTGGTTTACGATGAAGTTTGTCTGGCCACCCATTATGCAGGCCATCAGCCAGCGGCAAAAAACCATTGCTGATGGTTTAGCTGCGGCGGCACAAGGCGAAGCCAGTCTCGAGCACGCGCAAAAAGCGGTTCACGATGAGCTGGCTGCGGCGCGAAAACGGGCAGCAGAGATCATCGATGCGGCCAGTAAGCGTGCAGAACAAATGGTCAGTCATGCCGCAGTAGCCGCGCAAACGGAAGGGCAGCGCTTATTAGAGCAAGCGCAACAACAAATTGCGCAAGAAGTCGAGCAAGCCAGGGAAAAGTTGCAAAAAGAAATGACTCACATTGCTATTGCCGGTGCTGAAAAATTACTGGGCCGCAGTATCGATGAAAAAGTGCAGCGTGAGCTGCTCGATAAATTTGCAGAAGGAATTTAACACTGATGTCCAGCTCGATTACCTTAGCGCGGCCGTATGCTAAAGGCGCTTATATGGAAGCCAAGAGCAGCCATGATGTGGCCACTTGGTCACATGCGCTAGCGCAATTAGCGCAATGGGTCCGTGTGCCTGATCTTTGGGAGATTGTTAAAGATCCTATGGTGAAAAAAGAAGCGCGCGTGTCCTTGTTGATGCAAGCGGCAAACTTAAACAACCCAGCGATAGAGAATTTTTTAAGCTTGCTTGCGCACTATCAACGCTTGGCATTATTGCCAGAGATTGATGCTTTATTTACAGCGCTCAAGCATGAAGATGAAAAAATTATCGATGCGGAACTCTCGACGCCGTTTACAGTAAGCGCAGAGGCCTTAGCCACTATTCAGAAAAGTCTTGAAAAACGGTTTCAAGCAAAAGTGCATTTAACCACACTTTTAGATCCCACATTAATAGGTGGGGCGAAGGTGCGCATCGGCGATCAAGTCATCGATGGCACATTAAAAAGCAAAATAAACGATTTAACTAGATATTTATTAAATGAGGGCACACATGCAACTTAACCCTGTCGAAATGAGTGATGTAATCCAAAAACGGATTAAAGATTTTAAAGCCACCACCCATGTTAGAACTGAAGGTCGGATCATTACTTTAGCCGACGGTATTGCAACCGTTTATGGCCTGCAAAATGTCATGCAAGGTGAGATGGTGGAATTGCCTGGAGAAACCTTTGGTTTAGCCTTAAATTTAGAGCGTGATGTCGTCGGTGTCGTGGTCTTGGGTGAATACAATCATTTATGTGAAGGGGATATAGTCCGTTGCACAGGCCGTATTCTTGAAGTCCCTGTAGGCGAAGCATTACTAGGTCGCGTGGTGAATGCGTTGGGCCAACCTATAGACGGCAAAGGCGACATTATCACGCACGAAACTTCACCTATTGAAAAAGTAGCGCCAGGGGTGATTGATAGACAATCCGTAAACCAACCGCTACAAACCGGATTAAAGTCGATTGATGCCATGACGCCCGTGGGCCGTGGACAGCGGGAATTAATTATTGGCGATAGACAAACCGGGAAAACAGCCGTTGCAATTGATACGATTATTAATCAAAAAGGCACGGGCGTTAAATGTATTTATGTGGCCATAGGCCAAAAAGCCTCGTCTGTTGCCGCTGTCGTGCGTCAACTTGAAAAGCATGGTGCGTTGGCGCACACGATAATTGTGGCCGCCAATGCGTCTGATTCTGCAGCGATGCAGTATTTAGCGCCGTATGCCGGGTGTGCAATGGGTGAATATTTCCGCGATAAAGGCGAAGATGCGTTAATCGTGTACGATGATTTAACCAAGCAAGCCTGGGCTTATCGCCAAATTTCTTTATTATTACGTCGTCCGCCGGGTCGTGAAGCTTATCCTGGGGATGTGTTTTATTTACACTCACGTCTACTTGAGCGTGCTGCGCGCGTCAACGCAGATTACATAGAAGAGAAAACGAACGGCAAAGTAAAAGGTCAAACGGGATCGCTCACCGCGCTACCTATCATTGAAACGCAAGCCGGCGACGTGTCTGCTTTCGTGCCCACTAACGTGATTTCTATCACCGACGGACAAATTTATCTGGAAACCGATTTATTTAACGCTGGGTTTAGACCTGCCATTAACGCCGGTTTATCTGTGTCTCGGGTTGGGGGCGCAGCGCAAACTAAAATCATTAAAAAATTAGGCGGCGGTGTGCGTTTGGCGCTGGCGCAATACCGTGAACTTGAAGCCTTCGCGCAATTTGCCTCAGACTTAGATGAAACCACACGTAAACAATTAGAGCGTGGCCAGCGTGTGATGGAAATCACCAAACAAAATCAATACCAACCGCTTAATGTCGCGGAAATGGCGGTGACTTTATACGCTGTAGATAAAGGCTTTTTAGACAGTTTAGCGTTAGAAAAAGTGGTCCATTTTGAACACGACTTGATTGCGTACATGAATACCGAGCATGTGGCGTTGATGAATACCATTAATCAAAGTGGTGATTACAATAACGACATAGATGCGGCTTTAAATAAAGCGATCCGTGATTTTAAAGAAACCTACGCGAGTTAACTCATGCCAGCTACTAAAGAAATCAGAACCCAGATCAAAAGCATAGGCAACACGCAAAAAATCACCAAAGCCATGGAAATGGTGGCGGCGAGTAAAATGCGTAGAGCGCAAGAGCGTATGTTGACGAGTCGCCCGTATGCAGAACGCATCCGTGCCGTCATTGGCCATTTGGCGCATGCGCGTCCTGAATATGAGCCGGTTTATTTGCGCACCCGCGCGGCCTACCGGGTGGGCTTTATTATTGTGTCTAGCGATCGCGGTTTATGCGGTGGCTTAAATCATAATTTGTTTAAGCGGGCGATTGAAGCCATGAGCAGCTGGCAACAAAAAAACGTGGAAATCGATTTGTGTTTAATTGGCCAAAAAGCCGAGAGTTTTTTTAAGCGCTTAGGTGGAAGTATAGTAGGCAATGTGACCCACTTAGGTGATGCGCCGCAGATCATCGATTTAATCGGGACCGTAAAAGTAATGCTGGATGCTTACGCTGAAGGTCGCATCGATCGTTTATTTATCGTATCAAATAAACTGATTAACACCATGACCCAGCAGCCCCAAGTGCAACAACTTTTACCGTTTCCTCCCGCAGAAGAAATGGCTAGAGCGTATCAATGGGATTATTTATACGAACCCGATCCTCAGTATTTATTAGATTTATTATCCAAGCGTTATGTGGAAGCGCAAGTCTATCAAAGTGTGGTGGAAAATATTGCTTGCGAGCAAGCCGCACGGATGGTGGCCATGAAGGCCGCATCTGATAATGCAGACGGTTTAATCAGTGAATTGAAATTAATTTATAACAAAGCACGACAAGCGGCCATTACGCAAGAGTTGTCAGAAATTATCAGCGGCGCCGCCGCAGTATAGGCCCTAGGGGCGAGAAACAATCAGAATTCAGCAAGAGGTAAAACAGTCATGAGTTTAGGAAAAATAGTAGAAATCATCGGCGCCGTGGTCAATATAGAATTTCCACAAGAAAATGTGCCTAAAATTTACGATGCGTTGCGCTTAAAAGAGAAGGATCATGAGCTCACCCTAGAAGTGCAACAACAAAAAGGCGATGGCATCGTCCAAGCCATTGCGATGGGCAGTACCGACGGCTTAACCCGCGGCATGAGCGTAGAAAATACCGGCAAACCGATTACCGTGCCTGTAGGTGAAAAAACCTTAGGACGGATCATGAACGTATTAGGTGAGCCCATCGATAAAAAAGGGCCGATTAACGCCGATAAGTTTCAATCTATCCACCGTGCGGCGCCTTCATTTGCTGAACAAGCCGGTGCGACTGAATTGCTTGAAACCGGAATCAAAGTGATCGATCTAGTTTGTCCGTTTTCTAAAGGCGGTAAAGTCGGTTTATTCGGGGGTGCTGGTGTAGGTAAAACCGTTAACATGATGGAATTGATCCGTAATATCGCCATCGAGCACAGCGGTTACTCAGTATTTGCCGGGGTAGGCGAGCGGACCCGTGAAGGAAACGATTTTTATCATGAAATGCGTGAATCTAACGTGTTGGATAAAGTATCTCTGGTTTACGGCCAAATGAATGAGCCGCCAGGTAATCGTTTGCGCGTGGCGCTGACGGGTTTATCTATCGCTGAGAGTTTCCGCGATCAAGGCAGTGACGTATTGTTATTTATCGATAATATTTACCGTTATACTTTGGCTGGAACGGAAGTCTCCGCATTATTAGGCCGTATGCCTTCAGCAGTAGGTTATCAGCCAACACTGGCTGCAGAAATGGGCGCGCTACAAGAGCGGATCACATCGACTAAAACCGGTTCGATCACGTCGATTCAAGCGGTTTACGTGCCTGCTGATGATTTAACCGATCCTTCCCCTGCAACCACATTCTCACACCTTGATGCCACAGTGGTATTATCACGACAGATTGCTGAATTAGGGATCTATCCTGCGGTGGATCCCCTCGATTCCACTTCACGGCAATTAGATCCTTTATTGGTGGGTCAAGAACATTACGATACCGCGCGTATGGTGCAAAAAATTCTCCAACGCAATAAAGAATTAAAAGACATTATTGCCATTTTAGGGATGGATGAGCTCTCGCAAGAAGATAAGCTGACTGTGATGCGTGCCCGGAAAGTGCAACGCTTTTTATCACAGCCGTTCTTTGTGGCGGAAGTCTTCACCGGTTCTCCTGGAAAATATGTGTCATTAAAAGATACGATTAAAGGCTTTAGAGGCATCGTGGAAGGGGCGTATGATCACTTGCCCGAACAAGCGTTTTATATGGTCGGTACGATAGAAGAAGCGCAGGAAAAAGCAAAAACATTATGAGTAATACGATAAAAGTCGATATCGTCAGCGCGGAAAAAGAGCTGTTTTCCGGGCAGGCCATTAGCGTGGTAGCCACTGCCGTGGGCGGGGAGCTCGGGATTTTGCCTAAGCACACGCCTTTATTGGCGGAATTAAAACCGGGCGAAATTCGCGTGAATATCAGTGAAACACAGACTGAGATTTTTTATATTTCAGGCGGCATGCTTGAGGTGCAACCGGATGGCGTCACGGTGTTAGCCGATACTGCATTGCGCGCAGATGACATCGACGAAGCTGCAGCTATCCAAGCGAAACAGCGTGCAGAACAAATGCTGCATGAACAACACACAGACTTTGATTACGCAAAAGCCCGCGCAGAGCTTGCCGTAGCCGCAGCCCAACTGCACGCCATCCAAAAACTCCGCGAGCGGCGTTAGTTTGTAAAAGGGATTGGCCATAGGAGCGGGGAGAACGATACGCTTGCCCCCTTTGCAAACTGAAGTATCCCCACGGATTTCATTTTTAAGGCCGAAGGCCTGACCGTATCTAGCCCAGGGTGTAGGCGCGTCTTCGCGCCGTAACCCTGGGTAGGAGAAAAAAGAGAAGAAGCGCTGAAAGCGCGTAAGATTGAACTTTAATATTTTTCTTGCGCGCTTTCAGCGCTTGATTTTTATTCTCATCCTACCCAGGGTTACGGCGCGAAGACGCGCCTACACCCTGGGCTAGATACGGTCAGGCCTTCGGCCTTAAATACTAAAATTCATGGGGATGCGTTAGGCCGTAGGCCTTATACCGTTATGATCCACTGCGTCATCCCGTGCGTAAGCCGCCATCAGAAATGATAGAAGAGCAGGACTTGCGCGGCTGAAGACACGGGATCCAGGCGGAAATATTGCTTACGAAGTTAATCTATGCTGAGCACGTAAGAATATCTATAACCTTTATCCCGTGTCTACAGCCGCGAGAGTGAAGTGCTTCTATCACCCCTGATGGCGGCTTACGCACGGGATGACGCAGTGGGTTACCCAGAGATAGATTAACCTAATATTTACAAAAATAAGTCAGGACTTACGAAAAATGCGGCTATCAGGATGTTTTTTGGCGATTTTGCGACAGCCATGAGCAAAAAAACATCCTGATAGCCGCATTTTTCGTAAGTCCCGTAAGTAACTTGATAACCGCGGGGATCCCTCTTTTCCCTCACCCTGTCCCTAACGAATCCCCCACGAACTTTACAACAGGGGAGTCTCATCCCAACACTTGTTCCTGTAACGCAAACAACTGCTGCACTCCTTGTTTCGCTAGCGCTAACATGCTTTGGAGTTGTTCTTCAGTAAAGGCTTGATTCTCAGCCGTGCCTTGGACTTCAATAAATTTAAGATCTTGGGTCATCACCACATTCATATCGGTTTGGGCACTGCTGTCTTCCAGATAATCTAAGTCTAAAACAGGGACATGATTAACTATACCGACAGAAACCGCCGCGACGCGCTGCAGTAACGCAGGTTTTTTTAACACGCGTAAATCTTGCAGTTGTTTAAGTGCATCGACTAAGGCCACACAAGCCCCAGTAATTGCGGCCGTGCGCGTGCCGCCGTCGGCTTGGATCACATCGCAATCTAAAGTAATCGTATTCTCCCCCAAGGCCTGTAAATCCACCATGGCACGTAGGCTGCGGCCAATTAAGCGTTGGATTTCTAAAGTGCGGCCACTTTGTTTGCCTTTAATGGCTTCCCTGTCCATCCGATCATGGGTGGCGCGCGGCAGCATGCTGTATTCTGCAGTGACCCAGCCTTTCCCAGTGCCTTTTAAAAAGCGTGGCACATTGCCGGGACTAATACTGGCATTACATAAGACTTTAGTGCCGCCAAATTCAACAAGTACCGAGCCCTCGGCGTATTGGGTATAATGGCGGGTGATTTGGATGGGACGCAGGGCTCCCGAAGCTCTATTATTCGCACGCATAACGCGCCTCGCATATGGTATAGTAATCGGCAATCTTACCAGGGTTTGAACACAAATGGCACTTGAAAATAATGTGAGCAGTATGACTGGTTTTGCACAAGATCGCGTTCAAAATGAGCTCGGGATCTTGTGCGGTGAACTGCGCGCGCTGAATAACCGGTTTTTAGAATTAAATTTTCGCTTACCTGATACCTTGAAAGGAATAGAAGCGCAAATCCGCGACAGGCTGCGCACAGCGTTAACGCGCGGCAAAATAGAGCTAAGTGTACGGTTTGAATCAGGCGGCGAGGCCGCAAACTTAACGCTTAATCAAGACATGGTGAGGGATCTGTTTGCAGCATGCGAAACCTTGAGTCAACAAACGCGCAGACCCACCACAATTAATATTATGGACGTGTTGCGTTTTCCCGGCGTAATCGGCACATCGCTACACAATCAACAGCAACTCGAAACCATGGCCTTAACTTTGGTCAGTCAATTATTAGAAAAATTTCAAGCCGATCGTAAGCGTGAAGGCGCAGCATTAGTGGCGGTGATTGCAACGCGCTTGCAAAAAATTGCTGAACATGTGGCAAGCATTAAGCCTAATGCCGCACACATTATGCACACGCAGCGTGAAAAGTTACTTGAGCGCGTGCGGGCGACGCAAATAGAATTTGACCATAATCGACTTGAGCAAGAACTCGTGTTTTGGGCGCAAAAAGCCGATATTGCTGAGGAACTGGATCGCTTAGAAACCCATCTTGCAGAAATCAATGCGGCGCTTAAAAAAGGCGGCGCCATCGGTCGGCGTTTAGATTTCTTAGTCCAAGAATTACACCGTGAGGCTAATACTGTAGGCTCCAAATCATTGTCCAGTGACGTGACGTATCACGCGGTAGAAATCAAAGTATTAATTGAACAAATTCGTGAACAGGTGCAAAATCTTGAGTAAGCATAAAGGACCCGGCCAACTTTATATTATTTCAGCGCCGTCAGGGGCGGGGAAAAGTAGTTTAATCACGGCGCTACGGCAACGTCTGGATAATCTAGTGATGTCGATCTCTTATACCACGCGCGCGTCGCGGGCATTGGAGAGTCATGGTGTCGATTATTTTTTTATTGAAGAACCCGAATTTCATGCCATGCAAGCGCAGCAGCAATTTTTAGAGCATGCGAAAGTATTTGGTTATTATTATGGCACCTCTAAGGTATGGGTCGAGCACACGCTCGCCCAAGGCAAAGACATTATTTTAGAGCTGGATTGGCAGGGGCACCGCAGCCTGAAAGCGATTTATAAAGACGCCATCGGTATTTTCATTTTACCGCCCACGCGCGAGACCTTATTACAGCGCCTCACCGGACGGAATCAAGATTCAGAAGCCGTAATTGCGCATCGTATGGAACAAGCGAGGGAAGAGATCTCTCATTACAATGAGTACGACTACCTTATTGTGAATCATGATTTTGCTACCGCGGTTCAAGACTTAAGTGCAATCATAGAAGCTTCGCGTCTGGCCCTTAAAAGGCAGATCGTTGATCAGAGTGAGCTAATAAACTCATTGTTGCCAAGTTAGGGGTTTTCTTGTATCATGTTGTGTTTATCAAAATAAACACCCCCCTGAATTTACTAAAAAATGAGGACGCTATATGGCACGTATTACCGTAGAAGATTGTTTGCAATACGTTGATAATCGGTTTGAATTAGTCTTGCTGGCGACTAAACGCGCCCGTCAATTGTCATTTGGCACCGTTGAGCCCTTGGTCCCCTGGGAACATGATAAACCCACGGTGGTCGCCTTACGTGAAATTGCGACCGGACAGATTTCGGAAGAATTCATTAAAGCCTGTGCGGCCAGTGCGCAAGAATATACCGTCAAGACTCAATCGGCCACCTATAATTATCCAGAACAATCCTTAGATTATTCAGAAGATTTATCTGCAGTATCGTTTAAGGACGACGATTTGAAATAAGTTATGACTTAAGTCGTATCACTGTAAAGAGGCCGCCATTGGCATTCAATGATCTTAAGTCCACGTTGAACCAGTATTTAACGGCGGATACCATTAAACAAATTGAGGCGGCCTATCAAGTGGCGCAGGCCGCTCATATCAATCAAAAACGTTATTCTGGCGAACCCTATATCACGCATCCTGTCGCCGTGGCGCATATTTTAGCGCAGATGCGCATGGATCCTGAAAGCATTATGGGTGCGCTGTTGCACGATGTCATCGAGGACACCACGCTCACTAAAGAAGATCTTTGTGCAGCTTTTGGACCTAATGTGGCTGAACTTGTAGATGGCGTGAGTAAGTTAGCACGACTGCCGTTTGAAGATCGTGCCGTGGCGCAAGCCGAGAATTTTCGCAAAATGCTCCTCGCTATGGTGCAAGATATCCGAGTGGTCATTATTAAACTTGCGGATCGGTTGCATAATATGCGCACGTTAGGCGTGCTCCCGCCAGAAAAAAAGCGTCGGATTGCGCGCGAGACCCTAGAGATTTATGCCCCAATTGCCAACCGTTTAGGTATGCACCATTTTTATGTGGAACTGGAGGATTTAGGCTTTGCAGCGCTTAATCCTCTGCGTTATGCCTTGCTTAAACGTGCCGTGCAACGGGCAAGACTCAATCGCAAGGAAATGGTCAAAGCCGTAGAAGAGGCCATCGCAAAAGTCTTACACGAGGCGAAAGTAGAACAGCTTCATATTGAAAGTAGGCAAAAACATATTTATAGCATTTACAAAAAAATGCGGAAAAAGCATTTATCCTTTAACGATATTATGGATGTGTATGCGTTTCGTATTGTCGTCCCGACAGTAGATGAATGTTACCGTAGCTTAGGCATTATTCATCGTTTATATAAACCCGTGCCTGGACGTTTCAAAGATTACATCGCGATCCCCAAAACCAATAGCTATCAATCCCTACATACGACTTTATTTGGCCCGCAAGGCATACCGATAGAAGTACAACTGCGCACCTTCGAGATGCATAAAGTGGCTGAAAGCGGCATAGCGGCCCATTGGTTGTATAAATCGCCGGATGGGAGCTTTGATAAAGTGCAAGCAAGAACGCGAGCTTGGTTGCAAACCCTATTGGAGATCCAACATGAAACCGGCAGTTCCCTGGAGTTTATTGAGAATGTAAAAATCGATTTATTTCCTGATGAGGTGTATGTCTTTACGCCTAAGGGCGATATTATGGAATTACCCGCGCGCTCAACGCCGGTTGATTTTGCCTATGCGGTCCATACCGATATGGGGAATCATTGTGTCGCGGCGCGCGTCAATCGGCATTTAGCGCCGCTGTCTACGCCACTTAATAATGGCCAGACGGTAGAAATCATCATGGATATGAAAGCCCATCCCAATTCGGCATGGCTGGATTTTGTAAAAAGTGGGAAAGCGCGCAGCAGCATCCGGAATTATTTAAAAGAGCAAAAACAAAGTGAAATGATAGCCTTAGGAGAGCGCTTACTGCATGCCGCTTTAGACAGTTTATTTACGTCCCATGATTTATCCCCTGAAATCGCCGATAAATTTTTACAAACAGTGGGTTTAGCTTCACTCCCAGAACTGTATGAATCCATAGGTCGCGGCGAGCGTAATAATTTAATTGTCGCCAGAGCTTTGGTGCATGTTTTTGATGCGCAAGCGCCTTATTTAGAAGAAAAAAGGGAGAGTACTTTATCGATAAAAGGAACCGAAGGGGTATTAATTAAATTTGCCCGCTGTTGTTGGCCTATCCCGGGTGATCCGATAGTGGGTGTATTACTGCCGGATGAAGGCTTAATCATCCATGCAGAACTATGTAAAAAAATTACCGATCCGCGCACCCGCTCGCACCTTATTCGTGTGCAATGGGAGAAGGATGTCGCAGGCGAATATCTGGCACGCCTGGATGTGGAATTGAAAAATGAGCGTGGGGTATTGGCTCAGCTCTCGTATGCCATAGCCAGTACCGGCGCAGATATTGAAAGGATCCACAGTGATAATATTGATATCAGTTATGCCAGCATTACGCTCATCATCGGCGTACGGGACCGGGTGCACCTGGCGCAAATCGTCCGCAATCTGCGTAGAATTAAAGCCGTGCTTAAAATAACGCGTGTGCATTAACCCATAGCCGCACCATTTGCTAATTAACAAAAAAACAGCTATTTTTAAGCTATCTGTATAATTTAAATAAAAAAATGAACCACGCGCTCCCCAAAATAGTATTTTTGATACTCACTTTTTTTGTCAGTGTGGCTTTTGCGGCATCTTCCAAAGACGTTAATTTCCTACATGATGCTGCGCTGCGCGGGGATCCTGAAGCGCAAGCCGCCCTAGGCGATGTTTATGCACGGGGTGAATTGCGGACGCTAGACTGGGCCATGGCTAAACGTTGGTATGAAGCGGGCGCCAATAATAACAATACCTATTCACAATATATGTTAGGTCTGATTTATCAATTGGGACTCACTGGCCCGAGTGACGCGGCATTGGCTAATACCTGGTATTTACGTGCCGACAGTCATAAAAATAGTCCGCGTGCAAAACGCCTAGTGGCCCAATTTTTTGCCGATTATGACAATCCGCATTATAACCCTGAGCAAGCCTTTCGTTGGTATGAAGCTGCTGCAAATGCCGGTGATGTAGAAGCCCAAGATTATATGGGTGATATTTACTTAGAAGGCAAATGGGTGATGCCCGATGTGCTCAGCGCAGTGAAATGGTACGGTAAAGCGGCGGCGCAACGATCCGCTTATGCCCAATACAGTTTAGGGCAATTATTTTTTAATGGGGATCCCACGTTTCCACAAGACTATGAGCAAGCCGTGGGTTGGTTTTATCAGGCCGCGATGCAATGTTTTGTCGCCGCACAATACATGATGGGCGATCTATATTATACCGGGCTAGGGGTGAAGCAAAGTAATATTCAGGCCTACGCCTGGTGGGCGTTAGTGAAACAAGTGAGCGCCTATCCGTCTATTCAGACCTCATTAGATAAAGTGACGAAAAAAATGTCTGCAGAAGAATTGCAGCTGGCCAATCGGTTAGCGAATGAATATAAACGCGATTATGGTTCTTATTGCAACGCAAAAGAAAATCCCTATCTTGCAGAATATGTGTCGCGGAAAAATGCTGAACTTTATAAGGATAAGTAGGCCTCTACTTCAATTGCGAATTTGGCTCCGGACGTCGATGAAGTCTTGCCCCCTTTGTAAAGGGGGCCGACGTTTCGGCGGGGGGATTTTTAGATGTTTGACGTGCATCAACCATCGCTAAAATCCCCCCGGCCGAAACGGCCGACCCCCTTTACAAAGGGGGCAAGCCTATCTCCCTCCCCGCTACTACGGCCGATTCCAAAAGACAGATCACACCGCACTATACTGCACTTTCTCTTTCAATCAGCGCGCGAAAGGGCTTGCCCCCTTTGTAAAGGGGGCCGACGTTTCGTCGGGGGGATTTTTAGATGTTTGACGTGCATCAACCATCGCTAAAATCCCCCCGGCCGAAACGGCCGACCCCCTTTACAAAGGGGGCAAGCCTATCTCCCTCCTCGCTACTACGGCCGATTCCAAAGGGCAGATCACACCGCACTATACTGCACCTTCTCTTTCAATCAGCGCGCGAAAGGGCTTGCCCCCTTTGTAAAGGGGGCCGACGTTTCGGCGGGGGGATTTTTAGATGTTTGACGTACATCAACCATCGCTAAAATCCCCCCGGCCGAAACGGCCGACCCCCTTTACAAAGGGGGCAAGCCTATCTCCCTCCTCGCTACTACGGCCGATTCCAAAGGGCAGATCACACCGCACTATACTGCACCTTCTCTTTTAACCAGCGCGCGATAAGTGGGGCGATGAATTCTGGATGATCTTTTAATAGCTGCTCTGCAAGTTCGGTAACGCGTGCCATTAAACCGTGATCTCGAGTTAATTGTAATACCTTGAAATTAAGCTCCCCACTCTGGCGTGTGCCCAAAAACTCACCGCTGCCACGCAGTTTTAAATCATGTTCGGCAATTTTAAACCCATCACAGGTTTTCCGTAGAATATCTAAGCGTGCTTTGGCATGCCAAGACAATGGTGCGCGATACATCAATATGCAGTGGCTCGCTTGGGTTCCCCGTCCGACTCTGCCGCGCAATTGATGCAATTGCGCAAGCCCTAAACGCTCTGCATTTTCAATAATCATTAAACTCGCATTGGGGACATCGACTCCGACTTCTATTACCGTGGTTGCGACCAATAAATGCAACTCTCCACTTTTAAACGCATCCATGATCGCTTGCTTTTCGATAGTTTTTAATTGTCCGTGCACGAGCCCTATCTTAAATTCAGGCAATTGCGTTTGCAGCAAGTCATAGGTTGCGATCGCAGCTTGAGAAGTCAGTAGTTCGGATTCATCAATCAGCGTACATATCCAATACGCTTGTTGTTTAGAGGCAATAAATTCCCGCACTTTAGCAATAATATCATTGCGTCGTGAATTTGCTAATGCAACCGTCGTAATCGGTTTACGGTGCGGGGGTAATTCATCCAGCACAGAATAATCTAAGTCGGCATAAAAAGTCATGGCCAGTGTGCGCGGAATCGGTGTTGCCGTCATAATTAGCTGATGCGCATAGCCTACCGCCTGAGCGCTTTTGGCTTGCAGCTGCAAGCGCTGCTTAACACCGAATCGGTGTTGCTCATCAATAATGACTAAGCCTAATTGCTGAAACTCCACCGCCTCTTGAATCAGCGCATGCGTACCGATCACTACTTGCGCATCCCCAGTTTTTATTTGTTGATACACGGCTTGTTTTTGTTTTGCAGGCATACGGCTGTGCAATACCACGATGTTAATCGATAACACAGAAAAATAACGCGCTAAAGTTAAGCCATGTTGCGTGGCCAATAGTTCAGTTGGCACCATGAGTGCGGTTTGATAACCTTGACTGATAGCCGCAAGCATGCTGCCTGCGGCCACTAAGGTTTTTCCTGATCCCACATCGCCTTGTAATAAGCGCAGCATCGGTATCCCCAGCTTAAAATCTGCAAAAATTTCTTGTAACACCCGGAGTTGTGCCTGAGTGGGCGTAAACGGTAAGTGCTGATAAAATTTTTCCAAGATAGCCGGGTCGCACTGTAATACGGGTGCGACTAGCGTTTTTATCTGCTGCTTTGCTAACCGTAAACTTAAATGATGGGCCAAAAGTTCTTCTAGACTTAAACGTTGTTGCGCAGGATGACTGCCGGCCTCCAATAATGCGAGATCTGCATTTTGCGGCGGGTGATGACAATAATTTAGCGCATCGACTAGCGTATACCCTGATGAAGCAGTCGCGGGTAGGTAGTCCATCAGGAGCGAGTCGTTTACTAATTTTAAAGCCTGGGCCATTAAATTGTGCCAGGTTTTTTGTGAGATCCCCTCGGTTGAGGGATAAACCGGGGTTAGGGTTTGCACAACGGTTTCTGGGGTAGGCGCGGTCATCTTTTCATATTCAGGATGCACCATTTGCAGCCGATTGGCAAAAAAACTGACCTCACCAAAACAGCGTAAACGCGTACCCGTAGGCAAATGTTGCCGCAGCGGGGTAGAGAAATGAAATAAACTCATATAAAGATAGCCTGAGCGGTCGGCAAGCTCAATTTCCAGGCGCCGACGTTTGCCCAATACCAATTGTTGTTTCACCACTTCGGCTTCAATGGTGGCAAACATGCCGGGGACTAATTCTGCGATAGCGTAGGTACGCGTGCGATCCTGATAGCAGCGGGGCAAATGAAACAATAAATCACTCACCGTATACAAGGACAAGCGCTCTAATTTAGCCGCGAGCTGAGTCCCCACGCCTTTTAAGTGCGTGAGCGGCAGGGCCAGGGGATCATGATTTTTAGTTGCCATACTTGTTATCATATAGAAATTTTGTTGTATACTTAATTTCAGATTAAAAAAGTCGATAAAAAAATGCCAGTATACCATTACGATGAACAAGCCTTGAATTTATTAGCGACCCTTTTTTCGCCAGGATTTATTCATTTGGGGAGCAAAGCATGGGTCGAAAGTTTGGGTCAAGAATTCGATTTAACGGGGAAAAAAGTCTTGGATTTTGGCAGTGGCGCAGGCGGCCCCGTCTGCTATTTGGCAAGAAACGAGGTGCAAATCACGGGCGTAGAAGTGTCCGATTTTTTGCTCGCTAAAAGCAAAGCGCTAGCGACGCAATTGAATTTAAGTGGACGCGTTGAATTTTTGCCCCTAATCGGTGAAACGCTCCCCGCACATAATAAATTTGATCTAATTATGTCGATTAATGGGCTGAGCCGTTATAAAGACAAAAATCATTGGTTCGTAGAATTTAATCGCATGTTGCGCGGCAGCGGCACATTGATGCTCATGGACTGGTTTCATAAAACCGAAGATTATAGTGCGCAAATGCAAGCTTTTCTGCAATTTTCCGATGAGATTGTTTATTTGGCCTCTGCACAAGATTATTTACAACTGCTAGAAAAAAACAAATTTAATTATGTGAATTTTAAAGACACCACTAAACTCATGCGCAGTCAGTGTGACGAAACCATACTTTTAATGAAAACAGAACATCAAGAAACGCTAGTGACGCATTTTGGCGCAGAATATTATGAATGGTGGCTTGAATACTGGCAATTACTCTATGCCGCCCTACAAACCGGGGATTTGATCACCGGTTACGTGCGAGGTGTTAAAAGTTAATGGCTACATCGATAGTGATCCGTCAATGTGAGGAAAACGATCTCGCGGATCTACTTGACATCGCGCAGCACATTGGGTTTGGTTTGACGCACTTATTACCTAATGCTACGGCGTTGGCAGAAAAAATTGAACTGGCGCAACGCAGCTTTGCAAAAAAAATTGATGCACTGAATAACGAGCTTTATCTTTTTGTGATGGAAGATACGGCTTCAAAAAAAGTAATCGGTTGTTCAGGGATTATTACTCAAGTCGGCGATGTGCAACCATATTATAATTATAAAATTATTCATCATATCCAAAGTAGTGATGAACTTGGGATTGCACACAAAAACAGCGTATTACAATTATCCAATGATTATCAAGGGTTAAGCGAACTTGGCATGTTGGCACTCCAAGAACAGTACCACGGCTTACATCTAGGCACGTTTTTATCGCGGGTGCGCTTTTTATATTTAGTGGATAACCCGCAGCGTGTGACGGCTAAAATCATTGCCCAAATGCGCGGTATCATTGATAACACCGGTGAGTGTGTGTTTTGGCAAGGGGTCGGGCAAAAATTTATAGACTTACCTTTTTTAGAAGTGGATCAGCGGATAGCACAAGGACATGGGCATTTTGTCGCAGAATTATTACCCGATACGCCCATTGCAGTAGCGCTACTGCCTGATCTGGTGCAAGCCGTTATAGGTAAAACACACCCTGAGACGGTGCCTGATCTCGTTTTATTAACTAAGGAAGGGTTTACCTTTGAGAATTATATTAATATTTTTGAAGGCGGCCCGTGTTTAGAATTATACCTTAAAGAAAGTGCGACGGTACGCAATGCGCATCGGGTACGCATTGCGGCAATTGTGCCTCAATTAAGCGGTCCTGCGTATATGATCGCAACCCTCGAGAAAAAATTTCGTGCCTGTTTAGGTGAGGTGGTTTTTCAAGACGAGGAATCGATTACCCTCACCACACACACCGCACAATTACTCAATGTTAACATCGGAGATACCGTGAGGATCAGCTTATGATATTTATTAATGGCCAATGGCAACCCGGACGCGGCGCAGCATTCACCTCGATTAATCCTTCGGATCAAAAAATAATTTGGCAAGGGGAAGCGGCCAATGAAGTGGATGTCCATCAAGCCGTGAGTGCCGCTAGTAAAGCATTTTTTGCGTGGTCGATTACATTGCTTGCTGAGCGCATCGATAGGTTAAAAAAAATGCAAGCGTTGATTAAAGAAAATGCGCCTGCTTTAGCGCAATGCTTTAGTCAAGAAACGGGTAAAACCTTGTGGGAGTGCGAGATGGAAGCACAAAGCATGGTTACAAAATTTGATATTTCGTTTGAAGCATATCAGCAGCGCAGTGGCGAAGTTAAAAAAAATATCGACACGTATCAGTTGCATGTGCGTCATCGTCCCCTCGGTGTATTAGCTATTTTTGTGCCATTTAATTTCCCAGGACATTTGTTTAATACCCATGTGGTACCTGCTCTTCTGGCAGGCAATACGGTGGTGATTAAGCCGAGTGAGCAAACCCCAAAATCAGCCCAATTGATTATCAAGCTGTGGCAAAAAGTAGGCTTGCCTGATGGGGTGATTAATTTAGTGCAGGGCGCGGGAGAAACAGGCCTAGCCTTGGCCAGTCATACCGATTTAGCGGGGATTTGTTTTACCGGTAGTTTTAAAGTGGGTCAATTATTACACCGGCAATTAGCCGGGCAAACCGATAAAATGTTGGTGTTAGAGATGGGCGGAAATAATCCGCTGATTGTTGCAGACGTTGAAGATCTCGACCTTGCAGTATTAACCATCATTCAATCAAGTTTTATTAGTGCAGGTCAAAGGTGTACCTGTACCCGCCGATTAATTGTGATAGAAAATGAATTAAGTGACCGCTTAATTGAAAAATTAACAGAAAAAGTAAAACGCATTCGTGTGAATTATCCGAACACCACGCCGCAACCTTTTATGGGCCCGGTGATTTCTGCGACAGCAGGAGTGCAGGTGCTGGCACAACAACATGCGCTACAAAAGTTAGGCGGACGTAGTTTATTAATAACTCAAGCCTTAGATTCAGGTAATCCTGCTTTACTTGCGCCAGGGCTGATTGATATGACCGGCATTAACGCACCCGATGAAGAAATATTTGGACCGTTATTACAAATTTTCCGGGTAAAAGATTTAGACGCCGCCATTCAACTTGCAAATAATACCCAATATGGCTTAACGGCTGGGATTTTAAGTGATGACAGTGTAAGTTATGAAACCTTTTTTAATCGCGCACGGGCCGGGACGGTGAATTGGAATCGCCCCACCACGGGGATCAGCGGCATTGCACCGTTCGGGGGTTTAGGCCACAGCGGAAACTTTCGCCCGACAGGTTATTATGCCGCAGATTATTGCGTATATCCGGTAACCAGTTTAGAAAGCACCCGCTTGCAAAGCAACGCGCATTTACCGCCGGGGTTGGAGGATTAGGGGTGGGCTCATTCTGCGGACAAAGATCGCTAAAATCCCCCCGGCCGAAGCGTCCGGCCCCCTTTACAAAGGGGGCAAGCTCCTCTCTTTACAACGTTGGCACAATCACAGATTTTTGAAGTTAACATTTCCCCTTGTAAGGGCTAACATACCCAATGTCAACGGAGAACTTGCCCCCTTTGTAAAGGGGGCCGGACGTTTCGTCCGGGGGGATTTTACGATCTACAATTTACAACTGTAGCTAAACAACTGCACCTAAAAAATCCCAGCAATAGATCGCGCTAAACCCGCTACCAATTCAGGCTCAGCTTGCTCAAATTTCAAATTCACTTTATTCGCCGTACTAGCAATCCGAGTATGATGCTTTTCAGTCCGCTCGCCCGATTGCTTTTCCGTGATTTGCACATCGGTGATCACGCTATACGTGACATCTTGCGTGGTAGCGCTCGCAATGCCGCCTATCGCAGCACCTGCCAGCGCCCCTGCAATGGCAACATTGCTGTTATCACTGACTAGGCTACCTATCCCTGCGCCCGCCAGGCCGCCGACCAAGGCATCACCAAAACCACGTCCCATTAATTCATCCCCAGTTGCGGCATCCAATTCCCCGGCTTGTAACACATTCACCTGAAGGATGTAATGCGCGGCCTTAGCTTCATGAGTAATGGCATAGCCTTTATTCACCAGCGCACTATAGAGGGGACCTGTGATATCAAGATTGGGTTTATCTGAAGTATTGCGCACTTGTAAGTAGATGGTTTTCTCATTCGGACTCACCGGCTCTAAAAAGACGCTGGTGCTCATCTTGGTTTCTACTTTCAAATCTCTTTTTGCGATATGGGTGGTTCCTGCACTGCAGGCGACTAAAATTAACGTGGCCAAACTAATCGAAACAAGTTTAAAAAAACGGCTGTACTGGCGCATAGGGATTCCTTAAGTTAGGTTGATAAAACGAGTGGATTTTATCATAAAATGTGCTTATGGGGTCAAGTTTTTAACAATTTAGGACTTACGAAAAATGCGGCTGTTAGGATGTTTTTTTGCTCATGGCTGTCGCAAAATCGCCAAAAAACATCCTAACAGCCGCATTTTTCGTAAGTCCTGAATTATTTGAGCAGCAATAGGCCATAACCGCAACTCAAACAGGGGTAAAAATAGAAATTTCGGTTAGAATAAAGAGTATGAAGACTTCCATGAGTGCGCTACCTGCTAAATTTATCTCGCATCGCTGCGTGATTTATTCGCAACAAAACTAAATACTATCCAAGCACGTGCTCAACTTAAAGATTATATAGATATTCATGCGTTATTAATGCGAGGGTATTCTCTGCCCGATGGACTAGCTTGTGCCCAAGCCATTTTTGGGCCGCAATTTGATCCAGGTAGTGCCCTGCGGGCTTTATGCTCTTATCATGATGGTGATTTATCTGAGTGTCCCGTAACCATACGTAACACGCTCAGCAAAGCGGCCGCGGCAGTGAATGATATTCCAACGGTACAAGCGCTCAGCCCTTATTTATCTCCTGACTTTTGAGCATAAAGAGATAAGATTAAGCCGGAAGCAAACACGTCCGTAGCGACGACCCTAGCGTAGTTAATAGTTTCTCATAAGAGGCAAAGCCTAGTCCGCTTAGGCCTATTGGATCTAAAACCCCGACTTTAACGCCTGTGCCTTCGGCAATTCTATCGACTATGGCGGGGCGAAATTGAGGTTCGGAGAATATGCACACGACTTTTTGTTGTTTAATCATTTTTTGTATCGAAGCTACGCGCTGGGCGCTGGGCATGATTTCTGGATTTAAAGTAATGGCGCCGACCGCATTAAGTTTATAGCGCGCGTCAAAATATTGGTACGCTTCATGAAAGACGATAAAAGGCTTACCTTGAACCCCTTGAAGTAGGGTGCTTAATTGTTGATCCAGTTGGGTGAGCTGTTGCTTAAGCTGGGCGGCATTGGCTACATAACGGGTTTTATTAGCGGGATCAATTCTTATCAATTCTGCGCTAATCGCTTCAGCCATAATTTGCGCGCGCTGCGGGTCCAGCCACACGTGAGGATCCAGTCCAACATGGTGATGATCCGATTCCTGCTCCCAGGTGGGACCTAAGCGAAACGGTAAAAGATTAAGCCCGGGGGTAGTTAATAAGCTTTGCGTCGTGATGTGAGGGGGGAGTTGCGCTAAGGTTTTAATTAAAAAAGTCTCCAGGGATTCTCCTATCCAAATAACGAGTTGTGCGGAATAGAGATCACTCACCTGTGAAGGTTTCAGGGCATAATTATGGGGCGATGCGCCCGGGGAAACCAATAAGATAGGCTCAGCCACATCGGCCATTAACGCTTGTGTTAACGCATGGATAGGTGCAATAGTTACGATCACTTTCGGTGCGGCATAAAGATGCGTTGTAAGTAAAAGCAGTAAAACCCAAGTATATAATTTAAATTTCATTTATTGGCGTCCTAAACGTTTAGATTCAATAGGGATTTCATAATTAGCGCGCACGGGATTAATATCTAGGCCCCCTCTGCGGGTATAATACGCGGCGACTTTTAATTGCGATACCGCGCAGCGCTGCAAAATATCAGTATAGATCCGCTCTACACATTGCTCATGAAAATCTTGATGATTGCGAAATGAAACTATATAACGCAATAGATCTGCAGGGTTAATTTGTTTTCCAGTGTAAGTGATTTCTAATGATCCCCAGTCGGGCTGTGCGGTGACCGGGCAATTTGTTTTTAATAAATGGGAATAAACAGTTTGCGTTAGAACATTTTCTTCGCAATGCAAATAATCAGGCTGCACCTCATAGGTATCAATTGCAATGGCTTCTTCATCTAAACAAATGCCTGATAAGGTATGCAAGGGTTCGGCAGTGAATTCATCTATCGTTTTTAAGTGCACACTGACCGGTGCGCCACAGGCTAAACTTAAGTCTTTTATTAATAATTGCTCCAGCGCCTGACTGGATTTAATGGGCGTGTGATTAAATGAATTTAAATAAAGTTTAAACGATTTAGATTCAATTAAATAAGGGCTCGAGCAAGGGAAAATAAATTCAGCGACGGAAGCGAGCGGTTTACCTTGCAGGTTTAACCAAGAGACTTCATACGCATGCCAGAGATCATAACCAAAAAAATCACGCGGCGCATGGCGCGCAATAGGCGCAAGCAAGCCAGGTGTATAGGTATTGATGTAGGACGTCGGTTGCCCTAAGGGGGTGTGGTGTAGCATGCGTTCTGCCTTATAAATTATCTAAAGCCAAAACCGGTAATAAATATTACCGATTTTTACCTAAAGTGGTAAAAAAAATTACCAGTATACGCTTGACTCATGGCCATTACAAAAGGGCATCGCTAATGCCTATTGCGGGGTACCAGCCTAACTCATTGATAAATATATTTTTCTACTCAGGATGTGATCCTCAGGGGCATAAGTTAATAAATTTTTAAAATATATTCCTGGATAATCTTGAAAAATAACTCTCTTCAGATATATTATTTTCCTGCATCGGCACATGGGTTGACCAGTCAACGGGGCCTGCGGTTAATTGCAGGTATTTTGTTGCACTTGAGATAGGATCTGATGCCAGATCAGGACTAAAATAATGCGCAACCGGACTTAACATGCTTGATAATACCCAGGGCATTAAAAGATAAAGTATTTGTTTTTGGGTAATGTGATTAAACGTAGTGACTTCAGTGCCTTTGAACATTTCTTGGGTACGGGCGCTTAAATAATTCGACGCTTGAAATAAACTACACGCAACAGTTGCAAGCATGGCATCAGGATGATCCCAAAGATTCAGCGCCGTATCGATAAGCAGGGCCGGTAAATAATCACTGGGCAAAAGGTTGCGGCGCATTAAAAAATAAACCGCCGTAGCTGGAAAAAAAGAAATATTTTCAAATTGGTTTAATCCCATGACAAATAGCGCAAGCGGTAATAATTTTTTCACCATCTGTTGCAAGATAAGTGGGGGTGCTTGTAATAAACCATACGTGGCTAGCGCGGGCAGGACCGTGGATGCGCCCGATAATAACAATTTGCTGCTAGTAATTAGAGCCAGCGGTAGAAAATATTCAGGCCAGAGTAATAAGCGTAACGCTAAAAAACTTGTCACCGCAGTCAATGCCCCGGTGGTGCCAGAGAGCGTTAAGCCGCCGACCCAGATAATAAATGGTAAAGATTCTGCAAGCACATGTTGTGAGAGATTATTTTTTGGTTTTTTAATTACCGATCCTAGCGCGCCCAGGGTGAGCATCAAAATATTGTACGGAATATATCCGCGCCACCAACAGAGATAAGCATCCAGACCTAAAAAGGCTAGGGTCACATTGGTTTTAAAAAAGGGGGGATAACCCCATTCATCTGCGCGCGGATCATTTAAAATTTCACCCAGCGGCCTATCTTTTAATTCTGATCTTAAACTCTCTAATAATAAATCGCTTGCTTGATAAGCAGGCAGCGCAGCAAATAATGCTCTGCTGCGCTGGATAAGAGTCAACATATTTATTTTATTAGGCAACACTTTTTACATCACAAGACATTTGCGACTTTTTTTAGCACCCGTGCCATCAGTATTACCCGCTCCATCTAGGGTACTCATTTCAAGATCACTGGGTGTAAGGCCCGCTGAATGATCTTTAGGAGGAGAAGATCGCGTTGAACTTTTAGAGGAATGGGGTGAGGAGCCATTAGTTAAAGTCGATGATGAAGCATTGTGTGATGCGGTATCCGAGCTATTAGTACCTAAAGATACCATGGTGAAGGCGCGCAGCAAACTCGTGCTGCCTTTATTTTTGTAGGCGGTAATGTCCTTATGGATCGCGCCTATCAGCGTAGCTGTGTTGGCCATTACGGTATCAATTTCTGTTTCTGAAGGCAGTACCTTGGTGGCCTGACTGACATTAATGGATACGCCCACTAATCGCTTAAAGGCAAAGTTAGGGAGTAGATAACTGAGCGTGCCTATGCCCTTATCTGCAATAAATCCCTGGGATTTTAAATGCAGAGCGATGATTTCGGCATACTTTTTCAAATGGGTATCGGCTTTCGAGCGATCAGCAGAAGTGCATTCAAGTTTTCCTGTAGATTGTTGTACGAATGCGGTGACCTCGGCTTCTAATCGCAATGATTTGAGTAATTTACGCACAAGTAATCTAAAGCTGTCCTGCTTTTCATCCGTATTAAAGGTATGGATGTTTAGTTTTCCAGCGCGCACAATCATGTTGGCAAAGGGATCAATATTTTGCCGATCCGTATCTAATTTGGCATAACCTAAATAAGTAACAAAGGCTGTGACCGGCAATCCCACGGCAATACCGATTAAGGTATTTTCTAAATCAGCCGTAGTGTAACTACTATTCTCTTTTGCTGTCACTGTGGGCTTAGCCGTGGGCGCAGGCTTAGCGGTAGCAACAGGTTTAGCCGTGAATTCAACATTCAAATTAAAATCTTGCAGGGTGACTGTGCCATCAAAGGGCGTAAACGTGACGTAAAGTGCATTAGCGCTATTAGATACCGCCCGTATGTCGCTAGCGCCGATGTCTGTTTGTAAAAAAGTATCGCCCACATTGAGATTAACCCAGGTACCCGATCCACTCGGAATTTGTTTTTGGACAAAACCATTGCGCACGGCAGTGACTGTGCCGCCTGGCGTTCTGCGCGGATCGTTAGATTGGATAAGCAATATGGTGGCATCAAATACTACGGTTTGGTCCTGATTTAAGGGCAGAATATTCACCGGCACCGTGAGTTGATCGGCCTGATAATTGATGTTAGCGGTTTGCGCAGGCAACGTAGTCGTGGCATCTTGAGCGGTTAACGTAAAGGCGGGTTGTGGGCCCGATTTCGCAGCCAGAAATTGCACGCCCTGACCTGAGCCATCATCGCCTAGGCGTTGTGCTTCAGTCCATTGATTAAGATTATTCGCAATAACCGCACCCGTAGTGGTATTAATTTGTTGGAAAGATCCACTCCCCACAGGCACGCCACCGGGGGTCACAATAAGCTGATCATTCGGCGTATCCACATCCGTTAAGGTATAGTTGATGAAATTAGAGAGTCCTTGTGCAATGTATTGCATAAAACCGCTTAAATTCAATACAGGAGGATAATCTATCGGTTTCATTGTGACCGGTATGGCGGTATTCACAGTAGTCATGCCCGCAGCACTAAAGGTGACTGGAATAGCAAAAGAAGTTTTATAAAGATACGCCGGCTGGAAATTCAGCGCCAAGAAATTATTTACTTCATCATACGTGCCGGTAAATGTCATTTGGCCGTTACAGGTGCTGACTGTTCCCGCATTAACGGGCGGATTAAGCGTGACGGTAATGCTACTGGGCGTATTAAATAATGGCGCGAGATAACAGTTCAATAATGTTGGTCCCGCGCCTTCGGTCACGGCAGTATTCGGGCAAATCAGGTTAAATGCTTCGCTGATATGTTGGACAAAAATATCATCGTTAGTGGTCGTCGTCGGGTTAGCTTGCACCCCTGCTACGGTAAGTAAGCCATTACCGCGATTGATGATAGCAGGCGATCGCTGCGCATAAGCTAGATTATTCGGATCCAGTAATATCGGGGTGGCATCTTTAGGACTGCCATTGGCATAAAAGCGTTGCGCATAGATTTTTTGTTTACCGGACGCCGTGCCCGTTACGGCCACTGCAAAACCATCAGAGGTTTCGCCGATAGGGATAAATTGCGTCGTATCGGCGGTAATGGTAACAGGAATGGTTTGGAAATTAGTAACCGTTCCGGTATTATCGACGATCAGAAAACACGCTGCCGCGACACCCGTGTTAATGTTTTGGTTTTGAAAGGTGATGACTGTGCTGCCATCTGCGCGATCAAGGTTTTGCGCATTAAAACAATTTTGTCCAACTAGCGCGGGCACTTGGGTGCTGAATGATTTTTCTATCAGATCGGTAAAAGTAACCGTTGTGCCATTAAAGTTAAAACGACGCGAGACGAGTTCGTTAGGTTTGGTGACGCTGAGTTGGCGTTGCCAAATGCCGGTGAAATTGCCGGGTGCGATTTGACTTTGGGCGATAATTGGGTTGGCGGTGGTGTATGAGGCGTTAGTACTGATGGGAAGATCAGTAAACACAGGGGTGATATCATCGGCTTGAAAGGCGCGGACAATGACTTGATAAGTATTTAAAAAGACTTCCTGTGATGTGAACGCTTCTAAATGTCCACCATTATCTAGCGCTACGCCACTTGGTGACATATTTAGGCCACCAGAGGTTGTATAGCTTAAAAGCTCTTCTTGGGGATAGCCATTGACATTATTTTCTAAAGTTAATGTATTCGGGTCTACTTTAGAGAAATAAGAATAAGAGGATGGCAGATAAAATGGTATGACTAAACTATTTTGCGTGGGGATAGCTTTAGGTGCAAATTTACTAATAGAGCTAGTCGATACCGCATTACTTCCTCCCGGTAACAAAAGGACATCATTCTCAAGAATCGCATTCACCATCACATTGGGTGTGGTGGTCGCCGTACTGGTATAAGTGATATAAGTGATATTGTTACGATTACCCAGACTAGGCTGTTCTTGTTTATTTGTCGAATTATCAATATATAAAAAACCTGGTTGAGGCTGCGCAGTATAGTTCGTACATGCAGGCGCTACCCGCCGCAAAGCCATTGCTGCATTATGATCATTTCTGCGGGTAAAAGAAAAAGCTGGCAAGGCCGCAGCGCTAGGCACTAAAAGTACCCCTAACGCAATTAAACTGGCAGTAGACCAACTCACAATTTGTTGTAAATGTTCAAAGGCAGAAAATGACCGCTTTTTTTGTTGTGGAGTAGTTGTGGGCATTTTAAGCTCCTTATTTTTAATTATAGAGTTAGGGTAGCCTATCTTAAGAAAGGTTTATTAATAAGGTCAAGGGAAGTTATTTTTTTTGTAAGCGATTGACCATTTTGCATGTAGGATAGGCGCCCATTTGCAAAAAGTGAGCTTAATTATAATGGGCTAACCCAGACTGTATTCAATAAAAAGGCTATAAACACAATTCTTTCTTCTCCTATCAACTTTTTGCCTCCAGACAATAAGTAATTTTTATCTCACATCCAAAATAGATGATCTCACACAGGAATCATTTTTAGTGACGGTGACTTATCAGTCTTACAGCAGTTACCATTAGATTCGCCACACATATTAATTTGAGCCGGTCTGAATGTGCGTACTTACAAGCACCTGGCATTGAAGTTATTTGCTTGCAATGGAAATTGAGGCGAAAAGTTGTTTTTTTATAGCAGAGAGGACAATTAAGCCTAAAACATTTATTCCACTTAAGTCGAGACAATAAGCGAGTTTTATGCCACACTAAGTATGGTTTATTCCTTACGGGAAAATAAGTGTTTGCCGCATTGACGTGACTGATAAGACTAGCTCAATATAGGGCTACAAATGCTAATACCTGCTAGTCTTAAGAGGGGCAAATGCTAGGAATACGTAATTACCATCCAAAAACACAACTTGTGCTGTCTGTAGGGGCGTGTCTTTTCTGGCTAGGTTTGACTATTTTCTTATCCATGTCCATCGCAGGCATTCCCATTGCCGGCTACACATTTGCATTATCCGGCATTGCCTTGGTAGATTTTCTTATATTACTGGGCTTAACCGATATCTCCTTATTTCTAACTCTTAATTGCATTCCCAATCGTGCTATTGATTTTTGTCTTGAATCATGGCAATGGGGCGTAAAGCGCATTTCATCAGGTTTAAGAAATTATATCATTCCCATTTGGCGTGGGATTAAGGATTATTTTTTAGATTATCAATTTTGGCGTGAGTTTAAGGCTTTTATTATAAAATTTTGGCGTGAGTTTAAGGTTTCTATTCCAGCATTTTATCAATTTTGTAAACATGAGATCAGTATATCCACTACCAATGAATATGTGTCGATGCAAGAAAGGAGAAGATTGATTCGCGAGTGTACCGAGTATGGAGTATATGAACGTGCATATACAATTGGAGAAATTTTTGAAAGGCAATCCAGCGCAGAGAAATTTAAAAATATTTTTGTTAGAAAACCCATGATCATAGTTGAAAACCTTTTCAAAGTATTATTTTCAAATCTTCTGGGTTTTCAATGGGTTCTTGATCTGAGAGAAAGATTTAACACTAAAGTGCTTGAATCTCCAGTGCGCGTAAGAAGTGGATATATATATTCGCGCCCAATCGATCCGACTTCAATCGAATTGCCCTCATGGGGTTTTACAGAATCAGGGTTTGAATTTGGAATAAAAAGATATGGTGTGTCATGGTGGAATCCTCCCTTTATATGCTTAAATTATATAATGAGAAATGTTGGGAAAATAGTGGGATGGCTACTGGTATTTTGGTGGACCTTGCCCGCATTTGCAATAATAACTGGAGTTTACAAGTTTAAATTATACCGAGAATTAGGGGTTTATACGGGCGAAGAGGTGGCTTTAGATTTCATAAGCCATCTAAATGACAGCAGTACAAATGATGGCAGTTGGAATATAAATGAACTTAAGAAATCTTATTTTAATCGACATGAACTCTATCTTTCATTTAGAAATTATATAAAATACGGTGAAGTAAGCCCTCTCCTCCTTAAAACCATCTACTTGCATTTGATGAAAGAGCAAATTTATCAAAAAAGATTATGGAAAATAGGTATGTTCCTATGCGCTATTTTTTTTACGCCTTTATCATTGTTTATTATTTTTCCGATTTATAAACAGAAGATAGAGGAAAATGAAATCATAAAAATGGAGATAACAGAGGATGAATATAATCAAAAAGATAGGGATCACAAGGTCATAAGCTATAGAGATAATTTAACAAATAACAAAAAAGGATCGTCACGAAAAATTTATCTACATTTAAACAAAGACTCTCACAATAAGGAGGATAAATTTTATCAATACTCCACTAGGGATCAGTATGATAAGAAGATCATCAAAGGTGAAATAAGAAAAATTTTGCCAGGGGCACTAGGCTTTAATGCAAGCAAATCAAATAAGGTTTTTGAATCATTTTCAATGGAAATTTTGAGTAAAATGGAAAGCATCTACGATAAATTTTCCAGAATGAAAATTTGGAACACTAAAAGCACCCTAATTAAATTCTTTATGGTGGCTATTATAGAATGTGCATTTAGATGCGGTGAGGCATACAAGGCTCTTTTTTATATCGGAAAATTGGATTTTGACATCCTTACCGCGGCTGAAATAAACAAAATAACTATTTTACTTCACCATATCACTATGCATTTATCTGAAATAGGCCAGCTTCAAAATGAAACATTAGAGCAAAAAAATGACAGGATTATTAACGTAATAGCTATCTTATCTATAATTCCTGATAGGCATGCTCAGGATTATATTCAAACCTTAAAAATGAATTTATGTACCGAAGTGCTTTCTATGAGATCTTTAAATCTTGCCAACCAGGATGCTTTAAAAAATCATGTTGAATGGCCAAAATTAGAAAAGACAATCCACCTTCGGAAGCAAGGCTATTTGTCGATACTTTCTATCGAAACCAATATAGAACAATTAAAATCTTTGGTTTCAACCGCAGCATTAGTAAGCCCATGGTATGCGATCCTACAACAACAATATGCTCCTGTAGGAGGCAATTTTAATGTTAATTCAGCTTATAATTGGACTACTAGCAGTTCGACTCTTTAAAAATTAAAAAATGCCTGTCCGGAAAATGGCGATCAATAATCATTCCAAGCACGCAAGTGTTGTAAAACTAGCCTCTCTAAACCAGGCCCATTGATTTCAGAAGTTTGATCAACCTAGCCCCGTTAATCTTAAAGGACCGATAAACACCGCTATCAAAAGGAAAGTTTCAAGTTAATTTTGTCAAAGAATACTGAAGCAAAGCATAAGGATAGGATTTTTAGAACCCAGTCTTGACTAATTTTAAATGATAACTTAAAATAGTCAGATGTGGATAGAACGAGACATTGCTCCCCAACTGCTGAACAACCAGCAATATGTACAATTACTCATTGGGCCAAGGCAATGTGGTAAAAGCTCGCTATTTGCTGAAATCGGTCAAGAACGCTATTCAGAAGTCACCTTAGATGACTTTCAGCAACGTGATTTAGCCGAACAAGACCCCGCATTATTTCTTGCACAGTATACCCTGCCTCTTAATATTGATGAGGTTCAGTATGCTCCTGCTATTTTCCCTGAAATTAAAAAAATTGTTGATCAACTCAAACGTTTAGCACTAAAAAATACTGTATCTTCGACGCCCTTACCCCTTTTTCGTCTAACGGGTTCTAATCAAATTCTGATGGATAAGTATGTTAAAGAAACCTTGGTCGGAAGAGCTGCCTATTATTATTTGCACACATTATCAGTGAATGAAATTATTCGGGCATTCCCGACTATGGCTTTATCTGCTTTATTATTTAAAGGAGGCTGGCCAGAACTGTATACACAATCCATCGACCCCGTGCATTATTTAAATGATTATATTCGCCAATATATTGAAAAAGATGTGGTGTTAGCTGCAGGCATCAATAAACAACAGGATTTTCATCAGGTATTAAAAATGCTTGCTGCAAGAACTGGGCAATTAGTCAATTATTCTGACATTGCTAAAGACACGGGCGTTAAATCTAATACCATAAAGGAATGGGTTTCTATTTTAGAAAGAACAGGATTATTAAAGTTATTACCCGCATATCACAGTAATCTAAATAATCGTCTCATTAAAATGCCCAAATTATTTTTTCTCGATACGGGTTTAGCCATTCGGTTACAAGGCTGGAACATTGAAGCGCCTGTACTGTTAAGCCCACAAGCGGGTGGCTTATTTGAAACCCTAGTTTATGGAGAAATCATTAAATTCATCCATAATTTTGGCAAGACATGGTCAGTTTATTTATGGCGCACAAAAGAAGGAGAGGAAATTGATTTTATCATTGAAATCAATCCAGATACCTACATTGCGCTAGAATCAAAACTCGCCATACAAAACGTGCGCCCTATAAATCTAAGTCCTGCTTTTAAAAAAACATTTCCAACAATAAAAAATATTGATATTGTCACTGCTGGCGGAGAATTAAAGCAGCTTGCGCCACACTGTAAGCAAATTCCTATTACACAGCTAGCGTCTTATTTACTCGATTTAACTCTCCCTCTAACGACGCAAAATACCTAGCTCTTTTAAGCCAGACGACCTGATTTTCGAAGTTTGATCACTTTCCGGTTAATTTTAACAAAAGAATACTCAGGCAAAGGATAAAGGTAGGACTTTTAGTTGATTATCATCGCTTTAAGTTCTGCTTTTAGTGGATTAATACAGCAAATAGTACTCTATGTATACACGACTATGTAAAATGGACCTCCCGATGCAACAGTCTGCGTTTTTATGGGGGCAAGGCAAACTGGGAAATCTAGCTTTTTAAAGCAACATTTTCGAGAGTCGGTTTGGTATGACTTATGGTCTAGCCATGAAATTATTCGCTTAACAAAAGCGCCTTATTTATTGCGTGAAGAGATCTTGGCTTTAGATCCTAAAGCCTTATCGCATCCTATTATTATTGATGAAGTTCAGAAAGTACCTGAATTACTCAATGAAGTACATTGGTTGATTGAAAATACAACGGCGCAATTTATTTTATGTGGTTCTAGCGCGCGTAAATTAAAAAGTAATGCAAATAATTTGTTAGGGGGAACTTATCGCCTATATTGGTCTTAAAAGAAAACGCAAAAATATTTGCTATTGGCGAACAAAGAAAGGTCTGGAAGTTGATTTTATTATCGGCCAAGGAGAAATAGCCATAGAAGTGCAGATCAGTGAACAAGTCCACAAAGAAGATTTAAAAGGGTTGATCGCTTTTTGTGAGGAACATCCGGATACGCAGCCCATAGTGGTATCATTAGATTCGCGCCCAAGAGTGCTTCAAATAGAGGGGAATATTAATATTACCATTTTACCTTGGAATATTTTTTTAGAAAAACTCTGGAAGAGTGAACTTATTTAATGATAAAGGCAAGCGCATCTTTAATGCAGATTTTAATGGAATATCACAATAAATAGAGATTTAAATAGAGTGAGATTGCAGACGAACCAAAGAATCTCTAAGTTGTGAAATGCCTAATCACCCACTGCCTGTGACTAAAATAAAGCACATTTTAAAAAAGTCTTGACCATTTTAAAATATACTTTATTTTAGTCTAAAAGACTGGCAATAAATCAGATGCTTTTAGGATCTTATAACAAAGGTTTATGGGCCTTTACCTGCAATCCAAGACCTTAAAATTAACTAAAAAACTCCATTTTACGCCAAAGAAAGGGGTTCCAAGAGAATTTATAAGTTTAATCAAACTGTTTATGATTCTTATCTTTCTTTAGCTCACACATATAAATTTCTTTATGATCGGCCCTTGTTTCCACATACCGGCATTTCAAAGGATCTTCCGGGGGATTCGGTAATACTGTACCCGTTAAGGTTTCATATAATCCTTCTGCGGTACGTTGTACGATCACTTCACGCGCTTCGAGTGGAGTCGCGCTATGAGTCTGGGTAGCTATTCCTGTGCTTCCATGTTCGCCGGTGCCGGTGCCAGTGCCGGTGCCGGTGCCAGTGCCGGTGCCAGTGCCGGTGCCAGTGCCGGTGCCAGTGCCGGTGCCAGTGCCGGTGCCGGTGCCAGTGCCGGTGCCAGTGCCGGTGCCGGTGCCGGTGCCAGTGCCGGTGCCAGTGCCGGTGCCAGTGCCGGTGCCGGTGCCGGTGCCAGTGCCAGTGCCCGTACCAGT
>JABCZS010000013.1 GCA_013289605.1 Gammaproteobacteria bacterium
GGGGTGAGAGCAAGAGACAAATTATAACACAGTCTAAATGAGACACCCTTCACTTGCCCCCTCCCCAGTCACATACGCCCGTCCCGCTTGATTAAAGACTATCCGTTTAGCTTGAGCACTATTCTTAGGGCAATAATAAAAACTCCCATTTTGTGATGAAGTAAAACCTTGTGCGGTAAAGGGTATGGCATATTCACTGCCTTGCGGAAAGGTTTTGAGTAGAATAGTCGCATCCCCGGAAAACGGTTGTTGCATAATAAGCGTTTCCTCAATACCTGTCTTTTGAACAACACGCAAACCTTGTGACCAATCTTGACCACAGCGATGAGCAAGATAAGGACATACACTCACCGTTTGCCCCAATAATAAGGCCTGCTGTCTTGCCATCGTCAGTGTCCGCACCAGCTGCTGGATTTCAGTGTTTTGCTGCTGGCGGGCCAGAAAATCCTGATATTGCGGCAGCGCAATCAAGGCCAATAAGGCGATAAGACTCAGCGTAATCAGGAGTTCTAAAAATGTAAATCCAGAGTGCATAATGATATAATCCCAAGAATTGAGCCCTTTATTCTAGGATCCTATCACACCCCATGACAGATTTTCTTATTATAGGCGCAGGGATTATTGGTTTACTGACCGCACGGGAATTAATAAAGCGTGGCGCAACGGTAACGCTAATTGATAAAGGCGCAGTGGGGCAGGAAGCCTCGTGGGCCGGCGGTGGCATTATTTCACCCCTATATCCTTGGCGTTATTCAGATGCGATAACTCAGCTCGCGGCACGTTCACAACGCTTATACCCCGAATTAGCACAGGCCTTGCAAAATGAAACCGGCATCGATATCGAGCTTATCCGTAGCGGTATGATCATGCTGGATTCACACGATAAAATCCCTGCTTTAGCGTGGGCAAAAACGCATCAGGTGACATTAGATTATTTATCCTCGCATGCCATAGCTGGCTTGCAAACGGATTTAGGTATTGCGGCCGAGGCCTTATGGATGCCCGAGGTGATGCAAGTGCGTAATCCTCGGTTGTTACAGGCGTTAGCTTTAAGTCTTAAACAAAATAAAGTCGACATCATAGAACATCAAGCGGTCAAACAGCTTTACCGTGAGGGTACACGCATCACACACGTTGCCACCCTAGATCAAACACTCACGGCAGATAACATCATTATCACCGCGGGCGCATGGAGCAGTGAGCTGTTAGGTGAACTTGCTCCAGAAATTAAAATCACTCCCGTTCGAGGACAAATGTTATTGTTTAACGCGCCCGAGCACAAGTTAACCAAAATGGTATTGTACCGTAATCATTATTTAATACCGCGCCGGGATGATTTGATTATTGCCGGTAGCTCCTTAGAATATCAATCCGGATTCAATAAAATCCCCACACTAGAGGCATTAAATGAATTGTCAGTCTCTGCCTACACATTATTCCCAGATCTAAGGAACGCCACCTTAATCGCACAATGGGCGGGCCTACGCCCGTATGCCACAAATGGCGAGCCCGCCATGGGTTTAATCGCGCCTTATGACAATTTATACATCAATGCTGGACATTTTAGAAATGGCCTGGTGTTAGCACCAGGTGCGGTGGAGCGATTTTGTGAACACTACCCTATCCTATAACTACCATCGGCTGCTTGTTTATGTGATTTGTTGTTAATGGAGGGGTAGTAGCCCCAGGACCACTAGTTAAAGCATGATTAAGACCGTGAAGAGTTGATGTATGAAAACCTGTAGGTTCATTTTGCTGTTGATGGCCCTGCCTAGCTGCTACGCTTGTAGTTTGATCACTCTGTCCGCTTGTGCTTCTTAATTTTTCATCGTCAGTCATTTCGGTTTTAGGGGCTTTTGTGGCGAATTCAGCAATCAGCTTTTGTTCTACATTTTTATCATCTTTTAAAAATATTGCACATAAATCGTATGCATTAAAATTCAATTTTTTAGCTGCTGCTATATAAGCATTATGTATATAACCGGGCTTCGATTGTTCTACTTGCAGCCCATTAATATTAGCGATCAATGTATTATCATTTCTTAAGGCTGCCATGACCGCCTCATGTTGTGGACGCAGCATTTCTTCCTGGGTTTCTATGATAATGTATTCTGCATATAGCTTAGCATTTTCAATATCTTGAAGGGCCGTAGTCGATCCTGTGGCTGCAGTATATGAAGAATGATGTACTGCTTGATTTATTTTATTCGAATGAGGATTTCTGCCATTGGGCTGTCTTGCAAGAGTTAATGCACCGATTAACTCATTATTAGGGTTTTTCTGTATAGAGTAGTGTCGTAAACGCAATTCTAATGCAAAATCAAATGAGTTGATTGCTTCGGGTACTTCCACAATTTTTTGTCTGTGACTATTTAATGCTTCTTGTAATTCCGTAGGATTATTTTTATATCTGGCTTCTAATTGCAAGATAGCTTTGAATTGATTTTTCAAATGAGGATTATTTAGTTTTCTGATCTCCGGAGTATTTACACTGATTGCTTTGACCGTGTTAGTTTGTTTATCAAATTGCATGGTAACCTTCACTTGATCTTTCGAATGAGGGTTACTTGGTTTTTGGATTCCAGAAGAATCTGCAGAGATTTCTTTTAACTTTGCATTCAAGCTTGCAAAAGCATCGTCTACTACGGTACTGACCTCATTTAATAGGGGTGTAGGGATATTAAGGGTCGTATTTAAATCAGTTTCGGCGGTTGCGACAATTTGTTGAGCAGCTAATTTTTGTTGTTCGGCTGCGTTCTTTTGTTGTGCCTGTTGTTGTTTGTTTTCTGCGACTTGCTGCAAAATCGGTTGAACATCGGTTTTAAACTTAGCTATTTCGTCTCCTAAACCGCTCCAACCTCCTGAGATAGGTGCAGATAAAGCATCCAATATCTTTCCAGGCAATGAAGCGATGGCCTTGCGTGTAGATTTAAAGAAGTTGCCTAAGGTTTCAGATATAGAAGTTCCGACTACATATAACCATATGGCTAAGCTGAAGTTAGATTCAGCTTTTATCTGGTTACTAGCTTGGTCCAGTATTTGCTGTTCGCGAGCCCATTGTTGGGACCGCTCAGATTTTTGTCCTTGTTTACCGCTTCCGCCCATTTATAGCCTCATATTCTTTTTAACTTTTCTTATTACCTATCTATATATACTCCACTCAAATTAAGTGAATCTTAAGGTTTGAAAGCTGACCTACCTCACTTAATAATAACCTATGGCCACTTGATTTTAATATCATTAATGATTTAATATAGTAATATAAGACTATTTGTATTCAAGATTGACATCAAGCAAGGAATAGCACCATGGCCCTCACACTTTTTAATACTTTAGAATATGTTAAACTGTTAACACATGCTGGATTTAGTCAAATACAGGCCGAAGGGCTTAATGAGGCGCAAATGATGGCCACACAAGCGGTGTTAACTCAAGTCGCTACGCAAAATGATATGCGTTTATTGCGTGCTGACATGCAAGTCGAGTTTCAGAGCGTGCGCACAGAGATTCAATATCTGCGCAATGAAATGCAAGTCGAGTTTCAGAACGTGCGCAGTGAAATGCAAGTCGAGTTTCAGAACGTGCGCAATGAAATGCAAGTCGAGTTTCAAAACGTGCGCAGTGAAATGCAAATTGAATTTCAAAATGTCCGCACAGAAATAAGCCATTTTGAACACCGTTTAAAAAATGAAATTGCTGATCTTAAAACTAATATGCTGCGAGGCATGATCTCTATGTTGTTTGCAAACGTGGCGCTGATGGGTTTGGGCGTCGGTGCTCTTGCAGTGATCTTGACTTAAGCACACCCATCATGAACACACACTTACGCCTCATCATCGCCCAACAAAATTTTCTGGTCGGAGATCTTATCGGCAATACGCTGAAAATCACCCAAACCATTGCGCATGCCCGTGATACCTTAAAGGGTGATGTGGTGATTTTTCCGGAATTAGCATTAACTGGCTATTCACCGGAAGATTTATTATTGCGCCCGGGGATGGAAGCGCGCGTCACATTAGCTTTGGCGCAAATTGCTAAGGCAAGTCGTGGCATCGATGTGATCCTAGGTCACCCGCATAAAACCGCACATGGGCTTTATAATGCAGCCAGTGTATTGCGTGAGGGGAAAATTCTCAGCACTTATCATAAGCGCTACCTACCCAATGTCCAAGTATTTGATGAGAAGCGTTATTTTACTCCGGGTGAGGACATGAGTATTGTCACCATTAAAGGCGTCCGCTGCGCACTCATGATATGTGAAGACATTTGGCAGGCGCAAACCATGTTGCAAGCCAAACATGCGGGCGCGCAATTAATGCTGGTGATTAATGCCTCGCCCTATCATGAACAAAAAGTCGCCATGCGGCGTGAAATAATTACCGCGCAAGCGCGCAGTGGTGAAATGCCTATTGTGTATGTGAATTTAATCGGCGGCCAAGATGAATTAGTGTTTGATGGCGGATCGTTTGCAGTAGATGCTGCGGGTGAATTCATGCTGCAAGCGCCGTTTTATACTGAAAGTGTGCAAGTTTTAGAATGCACGCTGGATGATGCGCATCACGTACATTTAATTGCGCAACCTTTGACACCGGTGCCTCACATCGAGGAAAGTATTTATCAAGCCTTAGTATTAGGCTTGCGTGATTATGTCAATAAAAATCATTTTAACAGTGTGATTATTGGTTTATCCGGTGGGATAGATTCTGCGTTAACCGCGGCGATTGCAATCGATGCATTGGGATCAGATCGCGTTCATGGGGTGTTAATGCCCTCACGTTATACCGATAACATCAGTATTATCGATGCCTTAGAAGAATGTAAACATTTAAACATCACCCCGCAAACGATTTCAATAGAGCCGGTATTTTCAGCCTTTTTAGATCTATTAAAAGAACCGTTTAATAATAAGTCGCCCGATGTCACGGAAGAGAATTTGCAAGCCCGCGCGCGTGGCGTGATCTTAATGGCCTTATCCAATAAGTTCGGGCATTTAGTCCTTGCGACCAGCAATAAAAGTGAGATGGCGGTGGGCTACTCAACGCTTTATGGTGATATGGTCGGTGGATTTTGTGTGCTCAAAGATGTGTGGAAAACGATGGTGTATCGCTTGGCGCGTTACCGTAATGAGATAAGTCCTGTCATTCCTGAGCGAGTGTTGTCGCGCGCACCCACGGCAGAGCTCGCAGCGCAGCAATGTGATCAAGATAGCTTGCCGCCTTATGAGATATTAGATCAGATTTTAGCCTACTATATCGAGCAGGATGAAGATGAGCAGGACATTATCGCGCGAGGCTTTGATAGCGATACTGTACATAAATTGATACGGCTTGTGAATCGCAACGAATATAAGCGACGTCAGGCACCTATCGGCGTCTGCATCACTCTCCGCGCATTTGGCCGAAATCGCCGTTATCCGATTACTGCTCAATATGAAATTTCCCCTTAAGTCGGAAGGAAATTTTGTCGATATCGGGGTATGAACAATACAAATCCTCAACAAGCGCGTGAATTAGTTATTAACGCGACTCTAGTAACGCAAGCTTCCGAGGCGGTGTTTTACGAATTTATTCTCGGTGCCGATTTGTGCGTGAGTGCATGCGGCTACTTAGAGTCATTGAGTAAAGGTCGGGTAAAACCGATCCATGAGCCCATTAAATCGCTTTATGGATCGTTATTTGAACTTAATCATGTCCGCGTCGACCCGCGGATGGATAATACGTTTATTCTCCATACGCTGATGGGGGCGCTCGAAGCCGCAGGCGTACATGTCAAAAATAAACGCTCGGGTGATTTTATGTCTATTTGTTTTAAGCCCCTGGGCGAGCTGAGTGATATCGTGCGCTTTTATATTGCTCAAGATGCCGGTTTGGTTTTCTTATCTAAAGCGGTGACTTTGCAGCGGGTGAAGTAGGCTGTAGAGCATTGATCCCTCAACCGATCCCCGCGAAAGCCTGTCTCTTGATCATATTGGTTAGTAGGGTAATCTGCGCTTCTAAAAGCATGGCGATTTCCCTCACCCTGTCCCCTAAGTGATCCCCACAAATTTTTATTTAAAAACAATTTGTTATAAATCATTTTTTAAGGCCTTCGGCCTTAAAACTACAATCCGTGGAGATACTTCAGTTTACAAAGGGGCAAGTTCTGCGTCGACCCACAAGAGCCAGTTTGATAATTTATTGTATGAGTCTTTACAAAATTTTTACTTCGGTGCTTATTTGATAAACTTGCCCCCTTTGTAAAGGGGGCCGGCCTTCTTAGGACGGGGGGATTTTTAGCGGAACGTTAACACTGAAAGAATATTCAAAGAATAACCCGTAGTCGAAACAACTCTCTAAAACCGCTTTTGCATTACGGATTCTTAATATAAGTAAAATGGCTCTTCATCACTGGCGCATTATCCGCAACCGGATATTGCTGCGCGAGTTGAGTGCGTAGTTGTTGTTGCCGTGCGGCGAGCATTTGTTCTTGCCGGGTGTAAAAGTCTTGTTTTTCTAGATCGAGTGTCTTATCTATTTGTTCACTGTCTTTAAGCTGTTGATGCGCTTTAATCTCAAGCCCTTGGGTTTGCATTGCTGCGCGGTTACCGAGGGCTGTCTGATTGAGTGCACCCTGCATACCCCCTAGCACATACCCCGCATAATTAAAACCACTGATCGTTTGTTGCGTGTGCCTCTGCTGGGTTTGTGCCGCCTGTAACGCTTCGATGCTTTTATGTGCATGGGTGGGCGCGGCATTATCCATTTGCGCAGAACGGGCTAGAAAGATCTGCAAACTTCTATCTGTGGGGGTGAGCGTCGTTAAGCCTAATAAAGGTAATGCGCGTTTATAGAGTGTCGTCCAATTGATCTGTGAGTGTTGCGCCGTTTCGGTGCGCGCAAATGCAGCGAGTGCACTTGCTGAAATTAAAAATTGTTTTTGCACCCCTAAACTGATTTGCACAAAGCTACTGGTTTGGTTGGTATCGACCGTACCGTTGTGTACGCCATTATTTAACCAGCCATAAAATGCGACACCTTCTTGCGTCGTAGGCATCAAAACATTTGTTTCTAAGCCATGTAAGGGCGGCAATAAAGCGAGAAATTCTTGCTCAGTCAAATTATGCGCATGTAACAAATCTTCTAGTTTTTCGGTATGGAAAAATTCCTCGAGCAAGGCTTCGCGTGCCGCCAATTCATAGAGTTGCTGTTCACTTAACGCCACAAAACGGTTGCTCACGCCGCCACTGCCTTCGCCCTCGACTATCCCTAACCAGGCCATCAGGGCTTGCGGGTTACTCGCTATCCAGGCAAAGCCTTCGGCAGGCATTAATTGTCTGGCCAGCAATAGACTAATGTTTTCCGTGTAAGGCACATCCTGGGTCGAGATTTCTTGTAATTTATAATAATTACCTTGATCTTTCATCGCGCCATTAAAAGCGTTCCAATTTGCAGTATGTTGACCTTGTTCATTACAAATACTGACTTTGTAATGCGTAAATATTAAGCCAATTTTACGCAACAGCGCACTACTGAACACGACGTAATGCCACAAGGCTTCTTCTTGGCTCGCCACAGGGTGTAACGATTCACCGACTAACAGAAATTGTTCGCGCATTTTTAATGCGGTTTTAGCCAGACGTAAATGGTGATCCAGCCAGGTTTGCGAGGGATGATCATATTGCTCGAGTAATTGCACAAATTCAGCAAAACGCTTAATTAATTCGCCGTAAAATATCGGATAATCACGAGTGTTTGCGCCGCAGAGATCTTGAATTTCATTAATAAGCGGTAAGCGCGCAACGGTATTTAATAATTGTTCAGACGTTTGCACGGGATGAACCCGACTGTCCCTTTTTTGGGGGAGTGTTTGTGCGGGTTGGAATATTTTAGAGAAGTGCATAGTTTTGCTTTTATTTTGCTGTGAGGGGGTAACGAAAGAGATCATAATTTCAGCCTGTTATTAGTATAATTTGTTAGCCACTAAACTGCAACAGAGAGCACTCTTGCAATTATTATTATATTAACAGTATAAGGTGATATGTCAGGCTTGGCAATGTACCCACAGGTTAGATAAATGATTAAAAATCAAAAAGATAGGGTATTAATGGCTGATCGCTTACATCAAATATAGAGAATAGCCCATTGTCTTCGCCGTCTTCTGCCAAGAGCGCGGCACGTTCCGGATCATTTAATTTCAGGATCTCATAGTTTTTTTCCGCCAAGTCATCTATGCCTAGAGCGCGGTAGGAAATGACCATGATGCATAGGGCATCGATGCGTTGCGGGGTTTGCGGGAAGTCTTTAATCACAATTTGTGCCCGCGCCGCGGCAGCCAGGTAAATTTTGCGCTCCAGATAATATTCGGCCACATTGATTTCATATTGGGCTAAGTCATTTCTAAGGGCGATCATACGCTGACGCGTATCCGGGGCATAACGGCTATTGGGAAAGCGACGCAGTAGCTCAGAAAAATAGGCATAAGCGGCTTGCCAGCCTGAAGGATCCCGCAGGGTCAGATCGACGGGCAATACTCTTGCGGTAGTGCTAATGCTTTCGGTGGATTTAATCATGCCGCGCATATAATAGGCATAATCGACATCAGGGTGGCGCGGGTGCAGACGGATAAAACGATCCGCTGCAGTCAGGGCGGCCGGTAGCTCTTTTAAGCGATAATGGGCATAAATCAGCGACAGCTGAGACTGTTCGGTATAATCCCCAAACGGGTATTGTGCATCCAGGCTTTGATAACCGTCTATGGCGCGCTCGTATCTACCTTCTTTCAGGTTGTTTTCGGCTTCAAGAAATATCTCGGGCGCGGTCCAATCCTGGTAGGGATCGACTTTTTCGGATGAACAGCCTTGGAGCACTAATAAACCCAAAAATATGATAAAATAGGCGCTGTTTTTCCTTGCCATGAGCGTAGGTTCCTGAAGGTTAAAAAACTTAAAGCGCAGTTTACCATAAACAAATTAATTGAGTACAACCCTGTGCAAGTGCAACTGACCCAAACTATCCCTGAACATTTTGCCGGCAAACGTCTGGATCAAGCGCTAGCAAAGCTATTTCCCGATTATTCTCGCGTGCGCATTAAATCGTGGATCATCAATAAAGAAGTGCAAGTCAATGCCGCTTTTTGGGCGCCTACCGACAAAGTCCGAGGCGGAGAAGCCATCCTGATTAATGGCCATGTGCCCGAAGCGGTAGAATGGCGGCCCGAGCCGGTTGCATTGAATGTGGTGTATGCCGATGCCGACGTGATTATCATTAATAAACCTGCCGGTTGGGTAGTGCATCCCGCAGCAGGTCATTGCGGCGGCACGGTGGTCAATGCGATTTTGCATCATTATCCGGAATGCATACTGTTACCGCGTGGCGGTATCGTTCATCGTTTGGATAAAGATACCAGTGGCTTAATGATGATCGCGCGCAGTGTGCCTGCGCATACCGCTTTGGTCAAAGCCATCGCTGCGCGCACGGTGCACCGTGAATATGATGCGATCATTAATGGTGAGATGACCGGTGGCGGCACCGTGGATGCGCCATTGGGCCGGCATCCGCATAATCGTCTGCGTATGGCGGTGGTGGATTCGGGTAAAACGGCGATGACGCATTACCGTTTGGCGCAACGCCTTTGCGGCTATACCCATATTATTTGCCAGTTAGAAACCGGTCGCACCCATCAAATTCGCGTTCATATGGCGCATATTGGTTACCCTATAGTCGGTGATCCTGTCTATGGCGGGCGCTTGCGTCTGGCTAAAGACTTGTCTGAAAAAGCCCGTTTATATTTAGGTCATTTTAAGCGTCAAGCCTTGCATGCGCGAAAACTGATGTTTGCGCATCCTGTGACGGGAGAATTACTGAGCTTCACGGCGCCTATGCCGGAAGATATGCAGGCATTACTGCGGATTTTATCTTAGGGACTGATGAAATGCGGCGGTTAAAGTGTTTTTTGGCGATTTTGCGACAGCCATGAGCCAAAAAACACCTTAACCGCCGCATTTTTCATCACTCCTATTAAATTCACTTGAAAATTTCATTTCTAGCCCCATTCTTTATAAATACATTTTTATAAAGTTGAGGACCCATCATGCGCATTGAACAACTGACCCGAAAATTTCAGGATGCGATCAGTACCGCCCAATCCTTAGCCTTAGAACACGAACATACGGCGTTAGATGCCATCCACGTGATGACGGCACTCTTGGAGCAAGAAGGGGGCATGGCGGCGAATGTGTTGCAACAAGCGGGCGTGAATATGCCGGCCCTGCAACAGTCTTTACAACAGGCCTTAGATAACGCTGCAAAATTTAAGCACCCAGAAGGGGAGTTGCAAATCACCCCTGAGCTGAATCGCATTTTTAATCAAACTGAAGTATTGGCCAAAAAACGAGGCGATCAATTTATCGCGAGTGAACTATTTATTTTAGCGGCAATAGACGACAAGGGTACCTTAGGGGAGTTATTACGTAAAGCCGGCGGTAAGCGTGAGGCCATTTTGCAAGCCATTGATGCCATGCGTGGAGGTGAGCGTGTTGCTTCAGAAGGAGCCGAAGATGAGCGACAAGCATTAAGCAAATACACAATAGACATCACTGAGCGGGCACGGCTTGGAAAATTGGACCCTGTCATAGGCCGCGATGAAGTCATTCGTCGTACCATACAGGTATTGCAGCGTAGAACCAAAAATAATCCTGTATTAATTGGTGAGCCTGGAGTGGGGAAAACCGCAATTGTTGAAGGTTTGGCGCAGCGCATCGTTAATGGCGAAGTGCCTGAAGGCTTAAAAAATAAACGTGTGCTGGCGCTGGATATGGGCCTATTGATTGCAGGCGCTAAATACCGCGGTGAATTTGAAGAGCGTTTAAAAGGCGTGCTCAAAGATTTAAGTAAACAAAGTGGGCAGGTGATTTTATTTATTGATGAATTGCATACGATGGTCGGTGCAGGTAAAGCCGAAGGCTCGATGGATGCAGGCAATATGTTAAAACCTGCGCTTGCGCGCGGTGAATTACATTGTGTGGGCGCGACCACGCTCAAGGAATACCGTCAATACATAGAAAAGGATGCCGCGCTAGAGCGGCGTTTCCAGAAAGTCCTCGTGAGTGAGCCGAGTGTAGAAGATACCATTGCGATATTACGCGGCTTAAAACAACGCTATGAAGTGCATCACGGCGTTGAAATTACTGATCCTGCGATTATTGCCGCAGCTAATTTATCGCATCGCTATATTACGGATCGTAATTTACCCGATAAAGCGATAGATTTAATTGATGAATCCGCGAGTTTAATTCGTATGGAAATTGATTCTAAACCCGAAGAAATGGATAAGTTAGACCGGCGGTTAATACAATTAAAAATTGAACGTGAAGCTTTGAAAAAAGAAAGCGATGACGCTTCGAAAAAACGTTTAAAAGATTTAGAATCAGAAATTCATAAACTTGAAAAAGAATATGCTGATCTTGATGAAATTTTAATGGCAGAAAAAGCTTCTGTACAGGGCGCGGCACAAATTAAGGAAGAAATTGAACAAGCGCAACTGGCATTAGAAACTGCGCAACGCAGTGGTGATTTAACGCGTATGTCTGAATTGCAATACGGCAAAATTCCAGAGCTGCAGAAAAAATTAGCCGCGCTTTCCGAGCACAAAGCCCCGACCTTACGTTTGTTGCGTAATAAAGTCACCGATGAGGAAATTGCCCAAGTCGTTTCGCGCTGGACTGGGATCCCCGTTTCAAAAATGCTAGAAGGTGAGAAGGAAAAATTATTGCATATGGAAGAAGCGCTGCATCAACGCGTGATCGGTCAAGATCAGGCGGTTAAAGCAGTCTCTAATGCGATTCGTCGCTCACGCGCTGGATTATCAGATCCTAAGCGTCCCGTCGGATCATTTATGTTTTTAGGGCCTACGGGGGTGGGTAAAACAGAATTATGCCGTGCGTTAGCCGGGTTTTTATTTGATACCGAAGAGGCATTGGTGCGAATAGACATGTCTGAATACATGGAAAAACATGCAGTCGCACGTTTGATTGGCGCACCTCCTGGTTATGTCGGTTATGAGGAAGGGGGCTATTTGACTGAAGTCATACGAAGACGGCCTTATGCAGTGATATTATTTGATGAAATTGAAAAAGCGCATCCGGATGTGTTTAATATTTTATTGCAAGTGTTAGATGATGGACGCTTAACCGATGGTCAAGGGCGCACCGTTGATTTTCGTAATACTGTTATTGTCATGACCTCGAATTTAGGATCGGATTTATTGCAAACCATGCATTTATCTGATGATTATAAAGCGATTAAAGAAGCCGTGATGAGTGTGGTTGAGCGTGAATTTAGGCCTGAATTTTTAAATCGGATCGATGAGTTTGTGGTGTTTCATGCGTTGGATAAAGCACACATCCATCACATTGCGCAGATCCAAATTAATATTCTGCGTGCGCGCTTAAAAGAGCGTGATTTGAATTTTGAGTTAACAAGTGCGGCGCTCGATAAAATTGCTGAGCAAGGGTATGATCCTGTTTATGGTGCAAGGCCTTTAAAACGCACGATAGGCACAGAATTAGAAAACCCCTTGGCTCAGGCGATATTAACCGGGAAGTTTTTACCGGGCGATACGATCGTTGCGGATTTGAAAGACGGGGAGTTGGTGTTTGAGAAGAAGACGGTGCGGTGATGGGAATAAGAGGTGTAATCATACGCCGTAAAATCCCCCCGTCTTGAGCGGCCGACCCCCTTTACAAAGGGGGCAAGCTATTTCCACGATCAATGTACGCCCCGGCCTTTAAAGAGGGTAGTTAATAGTCATCTTTAGGAAGCAGCAATTTTTTGCGACTGGAATTGCCCCCTTTGTAAAGGGGGCCGGCCGTTTCGGCCGGGGGGATTTTTAACGGACAGTGAAATTAAAACTGAACCTAAATACTACTTCTTCCCTACCGCATCATCCCCAGTATCCCCATCCTCAATCTCATCGCAAATCACCAAATGATTCGTCTTCGCAAAATCAATTAATTGCGCATACAATTCAGGATTGCTTACTTTGAGGACATCATCGACGATCACGCATTTATGACCATTTTTAATGCTTGGAGTCAGTAGGGGAGAGTAAACCATGCGGCGGTCGTGAAAGGTGGCGAGTTTGCCGCTGATGCGCTCGGCCCAGTCGCTAGGCCTAAAGGTATCGCCTTCGGTGGTGATGCCTTCGATAACTGTTTTATGTGTGTTAGTTTTATTCATAGCGGGATTATATCGTCGTAACCGTCGTTCTGTCTATCCATAACGGAATTTATGTTAAACTGCTTGCCAGTTAATGAGGGTACCCATGAGCGAACAAGACACTCCAACCAAACAACAGCACCGCGGTATTTATTTACTCCCGAATGCCATTACGACCTGTGCCTTATTTGCAGGTTTTTATGCCATAGTCGCCGCCATGAAAGGTTATTTTGATATTGCGGCCATGGCTATATTTATTGCGATGGTGGCCGACACCCTGGATGGCCGGGTGGCACGTCTGACCAAGACCCAGAGCGCATTTGGCGCCCAGTATGACAGCCTCTCAGATATGGTGTCCTTTGGCGTAGCGCCGGCGCTGGTGGCGTATAACTGGGGGTTATCGGATTTAGGTAAGTTAGGCTGGCTAGCCGCATTCTTTTATACGGCCACTGCAGCCATGCGTCTTGCGCGGTTTAATACGCAACTCGGGCAAGCCGCCACCCCCTTTTTTATAGGCTTACCCAGTCCTGCTGCGGCAGGCGTAGTCGCAGGGACGGTTTGGCTAGGGCATGATATTGGCGTGCATGGGCAGCAGCTAGATATTATTGTGGCCTTGCTCACAGTGGCCGCAGGGGCTTTAATGGTCAGTAATTTTCAGTATGAGAGCTTTAAACGCATCGATTTGCGTGGCCGTGTCCCTTTTATCTCCTTATTTATTGTGTTGCTGGTATTGGTCAGCATCGCGGTAGACCCTCCTAAAATCCTCTTTGTCATATTTCTTATTTTCGCCTTGTCTGGCCCGCTATTGGCTTTATATCACTGGTCATGGACTCATAAGCTTTATAAAGCCTTATCCAGTCGAATACCCAAAAAAACAAAATAGTAATTTTTACGCCTTAATGTTTCTTTAAGATTTATTAGGTAGGCTGACCTTATATCTAGTCATTAGGTGGAGTGCGTTATTATGGTATGGGGACCCAATTTTGCGAGAAATCGTTTATTAAATGATTTAGTTGAAACAGAAGATTTCAAAAAATTTCTACAGTTTGCAGTTGTTGAGTCTAAAGACGATAAGGATACCACTTCAAAAGTCACTCCCGGAGCTATAGTCAAGCAGCTTAAATTAAAAGAACGTTTGGAAATCAAGAAGCGGTTTAGAACTTTTGATGCGGAACTGAAAAGGGACTCTATTGGCGCGGGAGGCCTAATTAGAGGCACATCCGGCGGCCTTGCGGATGATAATATTGTAAAATATGGAAACAATAATAAAGTTGCATTTAGAAAGTTCTCTAGTGAAACTGCCCAAACTAATGTCACAAAAGTTAACCCTCTTGATATAGAATACAACGCTTGGTATGAGGAACGCCTAACTGCCTCTCTTGCCTCGTCACTAGGCAGCCTTTGGATCCATCGATTTTATGTTTGGGGCGGGATTTATAGCACTTTAGAAGCCATATTTATCACTATGGCGGCCATACATGCTGCACAGAAAGATGTCCCTACTGCAGAATTAGCTAAGTTTATAGTAGAAGGATCATTTATTGCGGGTGTATTTACTGTTTTTGTTCCTATTACTTTGGGTTTATGGTGTGCTTGGAACCTGATTGATGCCTTTGCGCAATATGCTGATGCCTATAAAGACTATAAAAATGGTGATAAAAAATTAGCCCTTACTAACGCCTTTTCAGCAACGCTGGTGTTAATTGGTACTGGAATTACTGCCGCAGTTATGTATGGTGGTCTTGGTGCGGTGGGGGGGATGACAGGATTTGGGTTCGGGCCTATTAGCTTTGCGTGTTGCATGTTTTTCACGGCCTTAGCTGCGCATTTTGAGCTGACCGCATTAAAAGAGATAAAGATTTCAGGCAATGATACACTGCAAGATTTAACAGATGGCGCTGTGGCTGAACAAGCTTTTGAAAGAATCAAAAAAATCATCATTGAGTTGGGTATCGCTCCCGATGATTCTAAAGATCCTCTCAAACAACAAAAATTCGATCAGGCATTAATGAGTTTATCGGTTACTGAAGTAAGAGCAATACTCGATGCGCAGATTAAACTTAAAACCACCGCAAGATTTGTCTGGGGATCATGTGCTTTAGCGATGTCTGCTGTGGCGATTATGCTCATTACTACCGTGGGTGCTGCCGTATTTCTTACCAATCCTATCGGATTAGCCATTATTGGGGCGATAGTGGTATTGGGTTTAATAGCGACTATCGGGACTCGACTTTATTTAAGACATCAAGAAGCTGTGGCTAAAAATGAGATCATATCGATATTAGGTGCTAAACCTGGCGCATTAGATACTGAGGTGCAAAAGAAATATGTTGAGGCAACAACACCTAAATCAACTGTCAATGCAAACAAAACTGTATCTACTGCATCTACTGCCACGGCATCCACCGCATCAACTCACTCAGCTACTGCGCTCCCTCTAAACTTCCAGCAGAGTAATCATCGTTCTAATCATCATGGTGCAAATAATGTTCAAAAGCGCTCTACGAAAACCCCGCCCACCTCTCCAACCTCTGCTTGGAATATGGCACAATATGGAAGAGGAGTATGGCATTTATTTACGGGAAATGGCGCAGATTTGGCGAATCAAACCCATCCTATAGTGAAATTTAAATAATCACTAAAAGAACTAGAGTTAGAGGTATCGTTGTATTTAAAATAACACTTCAACCTTTAATCCCGTATGCCCATCGGGTTTAGAGACTTTAATGTTTGCACCATGCAGCTCCACAATTTGTTGAACGATAGATAACCCTAAGCCAGATCCTGACGCTTGATTACCCAATTGACGATAAAACCTATCAAAAATTCGGCCATATAATTCTTCGGGTACACCGGGACCGCTATCGCTGACACAAAATACAGGAGCCTTGGTTTCAGGTTGCATAAATGTGCTGACTTCGACACGTCCACCGATAGGCGTATAACGGATCGCATTATCAATTAAATTGCGCATCAATACTTGTAATAAAGTAGCATTACCCTCTAGCCTTGCAGGCGTTTTGTTTTCATCAAACGAAATTTCAATATTTTTTTGCAGCGCATCCGGCACGAGTTCTGCGATAATTTCTATCGCAAGTTTGGATAAATCGACTTGTTGGATATCTTTAAGCCCTTGATCGGGGCGTAAATTACTTAAAGTGAGCAATTGCGTGACGACGCGCGCGCACCTATCGACACAACGAATGATTTTGCTGAGTGCTTCTTGATAGGCTTGGGGCGTGCTGGCTTGTTCTGCGACTTGCGCCTGCGTTTTTAACGCGGCTAGCGGCGTGCGCAATTCATGTGCGGCATCGGCGGTGAAGCGTTTTTCTCGGCTATAGGCGTCTTCTAAGCGGGCTAATAATTGATTGATTTCAACGATGAGGGGCTGAATTTCTTTAGGGACTTGCGCAGTATCTACGGGTTGTAAATGATCCAAGGCGCGGGCTTTGACTTCCTTAATGGTACGTTGTAAAGGTTTTAATCCCGCGCGCACACTAAACCAAATAATAAAAATGGAAATAGGATAAATCAATAAATCCGGCAAAATATTGCCTAAGGCAATATTGCGTACTAAACGTGAGCGCACATCGTCGCGCTGTGCAACTTGATAGCGTATTTGATGCACATCATCGGTGAGGGTGTATACACGCCAACCGTAATGACCAATATCTGAATATGCAAATCCTGGGGTATCTTTGGCTAAAGGAAAAGAGGGTGCCCCCTCGGTACGTGCCAATAAGGTACCAGACAGCGACCAAATTTGAAATACGCGGCGCGTATCATAGCGATGCAGTGAGTCACCGTATAAGGCATCCCATAATTTAGGCGGCAGATACGTTTGTGTCGGTGAGAAGAGGGAATTGATATCGCCTAGATTTTTAGCCAGCGGCCCGGTGCTTTGTTCGACCGTATGTTTAATGACATGAGCGGCTTCAATCAGCTGCGCATCGAAAATACTATTAATTTTACGGGTGACATCGAAATAAGTATATAACGCCGCTCCCGTAATCAAACAAGTTACAGTGGATAACAAGCTTAACAGCAGAAAGCGGCGGATTGAGGGCATTATACTATCCGATCGATCATATATCCTACGCCACGGATGGTTTGGATCAGATCTTCTCCCAGTTTTTTGCGCAGGTTGTGGACATGAACTTCCACCGCATTACTGTCAATTTCTGTATCCCAACCGTATAAGGCTTGTGACAATTGCTCGCGTGAGAGCACTCGGCCTGAGCTTTCAAGTAACTTATAGAGTAATGTAAATTCACGGGGGGAGATATTAATGCGTTTGCCTTCACGGAAGACCGAATGAGAGGCAGGATCTAGGGTGATTTCGCCATAATGAATCAGAGGCTCAGCTCGTCCTGCAGCACGGCGCTGTAGGGCACGTATGCGGGCATAGAGTTCTTTTAAATCAAAGGGCTTGGAGACGTAATCGTCAGCGCCGGCATCAAGGCCGAATACTTTATCTTCTGAGCCTTCACGGGCGGTGAGGATAATAATAGGGGTGTTGATGCCTTTTTGGCGTGTGCTTTTTAAGACTTCTAGCCCTGAGCGTTTGGGTAAGCCTAAATCCAGGACTACGGCATCAAAGGTTTCAGTGAGTAGGGCAAGTTCAGCGACATGGCCGTCTTTAAGCCAATCCACCGTATAACCTTGCTGGCTAAGACCACTTTTAAGGGCATCACCTAATAACTCATCGTCTTCAACTAATAAGATTCTCATAAGAATGTACTCTTTCTTTAGGATTGTTTACAAAAAATTTAAATTTGTCAATGGCTGATCTCTTAAAAACACTAGAGAGATTAACCTAAGTTAAAAAAGTAACCTTAGCAGAGAACATAAGAAAATGCAAAGAGTTTGTTAAGAATTGGGGGTGGGGATCCAAAAATCTTACTAGCGTCGCTAAAAAGCTCACGTTCGCTAAAAATCTAACGTCCGCTAAAAATCCCCCCGGCCGAAACGGCCGGCCCCCTTTACAAAGGGGGCAAGGTCTCTGTTGCATGCTCGTTAAAATGGCGACGCAGACCTTGCCCCCTTTGTAAAGGGGGCCGGCCGTTTCGGCCGGGGGGATTTTTAGCGGACAGAGGCTTTTTTGCGGCGCACGAGGATACTTTGAGGCGCGAAGGAACTGAGGCGCAAGGCCTTATGAACTGCCTATATCAACATCAATCTTCCCAAGACAACGATCCACCCGTCTGATACTCAGTCACTCGAGTTTCAAAGAAGTTTTTCTCTTTCTTAAGATCGATCATTTCACTCATCCAAGGAAAGGGATTGGTGGCGCCTTTGTATTGTTCGGGCAAACCAATTTGAATTAAGCGGCGGTTGGCGATAAATTCTAAATACTCTCTAAACATATTGGCATTTAAGCCCAAAATGCCGCGCGGCATGGTATCTACCGCGTATTGGTACTCCAGCTCTACGCCTTGTTTAATAATATCAATGGCTTCACGTTGGAACTCAGGCGTCCACAGATGTGGGTTCTCAATTTTAATTTGATTGATCACATCAATACCAAAATTTAAATGCATAGACTCATCACGCAGAATATATTGGAATTGCTCAGAGGTACCGATCATTTTATTCCGCCGGCCCATAGATAAGACTTGCACAAAACCCACATAAAAGAAGATCCCTTCAAACACCACATAAAAAGCGATTAAATCACGCAGTAAACGTTGATCATTTTCTGGCGTGCCGGTCGCAAAGTGCGGATCAGCCAAGCTTTCGGTGTAAGGCATGGCCCAAGCGGCTTTTGCAGCGATAGACGGCACTTCACGGTACATATTAAAGGCTCGGGCTTGATCAATGCCTAGGCTTTCAATCACGTATTGATACGCATGCGTATGGACGGCTTCTTCAAAGGCTTGTCTTAATAAATATTGACGGCATTCAGGGTTAGTAATATGACGGTACACGGCTAACACTAAATTATTCGCCACCAATGAATCTGCAGTGGAGAAAAAGCCTAAATTACGCTCGATGATGATCCGCTCATCATCAGTTAGACCATTACTCTTCCATAAAATCACATCCGGGCCCATATTAATTTCTTGCGGCATCCAGTGATTCGCGCAGCCGTCATTGTATTTACCCCAGGCCCAATCGTATTTAATCGGTTCTAATTGATTCACATCCGCGCGGCAGTTGATCATCCGTTTTTCATCGACTTGAATAGGGGCTGCATGCATGCGTGGACTTTCTAAGCCAACAATTGTTGCAGTAGGCGCAGTGCGTGTCATCGTGTCCAACATTTTTAAACTCCTTTTATCTTTATATTCTTTTCATTATTGACAAGCTTCACATTCAGGATCCGTAATCAAGCAAGCCTTAGGCTCAGACACGGTATTATTTTGGACCGCGTTGAGCACCCCTTGTGCCACCGTGGATTTCTCGGTGTCTGTGGCGCCTAAACTGCGTAAATAATAAGTGGTTTTTAACCCTAAACGCCAAGCTAACTTATATAAATCATCCATTTTCTTACCTGAAGGCTGAGCCATGTATAAGTTCAAGGATTGCGCTTGATCTATCCATTTTTGCCGGCGTGAGGCCGCTAGGATTAACCATTGGGGATCAATTTCAAAAGCCGTAGCGTATAATAATTTTAAATCATCCGGAATGCGATCTATTTTTTGTATGCCGCCGTTAAAATATTTTAAATCATTGACCATCACATCATCCCACAACTGGCGTGCTTTTAAATCACGCACAAGATAAGGGTTGATCACGGTAAATTCACCCGATAAATTCGATTTAACAAATAAGTTTTGGAACGTCGGTTCTATCGATTGAGCCACCCCACAAATATTAGAAATCGTGGCCGTGGGTGCTATCGCCATGGTATTGGAATTACGCATACCGACGGTGGTGACACGCTGACGCAATTTATTCCAATCCAGCGTACTTTGCGTGTCTTGGTCTAAATAATCGCCCCGCGTTTCTTTGAGTAATTGTATGGAATCTAGCGGTAATATGCCGCGACTCCAAAGCGATCCTTGAAAACTTTCATACGCACCCCGTTCTTGTGCCAAATTAGTTGAGGCTTCTATTGCATAATAACTAATGGCTTCCATGGTGGTATCGGCAAATTGCACGGCCGCATCGGTGGCATAGGGAATGCGTAATATATGCAACGCATCTTGGAAGCCCATCATGCCTAAGCCTACTGGACGGTGCCGTAAATTAGACTTACGCGCTTGTGGGACCGAGTAAAAGTTAATATCGATCACATTATCCAACATCCGCATCGCGGTGCGTATGGTTTTTTGTAACTTAGGATGATCTAAGTGACCTCCGGGGGTTAAATGTTGCGCTAAATTAATACTGCCTAAATTACAGACGGCAATTTCTTCTTCTGAGGTATTTAAGGTAATTTCCGTACATAAATTAGAACTGTGGATCACGCCCACATGTTGCTGTGGCGAGCGTAAATTGCAAGGATCTTTAAATGTGATCCAAGGATGACCGGTTTCAAATAACATGCCTAACATTTTGCGCCAGAGTTTAACCGCAGGCACTTTTTTATGGACTAAGTGGCCGGCTTCGGCTTGTGCTTCATATTGGACATAACGTTTTTCAAAAGCGCTGCCATACAGTTCATGCAGATCAACGGTTTCATCCGGTGAGAATAGGGTCCAGGGTTGATCCGTCATCACGCGTTTCATAAAGAGATCAGGGATCCAATTCGCGGTATTCATATCATGGGTGCGGCGGCGCTCATCACCGGTATTTTTTCGCAGTTCTAGAAATTCTTCAATGTCCATATGCCAGGTTTCAAGGTACGCGCAAACCGCGCCTTTACGTTTGCCGCCTTGATTGACCGCAACTGCGGTATCATTCGCGACTTTCATAAAGGGGACGACGCCCTGTGACTTACCGTTAGTGCCTTTAATATGCGCATGCATGGCGCGCACCGGAGTCCAGTCATTGCCTAGACCGCCGGCATATTTGGATAATAAGGCGTTATCGCGCATGGCGTTATAAATACCGGATAAATCATCGGGAATCGTGGTCAAATAACAGCTGGATAATTGCGCGCGCAAGGTGCCAGAATTAAATAAGGTCGGAGTTGAGCTCATGTAATCAAAGCTAGACAGCAGGTGATAAAACTCAATGGCGCGGGCATTTTTATCGGGTTCGGCGATGGAAAGTCCCATGGCGACACGCATAAAGAAAATTTGTGGCATTTCAAAACGCACATCTTTATGATGAATAAAATAGCGGTCATACAGGGTTTGTAAACCTAAATAAGTAAACTGAAAATCACGCTCGGCGCAGATGGCTTGGGATAAGCGTGGCAGATCAAAACTGCGTAATTGGGGATCAAGAAGCTCTAAACTGATGCCGCGTTCAATATAATCAGAAAGCGTATTCGCGTAATAATTGGGCATCTCTGAAAAATACACTTGTTGCTGGGGAATACCTAAAAAGCGCAAGGCTTCTTGGTATAAATCGATCAGTAATAACCGGGCGCAAGCGTAGGAATAATTGGGTTCTTTTTCGATTAAGGTGCGCGCGCTCATAATGGCGGCTTTATTCACATCGGCCAGGGCGACCCCATCAAATAAATTACGATGGGTTTCAGTGAGAATAAGTGCAGGGTCAATTTCAGCAAGATTTTTACAGGCATCACGTATCAATCTATCTAATTGCAGACTAGATAAGGGCACGCGTTCACCATGAGGCAGGGTGACTTTAATTTCAAGGTTAGTTTGGGCTTCATTGTTTGCAAGACGCAGACGTTTGCGTTCTTCGCGGTATAACACGTATTCACGCGCGACTTTCTGTAAGCCTTCACGCATGAGGGTTAATTCAACTTGATCTTGGATGTCTTCAATATGCACCATACCGCCTGCAGGCAGTCTTCTTTTAAAGGTGGCGCTGATAATTTGGGTCAAACGTTCTACCGTTTCATGGATGCGGACTGATGCTGCGGCATGGCCCCCTTCTACGGCTAAAAACGCTTTTGTCATCGCGATGGCAATTTTATCGCCATCGAACGGGGTGATTTTACCGTTACGGCGAATAACGTGTAACTTGCCAGGTTCGGTCGCACTGATAGGCGTGTTAGAAATGGGCGTGTTTAAACCAGACTGAATTAGTCCGGTATCATTGGATAGGGGTGAACTTATTGACATCGTGTCGCTCATAACTACTCCTTAAGATAAATTTAGGGCGCAAAACGCCCGGTTTTGTTGTGTCATGTGATCCCATTAAGGGGGTATTTTGAGAAAATCAATTGCTTAAGTGTATTTTGCTCTTTTTAGAATTTTTTTAAAATTTTTAAGGAATGCTTCACCTGAGCAAAATTTAGCAAAACCACTATATATAGGTATTTTTTGCTTACTAGATACAAGATAGCGTGTATTCGTCGCGTTGACAAGGTGAATAGTCTGGGGGTTATTTGTGGATAATCTGTGACTAAGATCAAGCCCTCATGAAAATGTTTTGCAGATCTTGAGCTTGCGGAGTGTAAGTCTGTTAAATTGAAAATGGAAAAATATAAAAAATAAATTTCTTGACAAGGATTTATTTTATGCATCGCTATGCACAGAGTTATGCACAGATGTTTTCTTAAATGTTGCTGAACGTGGGATGGGGTAGGGACGGGCACGCTTAGCGGGATATTTCTTTAACTGATTGAAAAATAAGACTAATATTTTGCAATAGGATGAGGTTTCTAAACTAAGTCCCTGTATTATCAAGCAGTTTAGCAACTGTTCCCAAATTATTCACAGAGTTATCCACAGGCGCGGACTTGCTCCCTTAGTAAGGATCTTGCTTGCCCCCTTTGTAAAGGGGGCCGGCCGTTTCGGCCGGGGGGATTTTTAGCGGCGGGTGGCCTATTAGCGGAAGGTCGAATTTTAATGGCCGGTGAAATTTTTTAATGCTGAGTGTCATTAGACATTGTTAAAATCCCCCCGTCCGAAGCGGCCGACCCCCTTTACAAAGGGGGCAAGCAAGACCATTACTTCGGAAGCAAGACCTTTACAAAGAGGAAAACGCCGAAGCAGTAAGAAGTCCGTCCCTGTATCAAAATAGGATAAATAGAGTTTAAGCTAAACCCACTCACTGATCACATCGCTTAACACCTGAACTATTTTGTCAGCGTGTTCGGTCGTTAAAATTAAAGGCGGGGCGAGGCGGATCACTTTTTCGGCTGTAACACTAATCAGTACCCCTTTTTTCGCACACAGCGCTAACAGCGCGCGGCAGGGGGCGTCCATCTCGATGCCAATTAATAACCCAGTGCCACGGACCTCAATAACACGCGGAAGATCGTTTAAAGCCCGCTGTAACTGGTGTTGTAAATATGCACCTATTTGTTGAACATGATCCAGTAAGGGATTGTTTTGTAACACTTCTAAGGTGGCCAATGCCGCGGCACAGGCGAGTGGATTACCGCCAAATGTAGAACCATGATTGCCGACATGAAACACATCTTTAGCGCGGCCGGCCGCTAAGCAAGCGCCTATCGGAAAGCCATTGCCTAAACTTTTCGCTAAGGCCATCACATCGGGAATAATATGCGCACTTTGGTGGGCAAATAAATGTCCGGTTCGTCCCATCCCGGTTTGCACTTCATCGACCATCATCAGCCATTCGTGTTGATCACACAATTGTCGGACTTGGGTCAAATAATGCGGATCCGGCGTGCGGATCCCGCCTTCACCTTGAATAGGTTCTAATAATATGGCGACGATATCCGTGCTTTGGGCCGCAATTTTTTGTAAGGCCGCGATATCATCAAACGGCGCGCGAACAAAACCGCTCATTAACGGCTCAAAACCGGCTTGCGCGCGACGCGAACCGCCCGCAGCTAGGGTCGCTAAAGTACGGCCATGGAATGCATTTTCCATCACAATAATACTGGGGTTTTTAATGTCGCGTTGATGACCATAAAGACGGGCAAGTTTAATGGCGCATTCATTGGCTTCGGCACCACTGTTACAAAAAAATGCTTGCTCCATATGCGCCAAAGCGGTTAACTGTAGCCCAAGTTTTTCTTGATTGGCAATGGTCAGCATATTTGAAGTATGCATCAAGAGGCTGGCCTGATGTTGTATCGCTTGCACCACGTGCGGATGACAATGGCCAAGATTGCATACCGCAATCCCCGCAAACGCATCTAAATATTGATTGCCCTCAGTATCATACAGCCACACTCCCGCGCCTTTTTCTATGGTAATGGGCAGCGGTTGGTAAGTGGACATCAGGGCTGAAGACATGATTACCCCACTATTTTCTGCAAGTCACCCTGCTCATATAAATCTTGCATAATATCGCAGCCGCCGATGAGCTCGCCTTTGACATAAAGCTGGGGAAAAGTAGGCCAGTTCGCATAGCGTGGCAGGGTTTGACGAATATCGGGATGCTCTAATATATTGACTGATTCAAATTTTGCACCACACGCAATAAGCATTTCCACCGCACGGGCCGAAAAGCCGCATTGGGGAAAATCTGGGGTGCCTTTCATATATAGAAGAATTGGGTTATCGGCAATTTGTTGTTTTATTTGACTCAGGGTATCAATCGGTGTGTTCATGGGCTCTACCTTTTACTGCAAATTATGTTATCTTAGCGCAATTGTTTAGAGAATGAAATCCCAACCTTTAAGGAGAAAATTATGGCGATTACCTTACCTCCATTGCCCTTTGCGCAAGATGCGTTACAACCCCACATTTCTGCAGAAACGCTGCAATACCATTATGGGAAACATCATCAGGCTTATGTGAATAACTTAAATAATTTAATACCTAATACCGAATATGCGCATTTATCATTAGAAGAAATCATTAAAAAATCCAGCGATGGCATTTTTAATAACGCCGCACAAGTCTGGAATCATACCTTTTACTGGAATTGTTTAAGCCCCACTGGCGGCAATGAGCCTACGGGTGTGGTGCGTGATGCCATCGTGGGTGCCTTTGGTTCATTTGACACCTTTAAGGAAGCTTTTACTAAATGTGCTATCGGCACTTTTGGCTCGGGCTGGGCATGGCTGGCTAAAAACAGTGAGGGTAAATTAGAAATCATCAGCACTTCGAATGCAGGGACGCCCATGACCGAAGGTAAAAAAGCCTTATTGACCTGCGACGTGTGGGAGCACGCTTATTATATTGATTACCGTAATGCGCGTCCGGAATATTTAGGGGCGTTTTGGCATTTAGTCAATTGGGAATTTGTAGCAAAGAATTTGGCTTAAAGGTAGCGATGTTAGAAGTAAACCCACTCCTTGAGCAATTAAAAGACACGCAGGCGCGCATCAAAGCGCTTAAGGGGTATCTTTGACTTTGATCAAAAACTCTCGCGCTTAAGCACCATTAAAATGGCCTTGGAAGATCCGAATGCCTGGCAAGATCAAACGCAAGCCCAAGCCTTAGGGCGTGAACGTGCTACCCTCGAGCGCACCGTGAGTGCGCTAGCACAGCTTGCGCATGAATGGGATGAAGCTTCAGAATTACTCTCCCTTGCCATAGAGGAGCAAGATGAAGCCACGTTTCTAGAGGTTACCACACAAGCACAAGCGATCTTAAAGCAATTAGAGCTACTCGAATTTCAGCGGATGTTTTCAGGCTCGCAAGATGCCAATCATGCTTATGTTGAAATTCATTCAGGGTCCGGCGGCACCGAAGCGCAAGATTGGGCGGAAATGTTGCTGCGGATGTATTTGCGCTTTTGCGAGCGGCAAGGGTTTAAAACGGAATTGATGGAAGCATCCCCAGGCGAAGTGGCAGGCATTAAGAGCGCAACCATTTATGTGCAAGGCGATTATGCGTTTGGTTGGCTGCGTACCGAAACGGGCGTGCACCGTTTAGTGCGTAAATCACCGTTTGATTCTGGGAATCGACGCCATACTTCATTTGCATCCGTTTTTGTTTCGCCTGAAATTGATGATGATATTGCGATTGAAATTAATCCTGCAGATTTACGTATCGATACGTATCGCGCAAGTGGTGCAGGGGGGCAACATGTCAACCGTACCGATTCTGCGGTGCGGATCACCCATTTGCCTACGGGGATAGTGGTGCAATGTCAAAATGACCGATCGCAACATAAAAATAAAGCCCAAGCGATGAAACAATTAAAAGCCAAACTCTATGAGTTTGAAGAACAAAAACGCCATGCGACCCAGCAAGCCTTAGAAGAAACAAAAACTGATATTGGTTGGGGACATCAAATCCGATCGTATGTGCTCGATGCCTCACGCATCAAAGATTTACGCACCGGTGTAGAAATCGGCAACACCCAATCGGTATTGGACGGTGATTTAATGGTATTTATTGAAGCAAGTTTGAAGCTGAAAGAGGAATGATTTTTGTGCAGTGCTTGCATCCTTTGTAAGGGTCTTGCTTGCCCCCTTTACAAACTGAAGTATCTTCACGGATTTTAGTTTTAAGGCCGAAGGCCTGACCGTATCTAGCCCAGGGTCTAGGCGCGTCTTCGCGCCGTAACCCTGGGTAGGAGAAAAAAGAGAACAAGCGCTGAAAGCGCGTAAGATTAATTTTTAAATATTTTTCTTGCGCGCTTTCAGCGCTGGGTTCTTATTCTCATCTACCCAGGGTTACGGCGCGAAGACGCGCCTAGACCCTGGGCTAGATACGGTCAGGCCTTCGGCCTTAAATACTAAATTGTTTTTAAATGAAAATCCGTGGGAATTCCTCAGGTTTACAAAGGGGGCAAAAATACAATGATTTTTTTAAATTTAAAATGGAACATAGCATGACAACACCAGACACGACACCACAATTAAACGAACATGATATGCACGCAGAGCGGCTGGCTAAATTAGCGCAACTGCGCACACAAGGCAATGCCTACCCCAATCAATTTAAACGCGAACACTACGCACAAGCGTTGCATGAAGAATACGAGAAGCAACCCGCGGATTATTTTGACGCGCATGTTGTGCCCGTCACGATTGCAGGCCGCATTATGACTCGACGTTTAATGGGCAAAGCCAGCTTTATGCATCTCCAAGACATGACCGGACAAATGCAAGTGTATATTAAACAAGAGGCACTCCCAGAAGGTCAGTATGAAAAATTCAAAACCTGGGATTTAGGCGATATCGTTGCGGTATCCGGCACCTTATTTAAAACTAAAACCAATGAACTCTCCGTTAAGGCGCAGAACATTCAAATGTTAACTAAATCATTACGCCCTATGCCTGATAAATTTCATGGTTTAGTGGATCATGAAGTGCGCGCGCGGCAACGTTATTTAGATCTCATTTGTAATCCTGAAGCACGCCGCATATTTCAACATCGCTCGCAGATCATCCAAAGTATCCGCGCATTTATGGATGCCGATCAATTTATTGAAGTCGAAACACCGATGATGCAAGTGCTCGCAGGAGGCGCTGCAGCCAAACCGTTTACCACCCATCATAATGCACTGGACATGGATCTTTACTTGCGCATTTCACCTGAATTATATTTAAAACGCTTAGTCGTAGGTGGTTTTGAAAAAGTGTATGAGATCAATCGCAACTTTCGTAATGAAGGCGTATCCACGCGCCATAATCCGGAGTTTACGATGATAGAGTGGTACCAAGCGTATGCAACGTACCATGAAGCCATGACGCATACTGAAGAATTAATTCGTTATGTGGCCCTCAGCACACTAGGTACTTTGCAAGTCACTTATCAAGATAAGCACTATGATCTCAGTCAGCCCTTTAAACGCATGAGTGTGATTGATGCGATTCTTGAATATAATCCCGGGTTAGATCGCAGTGAATTGACCACAATAGAATCTGCGCGTGCGTTGGCCCAACGTTTATCGATTCCACTGGATACGCATTTTGGTTTAGGCAAAATACAAATTGAAATTTTTGAGAAAACCGTTGAACCTAATTTAATGGAAGCTGTTTTCATTACTGAATATCCCGCCGAAGTCTCGCCCCTTGCGCGTCCTAATGATACCGATCCGTTTATCACCGACAGATTTGAATTATTTATTGCAGGTCGTGAGCTTGCGAATGGTTTTTCAGAATTAAACGATGCACAGTTACAAGCGGAACGCTTTCGTGCCCAAATGGAATTAAAAGCAGAAGGCGATGAAGAAGCTATGCCTTATGACGAAGATTTTATTACGGCATTAGAATACGGCATGCCACCGACTGCAGGTGTAGGTCTAGGCATAGATCGTTTGGTGATGTTTTTGACTAACACCACTTCGATACGTGATGTTTTATTATTTCCTCACATGCGCAATGAAGCGTAGTCTTATGTAGTTGCAGAGTTGCAGAGTTGCAGAGTTGCAGAGTTGCAGAGATTACGAACAGATCTGTCACCGACGCAAAGCCCACCTGCACTGTCACCCCGCAAAAACTGCGTCAACCGATCGGGTTAGAATTGTTGTGCTTTCACGCAGTTTTGTGCGGGGCCCGGTAACGCATTATCTAAGTGCGTGTTTGCCTTTAATATCCCTTTAGCTAAATTGTTACCGGGCCCCGCACAAAACTGCGTGAAAGTATTGTTTTCTAACTAATTCAGTTGACGCAGTTTTTGCGGGGTGACAGATCTCTGTGCAATGACAGATCTGTGTGAGCGACAAATCCATGCATATTGATAGATCTATGTGGCATCACAGATCGGTATTACACTCATCAAGATTTCTTTCCGCTGCTGTTAGTGAGTCACATTATCATTAATTTAATGACAGGTGAAATCTGGATCAGTTCTAAAAATTTAATTGGTCCACAAGTTTTTTAAAAACAAAAACTGTTCTATTTTTGCGCAACATAAATCAAATTGTGCAAATAATATACTACGTATAAGTGATTTTTAAAAAAAAATTAAAAAATAAGAAAAAAACGTTTGATTTATTTTCTCATATCTTGTCTAATCCCCTATAATTGTGAAAGTTCGATTAAAGTTGCTTTAATTATTTTTGTTTGTCTTGAAACACAGTAGAAGGATCTAAAATTATGTTGATACACTCCAGAATTTTACTCACCGGCATGGCACTCTCACTAGCTTCTAGTGTTGCGCTTGCTGCTCCCGGTTATGATGTGGTAAGCGGTCCGTTAGAAGAAGATGGTTTGTTTGATGAAGGAAGTTTCCAGTTCTCTGCCTTGATTGGTATCGCAACGATTGATCAAAATGACGGCAAAGTTAAAGTCACACGTAGCGAAACGGATACTTTGCTACAAACGAACAGTGATGACTGGAAGTCATGGACGGGGCAGTTGGGTGTGGGCTATGTGTTCCCCTTAGAATGGGAAGATGAAGAAGACGAAAATGAATATAGACATAACCGAGATGAAGACGATGAAATCAATGTAAGCTGGTTTGATTCTATTACACCCCAAATCAATGTGTACGTTTTAAGTGGCAATAAGCTCGAAGGCGATGTGCGCCGCTTTAATGATCCCGATGATATCGATGCCACCTACAATATCAATTTCGACAGCACACGTCTAATGTTTGATCTCGCACTCGATGTATTGACTGTAAATGAATTATCTTTCTACGTCATGGCAGGTTTAGGCGTAGCCTGGAATACTGCAGATTTTAATTTAAATCCAAATCGAGGCGTTCCCATCCATGATCTTAAAATTCAAGAATCACAAAGCACAGACTTTGCGTTTGAATTTGGTGGCGGCCTAGATTATGCGTTAGATGAAAACTTCGACATTACGTTGCAATATTTATGGACCGATTTAACAGACATCGGTATCGGCGGCGTAGACGATATATTCCATGTACACAGCGATAATATGGATGTCAAAACACAAGCCATATTCTTAGGCGTACGCTTTGGGGTCTAACGGATTATTAATTACACAAGGAAGAAGGAAAACGTGATGAAAAATTTATCTTTAAAATTAACTTTGCTGGGCTGTGTGTCAGTTTGCCTTGCGGGTATGGCTCAGGCTCAAGATGTGCAGGATGAGCTTGCGTTTGGAGATTGTGGTTTAGATGGTCTGCCGGTGTGCTGGGAACCTGATGTTGGGTTTATCGATACGCCTAATATTTCGGATGTGAACTGCGGCAGCAGTCCTAGAACGATCACCTTGACGGTTAAAAATTATGAAGCAGTCGGCATTATACTTTATGACCCCGTCTTGATCGCCAAAGATTCTTTCCCAGAAGATTTGCTGACGATCGATGGCGGTACATGTATTTTTGATAATGGGACTAAACTTCCCGGAGGCAAAACCTGTACTGTGGATTTAATTTTAACTCCACCTGCGTGCCCACCTTCAGGTCCCATATTCGGTTTTGTTGATCGTGTATTACGTATCGGTGTGGATACCCTCCAAGTGTTTGCATTTGCTAACTTGAATGAATTTCACTTTACTACTCTGGGTGCTGCAGGGGGTGATACTGGGTTCGCTATTTTAGGTAACGATGTGCATAACCGTGATGGTGTTGCTTATGTAGAAGGCAGTGTCGGGCATACTCAAGTGACTTCACCGGGCACTATCGATCTTAACTTTAATGTAATCGATGGCATGCTTTATACGTCTTCAACTGCGCAAGCCGTGCTGGATGCACAAGATGCATTTTCTGCAGCGTGGAATACCTTTAATACAATGCGTGAAACGTATGGTTGTACTCCGCGTGGCAATCTTGATGATGGCGATAGAATAAACGGTGGTCTGTATTGTTTACAAAATAGAGTTTGTACGAATCCCACTGATTTTCGTACTTGCCATGATGTAGAACCTAATATTGATGGTTACATTACGTTAGAGGGCGGTCCAGCGAGTTTCTTTGTGTTTTATGTTGGGTCTGATGAGTCAGATTGTTGGGATCTTGCAAGCCCACTGCCTGCAACGCCCCTTATTCGTAGACCGTGCAGCTTAAATGTGCACCCCGCGACATATTTCGAGTATGAACGTGAGGCTAATCCTAATAATGTGTTCTGGATAGTGGGTAATGGCTTTGTGGATATATTCCAGGCTGCAGCACTCGATGGTATCGTTTTAGCAGCAGGCGGGCCTATTTTCTCTGATGGTCCAGGCAACAACCCGGGCACAGTACACGGTAGATTATGGTCTAATTATTCCATTTATTTATACAGTAACTCTGTATCCGTCCCTGAACAGTCTGAGTTTGATTTCGATTTTGGTTTTGGTTTCGAGGGTTGTGATTTCTGTTATGACTGGAACTTCGACGGAGATAACGCAAACGTGGCTTATTCTGAATGACTTTGTGGGCAAGGGAGCTTCTGGACGAAGTTCCCTATGCGCAGATAAACAATGATGTTATTTATTTTAATTAACCTATTATAAGGAAGTATTATGATTAAGAATCTAGGCTATAAGTTAGCTATTCTAGGATGCGCAGCATCTTGTTTAGCCAGTGTTGCCCAAGCTAAAGTGGGTACCGTGGATCAGCATGACAATGGTTTTGATGGTAATAGCGATCAACCCCATGAGTTTGATGATGTGGTTTTCGTAGGGCTTAATGACGACAAACCTTTTCCTGATGTCGCCTGTGTGCCATTTGATGCACCCTGGTTACGTGAAGGCCGTGCCGTTACTTTTATTTTAAACAACACAGAACCTGCTCCTTTTAGATTATTTGATATCAAAATGAGCACGTTTGCAGATGATAATTCCGATGTGGGATTTACCTTTTCTACGGCTCCAACCGCATTTCCAGAGCCGCGCAATTGCTTGTCACCGCCTTGTCCTTTTCCAAATTTTTGTGGCGTAGATCCCGAGACCCATTACGGCCAAGGTTACATTTATGCTTATGAACAATGTTCGCTTACTGTTGAATTTACTCCGCCGCTTTGTCACACTACCGGTCAACATGGCCAACCTGTGCCCATGTCGGCGAATATCCATAAATTACTCTCTATTGGTGTAGGCAGTCAGGAAGACCTGTTACTGCTAGAAGCACAATCTGAAGTGAATGTCATTGGCTCTGGAAATGACTTTGCGGTATTAGGGTATAACCAAGCCCCTGTTAATCAAGGCAATGGCAACAGTCAGCTGTTTGGTAATTTAGGTGTGGTTAATAGTCATGGGGGTTTCCTGCCTACACCCAATGCAGACGGTTTTACTTTACCTAATAGTGCAACGGCCTTTGATAGTCAGAATAATCCTGTCGTCGCAGGTGCAGAAGCTGATTTCCTTGCTGCATGGCTGACTTTAGAGTTTGATGATGAGTTTGATAACAACTGTATTCCTTATGGTAATATGAATAATGCAAATAGACTGACTTCAGGTTCTTATTGCTTATTTAATGCGTATGTTGCACCTGATCATACTATTACACCTATCGATGTCACCTTAGATGGTAATGTGACGTTAACGGGTCCGGGTAATTTCTATTTCAATATGGATAACAGCCATGAATGTATTCTAACAGCAGCAGATCCCGCGACAGGTGCACCTGCAGTAACGAGAATGTGTAATTTACGCGTCGGTCCTAACTTTAATATTATCTATGATGCCGATCAAAACGGGGATAGACCTGGACCACAAAACGTGTTCTGGATATTAAATGGCACGGAAGTTCCTACGGATGATGCAACGCCAATTGATCCGCCGCTGGTTCTAGGTAGCACGGACTTTAACCATATCTATCTCGCAAACGGTTCTCGTTTAGACGGGTCTATCTTGGGCGGTGCGGGCGGTCCTAATGGCGAACCAAGCTACTGTAACATTGGAGAAGGATTAGGCGCACCCTTTGGTAATAATATTATTGCTGAATACACTACCGGTGATCGAGGCGTTAATGTTAACGGCAGTATCTGGTCTAGATGCGGCCAGATCCTGTTAGCCGGCACCACGGTATGGCCTGCGCAGTAAAGTTTTCTCAATAATTCATGTAGTTCTGATTAAATGATCAGTAGTAGTACCTAGGGAGTAGAAGGATAAAACTCCCTAGGCGCTCTTCATAGTTTACTTTAACTTTATGAAGTATGCGGTTATTAATAGTTCATTAAAAAATTTGCGAAATTATATGGAATTTTTAAAGACTAGACCTATACTCCTTTTAGCACATGGAAACAATGAAGAGCATTAGGCAGTTGTTTGACTGTTTGTAGTGTATGTGCATTTTAATTAACTTACTTTATAAGGAAATATTATGATTAACAATTTAAGCTTAAAGCTTGCTATGCTAGGATGTGCAGCATCCTGTTTAGTCAGCGTGGCTCATGCAGATAATCCGTTTACTGACGAATCTTTCTATCTTTGGGACACTGGTGATCAAACTGATATAGTGTTTGTAGACATAAGTGAAGGTATGTTTCCAGATGTCGCTTGCGTACCTGATCCTATAGCTGGTATTAATGGCGTACAGCCATCACCTCTTCCTGCGGTTAGCACAGTAGCTATTGATTTACAAAGCAATATTCCTGCAGATATAAGATTGTATAATATCCACTTCTTGCCTTTCGCAGATGATAATTCAGGAATAAGCTTTGATTTTTCTACTGCTCTACCTAACAATTGCGTAACCAGCACAGACCCAGTGACTAACGCTGGTAATGGTGTGATTGATGGATTTTCCTCTTGTACATTGTATGCTCAATATGTTCCACCTACATGTGAAACCACAGGATCAGATATTGGTGTAATTCCTACACCCGCTCCTGTTCCGACACAAGCTGGTAGTATCCACCAACTGTTAGTCATAGGCGTAGGTAGCCAAGAAGATTTCATGTTGCTGGAAGCAAGTTCAGATGTAACTGCAATCGGTTCTGGTAGTCAGTTTGCGGTATTGGGCTTTAATCAAGCTCCGGTCAACCAAGGTGGCGGTAACACTCAGGCGTTTGGTAATGTAGGTCTTCTTCCTGTAGGCCACCCAGGTGGCTTTACTTTACCTGCCTATGCTCAAGAATACTTCCAGGGACCTATTTCAGCAATGAGTCCTGTAGTTTTGGGTGCAGAAGCTGATTTAGAAAATGCTTATGCCGTATTAACTGCAGATTTAGAAAATGGAATCGGACCAAATGAAGACTGTCTTCCTTATGGTGATTTCAATAATGGTGCAGTCATACCTTCAGGCTCTTATTGCTTATCTAATGCAGATACAAGCTATACACCTCCTAGACCAATTGATGTGACTTTGGATGGTACGATCACATTAGCGGGTGCGGGTAATTTCTACTTCTATGCAGATACAGCTAAAGAATGTGCGGTAACATTAAGTCCTTTAGTTACTAGAATGTGTAATTTTGTCTTCGGTTCTGACTTCAATATCCAATATGCAGCAGATGGAAACGGTAATACGCCTTCAGCTGAAAATGTATTCTGGATCTTGAATAGATCAAGTGCTCTTCTACCTCTTGACACAACACCCATATCTAGCCCTGTTATGACTTATGCTTTGGGTAGCACTGACTTCAACCATGTGTTCATATACAATGGCGCACGTATTGATGGTTCGATATTAGGCGGTGGTTTTGCAACACCTGGTGCTGCTTATGTTCCACCTGGTCCTCCAACACCTAATACTTGTCTAGCTACTAGTCCTACTACTGGTCCTTACGTAGGTAACAACATTATTGTTGAACCTCCAGCGACAGGTGATCGTGCAGTAGTTGTTAACGGCACAATCTGGTCTGCATGCGGTGAGATCCTATTGTCTGGAACAACTGTGAGTCCAACACTCTAAGATCTGTTCTTAAGCAGTAAAACAAAGGACCTTCGGGTCCTTTGTTTATTGGGAAATAAAAATTTATAAGTTGTATTTCTGAATAATAATTCTATACTCTTCCTAAGCCCAAAAAATACCTGCAAACTATTTGGTGATGGGTCCATTAATAATAACAATAAACAATGTAGGACAGAGCATGATTAAACCACTTCTAAGCCTAAGTGTACTGGGCTGTTTTTTTTCTTGTTTTATCGGTGTAGCGCAAGCTGATTTTGGAATAAAAAACGATGTGGTTTTTTTAAACCTTAACTCTGATCCTTTTCCAGATATCGCCTGTGCGCCTACACCTGCATTGCAGGCCATTCCGCGCGCCGTACAATTTACTTTGCAGAATAATAAATATGCAAACTTTAGATTATTTAATGCCAGAATGGTACGTTTTGCCCATGATGACTCAGGCATGCGTTTTAGCTTTGATGATACGCCTATAGCGGTGGGCAATCCTAATTGCATTACTTATACTGATCCCGTGACTAATTATGGGCAAGGTTCGATCGCAGCTTTAAGTCAATGCACGCTCACTGTTGAATTTATTCCACCACTGTGCAACAAAAATGGTGCGAATTCAACGTCTGTACCCATGTCTGCAGCGATACATCAACTCTTAGCGATAGGCGTAGGTAGCCAGCAAGATTATTTACTGCTCGAAGCGCATGCTGAAGTGAATGTAATCGGCAGTGGTAATCAGTTTGCAGTCTTAGGATTATCCCAGCCACCGGTTAATCAAGGTAATGGTAATAGTATGTTATTTGGGAACTTAGGGGTCATGGCTAGCTTGCCAGCCACAGGATTTACATTACCCAATAGCGCAACCGCTTACAGTGATGCCACTAATCCTGTAGTCATTGGTTCCGAAGCGGATTTTGAATCCGCCTATGCCACGTTAATCGGGGGCTTGAATGCAAACGTAACGCCGCCCACCCCAGGAAATAATTGTTTCAAACTGGGAAGTTTACATCACCATAAGGTGTTAACGTCAGGCGCGTATTGTTTATCTGAGGCGTATATTCCTAAGCCTCCTGCAATCATTACCCCTACGCCCACCGATGTGAGCTTATCAGGGACCGTGACCCTCTCGGGTGCAGGAAATTTTTATTTCTTTATTGATCCGGCTAAGCATTGTCTGGTTGACAGAACCCCTACGTACAGAATGTGTAATTTAATCGTAAAGCCGACGTTTAATATTATTTATGCAGGGGATCGTCACGGCAATACACCCGGTCCTGAAAATGTATTTTGGATATTAAGCGCTAATCCAGCCGGCACGTTTGCACCTGCACCCGGGCCATTAAATCCTCCCTGGTTAATGGGGAGTTATGATTTAAGTCACGTGTATCTTGCAAATGGTGCACGTTTAGACGGATCAATTTTAGGTGGTGCAGGGAGCACAACACCCAGTGCATTCGGCAGCAATGTTATTGTAGAATACGGCACCGGGGATCGCGCGGTTAATATTTACGGCAGTGTATGGAGTCGCTATGGCGTAATTAAATTAGCGGGTACAACAGTGAAACCTGCGCGTTAAGGGTGGTATAAATAAGAGACATTGGGGTTACATTAATCTGTTACCCCACAAAACATACCCCCGCTGTCACTCGCAAAGTACACCCGTGCTGTCATCTCACGAAGTACATCCGCACTGTCACTTGCAAAGCTCACCTGAGCCGTCCCGCAAAGTACATCGGAGTTGTCACCCCGCACAAAACTGCGTGAAGGTATTGTTTCCTAACAAGATCGGTTGACGCAGTTTTTGCGGGGTGACAACTCAGGTGTGTTTTGCAAGCTGACAGCGTGGGTGCGATTGTAAGCTGCCAGCCCGGATGTGCTTTGTGGTACCAACAATTTATCTAAAGAAATAGGAAGTTTATAACTCAAAATACAAATCATTCCATGTTGGATTTCTCTGCTCAATAATGGAAATTTTATACTTTCGTTTCCATTTTTTAATCACCTTTTCTCTAGAGATTGCCGCATAGATGTCTTCAAAATGCTCATAATAAACGAGCATTTTGACATTGTATTTTTGTGTGAATCCCTTTATTAATTCAGCCTTATGTTCATAAACTCTTCGTATGAGATTATTAGTTACGCCTGTATAGAAAACACTATTTCTTTCTCTTGCAAGAATATAAACATAATAATTATGTTCTTTCATATTAAGGGTTGCCAAATGATATTATTATAAAGATGAGGGAAAATATTGTACCCTATGCTGTTCAAATTTTGCATATATCACTTAGCGTAGAAGGTGATTCAATCGCATCAGTGTAACAATTTAGCATTTTCTTTATCCTTTTTTTGCTAAACAATCCTACGAGCTGATACCATGTTAAGGTTATTTTTACAATAGTAATGGCATCAATCATTATGATCCTGGTGATAGTCCTTATGTGACAGGGGATAATGAGCTTACAGGCCATCGGTTTTTGCTGATGCAACCTTTGGCTCCCTGGTTTACGTATGGCTTGATAGATAGAATTCATTTATTAATGGTTATAAATAATTTTATCAAGCGTAAGAAATTACCTCAACTTCTTAGCTTTCAACTCGACAGTGCACTAACTCCATACCATACTATAATACTATTGTTTAAGACTATAGATTTCATTAAGGAAGATGGATCCGACGAAGTATTAAAAAGTCCATTTTCATAAAATTTTTTATAATACTTTGAGAGGGGAATAATAATGTTTAAACGGTTAGCGTATCAATTAGGTCTAGTCTCATGCCTAGTGGGCGTGGGCGTGGCACAAGCAAGTACTGCGCAAGATCTTGCAATAGATTTTTATGGGATTACAGAGTTTAATGATGTGGCGTGTAATGATGGTGTGGACGGGACACGAGATGTTATTTACACCTTGATCAGCACAATACCGGCCAACATTAGATTATTTAATATCGGGATGAACCCCACGGCAGAGGATAACTCCAATATCCTAACGGATGTGAATCTGGGTGGCTGTGTAATGAGTACGGGCGGCGATATTCAAGGTGCAACAGGTATCATTAATGGGTTTTCCACGTGCGACATTACGATTACCATCACTCCTCCTATTTGTAACGTAGGACCGACTGAAGCGGATATTCGTCAAATATTACATATAGGCGTAGGAGTAGGGGTTGGGCATCAAAACGCAGACTTAGACCATGAAATTCATGCCCAAGTCACCGCCATCGGTGCAGGTCGCAACTTTGCCATATTAGACGTCTCTAACCCACCCGCAACCAATCCTGATTACGGCGATAGTCAATTATTTGGTGATTTAGGCATTATGGCCACAGGGGATGTGTTCAATTATTTCGAAGTTGATGGCACGACTCATTACGCAACGCTAATGCCTGATAATATTGTAGATGCAGCGCAAAGTGATTTCACCTCCGCTTATAATGTCTTTATGGACGTTTACAACTACGGTGGGTGTCGGGATCGTGACAGCATCGATGACGGTAATCAAATTAAGTCAGGCTATTATTGCTTGTATTCTCAAGATGAAAACGGTGATGCAATAGATGTTACCTTGACAGGAGTAATCAATTTATCCGGCCCAGGTAATTTTGTCTTTTTTATCTCGCCAATTGACCAAAATTCAAGTGTTGATACATTATGTGCGCCAGATGAAAATCAAACGGGCTCTAAATCAACGGAAAGAATGTGCGATCTTATCGTTCAACCTACCGCTGAATTTGTCTATTCATACGGCGCCTCTGCGGCGAATGTGTATTGGGTTTTAACCAGCTCCTATACTCCTGCTGTTTTTCCAGATGATCCCAAGTACCCTGATCCTACCGGTATCCAATACAGTAGTGTGTTTTTAAGTGGTGATTCTACCCTGGATGGCACTGTATTAGCCGGCGCTCAAGGGTCAAATGACGGGTATAACTACAATGATGGTGGCTTTGCAACCATCACTGCAGAAGGCTGGGAGGATGAAACAGGTACTGTCGCTGCGGTGGTGAATGGTAGTCTGTGGTCTTTTAGTTCTGTATTTAAGCCCCCTGTCTTTGGTCCACCAATACCTCCTCCTGGTGTTCAACTAGCAGGGACTACGGTGAATGCAAACGTTGAGTAGATAGATAGGAAGTTTTATTCCTAACCAAACTAAGGGGCCGTAAGGCCCTTTAGTTTTTTGTATATCCAGTTAGAGTTTGAGTGCAGTTAAAAATCCCCCCGTCCTAAGAAGGCCGGCCCCCTTTACAAAGGGGGCAAAGATCTCTTTCGCTTATCCCTTTGTAAAGGACGAAGACTTGCCCCCTTTGTAAAGGGGGCCGGCCTTCTTAGGACGGGGGGATTTTGCGATCTTTAATTAAACCCAGCCCTAACTAAATAAACCCCCAATCTTAACCCCTAAATTAATCTCCAAAAAAACTTCAGTTCCCCTCCGGCTGGCCGATAAGGGGTAGAGTTAACCCATATTTTATAAAAAATAGTGAACGGCAATGAGGAAAAAATCATGACAATTAAAAAAATAGCATACCAATTGGCAGCATTGAGCTGTATGTCCACCTTAATGGGCCTAGCACAGGCTAATGTGAATAACCAGGATACACTGGTAAATGATGACGTTATTTTTGTCACCATTCCAGATGTTGGCGATATTGCTTGTGTAAGTGGGACTGATGGAACGCCTACAACGCGTACAGCCACTTTTACCCTACAAAATAACCAGCCCGCGGCATTAGCACTGCCTAGTTTTCAGCTTAACACCACGGATGCTTTCACCGAATCATTGATTCAACACAATTTAATAGAAATCGATTTCAGTACAGGTTGTCCAGATGCTGGGCAAATTCCAGGCTTTCTTTCATTCTTAGGTAATCAATGTGATATTAATATCGACATTACCCAACCGACTTGCGATAACGAATCGGGCCCTATGCTAGATGATATATTTTTCACTTTAGATGTGGGCGTGCGCTCGCAACAATTAACCCTTTCTAGCGACATCGATTTTTCTCTGACTACCCTCGGTTCTGCGGCTGATTTTGCGGTATTTTCTACCGTAGGGGTATCCAATAGTCCTGGCGATGGCATTGCACAATTAGTAGGCAATTTGGGCTATGGTAAATTGACCGGGAATTTTAATATTATAGACGGGGCAAGCTACACCACCTCCGATTATGAATTCACTAATGCCTGGAATGATACCTTAGCAACCCAGCAAGTCTTTCTCGATAATCTAGGTGGTTGTAGTGCTGCGGGTAATCCCGGCTCTCCAGGTTATACTGAATTTACTCCAGACTACTATTGTCTATCCAATGCAGGTAATGATGTCGTAGTTTCTGGGCCTATCACGCTTAATGGAACGGGTAATTTTGTATTTTTTGTGGATGCGGATGGAGTCACTACGTCGTGTGACGGCGACTCGTCCTATTGCGGACTCGTGTTTAATCCAACTACCAGCTTTATATATCTAAATGGTGCAAGTCAAGATAGCGTTTTCTGGGTCGTGGGTTCAAACGGTAATGGGGGGGATATCACCTTGCAAACGAATGCGATAATTGATGGCACTATCATCTCAGGTGGCGGCGAGATTATTGCCGCAACGTCAGGCACATACCCCGCAATAGTAAATGGTCGCATATTGTCACCTAACGATGGGGGTATATTTTTAAACAGCAATGCCGTAGCAATACATCAATAAATAGTTGCCAAAATTTTACCTACGAGGAAAAAAATAATGATTAAAAAAATAATGCTACTAGGAAGTGTTACCGTGAGCTTAGTGGGTTTGGCGCAAGCCAATGAGCCTGATTTGGACGCTGCAAGAGTGGGGCTGGTCACTATCAGCGATCCTGTGCCGCCAATTAGTGATATCGCTTGCACGTCCGTAACACCCGTTATAAGGGAATATGTCTATACCTTGCAAAATACAGGACCCGCTGATTTGGATTTAGGTGAGATTGAGCTTGAACCCAATCCTGATGATACCTATGGCCCTACTACGTTTGCCGATACTTGTGGAGGCACTATAGCAGGACTGGGCAACTGTACAGTTACTGTGAATTTTGCTCAACCCACATGTACATACCCTATCAGTGAAGTCATAGACCAAACGCTTACTGTCCCCATATACAATAATTTGGAACCACAGGTTACTGCAGATATTCAAGCGAATGTGACTGTGATTGGATCGAGCGCTGATTTTGCGGTATTAGGTGGTCCATTAACAACCGTCACCAATAATCCTGCTAATCCTCTTCTGGGCCTTGCGCAATTAGTCGGAAATTTAGGCGCAAATGTTGTGAGTGGCAATTTTAGTATTACTGATGGGGAGTCTTATACCTCTGGAGCTATATTGACTAATGCTCAAAATGATATGTCGGCTGCACAGAGTGTTTTGCTCAACAATGTTACTGGATGTAAGACTGAGGGTAATTTAGTTGATGGGAATATATTTACCTCAGGTTACTATTGTCTTTCAAATGGACCTGGCATCTTAGGGACCACAGTGACGGTAGATGGTACGATAACATTAAATGGACCAGGCAATTTTGTATTTTTTGTGAATGCAGGTGAACTTTCAGGTACAGGAAATTGTGGAAGCACAAATACATATTGTGGACTGCAGTTTAATCCGACAGCTCAATTTAATTATATTAATGGCGCAAGCAGTGATAATGTTTTTTGGGTAGTGGGTGGAAATGGTGTTCTTGCAGGCGGCAACCCAGGCACGGTTACTTTACAAGCCGATGCGACTATCGATGGAACCATTATGTCAGTAGGTCCAATCACGGCGGCTACAGCTGGGACGAGCTCAGCATTAGTTAATGGTAGATTGGCGTCATTTGTCAATATTAATTTGCAAAGCAATACGATTACCATTAAGTAACCCATTGAATAATAAAACATGAGGAAGATAAAATGATCAAAAAATTAATTATGCTAGGGTGTTTATCATCCTGCTTAACTGGAATTGTGCAGGCGAGTGATACAAATAGTCCAGATACTGATTCGAAGTTAATGGCTAATATTGCGCCTATGCCTATTACGATTAGTGCACCTAATATTCCTATAAGCGATATGGCATGTGGTGGCAGCGCACGTACCTATTCTTACACCGTAAATAATACCGGAGGGGCGCCTTTAAATTTGTATAATATCAAGCTTATCACCAATTCGGATGATACTTTCACAGCGGCTGCCCCGGTTGTTGCAGGCACCTGCGTTACTAACCCCAGCCCTTCCGTTGCGGCATTTGGCAATTGTACAGTCACTGTTGCCATCACTCCGCCTACTTGCACGCTTCCCAATACTACCCCCTCTTTGCAGGTGTTTGATCGTACCTTATCGTTGAACATTTATAATGTGTCGCAAACTCAAGTGACTACGCCTATTGAGTTTGATGTCACCATCCTGGGTTCTGCTGCGGATTTTGCGATAGTCACTGCACATAATCTGACCAATACCAATGCGGCGGGTACCGCAGAGGTTGTGGGCAATATCGCAGTGGAAGGTGCTTTAACTGGCACACCTAGTATTTTAGTGACTGGACAATCATTTGTCGGTGTGGGTATGCCGATTAGCGCCAATGCGGTTGCAGATGCAACTACTGCCAATACTTTTTTGGCAGGATTGTCATATCAATCACTAGGTACAGGTTTCTCTGGCACTATTCAGCCAGGTACCTATAGTTTTAGTGGTAATGCCACTATAGGTCCTACTGCTCTTGGGAATTGTACGAACGCTAATAACACTATTACTCTAGATGGTCCGGGTGATTACATTTTCTACAGCAGCACTCATACTTTACAAATCTGTGCGAACACACAATTTTCGTTAATTAACGGTGCTGAGCCAGACAACGTTTATTGGGTCACTAGTACTTCTACGGGCGGTACGATTACCATTAATGGCAATGGCTTATTTGTGGGCAATATCCTGAGTTCAGGTACGGTTGCTTTTGCAACAGCGGGTGGGGTCTCCCCAACAGTTCTTGAAGGACGAGTACTCTCTACTGGCACAACCGTGACTCTTGCAGGCAATAGAATAGTGAATCCTGATAATCTATAAATCTGTCTGTTCGAGCGTCATAAACAGCCCAGTTGCGATCAGCACTTGGGCTGTTTTTATTTCATATGACCCCATGAAGTTGTTAGTAAGTTGACATGTAATTTTTATTTAATTATGGTATGATGCAGTTTTAATTTGCATAACTTAACTAAATAGGGGAAGATGATGAAATTACTATCTAAGTCAGCTAGCTTGTTATTTTTGTTCTGTCTGTCACCGCTGAGTTTTGCCCAGGCCGCACAACAGGCGAGCGCCGATTTCGTGACCCTAAGCGCACCGAGTCCTGCTATCGGCGATATGGCTTGCAGCGCTACTCCAGTAGCACGCACCTTTACTTATACGATACAAAGTAACTATGAATTTGATCTTAACCTCATTAATAATCAACTGATGGTTAATCCTGGAGATACCTTTACGGGTGCAGCTAGTCTCTCGGGGTGTAGTGGCACGCTACCTGCATTAACTTCTTGCACTTTAACCCTATCTTTGACGCCGCCTCTTTGCGCAACAGGGACGCAGTCGTTAAGCCAAGTGATTAATCGCACGGTTTATGTGGGCATACAGTTTAACGCCCAACCTCAAGTGACGGCTAATGTGTATGCTCTCGTGACGACTTTAGGATCGGGGGCGAGTTTTGCAGTCTTAGGCCCTTTAGTCCAAAATACCGGGGGTTTTGGGCCGGCGCAGATCATAGGGAATGTTGCAGGGACCGCAACCGATGTCGTGCCTACGCAATTTAATATGATCCTAGGAAATACTTATCTTCATGCCGACCTATTTGTGAGCAATGCCAACACGGATATGCAAGCCGCATACAATACCTTTACCTCCCGAAAAATAGCCCAGGGGTGTAGCAATCATGGCGATCTGACTACGGGACAAGTGTTTACCCCCGGTTATTATTGTTTAACGGCTGCAGCGGTCACTGTGGGCGGCGCAAAACCCATCGTATTTTCAGGGGCTGGGCAATTTGTGTTTTTTGTGCCTGATGCAGTGAACCTGACCTTTTTAGATAATGCGCATTTTAGTTACTTAGGTTTAGCCAACAAAAATAATGTCTATTGGGTAGTGGGGACCGGCGTAGTGACGCTGACGCATGGTAATGGGACTGCAGCCACACCGGGTGCCGTCGTGGATGGGACTATTTTAACGAATGGCCCGATAGTGGCGATGGATGCCAATCCGAATAGCCCGGCTGCCGCACAACGCTTGTGGACTAACTATGTGCCTACCTCGACGCATCCTGCATCGATTGCGTTACAAGCAGATACGGTGTCTATTCAATAATACTTTATGCCGTCTGATCCATAATGGCTAATACGGCATAAAACCCATCATGGATCTGCAACGCATTAACCACTGTGCCGTGAGTGCCGTCTCGCTCTATTTTTTCTTGCGGCATTAAATCTTGCGCCTGCTGCATTTCAAAATACTGCAATTGTTTTTTGACTTCGGTGCGGTATTGCATGCGCGCAATAATTTCTTGCCCGACAAAGCAGCCTTTTTTAAAGTTAATGACGCCTAATTTGACTAAACCTAAAGGATGGGGGAGAAAGTGTCCGGTTTGTGCTTTAGCAATTAATGGAATATGTGCCCGCATTTGCGCGAGGATAAACTCATTTAGCGTACCGATGGGGCAGGGATGGGTGGAAATAAAGTCAGCGATTTGTGTTTTCTTTCCCCATAATTGTATCGGCGCATCGGGTGTGCTGCGAAAACTAAAAAGCGCCTCAGATCCAGCGCTGGGCGTATTTAATAGGGCGATTCCAGAATAATCCTCGCTCATGTCTTCAATTTTGGCTTTAGAAAACACTATGTATTTTTGTAACTGTTGCTGGATATCCTGCAGAATATCTAGCGGTAAAATTAAAAAATATTCCTGTTCTTGCAGTGAGAAAATATCCATCAACGCTAATGCGCGCCCTAAACGATTGCAAAATGCGGCGAGTTGATGGCTTACCGGGGTAAGCGCTCGAATATCCGAACTCAATTGCCCTTGCAAAAAACTACCCGCATCGACGCCACTGACTTTAAGCAAGCCAAGGTGGGTGAGGGGGATAAGTGTGGGTGTAGTCATAGGGGTTAAATAGCATGGTCAATTTTATATTGCAAGAGGGATTGGGTAGGCTTAATTCACTTTGATGAAAAGTTTGTGGTAGGATGCGTTGTTTGAGTTCAGTTAAAATCCGCCCTCCGCTAAAAATCCCCCCGGCCGAAACGGCCGACCCCCTTTACAAAGGGGGCAAAGAGGGTCTTGCGTAGTAAAGTGAAGTGCGCGGCAGCGGTACACAACTGTCTATAAAGGAGGTTGGCCGTAGAAGCGAAGAGATCGATAGGCTTGCCCCCTTTGGTAAAGGGGGCCGGCCGTTTCGGCCGGGGGGATTTTGCGATTTTGTTTTTTACAAAAGGAAATAACGAAGAAGCTTGCCCCCTTTGGTAAAGGGGGCCGGCCGTTTCGGCCGGGGGGATTTTGCGATTTTGCTTTTTACAAAAGGAAATAACGAAGAAGCTTGCCCCCTTTGGTAAAGGGGGCCGGCCGTTTCGGCCGGGGGGATTTTGCGATCTCTACTGAACCGCCGGGCTTAATTTATACCTCTACAATAAGAGCACCTAACATGCTTCAAAAAAACCAACTCCGCTGGGCGTGCCGACGTGGCATGTTAGAACTCGATCGCTTTTTACTGTCTTTTGTGGAGGATTGCTTTGATCATTTAAGCCCCGCCGAACAAGAATGTTTTACCTTGCTGCTGGAAGAAGAGGACCAAGATCTATCCAATTGGCTACTCAACGTCACCCCCGCAGCGCCACAATTTCAAACCTTGTGTGATAAAATTCGCAACCATGCACAACAAACGTTTTAATATTTCCCCAACGCGCGCCTGGCTTTATTGGCGCATACTCATACATGTCAGCGTAGCGCTGATAATATTGAGTTTACCTATGCATTTTGCCGTAAAACTGGGATATATGTTTATCATAGGGCTGCTTTTTTATTACAGCTTAACAAAAAAAATCTTTTCACCTACTCTACTTGTCCATGAGGCAAAAGACCTTTGGCAGTTATATCATGATCAAAATGAAAAAGAATACGTGCAACTCTTGCCTTACAGTTATATCAGCGATTTTTTATTAATTTTAAGATTTCAAACTAAAGACGAGGCTAAACGCAAACCGCCGTTATTTTTATTACGCTTTCAATTGGCGCAGCACGATTGGCGGCATTTGCAAGTGATCATCCGCGGCCGGCCGAGAAATTAAGGCCGCAAAATCGTATCCCCTGCATCACCCTTTCGCGCATCCACCAAATCAATATTATAATGCAAACCAAGATTTTCCTTACGACTCATCGCGCAGCGCACCATTAAGTCTGCAACGGTTACTAAATTTCTAAGCTCAATTAAATCAGGATGGATATAAAACCGCGCATAATAATCGTGCACTTCTTGTTTTAAAATCGCTATCCGATCATGCGCCTGTTTTAAACGCTGATGTGATCGCACGATCCCCACATAATTCCACATGATGCGGCGTAATTCTTCCCAGTTATGACTAATCATAATATTCTCATGCGCCACACTGACTTGACTCTCATCCCAAGATGCAATAGTCATAGTCTCTTGCACATTAGGTTGCGCGATGATGTGACGAGCCGCCGCACGCGCAAACACCAAACATTCCAATAAGGAATTACTGGCCATACGGTTGGCGCCATGCAAACCCGTATGCGCAACTTCGCCTATGGCATATAAACCAGGCAAATCCGTTTGTCCATGCAAATCGGTCATGACCCCGCCGCAAGTGTAATGCGCCGCCGGCACGACAGGTAAGGCTTGACGAGTCATATCCAAACCCAACTCCAAACAGCGTTGGTATAAATTAGGAAAAGACTTTCGAATAAATGCAGCGGGTTTATGGCTAATATCCAGATACACATGCGCACAGCCTAAACGCTTCATTTCATGATCGATGGCGCGCGCCACAATATCCCGTGGCGCTAATTCCAAACGCGAGTCAAATTTATCTAAAAACGGCTCACCATTAGGCAGCCGCAATACGCCGCCTTCACCGCGTATCGCTTCGGTCAATAATAAGGAATGCGCATGGGGGTGATATAAACACGTAGGATGAAATTGATTAAATTCTAAATTCGCCACGCGGCATCCGGCGCGCCAGGCCATCGCAATCCCATCGCCACTCGAAACAGAAGGATTGGTGCTGTACAAATAAACGCGACTGGCGCCACCGGTGGCAAGTACCACGGCTTTGGCTGCAAACGTATGGGTTTGATTATTAATCGTGTTATAGACATAAGCACCGATGCAGCGAGGCGCATTCTTATCTTTAATTAAATCAATGGCTAAATGATGTGAGAATAAGTCAATATTTTGACGATTTTTCACCAGCTGCGCGAGCGTGGTGGAAACGGCGCGCCCGGTAGCATCGGCGGCATGAACCACGCGACGATGACTGTGACCGGCTTCCTGAGTTAAATGTAAATGACCTTTTTCTGCCGTATCTTCGGTAAACATCACGCCTTCGCGTTGCAGCCATTCAATACAGGAAACAGCTTGCTCAACCACAAATGAGACCACCTCAGGCTGACTTAAATGATCGCCAGTAATGAGCGTGTCCTCTTTATGCGCCTCCACACTGTCATTTTTATCGAATACCGCAGCCACACCGCCTTGGGCATAATAGGTGCTGCCTTCAGTGAGGGTATCTTTACAGATGAGGGCAATACGCGTATGTTCAGGAAGCTGCAGAGCTAGGCTCAGTCCTGCGGCGCCGCTGCCGATAATAATAACATCGTATTGATAATGTTGTGTTTTAGACATGTCAGGGTCGATTTTAAAACGGAAGTTGTTAGAATAATAACAAAACAGGGAGCTTATGCCTAGTCCTCACCATAATAAATTAAATACACTCACAACAAAAGAAGAAGCGTTGATCAGTGAGCGTTTGGCGGATGCAGCCTTGGTGCGCCGTGCACAACAGGGCGATAAGCCTGCGTTTAATTTATTGGTGCTGAAATATCAACTGCGTTTAGAAAAAGTCATTGCGCATTATGTGCGCGATCCGCATGAAGTGTTTGATCTCACCCAAGAAGCATTTATTAAGGCCTACCGAGGTTTAGATCAGTTTCGCGGCTCCAGTTCTTTTTATACTTGGCTATACCGTATTGCGGTCAATACTGCGAAAAATTATTTAGTTGCCATGAGCCGTCGCCCGCCCGATACCGACTTAGATGTGCAAAGTACGCAGATCATCGGCGATTACAATGAATTACAAGCCAACACTAATCCCGAGCGCTTAGTGCTACGGGATGAAATTGAGCGTACTGTTTTTGGCGTGATTAATGGTTTGCCCTTGGAGCTGCGGATTGCCATTATTCTGCGTGAGCTAGAAGGCTTAAGCTATGAAGAAATTGCAAGCATTATGCATTGCCCGATAGGCACAGTGCGATCCCGTATCCATCGCGCCAGGGAAGCTATTGACATGAGCGTGCAGCCGTTATTGCAAGACTAAGCCGGATTGGCGTAATCCAACATTCCCTGAAAATCGACCACCACCGCGGGTTCATCCCCTACAACCCACGCATCATGCCCGCTAGGCAATAAGGATAAGTCACCCGGATGACAATCAAACTCTAGTCCATCATCCATAAGAATATGCACAATACCCGAGACATGGTATTGAAAATGCGGCGCTAAACAGCTTTTAGTATTCATTAAAGGTTGCAGCGAGGTAGACCAACGCCAGCCGGGCTCAAAAGTGGCTCTTCCTATCATGATCCCACCAATATGAATTAATTCTAATTTTCCTTTGGGAAAAAACCGCACTTCTTCGGGTTTAGTAAAGCTTTTGACTTGCGCAACTCCCATGACCTTGGCAATAATTTGATGAGGATTCACGGCATATTCTCCTAGAAGAGTAAGTATTGTTTAAAGATAGCAGCAGAGCGCTCGCAGCGCTCGACTATATTAAAAAGTTGCGTATAATGAACGGGATATCGAATTTTTAGGTAATTCATTTTTAGAATAAAGGAGTAGGTATGAAGCGTGTGACTCGGTGGTTTATTGTCAGTGTAGGGACAGGGCTATTTGCCTTGAGTGCGATGGTGCAAGCACAATTGCCTGATTTTACCCATTTATCAAAAGAACTTAGCCCGACGGTGGTGAATATCAGTAGCACCCGAAGTGTGACGTCATCACCGCAATACCGTTTCCAAGGGGCACCGGATGAATTCCAGGAAATGATGGAACAATTCTTTGGCATGCCCATGAATCCAGAAGAATTTGACAGTGAGTCTTTAGGTTCAGGGTTTGTCGTGTCTAAAGACGGTTATATTTTGACCAGCAATCACGTGATTCAAGATGCCGATGCTATCATCGTGCGCACCATCGATGGCGATGAGTATGACGCAAAAATGATAGGTGCAGATCAAGGCAGCGATTTAGCCTTACTTAAAATTGAACCTGAAAATGAAATGCAGCCGGTCGTCTTTGGTTCTTCCACGGATTTACAAGTCGGTGAATGGGTGGTTGCAATCGGTGCGCCGTTTGGTTTTGATTATTCTGTGACTGCAGGGATTGTGAGCGCTAAAGGCCGCCCGCTGCAAACCGAAAAATATGTGCCGTTTATTCAAACCGATGTGGCCATTAATCCTGGTAACTCGGGCGGTCCTTTATTTAATATGCGCGGCGAAGTGGTCGGGATCAACGCGCAAATCGTCAGTCGTACCGGCGGTTATTTAGGGTTATCTTTTGCGATTCCTTCCGATGTTGCCGTTGATGTGATCGAACAACTCAAAAACAGTGGCCATGTCACTCGTGGCTGGTTAGGCGTATTGTTCCAAGACATCGATCGCAATCTTGCGGAATCTTTTGGCTTGAAGCAGCCTAGAGGCGCATTGGTTGCAGAAGTCATGCCTGAGAGTCCTGCGGCTGCAGCCGATTTAAAACCGGGCGATATCATTACTTATTTTGGTGATAAACGCGTAGAGCGTGCTGCCGATTTACCGCATTTAGTCGGGCTCACTAAACCCGGTGAAAAAGTAAGCTTAACCATTATTCGCGCCGGCAAACAAGAAAATATAGACGTGAAAATAACTGAATTGCCTGCGGAAGAAGAAATTGCAGAAGTCGGCACGACTTCAGAAGAAGGTGCCAGCAGTAACCGTTTAGGTTTAAATGCGCGGGCGTTAACCGATGAAGAACGCGTGCGGTTAGAGCTGGATAAAGATAAGCGTGGCGTGTTAGTGGTTCAAGTGGCGCCCAATGGTCCTGCGTCTAAAGCACGTATTCGCCCAGGCGATGTGATTTTAATGCTGAACAATATGCCGGTGAAATCGCTGGATGACATGAGCAAAATCATGAAAGACGTTAAAGACGGGCAAGCCATTTCTATGTTGGTCACGCGCAAAGGTGAGCCGCAACGCTACCTTGCCATCAGACCGCAGAAACCATAGAAGGACTTGCATAAATAGATGCAGTTACAGCAAAACATTCGCAATTTCTCGATTATTGCGCATATTGACCATGGCAAATCGACTCTAGCCGACCGCATTATTCAATATTGCGGCGGCTTAGAGGAACGCGAAATGGCTGAGCAAGTGCTAGACAGTATGGATATCGAGCGTGAGCGCGGGATCACTATCAAAGCACAAAGTGTAAGTTTGAATTATTCTGCAAGAAATAATCAGGTGTATCGCTTAAACTTTATTGATACGCCTGGTCATGTTGATTTTTCTTATGAAGTCTCTCGATCCCTTGCTGCGTGTGAAGGCGCATTACTTGTGGTGGATGCCGCGCAAGGCGTGGAAGCGCAAACCGTGGCCAATTGTTACACGGCCATCGAACAAGGCTTAGAAGTGATTCCGGTGCTCAATAAAATTGATTTGCCCCAAGCTGAACCTGAGCGCGTGTGCGATGAGATTGAAGACATTATTGGCATCGAAGCGCATGATGCTTTAAGGATCAGTGCAAAAACGGGCTTAGGGATCGAGGACTTACTTGAAGTCATCGTCGCACGCGTACCGCCACCTGAGGGGGATATCAACGCGCCCCTGCAAGCCTTGATTATTGATTCTTGGTTTGATAATTATTTGGGCGTGGTGTCCTTGGTGCGGATCAAACAAGGCTTATTAAAACCCAATGATAAAATTGTCGTAATGTCGACCGGTAAAAGTCATTTGGTCGATAATCTCGGTATTTTTACCCCTAAACGCACACCGACGGCGCAACTGCAAGCCGGCGAAGTGGGTTTTGTCATTGCAGGCATCAAAGAAATTAACGGCGCACCGGTAGGAGATACCTTAACGCATGCCGTGCGTGGGGCGGAGAAATCCTTACCCGGTTTTGCCAAAGTGCATCCGCAAGTCTATGCCGGATTATTTCCTACCGAGTCTGATGATTATGAAGCGTTTCGTGAGGCCTTAGCTAAATTGCGCTTAAATGATGCGGCGCTGGTGTATGAACCTGAAACCTCCCAGGCCTTAGGTTTTGGTTTTCGTTGCGGCTTTTTGGGGATGTTGCACATGGAGATTGTGCAAGAGCGCTTAGAGCGGGAATATAATCTTGATTTAATTACCACAGCGCCTACGGTTATCTATGAAGTTGTCACGCGTAAAGGCGAGATCTTACTGGTGCATAACCCGGCGGATTTGCCGGACTCGGGCACCATAGAAGAAATTAGAGAGCCGATAGCCCGCGTTAATATCTTTGTGCCACAAGAATATTTAGGTGCGGTGATCACCTTGTGCACTGATCGTCGCGGCATACAAATTAAAATGATTTATTCGGGCAGGCAAGTGGCCTTAACTTATGATATTCCTTTAAGTGATGTGGTATTAGATTTTTTTGATCGCTTAAAGTCGCTGTCTCGGGGATTTGCGTCATTGGATTATCATTTTGATCATTTCCAAGTCGCTAATTTAGTGAAGATGGAAGTATTAATTAACGGCGATCCGGTGGATGCCTTGGCTTTAATTGTGCACCGTGATTTTGTGCAAGGCCGTGGCCGGGTGTTGACTGAGAAAATGAAAGAGCTGATCCCGCGCCAAATGTATGATGTGGCGATACAAGCCACCATAGGCGGGCAAATTATTGCACGCTCTACGGTTAAAGCGTTACGTAAAAACGTGACAGCAAAATGTTATGGCGGCGATATCACGCGGAAGAAAAAGCTGTTGGAAAAACAAAAAGCCGGTAAAAAGCGCATGAAGCAAATCGGCAAAATAGAAATTCCACAATCAGCGTTTTTGGCGGTATTGCAGGTGGAGAAGTAGGGTATGGGGGTGGCCGTAAGATGGCAAAATTATTTAGATCGTTAAATGCTCTCGGTCCTGAGACATCCCACCCGCCGCTAAAAATCCCCCCGGACGAAGCGTCCGGCCCCCTTTACAAAGGGGGCAAAGAGGGTGGCTTTGTCATAGGGCGAGAGTAGGACTTGCCCCCTTTGTAAAGGGGGCCGGCCGTTTCGGCCGGGGGGGATTTTACGATCTTTGCTTAACAGCAGGGTATAATTAATTTAAGACAAGAGAATATTATATTTAGGAGAGCATCATGATTTGGGATTTTTCAGCGCTGTTATTTGCCGCGACCATAGTCAGTGGTTTGCTCTGGTGGGTGGATGTCAAATTTTTTAAAAAGAAACGCTTAGCGCGTAATCCCAACGCGAAAGATCCCGCGTGGGCCGATTATGCACGCTCATTTTTCCCGATATTACTTTTTGTATTTATTCTGCGCTCATTTTTAGTTGAGCCCTATCGCATCCCTTCAGGCTCGATGAAACCCACCTTATTAGTGGGCGATTTTATTTTGGTCAATAAATTTACCTATGGCATACGCTTACCCATTATTGATAAAGAAATTATCCCCTTGAATAAACCCGACAGAGGCGACGTGATGGTGTTTCGTTTCCCCCCGGAACCTAAAATTAATTTTATTAAGCGGGTGATTGGCTTGCCTGGCGATAAAATTATTTATAAAAATAAACAATTATTTGTGAATGGTGAATTAATACCCAAAACTGATCCACAAATCGTGACGCTCACCGCGCCCGATGGTCAGCCTTATCGGGTGCGGGAATTTACCGAAACGCTGCCGCACGTGAGTCATCATATTTATGAACACCTCACACCCGGACAAGATGCCGAAGTGGTTGTCCCTGAAGGGCATTATTTTGTGATGGGCGATAATCGCGATGAAAGCGATGACAGTCGATTTTGGGGATTTGTACCGGATGAAAATATTATAGGTAAAGCATTTGCCTTATGGATGAGTTGGGACGGCGAGCATTATCGCGTCCGATTTGACAGGGTAGGCACGGCGATTAAATAGGAGGCACTATGTCATTAGATTACGCGGCGTTAGCCCGAAATTTTGGTTATGCATTTAAAAATCATGAATTATTGCAACAAGCCTTATCGCACCGCAGTGCGCAAGGTTTAAATAATGAGCGCTTGGAATTTTTAGGCGATGCCATTATTAATTTTATTATGGCGCAAGAACTTTTTGTGCGCTTTCCCCAAGCCTCCGAAGGGCAATTGACACGGTTGCGTGCGAATTTAGTGAATCAGCAAACCTTGTCTGAAGTCGCTGATGAGCTCTCGATTAGCGATCATTTAAATTTAGGCGTGGGCGAGCTTAAAAGCGGAGGGGCGCGACGCCCGAGTATTTTAGCCGATGCGGTAGAGGCGATAATTGCCGCGATTTTTTTAGATTCTAATCTAGATAAATGTTATAGCTGCGTACGCAATTGGTATGCGTCCCGTTTAGATTACATCAAATTAGATGAGTCGCAAAAAGATCCTAAAACCCTGTTGCAAGAGTATTTGCAATCACGCAAGGCACCGCTGCCGATTTATCGGATTTTATCCATTACTGGGCAGCCGCACGAGCAAGACTTTTGTGTAGAGTGTGAAGTGCAAGGCTTACATGCGCGTCCACAAGGCAAAGGCTTAAGCCGCCGTGCAGCCGAACAAGCCGCTGCGAGCTTGACTTTGGCCGCTTTGCTAGAACAACAATGAGTCAAAAACACACGGGTTATGTTGCGATTATCGGTCGGCCCAATGTAGGCAAGTCTACCTTGCTGAATCACTTTTTGGGTGAGAAATTATCGATCACCTCCCGTAAACCGCAAACCACGCGGCATCGCATTTTAGGGATCAAAACCATCGAGCCCGATGTGCAAATCATTTATGTTGATACCCCAGGTATTCACCAACAAATGCCGTATAAGCTGAACCAATACATGAATAAAGTAGCGCTTGCTTCATTAAAAGATGTAGACGTGGTGGTGTTTGTGGTCGAAGGCACTTATTTTAATGAAGGCGATGAGTGGGTATTGCGGCAACTGAAAAAAACTAAAGTGCCAGTGATTTTAGTGGTCAATAAAATTGATATGCTGGCGAATAAAGAAATATTGCTGCCGCATTTACAAAAATTATCTGGCCAATATGCGTTTGCGCAAATTGTACCGATCAGTGCACGTACCGGCTTTCAACTGGATCGTCTGGAACAAACCATCATTAGTTATTTACCGCCTTGTGAAGAATTTTATTTTGCGGCAACAGATCGCACCGATCGCAGCGATAGGTTTTTAGCCAGTGAAGTGGTGAGAGAAAAATTAATGCGTAATTTAGGTCAAGAATTACCATATGCCACCAGTGTAGGTATAGAAAGCTTTGAGCGTACCCCTGAATTATTAACTATTAGTGCAGTGATCTGGGTAGAGCGCGAGAGTCAAAAACCGATAGTGATAGGCAAGCAGGGCGCGCGTTTAAAAATGATAGGCACGCAAGCGCGGATCGCATTAGAGCGTTTATTTAAGACTAAAGTGATGTTAAAACTCTGGGTCAAAGTGCTAGCCAATTGGGCCGATAGCGCGCGTGCCTTACAAAGTTTAGGCTATAGTGATCAGGATGAAAATTTATAACCATCACCATTGAAATGGTTAAAAGGAGCTGTGTTCAGCGAAAGACTTGCCCCCTTTACAAAGGGGGCAAACGCGATAAGAAGGTTAACACGATGAATCCTAATCTTACGTTACAATCAGCCTATGTGTTGCACACGCGTGCTTATCAAGAAAGTAGCTTAATTGTAGAGCTATTAACCGTTGATGGGCGGATGAGTGTCGTGGCCAAAGGTGCAAAACGGCCTAAATCGAGTTACCGCGGGATCTTGCAACCGTTTATTCCTTTGACGCTTTCTTATGTCGGGCGCAGCGAATTAAAAACCCTGACTTATGCCGAAGCCCTGAGCTTGCCCTTATTGCAGGGGGACCATTTGCTCGCAGGTTTTTATGTGAATGAATTATTAATGCGTTTATTACTAAAAGAATCCCCCTGTGGTCAGGTTTTTGTAGCGTATGAAACTATTTTAACCGCGTTACGGGCCCAACAAGATTTGTGGGTGTGTTTGCGTTTATTTGAAAAAGCCCTGTTAAAGGCTTTAGGATATGAGCTTAATTTAAGTTACGATGCGCATACGGGTGAGCACATTGAGCACTGCGCGGAGTATGTGTACCTATTAGAACAAGGCCCGGTGCGATTAGCGCAGGCAGTCAATCAGGATAAAAATTATATTTTTTCGGGCAAAAGTTTATTGGCCTTGGCCGAAGATGATTTGCAGGATCCTCATGTGAGAAAGCAAGCCAAACAACTCTTGCAGCAAGCCCTACAAGTGCACTTGGGCCCCCGTCCTTTATGCAGCAGAGATTTGTTTTTAAACGTTTAACTGTGTATGATCTCACTCTTTGGAGAGATGGCCGAGTGGCTGAAGGCGCTCCCCTGCTAAGGGAGTATGGGACTTTAATCTCATCGAGGGTTCGAATCCCTCTCTCTCCGCCAAAAATATTAGGGTTATCCACATAAATCAGGTAAAATAAGCTTTTTGCGCCCGTAGCTCAGTTGGATAGAGTACCTGGCTACGAACCAGATGGTCGGGAGTTCGAATCTCTCCGGGCGCGCATTATTTCATATATCCTGGACTTACGAAAAATGCGGCTGTCAGGATGTTTTTTTGCTCATGGCTGTCGCAAAATCGCCAAAAAACACCCTGACAGCCGCATTTTTCGTAAGTCCTGATATCTTCCTTGCGAATCATAAAAACGACTTCGTCCCTTTGCAAAGCTCTGGGCTTGATACTTACCATTGGAAGAGTTTTTTCACGGCCGTGAGCAATCTTCCAGGCTTTTAAAAATCCTCTTGCGCCGCTAAAAATCCCCCCGGCCTAAGGCCGGCCCCCTTTACAAAGGGGGCAAGCAAGACCT
>JABCZS010000014.1 GCA_013289605.1 Gammaproteobacteria bacterium
TTGAGTAATTAAATTGTGTTAAATTTGTGTCAAAGCGCCGCGCCTTTTGACGTATTATAGCGGTTCTAGAACATGAAGAAAGATCGCAACGCATTGATTTATATAAAACCCTATTTAACTCTAAGGTCTTTAAAACCGTAGGTTGGGGGTTCAACTCCCTCCTGAGCCAATATTATGTATAATACTACTATTTTTAAGGCACATTTATGAAAAACAAAATCGCATTTGCACAAATCAATGGTATAGAGTTGCATTACCGTGAAGTCGGCGACGGTCCGCTTATTATTTTATTGCATGGTTGGCCAGAAACATCTTATACGCCTTACAAAGCGAGCTCGATAAATATGGATTAGATTTTGAAGTAGACATCAGGGCAGCTTAATATTTACTAGGGGCTTTAGATGAGCTCTTTATATATATTGTGAAAGCGTAGCCACTGCTGTATGCGAAGGGGTGGTGGTTTTTAAAACCTTATCGATATCAAAGACCCAAGTGGAAAGTGCCATTTTACCCGCTCCTACTGCTGAAGAGCTCATGGCATCAGCGGCGGTTTCACTTGCGGTTTCACTGTGTGAAGGTGATTGTCTGTGTGGATCTGGGTCGTGAGTGGGTATGAGTGGCACCGTTGTGTTTGCAGTGGAGACAGGCGTATGTGGTGTATCAGTTGCTTGCGCGACTTGTTCTGCTGTTTTCGCTTTTGCTTGAGAAGGGATATTATTAAGCATATACCCATAGGGTTTTATCAGCTCGTCATAACTTGCTTTATCTTTGGCGATTTTAGTTTTTAATGCCAAAATATCTTCATCCGTTAATAGATCTGCTTTTTCCCTGGTAGCGATCGCTTCATAACTTACCCAGATGCTCTTTAATAAAGGAATGGCGGCTGCAAATAGTGTATTTAACTGTGCTTGGAGTAATTGTTGTGCGGGTAAATCTGCTGGGTATTGCGCCAGCACCATCTGGGTTATCATTTCCGCTGATTGAAAAACTTTCATATAGCGTTGATAGGCTGCATACAGTTCTTTCTCAGACACAACTAGCGTTTCAAATCTTAGTGCGGATAAACATGTGCGTCTAATATACCCCAATGCGCTTTCTCGATCTTGTACGCTGGGCTGAGGTTGCAATGCAGTGGTCTTGTTTTCATTGCCGGAATTTGCGTGATTTTGGTTTGCAGTTTGGCCTTGTGCTTGCGCGCGGGCTTTAGCTTGGATTTCTTCGGCTTGCGCTGCATAAACCCTAAATTCTTTACAAATATTTATATACACTACTTCGTCATGATAACTTTTAAAGCAGAGATCAAAAAGGGTTTGGTTATCAACATTACCCGAGGTAACCAGTTTATAATTATTCCAAATTTCTTGCAGTATCATCATCCTGTCACGATTGAGTGCATTGAGTTTTTCTCGAAGTTCTGCTTGGGCGTTTGTATCATTAGGGTGCAAAATAGCAACCATCGTATCCATCGCATTTTTGTTTTTATCTGGATGTAGACAATTCATGCACTCTTTATATCTTTTGTACATATCCTCATAAGCGACGGTCTTGGTTTTTAAACCTAAGGCTCTTTGATAATTTCTTATGATGGTTGCAATATTATCTTTGCGTTTTAATAAGGAAGATGATTCATATCTTTCCGGACGCAATGGAGGATCATCGGTTCGAAGCCAGTAGCGTTTAAATCTACGCCATAATGAATTATAGTCTGGTGGAAAAAAATCTTGCTCCTGATAAGGCTCCTCAGGAAGGATAATTAGCGCACGGAATTTATTATTTTGATAATCGTCTTGCATCGCGGAGGATAGATTATTATCTTCCAAGTATTCTTGGTAATCTTTTTTACGTTGGATGCAAGAATTAAAACCTTTGATTTGTTTTATTACGTTTTTATTTTTTTTGAGAACGAATTCAGGATCCTTGGCCAGTATATCTGCCTCTAGTGTTGCAACAGCTTCTCGGTAGCGTCCTCTTATTGCTTTTTCTAGCTCAAGGAGCTGAATTATAAGTTGAGTCATATATTCTAGATGACCTCTCTCATAAGTAAAAAAATTTTTTGCTTGCTCTGAGCTCGGATTATCCCACGCATAAATGAGTGGTGCTATTTGTTCCAGATAATCTTTGGCAATTTGATCATATTGCGCTTGATAAGCAAAACGCGCAATATGTCGTGCCGTAATGGTATTCACTTGTGCGACCAATCTGCTGTTATTTCGCGCAAACTCAGGCGGGAAATGCACAGCAGTGATATTCGGATATTGAGGAAGGGCCGCAATGAAATTTTTGATAAAGGCTACGAATTCGGTATTATCATGCTCATACCCTTTATAGGCTTGGGTAAAATCAATAGTCGAGAATCCCGTATCGTTTAATAGTTGTAGCCACGCAGGTATAATAGTGAAATATTGGCTTAACTCAAATAAATAATACGTCGCATTAGCTTTGGGAGTGATTTGTTTTAAACCCTCATCTGTCGTTTTAGCATGCAAAACTCCATTGATAGCCTTAAGTGCCGGCAATAATTCTAAGAATGAATGGATACGTGGCAAAGCTTTGGGATCTTCGGACACTCGCTCAATGAGTTTTTTAAGTAAAGGAAGTGCTTTATGATGCTTGTAGTATAGTAAAGAGCTTACCTGATCTGAAACTTCAAGCCAATCTTCAATTTGACCTGATGTGTGATTTCGCTCCGCTAAAAAATAGTTGATATAATGTAATAACTGCGCTGGGGTGAATTTTGCTACCAACTGGGATGCAATCTCGATAAAAACTGGCGCATTCTTGACTATAGCTTTATCTTGTGATAGCTGCGATAGCTTATTGGCCGCTTGCAACAACCCTTGAGCATTAGGCCCCTGCAACAGTGGCAGAACTTCTGTTTCAATTTGGTAGGAAAAATCTTTTTGATAAAAAAGCTGCGTTTTTAAATCATTGCCTGGCTGTGGTGGTCCTACTCCTTGCACAAAAGTGTTGGGATTATCGCTGTTTGGCACTGACTCAGACACCCTGGACATGGCCTCTGTTGCCCGTTGAGTAAATTTCTCTGCTACCTCTTGCTTGGGTGCAGCCATGCGGCTGCGGCTCATGCCTCTTAAAACTCCCTTAGAAAGTTTAATTTGTATGCTAGTGATCCCTTGTTTGCATAACGCTACACAGGATTTAAATCCTGCATGTACAGATCCCCACCATGGAAATAGATAAGCACTAAAGCTTAAGAACGAAGCACTAAAACCCAGCAATAAAATTGCATTCCACGCGGCCGCGCCCCCAAGGCTTAAGGTGACGCCAGCGACTGGGATCCCCGCCACAGACAGTATTAAAAATATAGACAAACCGAATAAAAATAAGCTAGAAAATATACTCACCGCGAGCTGCAGTTTAGGGTGTCTGCTTAAAAAATTAAACTCGACGGCCATTTGCGCCCTCTGTAAATGATGGTTTTCTTATTAATTCTAGTCAATTTATCAAAAATTAGCGTAGTTAATCAACTCGGGTTATCCGAAAAACTTATACCAAATCTATACCTATTCTACTTCATGTTACATTTTATTCTCACCTATCAAATGACCGGTATGATTCGATAAACTTTGATTGCCGGTTGAAGAAGAGGAGGAGGCTTGGCCTGGTAGGGGGACTAATTCTTTTTTATCGTTAGGCCGTTGATCTCTTTCCTCATCTAATGCTGGGCCAATACAGCTTAACATGCGTGACTCGGTATGAAACCAGGTATGATCAGATTGATGTGTGACTTTATTACGCTCCTCCTGCAGACGCGTACGGATCGTTTCCGCTGTGCTGCTTTGATCTAACAAACCCAAGTGGTGATCTCTATATTCCATTCTAGCCATGATCTCCCAGCGTTCAGTGAGCCGTGAAGATTCACGTAGCCAATCGGTGAGTTTGGCCCAAGGGCTAGTGATCATGCCATGATAATGCTGCAAAGCCATGGACATCGAAAATGTCAGTTGCACTTCGGCACGCATGGCTAAGTCTTTGTGTGCCAGATCTGTGCTAATGATGGCAAGGCGCTCTGATTGCCCATGGTGGCTTAAGATAATTTCCTTTGTTTGCTTGTCAGGCAATTGCCAAGGACTACTTAACAGTAGCTGCAATAATCGCAATTGGTGAGGCTCAAGCGCTGCCACCAAGAGTAGATCACAGACATCAAAAAATATCTGCGCATTCACACCAGCTTCTTTTTCTATCACTGCTGCATTCAAAGCATAAATATTTTCTTTAAGCTGCGCTAATTGTTGCGCTTGTATTTTAGGATCTATACCTAAAGATGCGCCGGCACACATTAAATCTTGGCTGATCTGCGCCATCGTCGTATTGTCTGGGCAATATGCCTGTAATCTGGCGCGATTAGCCTCGAGTAAAGGATCTTCTAATAATAAAAAATAGTACTTATTTTCTAAGGCGTATTCATACACCGTAAGTTGCATGGCGATGCTTTGTAAAAATCGGCTTAAAAATTGTAGATAAGCGGGACTGCATTGTTTTAAGCCCGCAAATTCATCTGCTGCGGATTGCAACCGTGCAGGTAATAACGCTTTGATCATTCCTTGAATTAATTCAAGAAATGATTTGTTCGCTTGTTCTTCATATCCACTATTTTGGTATTGGGGAACAATACGTATGATGGCCACCATATTGGCATTAATTTGTTGCAGGATCTGCTCGGGTGTTGCCTCCTGCAAGACAGAGGCTTTATCGAGTAGGGATTTATCTACTTGCAGCTTAGTATGAAGCTGTTGGTAGGCCTGGTTTGCTTGATCATCCGCTTGATTTTGTTTTTGTTGCTGGCGTAGCAATAGCTGCTGGCTGTAATAAGTCAATAAATGCTGTGATAATTCCTGTTGGGTATTGATAGACGTGTTAAAATATAAGCGATAAATCGTCAACATTTCTGCAATAGCCGTTAAATAAGGCTGCGCTGCCTGCGGCGCCAACATAGCGGTGCGAAGACTTGCACTGAGCCTTGCTAGCCGCTGCGCATGTTCAGCATCCCCATTGGGAAAAGCCAGCTGAATAATGCGCAATAAAGCATAGGCTTGCCACAGCCATTGCTGAAGCATGGCTTCATCTAAGCGTGTCATGCACACATCATATAAAGAAAAATAAATGTAACGCAATACCCGCGCGCACACTACTTCATAGACCACTAAGGGGCGAGGTTCGGACCTTATTTCCCGCAGGACTGCTTGCATGGGGCTGGTTTGCGGCGTCACGTTTATTAACCTGACGGTTTGATTGTCAACAAGAAAATGTAAGCGAGGTTTATCCCCGGTTGCAGGGCAAGCGATGCATTGCAGCATCCAGGGGTCGGTCTCATTCGGTAAAGCCCAGATACAAATCGGTATCCTTTTCGCCTCGGCCAATTGTTTTATCATGGTGGGTGTCAGTGCATCTTCTTTGCAATAATTGTCGATATAGCATTTAAAGGCTGTAATTGTTGTGCAGTAAATCTCACAAGTCTTTTTAGCTTCTTGTAATGCTAGGTATAAACGCTCTGCTTGTTCACGCTCAGCCTGTTGGGGAATTTTTTCCAGCAAATCTTTATCGAATAAGCCTATTAACTGAGGATGCTCACGGGTAAGTTTTACGCGCAATTGCGCCCAGGCGGCAGAGCAATACAAATATTGTGCAGATCCTTTTTTCCATTGTTCCTCTTTAGGTGTGAGCTTAGTGGCATCGCTTTTTAAATGGTCGATTTCATTATTAATAAATGCGGTAAATACTTCAGCACTATATTTTTGTCGTATAGCCAAATCAGATTTTTGATTATCTAGTTGATCTCTTGCTTTACTCAAATTATCGTAGCCCAGTTGTTGGAGAATATTTTTAGATGCGCTTCCCACTGATTCATCTTCTGCATTAGCTACTGAGAGTACTATTTTTTCCCCTGCAAATTCGCCACCATAAAGCTGATGCAATTCAATTGCTTGCTCTGTCCCCTGCACAGGCGTAGCCAGTAACGCATCAATTGCTTCAGGCATTTGCATCCCTGGAAAGTGCTCCACTTCTACCCGGCGCTTTTTCAATCGTCTCAGCATGCCAGAATAGGCTGGCTCTGTTTGTGCTTGCGATAATAACGCTTCATCAAAAACAGGATTTGAATTTGCCAACGTCGCCTCTGCTTTAACCGCGGGACTTCCCTGCACATCATTCCGTTGGTTTTTTGCTAATTTGCCGGCTTTACTTTGATTACGAAGCAAAAATAAATTGATTTGATTTAAAAGCGCAGCGCTTATGGCATTACCCGTTAGATTTAGATGCAATAAAGTAAAATTATTTCTTAGCACATCACACAATGCCCTGGCCCCGACATCAGTGATATTGTTCCAAGCTAAGTCCAAAGAAATCACAAAGGTATTATCTTTTAATACCTCAGCCAATCCTTGTGCGTTATGATCCTTAAGGTAATTTAATCCGAGATTAAGATGAGTGATTTTAACGGTAATACTACTTATTATTGCTAGCAGTTGCTGAAACCCCGAGAGACCTAATAATTGCCCGAAAAAATTTATTCGTGTAGGGGTGCCATCACAGGCATGAAAAAATTGTCTTGCGCTATCATCCTGTAAATTATTTTTCCCTAAAAATATTTCCGGGATATGGCCTAATCTTAAAGCACTATCTGTTGCTCTAATATCCATGTAGGTTAAGTTTATCGTTGCGAGCTGAAGATTTTCTGGGGAATAGTCTTTATTGCATACCGCACGCAATACTGTTTGTATGGCGGGTGTGAGATCGGACCAGTCTATTGAAGTAAAAAACAAGGTTTGTTTATAATCTTGACCAGGCAGTTGATCGCATCCAGTTAAATTAGCCTTACCATGCAGCGATTTTTCTACCGTTAACCTTTTTAAGTTTGTGCAGTGCGCAGCATCTAAAAATTTTAAACGGGGTGCTTGTAAAGAAATAGCGCTTAAATTTCCACAAGCATTAAGTGACAAGATTTCTAGTTTGGGAAATATGACCGGCATGGTTCTGAAATGATTAATTTCACGCACTCGGTAATAAAATCCCTGTAACGCACTATTATTTATCCTCAATTCCCGAATATTAGGGCAATGGGCGGCAATTAACATGATTGCCGCATAAGTAATGCGGGTATTATGACTTAAGTCCAAACGCTCAATAAACGCACCGGTCGTGAGTAGATAGCCTTCCGGTTTTGTCGTAAGCATATTTCGTAAATGCTCATCATCTAATGTGTCCCCAAAGCCTGATAAATCCAAGGAACGTAGTATGGTGCCAGGAATAAGCTGTGTTAATAATCGTGTTTGCCAAGCGAGAGGGGAAAGAAGATCTAATGAATGATAATGCCCATTGCCATTATCCCATAGGTAAATGTCATCGCTTGTGGGATCGCCATAGATGCTAGGAATACCATTCGCACGGGCAACATAAATACATTTATTTAAATCCTTGGCGAGGGCCTCAATTTCTGCTTCACCACCCCGGGTTTCTGGTGAGTTCATCCTATCAAAATAGGCACCTTTGAGTTCATTAGCATTGAGCGGGATCGGAACCGTACTGCCATTTTTTTTCATATAAGACACTGCCTTAGTGCGCAGTCTTGAAGCGGCATAGGGTATATTTGGATCATTTCTTAACTGATGCGCAATAGCGCTAAATAAGCAATTTGCATCATCGGGCATATGAACCAGGTTAGGATTTTGTGGCGCTGAGGGAGGTGGGGTATAGCATAACCCTCTTTTTATAGCAACTTTACGTAAAACGGCATCATTTAATTTTTCAATTTCCCTTGCAAGTAAAGTACTTCTATGCCGCGCTGATAATTTATTAAATTGCACAATGCTTGCCGCAATTATTTCTGAATACGCTCCATCTTCTTTTAAATGCTTGAGTAATTCAAATCCATTTTGAGATTTTATGTTCTCAAGCGCCTTCATTGCTTGCTTTGGACTCCTGTCTTTTCCCTCTCTTACCTTGTGCGCATCCATCAGTGTTAAAGGATGAGTAAAATGTAACACACTACTTGCCATGGCACGATCATCTTGGTTTGAGATGATGCCATTCCTGAGATTATACTCACCATGAGTGCGCTCTAAAAATCGTAACAAAGGAGATAGCGCTTTTGGGAGTTGCATGATCGGCCGACCAAATTTTTTCTCGATATACTGCATCACATCTGTTGATAAACCACTGAATCCTGCATTTTCCTGATAAGTGACTTGTTGAAAAATAGCGTCATAGTACTCACCCAATTCGTGATGCACCCCTAATGCCAGCGCCATGCCAGTAATTTCTAGCTGATTATTTTGATGGTATTGCAATAAGCTCTGAATGGCTGCAAAAAGTTTATTTATTTTTATCACCACTTCATCATCTAAGAACACAGTTAAAAAACTAAATGAAGGTTTACCCAATACTGTTTTACCAAATAAATGACCGAACAACGAATGGTCTGCATTGTTTTCAGGAAATAGCCTGTTGCACTCTTCTTCAGTAAATAATCCCCAAGATTTTTCAAAGTGTTTACTAAAAGTACGCTCAAATAAGCGTTGATATTGTGTATGCATAGCCTTCAGAGATTCTAACCAATCATTTAGTAATGCCAAAGGACTAATCTTTAAAAAACGTTGAATGACCGGATCATTGAGATCGAGTGCTTGATGCATATTATCTAAGCACAATACGATACTTTTGATCTGCAAAACATGACCTGCTTTTACCTTGGGATCTTGAACATAGAATGATTGATCATAATCAAAGCGAAATAAATCCTGTTGACCATTTTTATCCTCGACAACACGAAAATCTTTATGACTATCATCTTGCGGGCCAGTGATGAGGGTGCGAACAAGGTGAACAAAAAACGATTGAGGGCTAAATTTTGTAGGCATATTAGCATCTGATAATTCATCAGGAATTAATGACACGCCTCCAATATGTTCACTCCATTGTACAGCGATAGCCTCACGTCCAGGAATATCGAGGCGACTGATTAATGTTTCGGGCAGATAGCTTTGACCACAAGCACGCTTCATTAATTCATTGATTGCAAATTCAATAGCAGGTCGTGCTGGGATCAGCTTAGCCCAGTAAGTTTCGCCCTGATAGTCAAAACGATATACCGCATGCAGGCTATCACGTACACCGTTCACTTTTTGAAAGGGATTTTTAAATGTATAAGCATTAGCCATGCCATTGAGCATGTGCATTTTAACATGAGAAGCCATTGCGTGCTTTTGCACTGCAGAAGTAGGAGGATACTCAATATCGAATTGTGGTGTCACCAAGTTCACATCATCACTGGCCGATGAAGTGATGGCATTTTGCCAACGCATCAACCACTGTTGACGCCTATAAATTAATCCATAATGCCAACCACTGATATCATTTACGTCTAGTAAATGATTAAATAATTGGGTATGCGCGTGACCTAATTTCTCAAGGGAACGCATCAAGGTGAGCTTCTCTGAGCGATAAAGTGAAATATAAAACTTCCCCCACTCTGTTAAAACTTCGTCAGCGGTAGTTTTGTTTTTCTGTAAAGTTTCATCATGCGCTGCATTATTTTCTACGCTTGTCCATCGCCAAACAAAATAATCACAATATGCTTGCCAATTGGCATTTTTCTTGGCATCTTGTAATAAATAATCAGCAGGAGTCAGTTCTGAACTCATTGCTGCAGCAGGATTAAGTGTTTCCTGTAATAGCTGACACCACAATGTATGGATCTGCGCAGTAAATCCAAATAATTCGGCACATACGGGACGGATATGACGGTTATCCCATGCCCACCAAATGTTCCGCAAATCATCAGCAAGTTGTTTATGGATTATTTTTTTGCTAGCGAGCTGCTCCAACATATTGTTGCGGTCTTGCCATTCCAAATGATGATAGCGTGCAAGATAGTACAAACTCTGCTGCCATTTTTCATATATTTGCAAATCAAGTTGTCGACGCTGATTGCTGGCATCTTGGATAAATAAATTTTGGAGCGATGCGAGGGTACTTAAAATGGCGCGGATATCGGGTTGAACTTGCTTCCCTACTTCTTGCGTGTATTGCGTATAGATCTCATCATTCCCTCCTAGAAAAATCGCTGATTGCCAGCTGATTTGATCCAGGGCAGATGGGTTCTGAGTGGTTTCATATACCCATCCATTGATGCTTAATACGCGACTTTCAGAAAAGTCTAAAATCACTGAGAGATTACATTCTGCTTTTAAACGCTCGCAGGCTAGGGTTAAATGACTTTGTAAGGCAGGGATCATCATTTTTATTGGCATATGCTGCGCAAGGGTCACATCAGTTTCTTTGAGCACTCTGGCAATGTGTATTTCTTTACGCGTCAATCCCGTTGTCGCAGGGGTATGATTGAGGATACGATCAATTTTCTCCCGATCTTCTGCATTGAGTCCGTTCCTAATAATCAATGCACAAGTAAAAGTAATTGTTTGATGACCATTTAAATAATGAATGTCATTACGTGCTAATAATGCAAAACTGTTTCTGATTGATTCAGGTAAATTTTGTCGCGCTAATTCAGCTGTAAGGACTGCTTGAACCTTAGCTTTTAGCCATTCATGGAGTAGATGTGCATCATAATAGGCATTCGACATGGGCTTTTTTAACTGCGTGAATGCCTGCGCTGCTAGATCTTCATACAAAGCAGGCGCATGCTGCACAGGAGATTTTGTATTATATATTTTAACATTATGCCAGCTGGCGCCCACTCGGGTCATATGCGCTAAATTAGCGCAATCAAAATTAGCTTCATGAAAATTTGCATCATTAAAGTTAGCATTAATGAAGTTAATGTAAGGGGCTTGCAGATAAGCACATTCAGATCTGCTCAAATTAATATAGGTAGCAGTCGTATCGATCCATTGCGTGCGCACCAAATAGGCATTAGAAAAGTTACAATGATCCAATTGACAGTGAATAAATTCAGCATCACTAAAATCAGAGTAGGAAAAATCTCCATGCCTTAAATCTACTCCCTCTAATACTCCACAAAAGCGCGCTACGGCACCCAAGTAATCATTAAAGCTGATAGGCTTGTCATTTCTCCTTGCTGCAAGATAATTTTTAATGTCCGCTTCATCCACCCAACGCACTTTGGATTGATAGTTTGTATAGCGTTGTTCGAATTGTGTGCCAGGAATAATGGCAAGCTCGGTATAATTTTGCGCTCGCACTTCTTCTTGAGTGGCTAAACGATATCCATAACGCGGCATTCCTTCTTTATCCAATGTCACCCAACCAAAGCTCCCTCGTAGATGTACACTTGAAGATAGATTGTTCCTATCACTATTCGCCCACAATTTTCCATCGTGTGTTCGGTAAGCTGCACGACCATACAAGTCTTCCACTGTCAGGGTGAGATCACCATGTTTATCGTGTAAATCATTATTTGTGAGTTGTTCAATACCGGCGCCTGATTTACCTTGCAGTAACCCGGCTAATAATCTTTCCTCAGTTAAATCAGGTGCCCCCACTCTGATGAGATATTCAATGATACGCACTGCACCAATGCGCGCGAACGTAGGAATATCCTTCGGATCTATCAGTTCATTAATGGCATATTCATAAATATAAGCTGCATCTTTTGCTGTTTCCTTGATTAACTGTTCACGTGCCTTTAAGGTATGATCAAGATAACCATTCGATAGCAGTGATAATGTCGAAAATTGAGACAAGCTATACAGATAACCTGCACCCTGCCCGAGTAATAAGACCCCGCCTTTAATAGCTAAAATGTATGGGACAGCGACACCCATAGCAACTAACGCTGTGCCTATTTGATTGGCATCGATTGCAGAGAAGAATTTTTCTAGCATCGTGCTGCGTCGTGGCGCGCGACCACTTAACACATCACTTATATAATTGAATTCATTTATTAATTGTTCAGAGAGCTGCTCAATAAATTTCTCTTGTTGTTTGCTTATTTGTGGCATAAGGCTGCTTGTTATCCTGCTCAAATGTATACGAATCTAATATATACTAGGTGAGATTGATAAGTCATTAACATAAGTATGATTTCTGCGTGAGAGATAAGCCATTATTTGCGTGCGATAAAAATTACTTATTGCAAACGAATGTTAGAGAATATTAAGACACCCATAAATTGATAAGATCAAAAGCACCTGTAATTGTTCAAGAGATTCATTTATTGATATCCACCTTCGAACGTGATTAAATCCATTCACAATTAAGAACGAATCATTTTATATGGAGATAGTATGAATAAATACTTCAAACTAATTATCAATTTTGTTTTTTTATTATCTAGTCCCTCTTTATTCGCAGGAACGATCGTTGAAGGTTGCCCAATAGAATCTTTTTCATACGGATACAATTATCTCATGGGAAATCCTGCAGATGCCACCAGCCTGGATGATCCTGGTTGGTCTCGCAGCCCTATTTTTGAACTACAAAGAAAAGAAGAATGCCTGTACTGTGTGGCGGCTGAAAGCTGTGCAGGGGAATATAACGTTTATGAGATGAACTCTGAATTGGAATATTATTACAGTCTTTATCAAAAAGCTGAAGTATCAGGTGTGAGCGATAGCTTTCTGAGTTCAGCAGCTTTTACCGGATCAGAAGAATATTACTATCAACAACACAATGTTTTTGGCCTTGGACGCGTCAATGTACAAGCTGAAGGCGCTTGCCAATTATTTACTGCATGGCGCGATCCTAATTGCTCTGAAGTAGAATTTGATACGGGTTTTGCAAACGCGATTGCCGCTTTCCCTACCTCCACTCAAGACCCTAATTGGTTTGCACAGGTGCAAGATTTTTTTTATTATTTCGGCACACACTTTATGTTAACAGGACATTTAGGCGCAAGATGGATCTATGAATCTCAATTTACGCAAGTAGACTATGATGCAATGTATGCCAGCAATATTGATGTTACTGCTGCGGCAGAACTTTCCGCAGAGTTTTATAGAACGAATGAACTATCTGGCGAATATGAATCCGAAGAAGAAACTGTCATGCGGCAAACTTATGATTCATTAATAGATATAAATAGAATAATAGTCATAGGGTCTAGGCCCCCTGAAGATGTTTCATTTGGTGAATGGGCAAATAATATTGAAAACCCCATCCCACAAGAATATGAACTTGCACCCATCTCGCAATTATTAACTTCCAGTTTCTTTCCGAATGATCCTAACATTCAAGCAAAACGTGCGGTGATGGAAACGGCTTATTTGATCTATTGTTCATATATCGACAATTGCCATGAGCCTAAACCGCCCAAAATTGTCCATATTAAAGAAACAGAAACTGGTAAATACCCCACCAAAAATATGATAGCGGCTACTTGTCCCGAAGATTATCTCTTGATCGCCGGTGGCTGCCAATCAGAAATGCTAGATGAACCGATGAATTGGAATTTACCTTCGTTCAAACCTTTACTGAGTGAGCAAAGTTATTATTGTATGGCAAATGTCGATATCGCTGCGTTAAGTCCTTATTACACAGGATTAACCGCCACGGCAACCTGCTTACACAAAGATTATGTTGAAGAAGTTGTTGTGAAAGACTGTGAAGGTCTAACCGGTTATGCTACGGATCAATGTATGGTCACTTGCGAACCAGGTTATGAGCTCACCGGTGGTGGCTGTGAATCAGATTCTGTGGATTTAAATTCTCCCTGGAAGGTGACTGCATCTAATCCTGTTTATATAGATATGGATAAACAGCAAAGGGCTTGGAGTTGCAGAGCCTCAGAAGTAGAAGGCACACGTACAAATAATCAAAAAGTTTATGGCTATGCGCTATGCACGCGATTTGCACCGGAAACCATCGAAGATATTAATATTAAAACCGATTACAGCGGCGTCAATGAAACGTACACCAATGGTGACATTGTGACCTGCGATACGGGTTATCAAATCCTTACTGGCGGTTGCGCGGTTCCTGCGATGAGTAGACCCAGTGAAGAATGGAAAGTGATCAAGTCGCAACCCGCAAGTTCCATCGCCTGGTCTTGTCTAGGCCAAATGGACTTAGGCACAAGAACACATTTTCAAGACGTGCAAACGGATGCCTTATGTATAAAATTTAATAAATAGGAGCAGGTAATGAATCATTTTCTAAAAAAAATCCTTATCACCTTAGCCATTGCAATAAACTATGCGCCTGTATTTGCCGAGGAAATTACAGTCGATTGTCCTGATGATTATTTGGATTATTTTCATCTGGGCTATGATTTAGTCAAAGGCAATCCTGCCAACTATGGTACTGACCCAGGTTGGAGAACAAAAATTTTCAATGAAACATTACCTGAACCTGCCTGCCTACATTGCATGCTTAGCGATGGCTGTAAAGGCGGTTATATCTCGCATGATATGGAAAGTGAAATAGATTATTATCAAAGACTCATGGAAAAAGTGAATGTGTCTGAAACCAGTGATGATTTTCTTAGTTCATATTCTTTTACCGGATCTGCGGAATATACTTATCAGCAACAAGATATATTTGGCCTAGGATTAATCAATGTGCAAGCTGAAGCAGTCTGTCAAGTGGCTACAGCGAGCCGCACACCCTATTGTTATGACTTTGTGTTTTCATCTGGCTTTTCAAAGGCAATAGCAGAATTCCCTACTTCAACAGACACCCCGAATTGGTATGATCAAGTGCATGATTTTTTTGTCATCTATGGTACCCATGTGGTGGAAACTGCAAGCCTGGGCGCAAGATGGAGTTATGAATCTCTTTTCACTCAAATCTCTTATGAAGCCATGCGTGCGCTAGATATTAATATCGACGCAGCCGCTGAAATTTCAGCAGAATTTTATAGAACTAAAGGTGCTTCTGCTGCGGGTGAACATGAAGAAGAAACTGAAATGCGTGTTCTATTCGATACTTCTGCGTATGAACAAAGTGCGATTGTAATAGGTTCAACACCTCCTCAGGGACTTAATTTTGGTGAATGGGCAAATAATATCGATAACCCCATACCAGAGGAGTTTGAACTAAAGGCCATATCTGATTTCTTAACCGCGAATTTTTTCCCCAATGATCCTGAGATTGCAAAAAAGCGTGAAGTCATGCAAGCTGGCTACTTAGCCTATTGCGCATCCGTGCCCAATTGTCACCTCCCTCAATCCGCTGAAGTGAAACATGTACGTGTCACCGAAGAAGGATTATATACAACAAAAAATTGGCTTGAGGCGACATGTCCCGATAATTACTCTCTTATCGCAGGTGGCTGTCAATCGGAACCTGCAGAAGAACCTTATAATTGGATTTTAGCTTCCATCAAACCTGTGCTCACACATAATACTTTCTTTTGCATGACGAATATCGATTATCCCTCAAGCAGTCTCTCTCTCTTAAAAGGACTTAGCGTTACCGCAAGCTGTATGCGTAATGATTTAGTTAAAGATAGAAATCTCAAAAACTGTACAGGACTTACGGGCAGATTAGTCAGTGAATGTACAGCTTATTGCGATCCAGGATTTGTGGTCACGGGCGGTGGTTGTGAGTCCAATGATATTGACCTAAGCCAACCCTGGAAAGTCACGCATTCAGCGCCGGTATACAATAACAATGGCACACAAAGTGGCTGGCATTGTCGTATTGCGCAAGATGCGGGCTCGAATGTCATTAATCAAACAGCATTAGGCAATGCTGTATGTACGCAATTTACGCAAGCAGCCAGCGATCAAAAAATCATCACTGAACTCAGTGGCACTGCAGGATGGGAAACTAATGGCTCTATAGTCCAGTGTGAAGAAGGATATACCTTACTTTCTGGGGGTTGTTCCGTCCCAATACATGCAGATCACGAATTCGATGAATGGAAAGTGATCCAAAGCCATCCTGCAAATTCTAATGCATGGTCGTGTCTTGCACAGTACGATTTAAATTCAAACGGTTATTACCGCCAAGATGTGCAAACTAGTGCTTTGTGCGTAAAATTCGATGAAGACGAAATATAGGACAGCATGCTAAGAAACCGCATCAAAAATCGCTTATCCGTTATTACTGCATTCAGTTTAACAATTGAAATCCCAATATTTGCACCGCAAAATTTAAATGATTTTGCGGGACCGCCATTCATTTGAACTAAAATCAATATCCTCTGAGTAGCGTGCTGCTATGTATAATACTTCTATTTTTAAGGCACATTTATGAAAAACAAAATCGCATTAATCACAGGCGCAAGTGGTGGAATAGGGCATGCAATCGCACGGGCATTTGCCATGCAAGGTGCACATGTCGTATTGGTGGATAACCATGCTGCACCATTAAACCCTTTAGCAGCATCACTACAATCACTTGGCATACAAGCATTACCCATAGAGGCCGATGTGAGTCTGGCAAGTGATATGCAGCGTATCATGCAGCAGATAAATGAGAAATTTGGCCAATTACATTATGCCTGCAATAATGCAGGTATTTTACATGCCTATACCCCGATTGCTGAACAACCCGAAGCGCAATGGGATCACGTGATGAATACCAATTTAAAAGGCGTATGGTTAGGCATGAAATATCAATTACCATGGATAGAGAAAAGCGGTGGTGGGGCAATAGTCAATATGTCTTCTACGTTTGGCATCCAGGGCGCACAGCCAGGCAGTGTGGATTACGCTTATGTCGCCAGTAAACATGCAATCATAGGCATCACTAAAACTGCCGCATTAGAATATGCAAAAGGCAATATCAGAATCAATGCAATATGCCCAGGCCCTATTGATACACCGATGTTTGATAAACCCAATTGGACACCTGAAGCCCTAGCAGGAAAATTAGCAACCGTCCCTATGTCACGTTTAGGGCAACCTGAAGAAATTGCTGCAGCCGTAGTGTGGTTATGTTCTACACAAGCTTCTTATATTACCGGCCATGCCTTAGCAATAGATGGTGGTGTATTAGCGGCGAGATAAGATTGATTAATATTTTATGCCATCTATCAAAGTATGTTTTTCTGCAAACTATAATAAAATGTTCGAGGTTGGGTAAGAAAATTTTCTATAGCTTCCAATATATCCGATACATTTTTTGCAGGCAGGTTATCTGGTGATGAAATATTTATTAAATGATCAAGCGCAGCCTTTTTCAACCTAACACGCTCAAGATAAAAATAAGTGTAGCCTTTGTTTTCAGAAATATTTTTGATCGCAGCATTAAAAGACTTTGTTAGACCAGATTCCCGCGTGCGCGGGAATCTGGTCTAAGTTATTCTGCCAGATGATATTCTTTAGACCGACATTCCCGCGGATGCGGGAATCCAAGAGAGTACCCAACTAAGCGCAACAACCTGCGGTATATATTCTTGCCAGCCAGCGAAATGGGACACTTTACGTTGGTGTTACTTCGAACTTGATTCAGATAGAGACTCGGGGATAAACTATAAATTGACATTCTCTTCTGTGTGAAATAAGATTTTTATCTGAATAATTTCCCTTTAAATATAGGACCCCATCGTGAAAGTAATTATCAAGCTCTTTTGCTTCGTCCCCCTTGTTTTGTTTGCCACTCTAGGTTATGCCTTTTCTGGTGGAACGGGGACTAAGGCAGACCCTTATTTAATTAGAAATTGTCCTGAATTGCAAAACATCATTAATTTTCCTACTGCGGATTTTCTATTAATTGATTATGTCAATTGTAATGGATTTGATTATGGTGATGGAAAAGGGTTTATGCCATTAGGCAACCTTACTTCCCCATTTACCGGTAAATTTGATGGCAATAATTTTAAGATTTCATACATTAAAATCAACAGAAATTTACAAGATAATGTCGGGATATTTGGAGTAACGCTAGGTGCAGAAATAACTAATGTGAACTTTGATAATGTTACCATCATAGGAAAATCATATGTGGGTACCTTAGTGGGATTAGCCAAGGTGGGAACTAAAATTTCTAATGTTTACGCTGCAGCGAGCCAGATTGATACTGTGGCTTCCCAGGTGGGTGGACTTGTGGGACGTTCTGAAGGTAATGCTAGTGTAAAAAATACCATTCAAAATGCATCGGTAGATGTGATTGTAAAAGCTTCTCTTGAAAATTCGAGTTACGTAGGCGGAATGTTAGGTACTGTGACTTATTCTGATGTTTCTAATAGTCATGCTTTGGGGGCAGTATCTGGAAATTATGCAGTAGGCGGGCTGGTGGGACGTTTGGAAGCGACGACTACACTGTTAAATACCAATGCTCAGGGTTTAGTTAATGGGGCTTCCAATGTAGGTGGGCTTGTCGGTAGCACCTCTGGCTCCTCCCATATTACTAATAGTTATGCCACAGGTAATGTAGTTGTTACCTATGGGGATGCAGGGGGATTGCTAGGTGCAGATCTTAGTGGAATACAAATAGATCGTTGTTATGCTACAGGTAATGTGGAAAGTCTGTCTACCTCTACAAGTTCTGACACGGGCGGCTTAGTGGGAAATTTCGTTGGAGCAAGTGGAGTAATCAAAAACAGTTATGCTACTGGCGCCCTGACTAACAATTATGGCACTACGGGTGGATTAGTGGGTTGGTTGAGCAAGGGTTCAGTGAGTAATTCTTATTCTGTGGGCCGCGTGAGTGGTACAAACAGTTGGGCTATCGGTGGGTTGATTGGAGTTCATCGTGATGGGGGTTCAGTGGTCAGTAGTTATTGGGATAAAACCACTTCTGGGCAAAATGGTTCGGCAAATGGCGTAGGTAAAACTACTGCAGAAATGCACACACAAAGTACGTATGTCGGTTGGGATTTTAATTCAATTTGGTATTGGTCTCAAGGCCAGTATCCGACGTTACGGTAGCAATATAGCTCACTGCAAAAGGATTAGTTATTCGATAGTGTTGCTGTCTCAGTTTTCATTCTTACCCAATCGCGATTAATTTGTTTTTCAAGGGATAGGGGAAGTTCAGTTATGGAAAAGAGTTGGTCTATTACCGCTTTGGAAGGGTAAATAGCAGGATTATTTTGTAAGCTAGGATCTAAAAATCCTTAGAGGCAGATACAGTACTCGGAAAATAACTAAAGCTGTTGATTTCTGCCATAGTTTTAGGATCTAAAAGAAAATTAATAAATTGATAGGCTGCATCAATATTTTTGGCATCTCGGGGCACAGCCATCACACCAAAAGAAAACGGTGCCCTTCTTTCGGATTGAGATAACCAATCCGTATGGGTTCAGCCGCATCCATTGCGCGTTGCTGCGCAATAATGATATCACCTGACCAGCCTACTGCTGCGCACACATTGCCATTAGCTAAATTATTAATATATAGCGAGTTATGAAAAGCTCGGATATACGGCCTTATTTTGGTAAATTGCATAATGGCTTTTTGGTAATCATCATAGTTTGTGCTTTTAGGATTAAGGCCCAAATAGCTCATCATGATAGGATCCATGAAAATAGGCATGTCCATTAACATGATGCCGCATGCAGCATTTTAAGTCAGTTTGAAATAAATGCTTATTGTAATAGCTCCGATTCCCTCCTGGCCTGCCAAGTCAAAAAAATCTCTGCGATCAAGGATTATTAAGTGGGCAGCGAAGGTTTGCGCTAGCTGAGGCTAAATGCTCAATCTTCTTTTTATAACAGATCTGTTTTTATTTGACGATCCTGAATTTAAAACCGCAGGTGCGGCGCTTAGATGTAAGAACCAATGCAGTTGCGATGCTCGCGTTTTCTTTACAACGCTTTTCTCTAAATGTCCAAATAATGAAGATAAATCTTTCTGAGTCAATTGAGATTTTTGCAATAAAGGTGCGGCTGTCTGTAGATTTTCTAATGACAATATTTTATGGGATTTTAAATACTTCATTACAAAGCATAAATTTTTTGGATTTTCTTTAACATCTAAGATCATTTTCACCGTGACGGTATTGAGCATCTTGTGATCTTTAAAATTCTCGAATAATGTCAATAGTTCTCTTACCTTTACACGCTCTGTAAAGAAAAAGGTAAAAATTTCTTGTTTTTGTTTCAAGGTGACAGTTTCGTCTGCTGGAAATAAACGATAAATTTGATTGAGTAAAGTCAAATCACTGTAATAAGTCTGTTGATTGCTGCCGTGTATAGTATGAGGCGTAACCATCAACGTTATATTGCTGTGAGTCAATAGTTTATGCGTCTGTAATAATGTTAAGGTATCTACCACTCTTTGTGCAGTCCAGGCATTATCCAGCAAAAAATTTGATAAATTTACAGTATCGTTATATACAAAAAACTCCGCCGCAGCGACTAGTCTCATTACCGCCAATGCAGCATTTAGATTACTCAAATATAAAAATACCTGATTATCATCGATTCGTCGCGGCATCGTGCACAGCGTGCAATATAAAGTCATATTATCTTTGAATACGTCTACCAGCGACTGCATTTCTTCAAGCGATAGAGGATCATGATCTTCGTGATGATTATAAATGATGCGGCGTAGCGTTTTAATATGGGGAGGATCAGGGGTATACCATTTAATCTGAGGTTGATTCCTATACTGCTGCAATAGCAATTCTAATGAGAGTATATCGAGCATGGTGTTCGTTAGTTAAAAAACTAATAAAATATCATACTCTTTTGAGGTTGTCAATCAAAGTGAGATAAGGTTGTTATTGACACATCATTATTTTTGATTTAATGGCAGTGGGGGTGCGGCACCACTGGTGAGTGGTGTGGGCGCAGCGGGTTTGTGCTTGTTATCCCAATTAGCTGTACTACTTGTTGCTCTGGCGTCATTACTTTTAGAGATAACATCAAATGTTATTTCATCTAACTCTGTTTTTTTTATTTCCACAGGTTGTGCCAATAAACTCTCAGCTTTCTGTAAGTTTGGAATAGAGAGTTTGCCGCTTTTATCCAAATAGCTCACGACCATCAGTAAATTTTTTTGCATGGTTTCATTTGTACACAGATTTAATTTTTTTATTATAAAGTTAAATGTATCGGGGTGATTACCATGTTGACTAGCCGCATGCAGTATCACTTCCACAGTGTTCTTATTAATCATCGCTTTTTGATTTAAGTTTGTAATAACATCCTCTATCGCTCTGGGTAATAATAAGTTATTCGTGACATAGAGATTAAAGAGCGTTTTCTTTTGCTCCAAAGTAACTGTGCTTGTTGGAGTAAATGCTGCAAAAATTTTATTCATTAGAGAAAATGCAACGTAACCCGATGGTCCTGATGTAAGCATTTGATGCATATTATGATATTGAAATAACTCATGAGTCTTTAGCATTGCAAATTTATCTTGTAATGCTGCGGCAGTAGGAGAGTTTGCCACCAAAAATTTTGCAAATTCGTCTAGATTGTTTCCCTGGAATAGTCCGGCCAAAAAACTGGGGCTATTCTTATCTTTAGGGTTTACTTTAAGATGGTCTAAATCATCAAATATTTTTTTTGAAGCAGTCACGTCAGGGAAAATATAAATACTAAAAAAATCAGGAGTTTCTTTTTTAGTATATTCTGTTAATAACAAACTGAGCAATTGCTTCATTTCGGGCTGTGTCAGTTCTTCAAGTGGAGGGGTACCGCTAAGAGTCAACTTCTGTTTCTTAATCTTTTGTTCCAAAACAGTCTTAATGTAGGCTATCAACGGTGGGGTTCTGCTAAAGAATGAAGCCTGATGGTCATACTGATTAGAGATGGCTTGTAAAGTATTGATAGAAAGCATAATAAACCACCGTGCTACAACATACTTTAATCATACCATTTTTATTAAGTTTGTCAATGAACTAATATAAAATGCTGCTCAATCATTTAGTGGCGCGGCTTGAGGCGCAGCTAAAAAAATAAGACTGTAAATACAGTGACATACGTTGTTTTTTTAATTAACGCGTTAAACGATAAATCAAAACCGCCGCGCGTTTGGTGTTGGTGTTAAAAGAGGAAATATCCATAGTTTCATTCACTGAATGATGGCTGGACCCGACCGGGCCTAATCGAGAAAGATTAGCAGGTACGGTGTTTGCGACATACGAAATATCTGCGCCGCCAGATGAATCGGCTGGAAGGGCCTCGACTGGCTGAAATCCTAAATCAGTACTGACTTGACTATACATTTCTAACAAAGCCTGGTTACCTGGTGTGGGAGGCATGGGTGGCATTCCATCTATAAAGGTAATGGTTGAAGTTGTGCCTGTTAATGAGTGGGCAGCAATATCGGTTAATGTTTTTTTGATCAATTCTTTTTGTGCTACTGAAATAAAACGCATATCGCCTTGTGCACGAGCGATTTGTGCGACTACGTTTAATTTTCCATAACCGCTGGCTTGGTACGTTGTAGCAGTGATCTCGGCATCGGTGCCCCCCACAATTACGCCTGGATTAAAAGTAATATACTTTTGTGAGGATAATTGCGTACGTGCTTCGTTTAAGACACGTGCTAATTCAAAAATAGCGCCATAACCAATATGTTGTTTAAAAATCAAAGAAGAATGTTCTTCATTGCCGGTGCTGACGAGTTCCCATTGTGCTGTGCCTCTGCGCGTAATCGTTGCTGAATGTGCATTGTCATTGGGTTCAAAATCCAAAGTCACATCCATACCTTTTGCAGCTTGTAATAAAGGTTCACGCGAAATACTAGTGGGTTTACCGCTATTTTCTTCATCACCCACTAGCGCAATGGTGATGGTGGTGTTATCTAATAAGCCTTGCGCGTGCAAAGATTTTAATGCATACAGTAAAAGTACAACACCTCCTTTATCATCAGATACGCCAGGGCCCATAGCAAAATCGTTGCGCCGAGAAAATGTTTGAAACGGACTATTTTGGGGAAAAACCGTATCTAGATGAGCGATTAACAGTAGTTTTTTCCCTTGATTGCCTTTGCGTGTTAATAATAATGTTCCAGCACGCTTCATGTCTTTCGGTGGATTTTTCCACTCACTACTAAAGCCGAGCGCTTCAAATTCGGCCTTAACTATTTCGCCCACAGTATAAACGCCTTGGACATTATCAGTACTGCTATTGATATTGACTATTTTTTCTAATAAATTCAGCGCTTGGGTGTTGTTTTGATCAATAGCCGTAATAATGTGTTGTTCTTCATGGGTGAGATTTGCCCATGATAGTGTGGTGAAATGGAATAAAATAAAAAATAGTACTGTTCGCATTGAGGTATTCCTAAAACAAGAAGTTATTTGTGTTGCCGGCAGTTAGCCCAAGGATAGCACAAAGGGGTTGAAAGTAGAGATTTAGTCAAAATAACCCCATAAATTATCAAGATGAATGCTATAATAACCCCATGAAAAGACAAATTTACAAACATTTACTGGACTGGAAAGCATCTGGGCAGCGCTTACCCCTAATTTTACGCGGCGCACGTCAAGTAGGCAAAAGCCATATTGTTGAAATGTTTGGTAAAAATGAGTTTCAGCACTGCGCGGTGGCTAATTTTGAATTACAGCCTGAGCTGAGGGAGTGCTTTAGCCGCTTAGACCCCAAAGATATCCTACCCAAACTTGAGCTTTACTTGCGTACGGATATTACGCCTGGGTTAACTTTGCTATTTTTAGATGAAATTCAGTACTGTCCACGCGCTTTACTGGCGCTGCGGTATTTTAAAGAAAAACTACCTGAATTACATGTTATTGCAGCAGGTTCATTGCTGGAGTTTATTTTGCGATCTAGAGATTTTTCTTTCCCAGTAGGACGGGTGCAGTTTGCCTATATGTATCCTATGTCTTTTAACGAGTATTTACTCAATAATGGCGAACAGCGCCTCGGTGAATTCTTAACAACCGTCTCGCTAGATAATCCCGTACCCGATAGTATTCATCAGCTCACTTTGCAATACGTACGCGAATATATGTTATTAGGCGGCATGCCAGCCGTAGTGAATCAATATATACAAGAAAAATCCTTTATAAAGGTGCAAGCCCTGCAAAGCAGTTTATTACAATCGTATGAGAATGATTTTGGAAAATACGGCGAGAAAATTAATATTAATGCGCTGCGCACGCTATATAGACAGTTGCCTTATCATATCGGTGAACAAATTAAATATGCTAATGTGATGCCGGATTTACGCGCCGAAGAAGTCAAAAAATTATTAAATCAATTAGAATGGGCTGGAATAGTATCCCGGATTTCGCATAGTCAGGCCTCAGGGATCCCGCTAGATGCACTTGTGAATGAAAAAATATTTAAATTACTATTTTTGGATGTGGGCTTATTGCAACGTGCCAATCAAGTGGATCCCATTGCGTTATTATCTGCTGATATGATGCAAATCAATGCAGGCATGTTAGCTGAACAATTTGTAGGACAAGAACTGCTGGCCTATCATCCTTATTTTGAGGCAGGAAAATTGTATTTTTGGAAGCGCGATAAGTCGGGCAGTCAAGCTGAGATTGATTTTGTGGGGATCTACAACAATAAAATCATTCCTATAGAAGTTAAAGCAGGAAAAACTGGACGCCTAAAATCTTTGCATCTGTTTATGCAGGAGAAAGACAGTCAGATAGGCCTGCGCATTTCACAAGAAAATCTTAACTTTGAAAATAATATCTTGACTGTTCCTTTTTACTTAGTATCTGAGTTACCGAGATTATTGAAAGATTTAGCGTGAGGCTTGGAAAATGGGATCGTGCCGCCATTCTAATAATTGATATGCTTGCATCGGTTGTTTTAGGCTTGTAGCATCATGAAAAGCCTTGATATAAAGATAGAATTTATATACGATGCTTAGATGACTAAAAGTATAAATATATTTTTCTTGCTTGTTTTTCTGTTGGGGACATTTGCCATGTCACCCGGTGCACGTGCTTTTGATATGGATCATACGGCTATCAATCTAGCAGAATGTGATGCGTTAAACTTTGATGAGATTCACGTAAATGATGATGAGAGTTCTTCATCATCTAAGATTGATCATCACGACTGTCATCACTGCTGTCATTATGGTCATGCCATTAACCTTTCATTTAAACACCCTATCGTAGTGGATGTTGCACAAAAAATTTCCGATCATTACTCTGCTTTTGTTTTGCATATTGTTCATACTATAAAACGTCCTCCTCGTATTGCCGCTTAATTATTAAATAAAAAACATCATGAGTACAACTTGTGCTCGCTAATACTTTTATATTTTAAATTTAAGGCAATACCATGAAAAAACGTGATCCTGCTTCATATCAATTAATGAAAGATTCTAATTCCAAATCCAGTGCTTCAACAACCAAGGTGTGCAAATGGCTTTATTCGGCAGGTGCAGCGACAGTGGCTAGTAGTGCGGCTTATTTTGGAAGCGTGTACTATATCACTACCACACAAAAAATCCTGACGCAGCAAATACCTAGTATTACTCATTCAGGTGCGATCGACATCATTAATACTTTAGGCGTCACAGGTACATCAATCCGATATATTGCACAAATGTCGAACTTGGTGAATAAATTACATCAATTAGTGCAAACGTTTGACAATCAACATCGATATAAAAAAACATTTAAAGTACTGGCTACATTGACTATGGCAGGCTGTGCCGGGATAGGTGCTTATATGTTGACAGCTATTCAAGCAGATGAGTATGAATTTAAATACAATCCTACTTGGTTCGCAGTGGCCATCCCTTTAGTTTTAGGAGGCATGGAAGCAATAGAAGCGACGTTGGGTGGATTGGATGTTGATCATATTAAAAAATTATTTTCATACCTTAAGGGGATGCCTTCTGATAATTTAAATCTAAATCACCTTACCATCAATGATGCTGCTGATGAGCGTGTGCAAGATTTTCCAAGTCGCGTGAAGACGAGTGGCATTATTGTGGCTGGAAGCATGTTGATACTCTTTTCATTTGCGACAGTGATTGATGAATTTAGACGTAATGTATTGCTGGGTGAAGAGGATAATGTCACATTAGGGAGTAGCATAGGATTTACGGTGGGCTTGCTAGGCAATGTATTGCAAATGCTATTGGATTTAGAAAAGCTAAGTGAAATTTCACAACAAGTGTATAACAAAAGAATATCAATCATACTCGGTGGATTAAGCTTTTTGTTTGCGAGCACGTCATCCTCTTTAAGTTTTATTATGGGCTATGAATTTGGTGAAACCTGTCAAGGGGATCACGAGACCCGTATTGCATTGGGAACATTAGCTTCATTACCTAAGATAGTCACGGCATTTATGTTTATTAATCCCGCTTTAGAATATACGACAAAAATTTCTTTTGACGCATTGCAAAAGATCAAACGACTCGCCCTGGGGTCAGAAGAAAATATGAATGGATGCTATACAGCGCTTTTGAATCGGTGTGGGTTTAAATAAACGGGATCAGAAGGTCAGGAGGTTACTTAATTAGTTTTTTTAAGTCATAGCGCCAGTGATGATCTGGCGCTATAACGAGCCGCATCAAATCAAGCACGCAGTGCTTATATTCAACAAATCAAATGAACCCATTTTAACATGAAGAAATATACTCTTCTTGAGTTGTGATATACAATTTCTACGTTACTCATGCTTTAACAATAAAAAGATTTATTTTAACTGGATTCCCGCGTGCGCGGGAATGACGGAGTTCGATTCCCGCATGCGCGAGAATGACGGAGTTCGATTCCCGCATGCGCGAGAATGACGGAGTTCGATTCCCGCGTGCGCGGGAATGACGGAGTTCGATTCCCGCGTGCGCGGGAATGACGGAGTTCGATTCCTGCGTGCGCGAGAATGACGGAGTTCGATTCCTGCATGCACGGAAACGACGGATTTCTTAGAATTCGGGAATGACGCGTTTCTTGGAATTTCTGAGTTACTCCCCAGGCGACATTCTTTAGACCGTCATTCCCGCGCACGCGGGAATCCAGGAGAATACCTAAATGAGCGGAAAACAACCTGCAGTATATATTCTTGCCAGCATGCGAAATGGGACACTTTATATTGGCGTGACTTCGAACTTGATTCAGCGAGTTTGGCAGCATAAAAGTAATCTCGTGCAAGGTTTTACGCAGAAGTATAATGTCCACGATTTGGTATATTATGAATTGCATGCTGAAATGTACGCAGCAATCACCCGCGAAAAGCAATTAAAAAAGTGGACTCGGGCTTGGAAGTTAGAACTGATAGAAGAAAAAAATCCACATTGGAAGGATTTATATATGGATTTATTTTAACTGGATTCCCGCGTGCGCGGGAATGACGGAGTTCGATTCCTGCGTGCGCGAGAATGACGGAGTTCGATTCTCGCGTGCGCTGGAGTAACGCGGTTTTACATGTGTTTATCAAGTGCAATTTAGCATTGCGTAAATACTGGATAAAATAGAACCGATGAGAGGAAATTGTATGTCAGAATTAATGATGCTGTACCATTCGGGCGATTTGCTGCGCCGAAGAAATAGCCAACGCCGCGCTGTTTCTTTCCTCGTCTCACTCGTCTTATATCGTGGGGGTTGATTGAGTTGTCGATGGGGGCCTAACGTCATTTATGTAAGGCAGCCGGCGGCGGGTTCGAGCCCCATGCGCAGTCACTATGCTGTTTCCCAATGCTATCCCCTTTTGATCTCATATGTTGAATGCCCAAATAAGGTCATGATTATTAACTTACTGAAATTAATAGGAAAAATTACAATTGAACGACGTGCTTTACGCTCATTCCCTGTTAATAAGCTTGTTCACTTGCTATATTGGTATGCCCAATGTTAGTATTCATGCTTTTAGCCTGATAAGTAAGCCTTTCCTTGGAGCCTGAGATGAAAAAGGTGGATGCACGTTTCCTAGATGTGTTAGTTGAGATAGCAAATTACATAGAAAAAAAGCAGCACAACCATGCGTTACATCTTTTTATTACCGCTATTGCTCCGCATTGGGAAGTGTTTGCGCGTGCTGCGCAGCAAGATCACTCTAAGGAGCATCCTGATGTGGGGATGCATTACCAGCAAATTGCTAATCATTTGTATGCCCTCATTGATCTGACAACATTTACAAATGCGTCTGCCCCCAGGGCTTTAGACCATGAAGCCGAGCCTGATGATGCGGTGCTTAAGCAGATTCGTTACAGATTCAACTGGCGCAATCCAGTGCAATTGGCCCACTTTTTCCAATCCAGCGATGAGTCTCACCAAGCCGAAAAAGCGCCTCATTTATGGCAGCTTGGCTATCATTTCTGTGCACTGGCCGCTAAAAGCGGAGTGGAGAATGGGCAAGCCGATCTGGGCAATATGTATTTAAATGGGATAGGCATCGTGAAAAAAGATCTGCACGAAGCTTTAAAGTGGATGCAACCTTTGACAGAAAAGTTTTCACTCACCACATACGATGTCGCCTGTATTCATGCGCAATTAGGCGACTACCAGCAGCAAAATCAATATTTAGAACAGGCTGTGAGTCGGACTGTTCAAGGCGATGTGGTTTATGCTTCTTCCCGTATTGATCTTGCGCTGATGTATTTGTATGGAAAAGTGGTGCAACAAGATATCAACAAAGCGCTAAGCCTACTCGATGAAGTCCGCAGTAATCCAGAAACAAATATAGCCTATCAAAAATCCCGTAATAAAGCATTGGGTTTATCCGTAATGATAAAACTTGCTTATGCTTCGGAGTTAAATAAGGATAAGAATGAGGCAGATGAAGATGAAAAAATCCAAACTTTGCTGGAAAACTTTGCCAACATCCCAATTGTGACACGGCAAGCGGTAGCCGCTTTATTTAAATATATCCCTGGAGATAAACCAGCGGTCATCACATGCAAAGAAAAATTACAACAAGAATATGATGCATGGAACATGGAGATTGCATCTGGCGAATCCTCTGCTACAAGTAAAATAGTGAATCGATTTACGGAAGTCTTGGAGCAAGCACGCATCTGCCTGCATAATAGTGATTTTATTGCAGCACAGCAAATAATTAGTACTGAGTTCGCAAAACATTGGCAAGTATTTTATAAACAGTCACTCAATACGCGTGATCCTGATCGCAGTCTACATTACTGGAATATAGCGGTTGCACTGCACACTTTAGCCTTCATGGAGGAAGATGAGCAGGCTCATTTGCATATCGATTTACTCAAGGAGCGTCCTACAGCGCCACAAACTGTCTCTTTAACTGAAGACGAAGATGAAGTCATAGAGGCTGTTTCAATTGGGTGCTATGAGAATTTATTTCTTGAGCTTGCTGAGAAGTGCAAAACCGATTCGGTTGCATTATATCTGCATTTTGCATCCCTCGCCTTTAATTGGTGCGCATTGGCAGCAAAAAGAGGTAAGGTAAATGCGATCAAGAATGTAGCGAGTCTTTATTTATTCGGCATTGGTGTTGAAAAAAATCCAGAAGCGGCGATTAAATGGCTAATGCCTTTTGCGGATCAAAATGCAGCGCATCTTTATATGCTATCTAGAGCCTATTATGAATTAGACAATGTGGAACAGGAAAAGGCCTATCTAGAGCGTGCGCTAACATACGCAACAGTTAACGATCAGATATATATGCCAATACGTACCAAGCTCGCGGGAATGTATCTTTACGGACGTGGCGTTTCAAGTGATGCAAAAGAAGCTTTACGTTTATTAGAAGAAGCCCATCACTCAGGGGATCATATTGTTGCATGCACGCTTGCTGTCGTTAAACATATGCAGACAGGTAGCGTATTGAATTCGGAATCATTTCGCACGATTCCTTGGGATGTGCGCTTACACGTCAATAAGAGTTTTGATATTACGCACAAAGACAGTGATGAGTGTATAGCAACAAAAACCAAACTACGCGCGAGCTTTAATGCTTTGAATGAGAATAAGCCTGGTTTACAGATGCAATCTGGCTGGCAGCTGTATCGCAGAGGAAAATTTGCAGCGGTGCAAGTTTCAGCGGTCGCAGCAGTCACCCGTGATAAATTGAAAATGGATTGATCGCATCCGGACTAGGTTATGGCAAATAGATGCTTAGTTTGTATGTTAACTTGATTTTTGGGTGCGCTTACATTATAATGAAAAATAGCAAATGAGGAGTATCCAAAAATGGGAAAGTTTAACGGATCTGGGCCTAACACGTTGAGTATGTATAATAAACCAGCGGTAATGACGGTTGTTGTAGAACCAGGGGCTCAAAATGTGACGATCAATGGCTTATTACACCGTAAAACTGAGATCCCTGGCCTGGTGACTGAGGGAGCCAAAGCATTGACCCCGCAACAAATCGAGCAATTTTGGAACCAATTTCAAGGGAAGACTATGAGTAATCAATATGACACTAAGGCACTTTCTATCCTGGCCAGTCTAGGCGTAAAACCAGAGCATATCCAAGCCAACCTTCAGGTACAGTATGGTCAAGCATTGAAGGAACTAAATAGATCTAGCACCCTAGAATTAAAATAATTTTAGAGATTCGGGATCAGCTTGCTCTTGATCCCTATCCATTTCAGTGCCAAGTCCTATGCAATACAATGTAATCAGAGCAAAAGAATCCATACAATGGCATTATTTTTTATGCAATCGCATCCATCAAACCATCTGCCCTAGGCCGTTTATATTCCAGATCACTGTTCTTGACTTTAAATGTATTACGTTGTACATTTAATCTTATCTACGGAGAAATAAATGACCCTACATATCGGATTAAGAGAAGTCAATCAGCATTTATCGCACTATATCGAAATGGCTGAAAAAGGCGAAGAAATTATTGTAACGCGTAGGGGAGAACCTATTGTGCGCTTATCGCCTATTGAGCAAAAAAAACAATTGAATGAGGAACAACAAGCCGCCTGGCAACGCACCCTCGCGCGGATGGAAAAAGGATTTAATTTAGGCGGACAGGGAGTGAAGCGTGATGAGTTATACGAATGATACCGTCTTTACTTTGGATACCAATATTTTAATTTATGCCTTAGATAAACAAGCAAAAATACGTCATAAAAAAGCAGTTCGGATTATTCAAAAATCATTGTCTTTAAACTGCATCCTCACCTTGCAAGCACTCAGCGAATTTTATTACGCGTGCACGCGCAAAGGATTAATGCCTGTTAAAGATGCCCTGGCACAAGTGAAAGATTGGCAAACCTTATTCCCCATTGCACTCGCTAAACCGCATACCTTAACTCGAGCTATTTTATCTGTGGAGCGTTACCCACTAGGGTTTTGGGATGCCATGTTATTAGAAACTGCACGCGGTGCAGGGGTTTCTATTTTATTTACTGAAGATTTACAAGACCAACAAGTCATTGAAGGCATTAAAATTGTTAATCCCTTTAATGATGAAGATTTTTTTGAATAAGCCTTTTGAGATTCCGATATTTATTCGACTATAATCATTTGTATCTATTAAACAAGGAATGTCAGCATGAAACACTTATCTAAAAAATGTCATAGTTTTGACACCGATAAATATATTCATTGGATAGGCGCAGTGGGTATTTTAATTTTTATTATCACTCAGGCCATGGAATTTATGGGCATTTCAGAAGTGTGTGTCTATTGTCGGACCATACGTTCATGCATAGGGTTGATTGGTCTCATTATGGTATTACCCATTTGCCCATTCTTTAGCCGATTATTTGCAGTGGTTATTGCTTATATGGGTGCGCATGTTGCAGCCGCTGGGATTTTTATGAATATCCAACGTGCAACTTATGTCACGGAATTTACTGTACTAGCGACCTTCGCTTTATTTATTTTAGCCGCACAAGTGATGATTATAATCAGTTTTAAAGGTAACAAGGAATGAGATTGATATGAAAAGAGATCGTTTTGGTTTGTCTGTATCCACCGATAAACAAGCGATTATCGATGCGCTGGATCATTTTGCAACTCAGTTACTGCTTAATGGTACCGCTGCGGGGGAAGTGATGGATGCCGCTAAAGCGCATCCTGATAGTTTATTGTTAAATTGTCACAGCGGTATTTTATTTTTATATACGCATGATGATGCAGATTCAGCCAAAACAGTGCCTTATTTAAACGCGGCAGAAAAAATATTCAATGCTAGCAATGATCGGGAAAAATTACATTATCAAGCCGCTTGCGCCTGGTATGCTAAAGACTATGACACAGCCATTGCGATTTATGAAAAAATTACTCAACACTGGCCAACAGATTGTGTGGCGGCAAAATTTGCGGAATGGCTTTTTTATTGTGCAGGCCAACCCTATTATGCCCAACGTTTTTTACGCCTGACTACACCCATGTATGCCCATAATAAAAATGAACCCGGTTTTTTAGCCGTACATTCGTTTGCATTAGAATTGACACAGAATTATGACCAGTCCTTGAGTATCGCCGAAGACGCTTTGGCATTAGAGCCCATAACCCCCTGGGCACATCATACCGTTGCTCATGCCTTAATGGCCAAGAGTGACATTCAACGCGGCATTAAACGCTTGGAGACTTATAAACCGACCTGGAAAAAGATACTCTTGCCACTGGCTGGGCATCTCAATTGGCACTTAACTTTATTTTATTTAGCTAATCTGGATGAAAAAAACATACTCACGCGCTTCTCACCCGATGTGTGGGGCCATATGCCTGAAGTATCACTGGAGCAAATCGACGCCATTTCTCTGCTTTGGCGTATGGAAATGGCTGATATGGCACAGGATGATTTATTAAGTAAAGTGACCGAAAAATTAGGGCCTCATGTTTATCAACATTATATTGGTTTTGATACCGCGCATTATGTTTATGCCCTGTCTCGCACAGGCAATATCGAATCGGCCGAGCGGATTATTCAGGAGGCCATGGTTTATGCACATAACCTGCAGCCCTCCTATAAAAATCTTTGGCTCAATACTTGTGTCCCGTTGTTTAAAGGCATCCATGCTTATGCACAAGCACAGTATAAAGAAGCGTGCATGCACCTGACTCCCCTATTAACCTCGATTGCAGAAGTCGGCGGTAGTGATGCACAAATCGAACTCTTTTATCAAACCGCTGCCCTAAGTTTATTGCGTGCTGGGCAAAAAGATAAAGGGCTTGCGGTGCTTAAACAATATTTGCCTTATTATCTCCCGACAAGACTAGGTGAAAAATGGAGTCAGTGGTAATCCCCCCTATATAATCCCAAAAATCCCAGTTGTATCCATTTTTTCCCTATGGTATGATTGCCGACCTTAAATACGATTTTCACTTGATTTTTTGGCTTGATGTACTTCATAAAGTAGTTAACTTTACTAAGTTTGCTGAAATATTGGGTATAGACTAAACACACTAACTTTAAATTTCATGAAAAAACAAGAACTTACAACTATAGAAGCACAGCCGTCCCGCTCTTTTGATGCAGCGAAGTGGTTGGGTGTATTTGCATTGCTCGTACTGTCGATTGCGGGCTTTTACTATTTTTCAAGCTTTGCCTTATACCTGCGAGTCATAGGCATGTTAGTTTTAACCGGCTTAATGTTATTACTGGCCGCACAAACTACAAAAGGTCGGCAAGTACTCGAGTTTTTCCATGGGGCGCGCAGTGAAGCCCGTAAAGTGGTTTGGCCTACCCGGCAGGAAACTACGCAGCTCACCCTAATCGTGTTAGTGGTGGTCTTAATCGCGTCTATTTGTTTGTGGGTGCTAGACCTTATTTTATTTCGTCTTATCGCATTATTGACAGGCTAGGAGTGATACTACATGGCCAAATCTTGGTATGTTGTACAGGTTTATTCCGGTTTTGAACATCGGGTAAAGCAATATTTAGAAGAATATATTAAGCACGAGCACTTGGAAGAGAGCTTCGGCGATATATTAGTCCCCACGCAAAAAGTAGTTGAAATGCGCAGTGGGCAAAAACGTAAAAGTGAGCGTAAATTTTTTCCAGGCTATGTATTAGTCCAAATGGACATGGATGAAAAGCTCTGGCATTTGGTGCGTAATATTCCTAAGGTATTAGGTTTTATCGGTGGAACGCCCGATAAACCTGCGCCAATTACGGAAAAAGAAGCGCGCAGCATACTGCAACAAATTGAAGTGGGTCATGAAACACCACAACCTAAAACAATATTTGAACCCGGTGAAGTGGTCCGAGTCACCGATGGTCCGTTTGCTGATTTCAACGGTGTAGTCGAAGAAATCAATTATGAGAAAAGCCGTTTACGTGTAGCCGTATTAATTTTTGGACGTTCAACCCCTGTGGAGTTGGAGTTCAGTCAGGTGGAAAAATCTTAAGTTAAATTGATGAAGGAGCTTAAACAAAGACTTCGGTCTTTATAAGCGTTTGTACTTCGAAGGAGTGTAAAGTGGCAAAGAAAGTTACGGCCTATATTCGCCTGCAAGTCAAAGCAGGTGAGGCCAATCCCAGTCCACCCGTAGGTCCCGCTTTGGGTCAACGTGGTGTGAATATTATGGAGTTTTGCAAAGCATTTAATGCACAAACTCAAAGCATGAAGAAAGGTATGCCGTTACCTGTAGTGATTACGGTATACAGTGATCGTAGCTTCACCTTTATTATTAAAACGCCTCCTGCTTCTTACTTGCTTAAAGAAGCCGCCGGTGTGACTAAAGGCAGTGGCAAACCTAAAGACGAAAAAGTGGGTAAGGTCACTCGTGCACAGCTAGAAGAAATTGTGAAAACCAAGGAGCCTGATCTCACTGCAAAAGATAAGGAAGCGGCTATACGCACAATCGCGGGTACAGCACGCAGCATGGGGATAGATGTTGAGGAGAAAGGCTAAATGGCAAACAAAAGCAAACGTATGAAAAAAGTGGGTCTGCGGATTGAAGCCGGGAAGCAATATGCTTTAGCAGAAGCTATCGCGTTGCTCCAAGAGCTCGCCTCAGTCAAGTTTAAAGAATCCGTGGATGTGAGCATTAATTTAGGCGTGGATCCACGTAAATCTGACCAAGTAGTACGGGGTTCAACCGTATTACCTAACGGTACCGGTAAGACTGTACGGGTCGCGGTATTTGCAGACGGTGCTCAAGCGCAAGCGGCATTGGATGCGGGTGCAGATATTGTTGGGCTGGAAGATTTAGCCCAATCCGTTAAAGACGGCAATATCGATTTCGATGTGGTCATTGCCACACCGAGCACGATGCGCGTAGTCGGACAGCTGGGTCAAATCCTAGGACCTAAAGGCTTAATGCCTAATCCTAAAGTAGGCACCGTTGCTCAAGATGTCGCCGCGGCCGTGAAAAATGCCAAAGGCGGACAAGTCCGTTACCGTACCGATAAGGCCGGCATTATTCACAGCACCATAGGTAAAGTGGATTTCAACGCGGATGCATTGATGGAAAATTTACGTGCCTTATTAGTTGATTTACGTAAATTAAAACCCAGTTCTGCAAAAGGGGTGTACGTAAAGAAAATTACCGTATCCACTACCATGGGACCGGGTATAGCCGTAGATCAAGCATCAGTATAAGCATGACTTTGTCGCAGTCGCTCATTTAAGGCGGCTGCACGTCAAAGACCGTAGGTATAGCTGGGCTATTTAATGATCCTATCTCCTACGCAGACGGTGTAAAACAAACCTGTTTCACCGTAAAGGTGTCTGCTTAATCGCAGACAAATGTGAGTTCCTATCAATGGAGGTGTTTTATGACACTGAGTTTGAATGATAAAAAAACCATTGTTGGGGAAGTAAGTAGCATTGCGCAAGACAGTATTGCGGCGGTCACCGCTGAATATCGTGGCTTAACAGTCTCTCAGATGAACAAAATGCGACGCACAGCGCGTGAGCGTGGTGTTTATTTGCGAGTTGTGCGTAATACCTTAACGCGTTTAGCGATTAGAAATACGCGATTTGAGTGTTTACACGATACGCTGACCGGGCCTTTAGTGGTCGCTTTCTCTAAGGATTCTCCAAGTGCGCCTGCGCGCATGATAAAAGAGTTCTGCAAAGAATTTGAAGCACTGAAAGTCAGGGCTTTGGCCGTTGATGGTCAATTGTACGATGCAAAGCAGTTAGATGCGGTTGCGACATTACCAAATAAAGAAGAGGCCTTGGCCACTCTATTGTCGGTGATGCAAGCCCCCATCAGCAAATTTGTACGTACGCTTGCTGCTACCCCACAAAAACTGGTATGGACGCTTGTTGCTGTGCGTGAGCAAAAAGAGCAACAGTAGCTTTATCACATTAGAGACTAATTTATTTGGAGTTTAAGTCATGGCAATTTCAAGAAATGATATTTTAGATGCAATTTCTGCAATGAGTGTAATGGACGTTGTTGGACTCATTAAAGACATGGAAGAGAAGTTTGGCGTAACCGCAGCCGCTCCTGTGGCTATGGCCGCAGCAGCTGCGCCAGCTGCGGGTGAAGCCGCTGCTGAAGAGCAAACCGAGTTTGATGTCGTAATGACTGCGTTTGGTGAGAACAAAGTTTCTGTCATTAAAGCAGTACGTACCGTCACGAGTTTAGGTTTGAAAGAAGCTAAAGATTTGGTCGAAGGCGCACCTTCAACCATTAAAGAAGCCGTCAACAAAGAAGAAGCTGCAAACATTAAAAAGCAGCTTGAAGAAGCAGGTGCAACGGTTGTAATTAAGTAAGCAGTATCGGTGTGACATTAAAACCCTGAGGGAGTGTTTAACTGCCTCAGGTGTTTTGTTTTTTATAAAAAATCGTGTTGACTTTCCATGGTAACTTGACATAAGAGGATCTCATATGGCTGAAACGGTATACTCATTGACTGAAAAAAAACGTATTCGTACAGATTTCGGCAGCCTGCCTCATGTATTAGATGTACCTGATTTACTCAGTGTGCAAAGGGAGTCTTATAATCATGACTTTCTGCAACTTGATCTTCCAGAAAATAAACGTAAAAAAAGTGGCCTAGAGGGCGCATTTAGCTCTGTTTTCCCGATCGAAAGTTATTCGGGACACGCCATTTTAGAATATGCCGGATACCGATTGGGTACCAGCGTATTTGATGTAAAAGAATGTCAGGTACGTGGTGCCACGTATGCTGCGCCGCTGCGCGTTAAAGTGCGCTTGGTGATTTACGATAAAGAATCACCTGCGGATCAAAAAGTAATTAAAGATATTCGTGAGCAAGAAGTCTATATGGGTGAAATCCCCTTAATGACCGATACGGGCTCGTTTGTCATTAACGGTACAGAGCGTGTTATCGTCTCCCAATTACACCGCTCACCCGGGGTATTTTTCGAGCATGATAAAGGGAAGACCCATTCTTCCGGTAAACTATTATATTCCGCGCGTGTTATTCCTTACCGTGGTTCTTGGTTAGATTTTGAATTTGATCCCAAAGATTGCTTATTTGCCCGGATCGACAGACGCCGTAAATTACCCGTGACCATTTTGTTACGCGCTTTAGGCATGAATGTCGATGAAATTCTTAAAGATTTTTTCACAACCATTACCTATACGCTAAAAGATAACTACACCGTCACCATGCAGTGTTCACCTGAAGAATTACGCGGTCAAATTGCGGTGGTGGATATTAAGGACAGTAAAGGCAATGTGATCGTTGAACAAGGCCGCAGAATCGCAAGTCGTCACGTGAAATTACTAGAAAAAGCGAATATTAATGAATTAGATATTTCTACCGATTACCTCATGGGCCGCTCCATTGCTTCAAGCATTATTGATAAGAAAAGTGGTGAAGTCATTGTTCCTGCGAATGCGGAAATCAGTGATGAACTGATCAATGTATTGCATAAAAACAATATCACTACATTTGAGGTATTGCATACCAATGATTTTGATCGTGGACCTTATATTTCCGATACCTTGCGGATTGATCCGACACAAAGCCAGCTGGAAGCCTTGGTTGAAATTTATCGCATGATGCGTCCCGGCGAGCCACCGACTAAAGATGCGGCTGAAAATTTATTTGCCAATTTATTTTTTAACGAAGATCGCTACAGTTTATCTGCAGTAGGCCGGATGAAATTCAATCGTCGTGTAGGCCGTAAAGAAGCCGAAGGCTTACCTACACTGAGCAAAGAAGACATCATTGATGTCATCAAAACGCTGATTGATATCCGCGATGGACGCGGTGAAGTGGATGATATTGATCATTTAGGTAATCGACGGGTGCGTAGCGTAGGGGAATTGGTTGAAAATCAATTCCGAGTCGGTCTTGTGCGGGTTGAGCGTGCAGTCAAAGAGCGCTTGAGCCTTGCTGATTCTGAAGGTGCAATGCCACAAGATTTAATCAATGCGAAACCTGTTTCTGCAGCCATTAAAGAATTTTTTGGTTCCAGCCAATTGTCACAATTTATGGATCAAAATAATCCGCTGTCTGAAATTACCCATAAACGTCGGGTCTCAGCATTAGGACCAGGCGGATTAACCCGCGAACGCGCAGGATTTGAAGTCCGTGACGTTCATCCAACGCATTACGGTCGTGTCTGCCCGATTGAAACACCGGAAGGTCCCAACATCGGTTTGATCAATTCATTGGCGGTTTATGCCCGGACTAACGAATACGGTTTCCTAGAGACGCCTTGCCGTAAAGTGATCGACTGTCAAGTGACCGATCAAATTGATTATTTATCCGCTATTGATGAAGGTGATTTCTATATCGCGCAAGCCAGTGCGAAATTAGATAAAAATAATCGTATGATCGATGAACTGGTACCTTGTCGTCACCGTGATGAAAACACATTAGTGACTCCCGATAAAATTGATTATATGGACGTTTCACCTAAACAAATTGTATCGGTTGCGGCCTCACTCATTCCATTCTTAGAGCATGATGATGCGAACCGTGCGTTGATGGGATCAAACATGCAACGTCAAGCCGTGCCTACCCTTATTGCCGATAAACCCTTAGTCGGTACCGGCATGGAGCGTATTGTTGCGCGTGATTCAGGGGTGACTGTACTCGCTAAACGCGGCGGCATCGTTGATGCGGTAGACTCCGGCCGTATCGTTGTTAAAGTAAACGATGATGAAACAGAAGCCGGTGAAGCAGGCGTAGATATTTATAACTTGGTTAAATACACCCGCTCGAATCAAAACACGTGTATTAATCAACGACCACTTGTTGAACCTGGGGATCTCATCAGTAAAGGCGATGTCCTTGCCGATGGTTCATCCACTGATTTAGGCGAACTCGCCTTGGGGCAAAATTTATTGGTCGCCTTTATGCCTTGGAATGGTTATAACTTCGAGGATTCTATTCTTATTTCCGAGCGCCTCGTGCAAGAAGATCGCTTTACCTCTATCCACATTGAGGAATTAAGTTGTATTTCACGTGACACGAAACTGGGTCCTGAAGAAATTACCGCAGATATCCCCAATGTGGGTGAAACTGCCCTCGGTAAATTAGATGAGGCGGGCGTGGTTTATATCGGTGCGGAAGTCAAAGCAGGGGATATCTTGGTCGGAAAAGTCACCCCTAAAGGTGAAACCCAACTGACGCCTGAAGAAAAACTTTTGCGCGCTATCTTTGGTGAAAAAGCCTCTGATGTAAAAGACACGTCTTTGCGTGTGCCTACCGGTATGAATGGTACCGTCATCGATGTGCAAATTTTCACCCGTGATGGTGTTGAAAAAGATGAACGTGCGCGTGAAATTGAAGCGGATGAATTGAAGAAAGTACAAAAAGATTTGAACGATGAATTTCGAATTGTTGAAAACGATATTTATCAACGGATCAATAAACAACTTCTGGATAAAGTCTCTTCTGGCGGCCCTAAAGGCTTAAAAGCAAACGACAAAATCACGAAGGAGTATTTGGATACTTTAACGCACGACAAATGGTTTGAAATTCGTTTGCGTAAAGATGAAGACAATATGCAACTGGAAAGTGCGCGCGAGCAATTATTAGCCTTGCGTAAAGCTTATGACGAAAAATTGGAAGAAAAACGTAAAAAAATTACTCAAGGTGATGATTTAGCACCCGGCGTATTAAAAGTGGTGAAAGTCTATCTTGCAGTAAAACGTTATATTCAACCTGGCGATAAAATGGCCGGACGTCACGGTAATAAAGGGGTGATCTCTACCATCGTTCCGGTAGAAGATATGCCGCATTTACCTAATGGCACGCCGGTGGACATCGTGTTAAACCCTCTAGGCGTACCTTCACGGATGAACGTGGGGCAAGTATTAGAGACCCATTTAGGCTGGGCGGCTAAGGGCTTAGGCGATAAAATTGGCAAAATGATAGATGAACAAGAAAAACTCAGTAGTATTCGTGCCCTGTTAGGTAAGGTGTATGAAATTGCAGGGGATAACAATAAAAACGTGCTGAAATCATTAAATGATACGGAGTTAGCTTCACTTGCGAAACGTCTGCGTGGTGGTGTGCCTATGGCGACACCTGTATTTGATGGTGCGAGCGAAGACAAGATTAAAGCCATGTTACGTTTAGCGGACTTGCCCGAATCAGGACAAACTCTTTTGTATGATGGGCGTACCGGCGATCCTTTCGATACGCCAGTGACGGTAGGCTACATGTATATTCTGAAGTTACATCACTTGGTGGATGACAAAATGCATGCGCGTTCTACAGGTTCTTATAGCTTGGTCACGCAACAACCTTTAGGCGGTAAAGCGCAATTTGGTGGTCAACGCTTCGGGGAAATGGAAGTGTGGGCACTCCAAGCCTATGGTGCAGCTTATACCTTGCAAGAAATGCTCACGGTTAAATCAGATGATGTGGCTGGACGTACCCGGATGTATAAAAATATCGTCGATGGTGATCACCGTATGGAAGCAGGCATGCCAGAGTCCTTTAATGTGTTAATTAAAGAGATCCGCGCATTAGCCTTGAATGTTGAGCTGGACAGAGAATAACAGCATGAATGTCATACGCGTTGGATGTATAAACTTAACTGCATAGAGGGGATACAAACTTGAAAGATTTATTAGGTCTGCTCAGAGATCAGCATAGTGTAGAAGATTTTGACCTTATTCGTATTTCTTTAGCATCACCGGATTCTATACGTGCGATGTCTTTTGGTGAGGTAAGAAAACCTGAGACCATTAATTACCGTACGTTTAAACCTGAACGTGATGGTTTGTTTTGTGCAAAAATCTTTGGTCCGGTTAAAGATTATGAATGCTTATGCGGAAAATATAAGCGTCTAAAACACCGTGGCATTATTTGCGAAAAATGCGGCGTCGAAGTGACGTTGACCAAAGTGCGTCGTGAACGGATGGCTCACATTGAATTGGCGAGCCCTGTTGCCCACATTTGGTTTTTAAAGTCATTGCCTTCGCGTATCGGCTTAATGCTAGATATGACTTTGCGTGATATTGAGCGCATTTTATATTTTGAAGCCTATGTGGTGACTGATCCAGGAATGACATCGTTAACCCTGGGTCAATTGCTTTCTGAAGAAGCTTTTGCTGAATCTGTGGAGCAATTCGGTGATGAATTTACCGCGGGCATGGGTGCAGAAGCGATCCGTGAATTGCTTTCTCAGTTGGATATTAAAGCTGAAATAGAAAAACTACGTCAGGACTTAATTGAAACGGGTTCAGATACAAAATTCAAGAAAATTGCGAAACGGCTTAAATTGCTGGAAGCTTTTGCAGGGTCCACCAATAAACCCGAATGGATGATTTTAGAAGTATTGCCGGTATTACCGCCTGATTTACGGCCACTGGTGCCGCTTGATGGTGGACGGTTTGCTACTTCTGATCTAAATGATCTCTACCGTCGCGTTATCAACCGTAATAATCGTTTAAAACGTCTGCTCGATTTAAATGCGCCGGACATTATCGTGCGTAATGAAAAAAGGATGTTGCAAGAAGCAGTGGATGCGTTATTGGATAATGGTCGCAGAGGACGGGCCATTACCGGTAGCAATAAACGGCCCTTGAAATCACTTGCCGATATGATTAAAGGTAAGCAAGGCCGCTTTAGACAAAATCTTTTAGGTAAACGGGTCGATTATTCTGGACGTTCCGTGATTGTGGTGGGACCGACCTTAAAACTTCACCAATGTGGTTTACCCAAAAAAATGGCACTCGAGCTATTTAAACCCTTTATTTTCAGTAAATTAGAACGTTTAGGCTTGGCCTCAACCATTAAAGCTGCAAAGAAAATGGTGGAACGCGAAGAAAGTGAAGTGTGGGATATTCTCGATGATGTGATCCGTGAACATCCTGTGCTACTGAATCGTGCACCCACCTTACACCGTTTAGGTATTCAAGCTTTTGAACCTGTGTTAGTGGAAGGTAAGGCGATACAACTCCATCCTTTAGTGTGCGCCGCCTATAACGCTGACTTTGACGGGGATCAAATGGCCGTGCACGTGCCGCTTACGATAGAAGCGCAATTGGAAGCACGTAGCTTAATGATGTCTACAAATAATATTCTCTCCCCTGCAAACGGTGAACCGATTATCGTTCCTTCGCAAGACGTGGTGTTAGGCTTGTACTACATGACGCGTGAGCGCGCCAATGGTGTAGGTGAAGGGATGATTTTTGCGGATGTCAATGAAGTCCACCGGGCTTATTCCACTAAACAAGTGGGCATACACAGTAAAATTAAAGTGCGTTTGCCACGTTATTTACTTGAGGATGATGTTGACGGTGATGAAACATTAGTGTTAATTGAAACAACTGTAGGGCGTGCGTTACTGTCTGAGTTGTTGCCACGTGGCTTGCTATTCTCTAACGTGAATAGGACGATGAATAAAAAAGCCATCTCTAGCATTATCAATGCGTGTTACCGCAAAGTCGGCTTGAAAGAAACCGCTATTTTTGCTGATCAATTAATGTATACCGGTTTTTATTACGCGATGCGTTCAGGGACTTCAGTCGGAATTAACGATTTAGAAATTCCTGAAGAAAAAGCTGAAATTGTTAGAGCTGCAGAAGAGGAAGTCAAAGGCATAGAAGAGCAGTTTAGTTCAGGTCTTGTGACCTACGGTGAGCGTTACAATAAAATTGTAGATATTTGGTCACGTACCAACGATAAAGTGGCTAAGGCCATGATGAGTAAACTCTCTACAGAAACTGTCACAGATAAAGAAGGCAAAAGAGTCCAACAAGAATCGTTTAATCCATTTTATATGATGTCGGCTTCAGGTGCACGGGGTAGTGCGGCCCAGATCCGGCAGTTGGCTGGTATGCGGGGCTTGATGGCTAAGCCAGACGGTTCGATTATCGAAACCCCGATTATTGCGAACTTTAGAGAAGGCTTAGACGTATTACAATACTTTATTTCTACCCACGGTGCGCGTAAAGGTTTGGCAGATACGGCGCTTAAAACGGCAAACTCAGGTTATCTGACGCGTCGTTTAGTCGACGTTGCGCAAGATCTCGTGGTGACAGAAAAAGATTGTGGTACGGATCATGGCATACGTATCGCATCCTTGATTCAAGGGGGCGATGTGGTGGAACCCTTGCATGAGCGTGTCTTAGGCCGTGTCTTATCACAAGATGTATTAGATCCTAAATCACAAGAAATTATTTTCCCACGCGGCACCTTATTAGATGAAACACGGGTGGAAACCTTAGATACCTTAGGGATCCACGAAGTATTTGTGCGCTCAGCCATTACGTGCGAAACACGTTACGGTTTATGTGCAGCGTGTTATGGACGTGATCTGGCGCGTGGACACTTAGTCAATATTGGTGAAGCTGTGGGGGTCATCGCCGCACAATCTATCGGTGAACCCGGTACCCAGTTAACCATGCGTACCTTCCATATTGGGGGCGCGGCATCTAGAACGATTACGGTTAACCACATTCAAGTGAAATCATCCGGTAAAGTAAAATTACATAATGTGAAATTATTGGATCGTACAGGCGGAAAATTTGTCGCCGTATCGCGCTCCGGTGAAATTACCGTGCTTGATGAAAATGGTCGTGAACGTGAACGCTATAAAGTACCTTATGGTGCAGTATTAACGGTTGCGGATAATGATGCGATTAAAGCAGGGCAAATGATTGCCAGCTGGGATCCACACATGCATCCGATCATTACTGAGGTCGCAGGTAGTGTGCGCTTTGTGGACATGATCGAAGGCGTGACCATGCAAAAGCAAACGGATGAAGCGACCGGAACTACAAATATTGTGATCACCGATGCGAAACAACGCAGCTCCGGCGGTAAAGAATTACGTGCCATGGTGAAATTAGTCGATTCGCAAGGCGAAGATGTCTGCTTAGGCGGAACCACTCAACCCGCTTATTACTTTTTACCTTCAGGCGCGATCGTTAATTTGAATGACGGTGCGAAAGTAGGTGTGGGTGATGTTATCGCCCGTCTACCGCAAGAATCTTCGAAAACACGGGATATCACCGGGGGCTTGCCGCGCGTTGCCGATTTATTTGAAGCACGTAAACCTAAAGATTCAGCAATTTTAGCAGAATGTTCAGGCATGATTAACTTCGGTAAAGCCACAAAAGGTAAACGTCGCTTGATGATTACCGGTCAAAACAGCGAAGCACATGAAGAGCTCATACCGAAATGGCGTCATGTGACTGTATTTGAAGGTGAGCAAGTCGAGCGTGGTGAAGTCATCGCCGACGGTTCAGCAAATCCACATGATATTTTACGCTTATTAGGTGTGAATGCACTGTCCAATTATATTGTGAATGAAGTGCAAGATGTGTATCGACTTCAAGGTGTGAAGATTAATGATAAACACATTGAAGTCATCATTCGTCAAATGTTGCGCAAAGTGATCATTTCTCATCCTGGCGATACGCGGTTCTTACCGGGCGAGCAACTCGAATGGGTGCGGGTACAAGAAGCAAATTCGGCACTGACTCCGGAACAAATTCCGGCGACCTTTGAGCCGGTATTGCTAGGGATTACAAAAGCCTCTCTGGCTACTGAATCCTTTATTTCTGCAGCCTCGTTCCAAGAAACCACGCGCGTGCTTACTGAAGCCTCTGTTGCGGGCAAACGGGATGATTTACGCGGCTTAAAGGAAAATGTTATCGTTGGGCGATTGATTCCTGCAGGAACCGGACTTGCGTACCATACGCAAAAACGGAAGATGCAGGAAAATGCATATGTGTTGGATGCGAAGCCGACTGCGGAAGAAGTAGAAAATGCGCTGAGTGTAGCCTTAAATTCGTCCAATGAGAATTTAGGCTAAGGTTTTTAATACAGTAAATCTCGCAAGATTGCGGGATTTTTCTGTGTTTTAATGCTTAACACTTGACGCTGGTGCCAAAGCACTATAAACTGCCGCATTCAGCCAATAGAGACTGAATTTTTAGTTAAATATCAGATAAAATCAGATAAATTTTGGAGTTTTGAATTATGCCGACGACCAATCAATTGGTACGCAAAAGTCGTCAACCTAAGCGAGTGATTGCGGGTGTTCCAGCGTTGAAGCGGTGTCCGCAAAAACGGGGCGTTTGTACTCGGGTGTATACCACTACGCCTAAAAAACCAAACTCTGCTTTGCGTAAAGTTGCACGGGTATTATTAAGTAATGGTATGGAAGTGACCGCATATATTCCTGGGGAAGGTCACAACTTACAAGAACACTCCGTGGTGCTGATCCGTGGTGGTCGGGTAAAGGATTTACCAGGTGTGTATTACCAAATCATCCGGGGTGCATTGGATACGAGTGGTGTAAGCAAACGGAGACAAAGCCGTTCACGTTATGGCGCGGAAAGGCCAAAGGATAAGAAGTAACATTAGAAGTTTTACGAGAAATTAGGTTCCATTATGTCAAGACGTCGTGTAGCAAAAAAACATGTAATTAAACCAGATTCAAAATTTGGATCAGTCCTAATTGCTAAGTTCATTAATCATATTATGAACAGTGGTAAGAAATCAGTTGCAGAAAACATTGTGTATAATGCACTTGAGAAATTAGCTGACACAAGTAAGCTAACTGTTGATGATGCATTCAATAAAGTATTGGCTAAAATCAAGCCCGTTGTTGAAGTAAGATCTCGTCGTGTAGGTGGTGCTACCTATCAAATTCCAGTAGAAGTTAGACCTGAGCGTCAGCTTGCATTAGCGATGCGGTGGTTGATACAAGCTGCGAGAAATCGTTCTGAAAAAGGAATGATTGCGCAGTTATCTGCTGAGATGCTAGATATATTGGCCGGTCGTGGCGAAGCTGTGAAAAAATGTATAGATACCAAGAAAATGGCGGATGCAAACCAAGCTTTCGCGCATTTTCGTTAAAAATTTAATTTTTATCCTATTTAGAATGCTATTTTAAGGAAAAACCTGTGGCAGCACGTGTAACACCAATTGAATATTACAGAAACATCGGCATCATGGCGCATATCGATGCGGGTAAAACTACGACTACTGAGCGGGTTTTATTTTATACCGGCGTATCGCATAAAATTGGTGAGGTACATGAAGGTGCCGCCATTATGGACTGGATGGAGCAAGAACAGGAGCGTGGGATTACCATTACTTCTGCAGCGACCACCTGCTTCTGGGCGGGCATGGCGAAAAATTATCCGCAACACCGTATCAATATTATCGATACCCCAGGACACGTAGACTTTACCATCGAAGTCGAGCGCTCACTGCGCGTACTTGATGGTGCCTGCGCTGTCTTTTGTGCCGTATCTGGCGTCGAACCTCAGTCAGAAACAGTATGGCGACAAGCGAATAAATACCGTGTCCCTCGTGTGGCTTTTGTGAACAAAATGGATCGCCAAGGTGCAAACTTTATGCGCGTGGTCGATCAGATCCGCAATCGTTTGGGTGCTAATGCCGTACCTATACAGATAGCGATCGGTGCGGAAGAGCATTTTGAAGGGGTGGTGGATCTGGTAAAAATGAAAGCGATCTACTGGGATGAAGAATCTCAGGGCGCAAAATTTGAATACCGTGATATCCCCGCTCATTTGCTTGAAGAAGCCAATAAAAGACGTGCTGAAATGGTTGAAGCTGCGGCAGAAGCCAATGAAGAGCTGATGGAAAAATACCTCACAGGAGTAGAGCTCTCCGAAGAAGAGATCAAGAAAGGTTTGCGGATCAGAACATTGGCCAATGATTTGGTTCCAGTACTTTGCGGCACAGCCTTCAAGAATAAAGGTGTGCAAGCCGTATTGGATGCGGTGTTGGATTACTTACCTTCACCTAATGATGTGCCACCTGTACAAGGCGAAGTTGAAGAGGGTGACGAGGGCAATAGAGAAGTGCGTCATGCAAACGATACCGAGCCTTTTTCTGCTTTGGCATTTAAGATTGCAACGGATCCTTTTGTCGGAACATTAACCTATATACGCGTATATTCTGGCGTACTGAATAGTGGTGACACAGTTTATAACTCAGTAAAAGGTAAGCGTGAGCGCATTGGTCGTTTATTGCAAATGCATGCCAATACACGTGAAGAAATCAAAGAAATTCGTGCGGGTGATATCGGTGCAGCTGTCGGCTTAAAATTAACGACTACGGGTGATACGTTGTCTGATCAAGATAAGGTTATCGTGCTCGAACGTATGGTCTTCCCTGAGCCGGTTATTTCCATAGCCGTTGAACCTAAGACCAAAGCAGACCAAGAAAAAATGGGTATTGCTCTAGGTAAACTTGCACAAGAAGATCCCTCATTTCGTGTACGCTCTGACGAAGAATCCGGACAAACCATTATTTCCGGTATGGGCGAATTACATTTAGAAATTATTGTTGACCGCATGAAGCGTGAATTTAATGTGGAAGCCAGTGTGGGTAATCCACAAGTGGCATACCGTGAAACCATTAAAAAGACTGTGGAGCAAGAAGGCAAGTTCGTACGTCAATCGGGTGGTCGTGGACAATTCGGTCATGTCTGGTTGAAACTTGAGCCACAAGAGCCAGGTAAAGGTTTTGAATTTGTTAATGCGATCGTCGGTGGTGTGATACCTAGAGAATTTATTCCTGCCGTAGGCAAAGGTATACAAGAACAAATGGAAAATGGCGTGATCGCAGGTTATCCTGTGGTCGACGTAAAAGTGACCTTATTCGATGGTTCTTACCATGATGTAGATTCCAGTGAAATGGCGTTCAAAATAGCGGGCTCGATGGGCTTTAAAGAAGGCGCACGTAAAGCTCAGGCTGTTCTCCTTGAACCTATCATGGAAGTGGAAGTCATCACCCCAGAAGAATACATGGGCGATGTAATGGGCGATTTAAATCGTCGCCGTGGCCTGGTGCAAGGTATGGATGACACGCCTATGGGCAGAAGTATTAACGCACAAGTGCCTTTATCTGAAATGTTTGGCTATGCAACCGATTTACGCTCAATGTCACAAGGTCGCGCAACGTACTCTATGGAATTTGCAATGTATAAAGAGGCGCCTAATAGCATTGCTGAAGCGGTAATTAGTGGGAAAGGCTCTAAATAATTTTTTAAATTAGAAAAGTGCGCAAGTTTTAAGAAGTGACAACGAGGTTTTTTGAGTCCTAAGGGACAAATGAAAATTGAATTAATCATCAAGAGGAAGTGAAAACATGTCAGCCAAAGTAGCATTTGAACGGAACAAGCCACATTTAAATGTGGGAACGATAGGACACGTGGATCACGGTAAGACGACATTGACTGCGGCGATCACGAAAGTGATGTCAGAGACGATGGGACGCGGTGAATTCAAAGCGTATGATCAAATTGATAAAGCCCCAGAAGAACGCGCACGTGGT
>JABCZS010000015.1 GCA_013289605.1 Gammaproteobacteria bacterium
ACAGCCATGTAATACAATGTTTTTATTATGATATTTCGGAGAGACAGGGATTCGAACCCTGGGAAGTAGAGTATACTTCAACGGTTTTCAAGACTTGGGATGGCTAATAGAGTTTTATATAAATCAATGCCTTGCGGTCTTTCTTCATATGTTTAAACAGCCTAAAACCGTGTTGAAACGCCATGTCAGGCTGTGCTTTGACACAAATTTGGCACAATCAAATTCCTACAGATTAACTACGCTGCCTAATGCATATTAATAAGAGTAATATATTTACATATAATAATCATAAAATCAATACATTACAGCATTTGATTGTCAGATAAATATATGTTATTATCTGACAACATGGGGAAGACTTTATGTCATCTATAACCAATCAAATTACAAACAGAATTAAGCACAAAAAGCCCGGCTGGGTTTTTTCGCCTAAGGATTTTTTGGATATCGGCACTCGTGCAGCTGTAGATCAGGTGCTCTCTAGGCTGGTTAAAAAAAATATGATTCGCCGTCTAGATCGCGGTATTTATGACTATCCGAAACAAAGTAAATTGTTGGGTATACTCTCTCCTACCCCCGACAACATTGCACGCGCAATGGCATCTGATGATCTAATATTTCCTTCTGGCGCGATGGCGGCAAATTTACTGGGTTTATCCACCCAAGTTCCTGCCAAATCATCATATCTAACCAATGCAACTGTTCGCTTACGTCGCGTAGCTGGGCGGACTATTCAGTTAAAACGCGCGCGCGTAGCATTGTTGAACAGCGTATCTTATCATGCTAATTTGACTCTGCAGGCACTCTCCTATTTTGGCAAAAAAAATATTGATGACAAAATTATCAACCGCTGTGCCCTCGTGCTAACGGATAAAGATTTATCTGCTTTACATCGCGCAATGGGACATGTTCCTGGCTGGATGGCGGATACGATTCATAAAATTCAGGATGTAAAACATAAGTAAATTTGAATTTTGTTATGATATACTGTGGTAATCTAAATTAATACCTAATCGGAAAATAAAAATAATATGCTCACTATCAAAAATATTAAAAATTGGTTTGAGTTTTACCCACCTAAATGTGGAACTTCAGAAGAATGGGCAGAATTTGAAGCCCGCTTTAAATCTAAAGCACCTATTCGTTATTTTATAAATGAATCCAAAGATTTTATAAAATACAGCATCTTCAAAAAAATTGAAAATGGCATATGGTGGTGTAAATATCGTACAACACACCGTTACCATGTTATCAATACACGCTTAAAGCCTGGCTGTTATGAAACTGATAGCTTAATTCTGCATAGCGTATTTGTCTTGTTGCAAGATTTTGTAGAAATTCAATGTGCGCACAAATATAGTTGTTTCTATCCCAAACGCGCTAAAGTGCTTACCCGCCAACAATGTGGCATTGCTTATCTAAAATGTATGGTTAGAGGCAATATAAACCAGCACTTGAGAGAGCCCTATCAAGCTATTCTACGATGTTATCATTATTGGACATATGAGCGCGCGCAGAAAATGAAGGCTATTGATGATGCTTATGAAGCACGATTAGATAAAGATCTAGAAGCTCTTGAAAATATTTTTAACATGGAAAATGAATTGCGCACTACAGACAGTGAATACATTTGTATGATAGCCAAATACCGGCAATACATGTGGACTTAAATTAGCAAAAAAGTGCTATTCGATTTTTATTCGTCTTTACCACTTAATAATTTATCTAAGAGTGAATGCGCTTGTTTCATAACTGCTTCATGAGATCTGCTAGGGCGTGTATCATTAACTGCGGCTTGAACTTGCTCTTTTAACCAAGCATCATACCCTGCTTCTCGCTGCTGGTATTCATTCACATAAGCACGCATAAAATCACGCAGCACCTGAGCTGCAGGGCGATCAGCTTTTTCTGTTGCTTGCTGGAAAGCGATTTTCAAATCAACAGAGACTCGAAAATTAAAGTGCCCTTCTTTGGGATGCAGGCTTGCACGAGCCATGGGTTATCCTCGCGGTTAATACGGTATCTGTATTATAATGTAATTACGTTATAATACCAAAAATAAGTAGGTAATTGCTTCTTCATGTGGGTATTATGTTCTCAATATTATCCACTTACTGCTGCCCAAATGTAGCTTAATAAGCTACAAATGAAGCTTATTAGGCTACACTGGGACAATCATTTTATCCTTTACAACACCTCTATAATTGCTATAATGTAGCAATGTTGCTACATAAAAAGAGGACCATATGACAACCACCACTATATCAAGCCGAATTTTTAATCAAGATGTGGGTAAAGCTAAGCGTGCAGCTTTAAATGGCCCTGTACTCATTACAGACAGAGGACATTTTGCTCACGTACTGATGACCTTCGAAGAATACCAACGTATTATCGGTGAACAACAAAGTATTGCAGATGCACTCGCTATGCCTGAAGCAGCAGACATTGAATTTGAACCCGCAAAATTAAAGAAACCATTTTTTCGCCCCGAGGATTTTACTTAAATGTACTTGCTGGATACCAACGTCATTTCAGAATTAAGAAAAGCAAAAACTAAAAAATGTGATAAAAATGTCGAAAACTGGGCAAGTAATATGCTTGCGCATAATCTTTTTTTATCTGTCGTTACTATATTAGAACTTGAAATTGGTGTGCTAAGCATTGAAAAGCGTGATACTGCGCAAGGGAGCATATTACGCTCTTGGTTAAATACACATGTGTTACCTACATTTAATAAACGTATTTTGCCTGTTGATTTAGCCGTTGCACAATGTTGTGCACAGTTGCATGTTCCAGACAGACATCCTGAGCGTGATGCAATTATTGCAGCGACTGCTATGGTTCATGGTTTAATACTTGTTACTCGGAATGTCGGGGATTTTAAATCTATTGATATTGAGATCTTAAATCCGTGGGAATCCTAAAACAATATTCCTTTATTTATCAATGCAGATATCTTTCAGTATATGGTTATAAAAAATGAAAATTTGCGCAGCTCAAACAAGACCTATAAAGGGTGATATAGAAAATAATATTGCTCATCATGTAAAATTGATTGAACTCGCAATTTCACATCACGCGGATTTTATTGTTTTTCCTGAGTTATCTCTTACCGGTTATGAACCTAGACTTGCTTCACTACTTGCAATGAATGTAGATGATGGTAGATTAGACGTTTTTCAAAAAATAAGTGATCATAAAAAAATTAGTATTGTTGTTGGTGCGCCTATAAAAAGTAATGATGGAATTTATATTAGTCTTATTATTTTTCAACCATATAAAAAACAGCAGATCTATTCAAAAGAATTTTTGCATCCTGATGAAGAGACGTTTTTTATAAGCGGCAAAAATAATAGCGTTGATTTACCAGGCGATATTGCGCTAGCCATTTGTTATGAGTTATCTGTTCCCGAGCATTCGTTACATGCTTTTAAACAGAGAGCAAAAGTTTATATTGCCAGTGTGGCAAAATCGGCTATAGGTTATGAAAAAAGCAGTAAAATTTTATCGAACGTTGCTGCAAAATATTCCATGGTAGTCTTAATGACGAACTGTCTTGGATATTGTGATAATTTTGAATGTGTGGGACAAACATCCGCTTGGGATACTCATGGGACATTATTAGGGCAACTAGATGATGCCAGAGAGGGTATCATTATCGTCGATATGAATACTTTAATATTAGAAAAATTCTACATTTAATATTGAGGCAAGCTTGCAGCGTGACATCTGAGCGTTGATTTAAAATGTCAAATGTCAAGCTTGACCTGATTACTCATGTAGCTAATTGAATACTTTATCAAGCAAGATCGCAGTGTATAAAACTTACACGTATCTCGACTTACCCAGCTTTTAACCAACGTGGGAGCAGGATCTTTTATGAGCTACGGAAACGTTCGAAGCACAATTCCTATGATGTGCCAAATTAAAAAGAATATAGCACCCAATATCAGAGTCAAGAATTGCAGTTCTTTACTGCAGTTAGCATTCTTGATGTCAGAATAAAGATCTTCCTGTGCACTTTTAATTGTTGCTTTATCCTTCCTTGTTAGTAGCTCGTAGTTTGATATCATTGTATTTTGTGCAAAAACTAGATGTCGACACCCAAAATAAAAGCTAGCGCCCCACGCAATCACAGCTAAGGCCATAGGGAACAGTGTCCATGTAAGCTTCGCAGCCTCAGTTTTTTGCACTGCAAACGCTACGGCTGAAGCCGCAACAGCGAGCAAAAAATATGAATATTTTTCTTCTGCTTGAGCATACTTCTGTTTTAATTCTTTCAAAATTTCATTCACCAACGCTTACTCCATTTAAGGGATAATTATACCTGAAAAAATAAATGTCGTATAATCAAAGCTTATTTATTGCGCGCTTTGCACAAATTACCCACTAAGCATGTTTGTGATCAACCCCCAAAAAAAATGAATAACAGATAAGTATTTATCTGATCTCACCAAAACACCCAGGTAACCATTGGCCAATTTTGCTATTTTGTAAAGCTCGCTTCAATTGACTCGAGTAAATAATAACAATAAGGAAAGCGATGCACATGAATGTGTCATCGATCAATGATTGTTTTCTGTAATGTTAATTATTAGGGTAATTTTGTGATTAATCTTAGTCATCTAAGGAGTGATTTAGATGGAATCAACGTATGATAATAAATACTTAAGGCATGAGGTTGTTTTCTAAATGAATATTTGCTTGATATGGTACAGTATTTAAGATTTTACTATCTAATATTTTTTTAGCAACCAAATCATTAACATTCTTGTTATATATAATTCCGTAAAAGTTATCATATCCATTAAGCATTCTAGCGCCCATGACTTCCGGAAACCAGTTATAAAAAGTTGAATCTATCAAAATAGCATATAATTTAGTAAATGCACATAATATCCTCTCTACTTCCTCTCTTGATCTTTTTTTATCATTCTTAATTAGTATTTTATTGATTTCTACTTGCAAATTATTTGCAATATAATCAAGTATATCTCTGCATGACAATGGAAAAAAACCAGGATTAAACATAGCCAAGCTTACTGCAATCAGTCCTAATTTTTCACCACTAAAATAAATTTTGCTAGTTTTATCTAAAACATTCAATGCTACGGTTTTTAAATAAGGATATCTATGATCCTCCTGATATTTGGCTTCTAATTTGCTCGATATAGCGGGTGGCTGATTAATGTTTATTTGAATCAATTCTAGATTATCAAATATTTCATCAGGCACTATTTCTTTAAAATAAGCGCATGCATATCTATTTATACATACCCAGTCAGAAAATCTAGCAATTGATTGGTTTAACATAAAATGTTCATTAATTTTTGTAACTGCTTCCTTTGGTGGGATATTTTTAAAAACATACTCTTTTTCATCATCTGTTAAACTTTTAATATTAATTCTTGATTTAATATTTTCTGGGAAATACAAAAACTCGGGATCAGTAAATTTAGAATAAAAAAGTTTAGCCACTCCAAGATATAAATCAAAGTCTGGTAAAATTTTATCATATCTATCTAGTTGACTGGCGGCTCTGGCTGTACACTCGATAAAACCCTCCGGAAATAACAAATCTGGTGTGCTTCCCGAAAGTCCAATTCCTAATTCAAATTTTTTACCTGCCCACTCAGCCACAATCAACTCGAACACCTTGTTCCAAAAGTTGGTTGGAAGATCTCCAGCAAATTTCTTTAAATTAGCATCTAAATGTTTGTCGTATTTTTCATACAGCTTGTTTATAGTATTTAAAATTCCAGGTTGCATATCTTTTCTAATATTTTGATACATTATCAGACTCGAAATCTCATTGCAGGCTCTTTGGATTTCTGGATCAATTGCACATTTTCCTTGCAGCCTATCATGAAAATATTTTTTAATAGAGCTAATTTTATCTGCCAGATGCGCAGCCTTATCTTGCTCAAATAAGTTAATCATTTTTTAATTTTCTCCAGAAAAACAACACGAATATTTATTTCTATATGAACGGGGTCAAGCTTAACATTTAACATCTAAAATTGAAATTTTAAATGTTAAACGTGGCTCCCGCTAATATTTTATCCTTTCACTCCTTTGTTTTTGCATTGATTTTTCCAATAAGATTGGCTATTGAAGCTAAACTATCTGTCATTTTGGGAATATCATTTGAGTTAAATACCAATGGCTTAAATATAAAATCACTAAAGGAGGGTATTACTGGGTTATCTAAATGATGTTTTGAAAATTCAGCATATGCGGGCAAAAATTCAGAAAGAATTTTTCTAGTTTCCAATTGTATAATCTCTGTTTTCAATTCTTTATTTCTTCGAAGAAGCAGGTTGAAAAAATAAAATAATAATAGAGAAAAAATAAAAGATGAAAGTTTTAACCAGTCAAATTGTACGTTATTATCATTAGTTAATAGTACTTGAGTGGGTGAATTTATTCTAGAAAAACCAAAAAATCTTTCAAAAAATTCAACGGGGCTAGTAATGAAGGTACTTGACATTGATGCTGCGCCCCATAACAATACGATCCCTATTACCCCCATAAAGAACAAAACCATATACCTTTCGATTTTTTTATGTGTTATAGAACCCTTGAAAAAGTTACCTAGCTTTGTTGAATATTCTCGCAGGTTGGCAGATACTTCTTTTTTGTAAAGAGTTTCATTTTCTAATGTTTGTATCAAATAGCTGTAGTTTTTTATTTTGTTCTTTTCAGATAGCGCAACTTTATCAGATAATAAATATTGTTCCTTATATGAAGTCATCGCTTTAAAGATGTTTTTGAGTATATCTGCCTCTCCCTTATGTTCATTAATAGGATTAGAGTAGAATCTATAGACTATTTCTTCAGAAATCAATGCAAAAAAATCAAATATTGAATTTAAAGTATGTGGAATAAGCTTTTTTAATTGAGAAATATTTTCTGCACTTTCTGACAGCGCCTGAAGATTATTAACAATATTTGGATATTCTGTGCGCGTATGTATTGAGTGATCGTCTAGATATGGTAAAACTATGTCATCAAATGAAGGTATGGATTTTAAGAGGATTTTAAATTCATTTATAAGATTGTTATCAATTTCAGAAAATTTATTTTTTTCTTGCTGCCCCCCGGTTTTCACCTCGTTGAATTCCTGCAATATTAGATCTAAGGCTGAAATAATTTGGGGCGCACCAGTCCAATTTTTAAAATTGAATATCATTTTATTTTCCATTGAAATTTCCTGTGTTAATTATTCTACAATTAACTTTATAAGTTTAAAGTCCATTACTAGCAAAAAAATTGATCTAAAAAGATCATTTATAATCTTTTCTATTTTTGTCACTCAGCAAGTTATTTAACACTACAAACATAACCTTGATGCCTATTGATACCTCCAGAGTGGCAAAACCAAACAAACGTGAAATATATGGCGCTTTTCTAATCATTTTTATTCCTAAAGCTCAAACTTAGGTTAAGTCTCAATTCAAAGCATTATTTAACATGTTTTTATCTTACTGTCACTCACATAAAAGGCTACCTATAATAATCTTTTAATCTCAACTGACAAACATTAAAACCTAATAATCATCCTCAAAACTCTGCGCTCAAACGCGCCTGTATAAAGCAAAAAATGCACACACCCTACGCAACAAGGTTGTTTTACAATATTTTTTTAACTGTATGTTTATTTTAAGTTTTTCACTTATTGCCCGTGACGCCACTTTGGTGCCAAATTGACGCCTTTTTTGATTATTTTGGCACCAAAGAAAAATTACTTGGCACCACTTTGTGGCGCCAGTGGCGCCATATTAAAATTTTTACTTAATTTTCAAATTATTAGAAGACGCTTTTAAATAAATTAAAATCCACTTTAAAATTCGTTGGCGCCAATTGCATATGAAATTTTTTGGCATTCGTAAAATAAAAACAATTCAGATGTGCATCGGTTTCTCGCCCAATTGAAGCACTTTTTGTTTTATTCTATGGGTAAAAGCCTTGGGGATAAACTTGCCGAATATATTTAAAAAGCTTATCCTGCATGTGAAGAAAGATTGCAAGGCTTCCACAATCGGAGGTAATGCAATGGCAATTGTTAAACGTGGCAACATTTTTTGGGCAATTTTTACGCACCCAATGGACAGCGAATACGCAAATCTACTGGGACTGGTGATAAAAAATTAGCGCAAGAGTTTCACGATAACTTGAAAAATGAAATGTGGCGAATTGTTCAGATGGGTGAAAAACCTAAGTATCTTTGGCAAGACGCTGCGATACGCTGGATGAAGGAAATGAATCATAAGCGAACCATCAAAGAAGACAAACGTTTTTTGCGATGGTTTCATGATCATCTTTACAATAAGCGTTTGGTTGATATCGATAAGGTATGCATCAACCGGCTTATTGAAATCCGACAAGGTGAAGGTGCTTCTAATGCGACTGTGAATCGGTATTTTACTTTGTTGCGAGCGATATTAAATCGTGCAAAGAATGAATGGGAGTGGATCAAAGTTGTTCCTAAAATTAGGCGACTTAAAGAACCGCCTGCTCGTGATAGGATTTTATCACCTGATGAAATAGAAAGATTACTTGCACAGCTTCCAGAGCATACTCGCGATATGTGTGTTTTTGCACTCGCAACAGGGTTAAGATCATCGAATGTCGCGCGCATAAAATGGCCACAAATTAATCTTAAGCAAAAAATTGCTTGGGTTGAGGCTTTAAATGCAAAAGCAGGAAAACCGATTGGTGTTCCTTTGAATGGTGATGCAATGTACGTGTTGCAAAGACAAGTTGGCAAACATGATACTTTTGTATTTACCTATCAGGGTAAATCGGTTAAATACCCAAGCAAAGATGCTTGGGATAATGCATTAAAACGCGCAGGTATCGAGGACTTTAGGTGGCACGATCTAAGACACACTTGGGCAACGCGTCATGCGGTTGAAGGTACGCCCTTACAAGCACTTAAAAAATTAGGTGGTTGGGCAAGCTGGAAATCGATGGAACGATACGTTCACTTGTGTGTTAAAGATATAGAAAAATCTACAGAGAATGTCGGAATTGCTAAACAAATTTAACTGTTTGGCACAAATTTGACACAATCTGTTGTTTGGGAATTTATTTACTGATTAAGTCATTGAAAGAAAAACAGAGTAACTTATTATTTTTATTAAGAAACTTCGGAGAGACAGGGATTCGAACCCTGGGAAGGGGAGTACCCTTCAACGGTTTTCAAGACCGCCGCATTCAACCGCTCTGCCATCTCTCCGATGGCACACTATACTAAAAACATTGAGGGATGACAAATTTTCGTTTTAAGTAAAGGTGATGCATTAAATTGCCTTGGATTTGATTAGACTGGGTGTTAGTTATAGATTGTAAAATTGTGTGGGTTGTAGATCGCAAAATCCCCCGTCTAGAGCGTCCGGCCCCCTTTACAAAGGGGGCAAGTGGTTCGCTCTGGCCTTTCATAGCAAGGCCTTCGCATAGCCCGCTTCATAAAAAAGCATTCGCGTTATGGGGGATTTTCAAGGTACGAATGGCAAACCAAACCCTTGCATAGAAGCATACATTTATCCCAAGCCCGGCTCAAAAACATATCTCACCAACTGTAAGTATACCGTTTCCACCCCCTAGAATTGCTATGCTGAATAATCACATATATGATAGAATAAAATGAGTTTACTGAATCTTTACCGGTTGTAACACACTACTTAAAGGGGTCAATTTACATGGCTAATCAATCTTATACCATTACGGCAGCCGATTCTTCCAGTTTGGCGGTCAATCGTGTGCTGCGTAATACCTATTTGCTCCTCTCATTAACTTTAATATTCAGCGCTCTGGTCGCTGGATTTGCGATGGTGACGAATGCGCCCTACCCGGGCATTATTCTCACCCTCGTCGGCGTGTATGGTTTAATGTTTTTAACCTACCGTTTACGCAACAGCGCATGGGGCTTACTCAGCACCTTCGCGTTTACTGGCTTTATGGGATATACCTTGGGGCCTATCCTGAATATGGTCACCTCAAGTTATGCCAATGGCTCTTCTATTATCATGATGGCCCTAGGCGGTACCGGTGCGATATTTTTAGGTTTATCTGCTTATGCCCTCACTACACGCAAAGATTTTAGCTTTATGACTGGGTTTTTGGTGGTAGGCACCTTGGTTGCGCTAGTCGTGATGGTGCTAGGATTCTTCTTACATATTCCAGGCTTACAATTGGCCATTTCTGGCTTGTTTATGTTGTTGTCTTCAGGTTGGATATTATGGCAAACCAGTGCCATCATCCATGGCGGTGAAAGAAATTATGTCTTAGCCACCATAGGCTTATATGTTCAAATCTACAATTTATTTGTAAGTTTATTACAAATACTATCCATCTTTAATGGCAGAGAATAAGCCTCAACAAAATAGTAATGTGACAAACTAATATTTGCACCTATACTTGTGATATGCCTTACAGTTTAGGCCAGCGACTTACTTGCTGGCCTTTATGTTTATCAACGAGTTACAACATTATTTGAAGAATGAGGTTCCCTATGCACTCCTTTGCCAAATTGCTTATTATTTTAGCTGCAAGTACTTACTCTAGCGCTTACGCCCTAACCTTTCCCGTAACCCCTAACAATGATGTAGTAGGGAAAGTCATTACTTTTCCAGCCAAGTATGAAGATACTTTTGCGCATTACGGGCGCGAATATGATATGGGGGCTTATTCTCTTGAGCGCGCCAATCCCGGTGTTGATCCGTGGATCCCTGGCCGAGGCACGCAAATTACTATTCCCGCGGCGACCATACTGCCTCAGGGCGCTAGAAACGGCATTGTGATTAACTTACCCGAACTGCGTTTATTTTATTTTGATAATGCCCATCAAGTCACCGTCTACCCGGTAGGGATAGGCCGTGCCGGCTGGGAAACACCTTTAATTTCTGGTGCCACAGTCACTGCAAAAGCTAAAGATCCCATTTGGACCGTACCTAAAAGTATTTTGGCAGAACATGAAGCCTTGGGAAAACCGATTTCTCCAGTAGTCATGCCGGGTAAAGATAATCCACTCGGAAATCATGCCATGCGCTTAAGTTTGCCAGGCTATTTGATCCACGGTACTAACTCTTCTATCGGTGTAGGACGACGCGTGACTCATGGCTGTATCCGTTTATTTCCTAATGATATTGAGGCATTATTCAGTGTGGTCCCAGTAGGTACTACCGTTCATATTATCAATGAACCCATTAAAGCCGGTTGGAATGGCAATGAACTCTATTTAGAAGTACACCCCACATTGGAAGAATATGTGATGACGCCAGAACAAAGTAAAGTGTCATTGGTCAATATTTTAGAACGTGAGATCCAAGGTCGGAGAGCAAATATCGATTGGAATCTGGTGCACAAGATGATGATCCAACAAACCGGCGTGCCGCAAGTCATTGGTACAGGCATGTAAGGATATAAACCGCGACGCAAGCCTCCTTTTGGGGGCTTTTTTTTGCTTGCTGGATAGTCACGCTAGGTTTAATGAAAATAAATGAGTAAAAGATTTGATGGATAGAGACAAGAAATTATAAACAGTAGCGAGGAGAAAAAAAGAAGTGATCACACAGAAATCAAAAACTAGGATAGATTGAGTGACTCAACACTCAATCTATCTAGTAACTCAAGCTTATTTATCGCGATAAATTTCACGTTCCATACGTTCATGGCGTTCGTGTTTATCATCTCTTTCTTCTTCTTCATCTTCTTCTTGCCAGTAATGATTTTCAGGCTCATCTTCAGAAGTGTTTGCGCAACCGATTAAAGCGATAGCTGGTAATGTTAAAAATGCTAAGAATTTAACCCAATTTTTCATGATAATTCCCTCTTGAAATTTAGTTAGAATAACTCATAACATTAATACAGCATAAAGAAATGCCTGAGTGACTTATAAAGCTGCCCATGCAAGCTTACGTTAGTAAATAACATAAAACTCTACATTATTCTCATAACGTAAAAGCAAGTAGCAATCTTAAATTATATTTATTGTAGCAGTTTTATTTCATTTTGTGGATTCTATTACAAAAAAGTATATAAACCATCCCCTTACTAGGTCATAGGTATGTGCCTAAATGCCTATTTTTAGACCTTTGACATACCTGCATTCCTGATCAGCAGAAAGTCAACATCATAAAGTAAGACATTTGCCTACCCACTTTACAGACATACGCCATTGATACAACTGACTTCTATGAGCCACAATAGCATTATAAGATTTCCTCATTTAATAAACAAAATCGTTGAATGAGGCCATCATGAGTGTCGGCCAAATTTTTATACCATTTTTCGATAAATTTGGACTATGTAGAAAAATATGCTATTAAAGTCTTTTAATACTTCCTTAAAGGTATCTCCTTTAGGGTATTATTATAAAGTATACTAAATCACTCAGGGAAGAGTTTATTTTTGGAGTTTAGTAATGAAACACGTTACAGAAAATTTATTATTGGAAGTATGCTGGTTAGCAGGCGTTAAGTCTTATTATAATGGATTAGAAGAAGCAGAAAACCCCTATCCTGCCCACACCCGTGAAGCAGACTTTTGGATTGATGGTTGGTGGGAAGCCTGTTTAGATGAAGGCAAGCTCAGTGAAAGCTTATTACATGAAACCATTAACAGCATTAACGCACAAAACCCTCAACTGTGTTAATCCGTCAGGACTTCAGCCTTAAGCGTTTTGATGAAGCCCGCTTTAGATATGTTGATTATTTTCACGCACTAAATAAAACGCAACACTGTTTAAATCCTTAGACGATTCTTTATGTCCTGAATCCAGCTGCGCAGAAGTCACCCACCCTCCGGATTGATCTAGCAACCATTGTTCATGATCGCCTAGCGCATCACCCTCGAGTGTTGCCGATAAGTGTTGCCACTCCTCCAAAGTAGGTAAACGATAGGTGTATCCTGTTTTTTCACTCAGCCAAGCACTGTATGCTGCAATCTGCGAGGGCGCCAAGCTCACTATAGGTTCTACAGGCACATCCAAAGGCTCACACAAGCCGCTGACCATGCAATAATTATTATAGTCATGTACGGTCTGCTCAATATCGTTTAATGCTAAATCAAGGCTGCCATTGCTCGCCTGATTCGTTTTGGGGCACGTTCCCGCTATAGAGCAATACTGATTGTAATCCGCAATAGAAATAGCCTCTTGCGTAATCACAAACGCTTGATTCCAGGGCGTACGCACCGCGGTTAAGCGTGGTCCAAAGTGTAAATCCGAGACGGTATCCATGCAAGAAACCGCCGATTTATTTTGTTGTATCAATGCGTCTAAACACGGATCGATAGCCGCCGTGCGCGTTAGCGCATTATCGCTAGCCAATGTAGTCTGCTCAGGTAAAGGCGGCAGACTCTCCATCACCGAAGTCGTCAAGGCTAAAATTTCATCGGAAAGTTCATCTTCAGGCACTAAGAGGGGACCCACACTTACTTCGGCCAAGGTCGGCCCAGGTAACATCGCTAACGCGTGAGTATGGGTAGGCAATGACACCTGTGGCACCAGACGGATTGCAGCGCGCACTAATACCCCTGCGGCTTCGGGATCTTGACGCATCATTCTTTCCGCCGCAATAATATAGCTGCTTGCGAGTTGCTGCGGCCCGACTATCGCAACAAAAATATCATCTTCGGGTAACAATTGTTGCAAAGCGTGCCAGCTCGCGCGTGCGCCAGCAATATTCACTTGCTCTGTTTGAGTAAAGAAAGCCGCTTTTAAAAAGTTAACATGACTGTCTTTGATGTCTTGTTGGATCACTATGGTTTGGGCCTGGGTTTCATCTGCAGCTAAAATATAAGGCGCATAACGCATGCCCTGCCAGGCGATCGCCGATAAAGCAAATATACCTACAATAAGCATTAAACTCGCATCTAACACCGGACGTTTTTTTGCTACATCTAGAATCATCGAAGCTTGCGCAAGGGTAATGGCTTTATCCATTTGTCGAAGTAAACAATACTCCATTTGTCGCTTAATTCCACGGTTTAATCCCTCACAATTTTTAATGACTTCGCCCATGTGTTGATGATTGGCATCGGGCACACATGCGGTAAAAATCTCATAAGCAATCGCAAGAAAATGATAACCTAAGAATGACTCATCATCTTTAATCGATAAAATATTAGGGGCCTGGTACAAGCGCGCACGCATACCGCGTGGCAAGGTATAGCCTGCGGGGAGAGCAAAGGGCAATAATTGCACAGTTAAACTTTCAGGATCGATAAATAACTGTCCAGGATGTATGCTGGCAATCAGTTGTGGCTCTTCGCGTAATGCCACCAAGATGTCATAAATCTGTTTTAACACGTGCTGCGCCAATGCCTTAGGTAAACCCATGGGATAGTGGGTAAGCAACCATGCCGGCAGAGGCTGACCCGTGTAGGGAGATAAGAGTAAATATAAATAATCGCCTTCTTTAATCACGGAACGTACCGTAATTATAAAAGGCAAATCGAGTTGATTAATCAATGGGATCTCGCGGATGATCTCGCGAATAATGGCTTCATCTATCGTCAAGCACAATAAGCGCTCTGCAGGGTCGCCACTGGCTTGGAATATTATGCCTTGATCGACAAACCCGCAAATATCCTCGATCAGGAAACGTCTTTGGACTTTCGTACCGATTTGCGACATTGCCAAAGCAAGATCATCTGCGCTCGCACCCAACTGTATATCTTGTGAGGGTTTGCGCCGCGCAAAAAGTTGCTGACATTTCACAAAATCAGCCCAAGAAATACTCCCCTCCCAATAGCAATCCGATAACACAGATAATACCGCTTGGGTCCAGGTGGGGCTTAAGCGCCAATTATTAGTATAATAGTGTACCCATCTCCATAATTTGGGCAAATCGATAGCGGTTTTACGCGATTTTTTACCTACCATGGTGACTTAAGACTCCCTGTCCATAATCCGTTATTAACTAGGTGATATTATTAATATGATAGTATATCCTGTGTTAGTAATTATAGCTAAGAAGAGTATAACTTTGAGCTCACAATTAGACCTACGCTTAAAACAACTAGACCTAAAAGCGGTGCAACACACCATTTTAGAAAGCTCTCTAAGTGGGATAGAAAAAGAGAATTTACGCGTGACCCCTCAAGGCCTATTAGCGGCAACCCGTCATCCACAACGTCTAGGCGCTAGTCTGACTCATCCCTTTATCACGACCGATTATGCAGAAAATCTTATCGAGATTATCACGCCGCCGATGAATAGTGTGCCGCACGTATTAGCGCAATTAGAAAATACTTATCGTTACGTTTATGCCTCTTTAGATACAGAATTACTCTGGGCACCCAGTATGCCCTGCACTATCGCAAGCCCCAATGAGATCCCTATCGCCCAATACGGCAGCTCACATCGCGGCCGCTTACAAACACTTTATCGAGTGGGCTTGGGCCACCGTTATGAAAAAAAAATGCAGACGATTGCAGGCATACATTTTAATTTCTCTTTGCCGCTATCGTTTTGGCAAATTTGGCGGGATTTGTATGCCCCACAGACCTCCTCCTTACAAGCAATGATTGATGAGGCTTATTTGGGCTTATTACGGAATTTTTTCCGCTACGGTTGGCTGATTGATTATTTATTCGGCGCCTCCTGTGCCATCGATCATACCTTTGTCTCCGGCAGAAACGTACCCGGATTAGTGCCTTATAAACAACAGAGTTTTTATGCTCCTTTTGCTTGTTCACTGCGAATGAGCGATTTGGGCTACCATAACGCGACGCAAAAACAAATAAACATTTCATTTAATTCATTATCGGCTTATTTAAACGATCTGAATGCCGCAATAAAAACACCTTATCCCCCCTATCAAGCCATTTTTGATAAATTTGGAGAAGACGCACAAATCAGCGCTCATTTATTACAATCTGAGGCGGAATATTACGCCCCGGCGCGGCCTAAACGCGTAGTAGAGCCCGGTGAGCGGCAAGCGCATGCTTTGCTGCGCGCTGGAATAGAATATTTGGAAATTCGCACCTTTGATATTAACCCGTATGAGCCTTTAGGCATTACACTGGACCAAATCTATTTTACTGAAGTATTCTTGCTGTATTGTTTATTCACAGACAGTCCGCTCTTTAAAGACGGGGATTATCAGGCTCTGCTTGCTAATATGCAAACGGTCGTGACTATGGGGCGCAAACCCGATTGTGTATTAAAAAACCCCAACACCCATGAAAATAGTTTACTCCAAGACGCGTTAAGTGCCCTATTCCAAGAGTTGTATAAAATTGCTGATTTTCTTGATAGCCGTAGCTTAGAGCGGCGTTATCATCAAGCCTTGGATAATATTGCTCAGCGCTTAACTCATCCTGAATTATTACCTTCAGCACAAATGCTAAACGATCTGCTGCATCATTATGACTCCTTTTCGGAACTAGGGCTTGACTGCTCTGCAAAAATTAAGCAGCATTTTACACGAGCGCCCTTGTCGGATATTCAATTAGCCGAATACCAACAATTGGCGCAAGAGAGTATTCAAAATCAAAGCATACTCGAAGCACAACAAACCGGCAGTTTTAAAGCGTATTTAGCCGATTATTTTAAAGAGAAGTAACATGATAATCACTCCTAATTGGCCAACGCCTGAGGGCATTACAGCTTTAGTGAGCCTGCGTGATAGGGGCAATTTTGCAACGCATGTCGAAGATGATTTAGGCACCGTGCTCGCTAACCGCGAACGTTTAGCTAAAGAATATCATTTACCCCAAGCTCCTTTTTGGCTGAATCAAATTCATAGCGATAAGGTGATAAAAATTAATGCGCACAGTCCGAATACTATTCCCGATGCCGATGGCAGCTACACGAATGAAAAAGGTTTAGTCTGCGCAGTATTAACCGCAGATTGCCTGCCGGTTTTACTTTGTGATAGACACGGTCAAGAAATCGCCGCACTGCATGCCGGCTGGCGCGGCGTACTTGCCGATATCATTACCCGCGGCGTGGAATGCTTTAGCGCAGCGCGGCACGATATTTATGCTTGGCTCGGGCCAGCCATAGGCCCACAAGCCTTTGAAGTGGGCCCTGAAGTGTATCAAGCGTTTCTTGATGTGCATAGTGATGCGGCCACAACGTTTAGTCCTAGCGCAAAACCTGGACATTATTATTTAGATATTTATGCATTGGCTAAGCAATATTTGCAGCGCGCAGGCATTAAACATATTTACGGCGGCGATTATTGTACGTATACCGATACGGAGCAATTTTTTTCGTATCGCCGTGAAGGAAAAACAGGACGTATGGTCAGTTTGATTTGGAGATCTTAACAGACTGCATTTTTAAAGATTAATTATATAGACTTACTGCCCCCGGCGTAAGGTCTCTTCCAATAATTCCACTACGGTTTTAAACTCCTGCTTATTCTCTTCATTTAATCCCATTAAGGTTTTATGAGCCGTGAGTGAGCGGGCAGTTTGAATATCTTGGGGCTCGGTGGGGACAATGAGCTCGAGTAAATCATGAGGGAGGGGCGCCTTCGTTGTAAATTCAAATAATTGATCCAAACCCATAGACAATAACACTTGCTTTAAATCATTGTCTTGACAATAAAGCTGTGGCGTATGATGGCTTATTTTTTTATACTGCAGCGCAATTTGCGCCAGCAAACCTAATGCCGTGCTATCGAGCAAAGTGGTTTCACTCAAATCGACTAATAAAGTCTGCATGGGTTGTTTCGGCAAATATTTCTTTAAGAAAAATTCTAAAGGACCACATTGATTAAAGCGCAACGATCCGCTAATTTTTAAGATTGTAGTCTCGCCTTCTATCCCATAATAAATATGTGCAAAAGATTCACTCATTTGGATACCATTAATAAAGTAATGTCATCAGGAAGCGTCTGCATAGCCTCTGGAATCAATTGTGCGAGCGCTGCACGAATAGTCATTCCAGGATGCTGTACAAAAAAATCCGCTAAGAAACTTTGTTTTTCTTCCAATGTCGGCTGTGGCAATACTTCTAAAATACCGTCAGATAATAAAATCAACGTATTACCCGCTGTAAACGGCACACTTTGCGCGCCCCATTGTTGCTCGGGCACTAAACCTAAGGCCATGCCCTTGTGAGATAAAAATTGAGCGCGTCCTTCGCTTATTAAAAAAGGCGGCGGCAATAAACCGGATGAACAATATTTGAGCTCACCCTTATTTTTATCGATTACGCCATAAAATAAGGCCACGTGTTTACCCAAATTCACTTTGATCAAATGTTCATTTAATGCTGCGAATAATTGCTCAGGCGCAATTACGACTTGACTGTGGTGCTGTTGATATTGCGTGACTTGACCATCAATAAAACTTTTACACAAAATGGTAACAAAGGCACTCGATGCACCATGGCCCGATACATCCGCCATATAACAACCAATATAACGATCATCAATCTGAAAATAATCGACAAAATCACCGCTTAAATATAACGAAGGTAAAATGCGATGACTGAAATGAAGCCCAGCAATATTTTTTTCCTCTGGAGGTAAGAGTTGTTGCTGAATAATGCGGCCGGCTTGTTGATCCGCTTTTAAAATATTTAAACTTTCTTGCAGTTCGGCATGACTGGTTTCTAATTGCGAGCGATACAGTACATTATCATTAAGTAATTGCTTACGCTCTAGGGATCGAAAAATCGCATGCTCTAGCGTTGCCATATCGGCAATCGGTTTGACTAAGTAATCCCATGCGCCTAATTGCAAGGCTTGGACGGCATCGCCTATCACCCCCGCCCCTGATACGACAATAAAAGGAATATCGATGGAGAGGGATCGGAGTTGCTCGAGCACTTCAAGCCCGCCCATCACCGGCATGTGTAAATCACAGATCACTAAATCTGGCGTGTTCTCGCGGATAATTTGCAAACCTTGTTCGCCATTTTCAGCTTCTAATACGCGATAACCACTGTCTTCCAAAAAAGCCACTAAACTTTCACGTACTAATGGTTCATCATCGATAGATAATATCGTTGCTTTTATTTGAGCCATGTTGGCCTGCTTCATCCTTAATAGACTTCGTGCTCGTTAATTAAATCCTGATCCCAGTCAGTGATATCATTACTCCCTGACAAAGTAACCTTACGCCGTTGTATATAAATATCACGTACAAATGCATATTCGTCAAAGGCAGATTCTAATATATCTTCTTGCTCTAGGTAAGTGGAACGTACATGCAGCGCATATAAACTAAAGGCAGCAATTTGTACTTCATAAGAGGCAAAATCCCAGACGCTTAAAAAATAATCCACGGTTTTACCCGGTATGCCATCACGTACCGTTGTAGGCCCTAAGATAGGCAACACTAAATATTGTGAACGCTTCACACCCCAGGTGTAGAGGGTCTGGCCAAAATCAGCTTGTTCTTTTTCTATTCCCATCTTAGTCGCGACATCAAATAAACCCAAAACGCCTAGGGTGGTATTAACGGTTAAACGGGCCAAAGTATTTCCGGCATCATTAAACTTCGCTTGCAGGACTTTATTGGCAAATACAGAGACGTCTTCAATATTGGTAAAAAAATTGCCTACACTGTTGCGCACAGGGGCAGGCGTAACCGCCTGGTAACCTTCGGCTAAAGGTTTAACCACCACCTTATCTACGCCTTTGTTAAAGGCATACATGGTACGATTAAAAGGCTCGAGGGGATCTGTGATTAATGGTTTTTTCGCAATGGTTTTTGCTTGTTCAGACGTTGCTGTGCTCGCGCATCCCGATAGGCCAAAAGCCAATAGTAAGATTGTAGCCCACTGGCTAATTCTATAAATAAGGGAGGCTGAGTTCATAATTTTCACTAGTTGTTAAGCCAACAAATAATACCATTCCTACCTATATTCGGCTAGTACAGTCGAGTTCTATAGTTTTTAAGCCAACTCATAGTGTTATAAACCCACTACGCGCTTTAATTGTTTTATCTCTTGGGGAGATAAATAAACTAAGCGACCTTTATCTAAGGTTTTAGGTAATGAAATAGGGCCAAAGCGAATTCTAATAAGACGACTAACTGTCAGCCCCACCGCTTGCCATAGCCTACGCACTTCGCGTTGACGTCCTTCCATAATCACTACGCGATACCAGGTATTTGTTCCCACACTGTGCATGGCTTCTATCGTCACAAATTTGGCCTTCAAACCATCGATTAACACGCCATCTAATAGTTGTACGAGTTGTAATTCAGATGGAGTGCCTAACACCCGGACGGCATATTCACGTTCAATTTCATAACTCGGATGCATGAGGCGATGCGCTAATTCCCCATTGGTCGTTAGCAGCAATAAACCGGAGGTATTTAAATCCAAACGTCCTATTAACACCCATCGCCCTTGTTTAGGTGGGGGTAAGGCACTAAATACATCGACACGGCCTTCGGGATCATGGCGCGTGCAGAGCTCGCCCTCAGGTTTATGATACAGCAATACCTCATCTTCAGTGCTTTTATTAAATACTACGGGACGATTATCGAGTAAGACAGGATCGCTTAACGTGATCCGTGCACCTAATGTCGCTACAATCCCATTGACTTTAACCCGGCCGTCTCGGATCCACTGCTCTATTTCACGCCGAGATCCTAGGCCTTGTTTTGCTAATACTTTTTGAATTTTTTCTGACATGGCTTATTGAGCTTCGCTATGTTCAAAAGGCGCGCTCAGCATGAGGGTGGTTGCTTCTGCTGTTTTAATTTCAAGGAACGTGCGCTGCTCTTCTTCCGGGGACAATTCGGTCATTGCATGTTCAAATTGTAACACTTTTTCAGCTTCATCTGCGGTCGTATCAATTTCTTTGATTGCCATTAAGGTCGGCAATTCTTCAATGCTGCATAAACCAAAGTAATCTAAAAATTGGGCCGTGGTGGCCATTAACTCAGGACGACCCGGAACATCTCTATGCCCCACAATTTGGATCCATTCACGATCCAGTAATGTTTTAATCGTGCCTGGGCTGACGTTCACACCACGCACTTGTTCTATATCACCGCGCGTCACGGGTTGACGGTAGGCGATCACGGCTAGCGTTTCCATCAGCGCACGAGAATAGCGCGGCGGCCGCACTTCCCATAAACGACTGACCCAAGGCGCTAAATCCGCACTGACGCGGAAACAATAACCACTTGCCAGGTGATGAAGCTGCAAGCCTCTATCCGCATAAAACGCAATGATTTCAGTCAATAGCGCTTTTATTTCTGGGTTGCTCGGCCGTTCTTCTTCAGTAAAAAGCTGGGCGAGCTCATTGACAGTCAAGGGTTTATCACTGGCAAATAATGCGCCTTCAATAATGCGCAGTTGTTGTTTAGGATCTATCATCTGATGCAATCGCTCTCACATAAATAGGGGCAAATGGGGCACTCTGTGTTAATTCTAGCATGGCTTCCTTTAATAGCTCTAATAACGCTAAAAAAGTCACGATGATTGCTTTACGGCCAAGCTCCGGTTTAAACAACTGGGAAAATTCAATAAACTGCTGGGCATTAATTTGCGAGAGCACTTGGGTCATCGCACCGCGCACGGTTAAAATCTCTTGCATCACATGATGATGCGACAATTGGTCGGCCCGCACTAACACGGTTTGCAAGGCATGCACTAATTCTTTTAATGTGGCTTGCGGCATGGCCGTAGGCAATTCCCATTCGGGGATTTGGACGACTGCAGGAAAAACATCACGCTCTAAGCGTGGCAAATTGTCTAAATCCGTTGCGGCTTGTTTAAACTGTTCATATACCTGCAATTGTCTAATCAGTTGCGAACGCGGGTCGAGTCCTTCCTCTTCCGTTTCTTGCACTGGCGGGCGAGGTAATAAGAGACGTGATTTAATTTCTGCCAGCGTTGCGGCCATGACTAAATATTCACCGGCCAGCTCCAGGTGAAATTCTTTCATTAACTCCACATAATCCATATATTGACGGGTAATGTCTGCGATCGGAATATTTAAAATGTCCAGGTTATGGCGTCTGATCAAATACAGTAATAAATCCAGCGGACCTTCAAAAGCGTCTAAAAATACCCGCAACGCATCGGGTGGAATATAAAGATCATGCGGTAATTCCATGACCGGTTGATCCCAGACCCGCGCAAAAATTTCTGGACTCTGTGCGTCTTCTGGTAAAACCGCTGCGGCTGTTGTCATCACTATCACCTGTATTAAAAAGGGTATGCTAAACCCATGACTTCTTTCACTGACGTGAGCGTCTGTTGCGCGGTGACGCGTGCACGCGCGGCCCCAAGCTCTAGCGCAGCACATACTTTTTCAGGATGCGCTTTTAAATCTGCCATTTTCTCTTGTATCGGCTCCAGCTCTTCATTCACAGCCCGAATTAACGGCGCTTTGCATTCTAAGCAACCAATCCCTGCACTTCGACAGCCGGTTTGCACCCACTCTAGGGTCGCTTCATCATTATAGACCTTATGTAACGCCCAAACCGGGCAGCGTTCAGGTTCACCCTTATCTGTGCGACGCACACGCGCAGGATCTGTCGGCATGGTTTTAATTTTTTTCTCAACTGTTGCGGGGGGATCTTCCAACATTATCGTATTGTGATACGACTTGGACATTTTTTGACCATCTAAACCCGGTAATTTCGATGCTTTAGTCAGCAAGGTTTGCGGCGGAGTGATGATCACGTGATCGTCATCTTTGCCATAAATAAAATTAAACCGTCGCGCCACTTCACGCGCAAATTCTATATGCGGCACTTGATCCTCGCCCACGGGCACAAAATCAGCGTTATAAGCAAAAATATCCGCCGCTTGCAATAAAGGGTAACCGAGAAAACCATAGGTGGTCAGATCTTTTTCGGTTAATTTTTCTTGTTGATCTTTGTAACTCGGCACACGGGTCAGCCACGATAAGGGCGTAACCATCGACAAAAGCAAATGTAACTCTGCATGTTCAGGCAATTTCGATTGAATAAATAAATGGCTTTTATTGGGATCAATGCCCACCGCTAACCAGGCAATTGCCATATCAAATACATGATGGGCAATAGTGTGCGTTTCATCATAATGGGTAGTTAACGCATGCCAATCCACAATGCAAAAATAGCATTCATAAGTTTCCTGCAGCTGCAACCAATTCTTCAGCACCCCATGATAATGGCCTAAATGTAATCCCCCGGTCGGACGCATCCCAGATAACACGCGCGCTTTTTTAGTCAAAGACCAGCCTCCTTCAGTCAAATGAATAGTGTAACGTAAAAGAAATTATAGTCATAGAAAATATTCTTCGAACTGCCCTATCCCCTGACGCAATAATCGTGGTTCTTCACCGGTTAAATCAACAACGGTGGTGGGCTCAAGACCGCAGGCGCCGGCATCAAGAAATACATCCACTTGCTTCATCAAACGATCGGCAATCTCGTCAGGATCACTTAAGGGCAGCTCATCACCGGGTAATTGTAGGGTGCTGCTTAATAAGGGCGCAGCTAGCTCAGTGAGTAATGCATGGACGACAGTGTGATTAGGGATCCTAAGCCCCAGGGTTTTGCGTTTAGGATCCGAAAGACGCCTGGGCAATTCCGCACTGCCGGGTAAAATAAACGTGTAGGGACCCGGGGTATATTTTTTTAATAACCGAAAACTAGGATTATTGACTTGGGCATAACGCGCAAGTTCTGATAAATCGCGACAAATCAGGCTCATCCGATGTTCTTTATCTAATTGCCGGATCATCCTCAGACGATTAAGCGCATCTAGTGCGTCCATCTTACAGCCTAGGGCGTAGGTGGCATCGGTAGGATAAATCACTAAACCACCCTTATTGAGGACTTCGACTGCACGGCCGATTTGTCTTGCGGGAGGATGCTCTGGATGAACATGAAATCGTTGTATCATTGTGGTATGATCCTTCAATAAATTGAGCTTAAGGCCTAGCATGAAATTACTTTTTGAAATTATAACTTTAGTCTTATTTTTTGCAGTGTATCAAATTTATGATATTAAAGCGGCCATCGCGGTCGTCATCGTGCTTTACACCTTGATTACCGCAGCGACACTCATAAAACACCGCACCTTAAGCAAAATGCAATTTATTTCCTTTATATTGGTCGTTATCATGGGCGGCGCAACGCTATTGTTTCAAAACGAATTATTTTTTAAATGGAAACCCACTCTGGTGTATTGGTCGTTTGCTAGCCTTTTAATCGGCACTCAAGTATTCACTAAGAAGAATTTATTGCAACGTTTAGGCAACGGTCAAATCACCTTGCCGGATGAAATTTGGGCACGCTTAAGCGTGGTTTGGATTATTTTTCTAAGCGGTATGGGTGCGCTCAACTTATTCATCGCCTATAACTTTGATACTGATACCTGGGTTTATTTTAAAATATTTTGGTCACTCGGCTTGCTCTTTACATTTATGATGGCACAATGTATATGTTTATGGCGTTATATTTCTCCCAAAACAGGTAATGAGTGATGCTACCCCGTGAAGAACTGATTGCAACTATGCGCGAACAACTCAATGCGACTTGCACGCCCACGTCTTTGACTATAATTGATGACAGTGCGCAACATATCGGACACCGTGGTCATGGCGGTGCGGGACATTTTACGGTGCAAATTGTCTCGGAGGCTTTTTCTGGCTTGTCCTTGCTGAAGCGGCACCAATTGGTTTACCAAGCGCTAAGCGCTTATATAGGTAATGATATCCATGCCCTCTCTATAGCGGCAAAAACCCCGGATGAAATGTAAGTGATGATAAAAACATTAGGTTTGTTGTTCACCCTCCTAGGCCTACCTCTACTTGCCTTGGCAGATGGGAATGTCAGTTTAGGCAGCACGCAAAACACGCTCGGGGTGGCCGCGAGCAACATCAATGAGATCATTGCGTTTGTTTATAGCATTATCGATGTCATTTTATATATAATCGCTGCGATCCTGGGGATGAGTAGCATAATGAAATATCGACTCCATCGACGCAATCCACAGCAAGTGCCACTGAGCACCCCAGTGACTGAATTAGCCATCTCACTTGTTTTTGTCATCATTGCAGCAACAGTTCAATACTCCACCAGTTATGAAACCGTCGCTAATCCAAATTTACCGCCTGCTTACATTGCACCAGGCGCTCAACCGGCTGCGAGCAATACTTACCCGAATACCAGTTATCCTCGGTAGAGAGAGGTTCTGGATTTGGAGCTAGCAAAGCCCATCGATTTGTCACCCCGCAAAAACTGCGTCAACTGAACTTGTTAGAATTGTTGTTCTATCACGCAGTTTTGTGCGGGGCCTGGTAACGGTTTATCTAAGTGAGTGTTTACCTTTAAGATATTCCTTTAGATAAATTGCTACCGGGCCCCGCACAAAACTGCGTGTAAGAATCGTTTTCTAGCAAGTTCAGTTGACGCAGTTTTTGCGGGGTGACAACGCGGGTGTGCTTTGCAGAGTAACAATCTTGGTGTATTTTGCCGGGTGACAGTTCTGTTTCTATCAACGTATTGTAAAATGCCCTTACATGAAAGACCAGAAATTACAATTCACAAAACCAAGCCAACTCTTTAGCACTAAAGCCTGCTTTTTCTCTATTTGGAATAGAAAATGGGCCTTTAATTTCACCAATAAAATGTTGTTTAAGCAAAGTAATAAAGGTGGGGAACGGATCAAGCTGGCGCGCTGTGCACAAATAATTAAACCAACGATTCCCGATGGCGACATGGCCAATTTCATCTCTAAGAATAATGGCTAGAATTTCGCTCATACGTGTATTGCCGAATTCAGCAAATTTTTGCATTAAACCCGGGGTTACATCCAATCCGCGTGCTTCTAACACCCGCGGCACTAACGCCATCCGTGCCAGCACATCATAAGAGGTCTCTTGCACCATTTCCCACAACCCATTATGCGCGGGAAAATCACCGTATTGATAACCTAAATGTTGTAAATGAGAGGAGAGTAAAGAAAAATGAAAGGCTTCTTCTGCTGCAACGCGCACCCAATCGTCATAATACGCACGCGGCATAGCAGTAAATCGACAGACCGCATCTAAGGAAAGATTAATCGCATTAAATTCAATATGTGCAATCGCGTGGATCATGGCAGCACGTCCCACTGCCAAACCAAAGCCACGCTGTTGCAATTGCCGCGCATCCACTAATTCTGGTTTTTCTGGACGTCCTACGTCGATAGGCAAACTACAAGGACTCAGGGTCAACTCACTGTTTTGCCAAGCCGCAGCAAGCCGCGCCGTAGCGGCTAACTTTTGAGTAATATCTCTTTCGGCTAAACACGCTGCAGCGCTATCAAATAACGACGTCACACTTATCCACCTATCACTTGTTGTCCATGCATATAACTTTGCAACACACGAGGGATATGAATATGCCCAGCCGCATCCTGATAATTTTCAAGCACCGCAACCAACGTGCGCCCAACCGCTAGCCCTGAGCCATTTAACGTATGCAACCATTCGGGTTTACCGCCCTTCAACCGCCATCTGGCTTGCAAGCGCCGCGCATGAAACGCTTCAAAATTGCTGCAGGAAGAAATTTCCCGGTATTTTTGCTGCCCAGGCAACCACACTTCTAAGTCATAGGTTTTTGCAGAAATCGCGCCAATATCACCGCTACATAATAACATCACGCGATAAGGCAGTTCTAACAGTTGCAATACCTTTTCGGCATGATGAGTTAACTCTTCATGCGCTGAATAAGATAAGTCGGGGTGTACAAACTGGACTAATTCAACTTTTTCAAATTGATGCTGGCGGATCATCCCCCGCACATCGCGGCCATAGGATCCGGCTTCAGCACGAAAACAAGGACTGTAGCAGACAAATTTCTGCGGCAATTCATCTGCTTCATATATTTTATCGCGCGCAAGATTAGTCACAGGCACTTCAGAAGTCGGAATTAAGCCCCAATCATTCGGTTGAGTAAAAAATAAATCTTCTTCGAATTTAGGCAATTGTCCTGTACCATAAAAACTCTCACGATTAACCAATAATGGCACGTTAACTTCGACATACCCATGTTCACGCGTATGTAAATCCAGCATAAATTGCGCAAGTGCGCGGTGCAGTCGTGCAATTTCACCCTTCATCACGACAAAGCGCGCGCCGGTTATTTTCGCAGCCGTCGCAAAATCCAAACCGCCTAAGGCTTCGCCTAATTCCACATGATCTTGCGGCTTAAAATCAAACGCTTTAGGCTCGCCCCACACGCGCACTTCCACATTATCCTCTTCGCCTTTGCCAAAAGGCACAGAGGCGTTAAGTAAATTCGGCAGCAGTGCGACAAAGTGTTGCAATTGATCTTGTATCAGCTGTAATTGTGTTTCTTTCGCGGTTAATTCATCGCCTAATTCTTGAACGGCTTTACGCACCGCTACAATGTCTTCGCCCCGAGCAACGGCGGCCCCAATTTCTTTAGATTTCACATTGCGTTCATTACGCAATTCTTCGGTGCGCGTTTGTATCGCTTTACGCTGATCTTCGAGTTGTTGATATTTTTCTATGTCTAAAATAAACCCACGCTGTTTTAAATTGTCTGCCACAGCTTGGATATCTTGTCGTAATAATTTAGGATCAATCATTTGTTTATACCTAGTTTTACAATTGAACTTGCAATATTGGGGCTGTTCGGATTAACGTCTAGCTTTTTATCGCGAGAGATAATCACCAGATCCATATCCTCCATGGGAATAGCACCCAATAATACTTGATCGCCCATCACCAAAGCACCAGCAAAGCCTGTTCTATTTTTAAATTTTATTTCTATAGGTCCAACATACGGCACGATTTCTTGCATGCCATTTGCAATGGTCACTTCTTTTTTATCGATTTCTTCAAGACCTAATTGGATCCGCACATGCTCAGGGATACACAAATGCACCGCGCCTGAGTCGACTAATGCGTTCACATCTATCGCCAGCAAGGCATTATTTCTAGGATTTTTCAACTGTATCTCTGCATTCACTAAACCCATATTTATACTCCTTTATTTTCATCTAATTGTTTTAGCATCGCCAATTTTTCAGCGATTTTAATTTCTAAACCACGCGGCACGGGTTGATAATAGTTTTTCTTCGGCATGCCTTCGGGGAAGTAAGACTCGCCTGCGGCATACGCGTTTTTTTCATCATGAGCGTAACGGTAATTTTTACCGTAGTCTAGTGATTTCATTAATTTTGTCGGTGCATTGCGTAAGTGCAAAGGCACAGGCTGCATGCCATAAGTTTTCGCGTCTTTACACGCCTCACCAAACGCCTTATAGACCGCATTACTTTTCGCAGCCACTGCCATATAAACCACCGCTTGCGCCAGAGCTAATTCACCTTCCGGCTGCCCCAAACGCTCGACCACTTGCCAGGCCGCTAAGGCGAGTGGCAACGCGCGTGGGTCGGCATTGCCTATGTCTTCGCTTGCCATGCGCACGACGCGTCTGGCTATATAAAGTGGATCACAACCGCCGACTAACATGCGTGCTAACCAATATAAACTGGCATCGGGATCACTGCCCCGCACGGATTTATGTAAGGCTGAAATCTGATCGTAAAATTCATCACCTTGTCTGTCAAACACCACATGCGGCTCGCTTAAGACTTGCTCAATTGCGGCTAATGTAATTTCACAATCTTGTGCCAAATCTGCGCTCATTTCTAAATAACCTAAGGCACGTCTGGCATCGCCGCCTGAACTTATCGCAATTCTCGCTAGCAGTTCATCGGTGATCTGTAACTGTTGCCCACCTAAACCTTTTTCTTCATCATTAAGCGCTCGCTTTAATAACATCAATATAGCCTCTGTCGTCAATGACTTTAAGACGTAGACCCGCGCGCGTGAGAGCAAGGCATTATTGAGGGAAAATGAGGGATTTTCTGTCGTAGCGCCGATAAGTGTGATCGTGCCATTTTCTACCGCGGGCAAAAAAGCATCTTGCTGGGCTTTATTAAAACGATGGACTTCATCCACGAATAAAATGGTGGACTGCCCGATTTCAGTCTGTCTTATTTTGGCCGCCTCGATCACCACGCGCACCTCTTTGACACCTGCCAATACTGCAGATAAAGCCTCGACATGAGCACCGACTTGTTGCGCAATTAAATAGGCCAAAGTGGTCTTGCCCGTACCAGGGGGCCCCCATAAGATCATGGATTGTAAGGATTTTGCCGCTAACAGCTGACTGAGTGCGCATTTAGGCCCAAGCAAATGCTCTTGGCCAAAAAATTCAGCCAAAGACTGGGGCCGCATACGTGCGGCAAGCGGCGCAGGATTAAACTTTTTTTGCGTCATTTTAGGCTGATCATGCAATAAAGTGCATATTTTAACATAAAAATTAGCGGGCTTAGTATTGATAAATGCTAAGTTAAGCAGTATATTTAAGTTAGTACGTTTTATTTTGAGTATTTGATATGGCTGATCCTACGACACTTGCTAACCTGAATGCCGCGCAACAAGCGCTTGAAAAGCTAGGCTTAGAGCAGGCCGTGAATAAACTCAAGACTATGGATGAGAATCGGGTGTTGTCATTAGCGATACGCAGTGCCCCGGGTGGCTTTGTCCAGGAAGCTACGGGTCGATTAATCGATAACGGCAGTATTGAAAAAACCGCACTGATTGATGTCATGAAAAGTCAGTCCACTGCGACCAAATATCCCACTGTGCACTACTGGGAAAGCCAGCAACAAATTCAAGATGCAGCGCTACGGCAAGCGATCGAGTCTCCTACTCCCGATGCGATGGAAGGAATTAACGAGCTGGATAAAATGCTTGCAGCCGTTGCAGCAGAAGAAGCCGCTAAAGAATTGGAGAGATCCAAAAAACCAGACCGGGGCGAAATTCATATCATTGCTCCTAGCCTAAGAAAAGATAAGTAAAACTTCCACTAGACTCGGCACTGAAGTAAAAGGGGCGTTCAGCGATAGGCTTGTGCCCCCTTTGTAAACTGAGGGATCCCCACGAATTTTAGCTTTAAGGCCTTAAATGCAGGGTAATTTACAAAAATAAGTAAATATTGGGTTAATTTATTCCTGGGTGACCCACTGCGTCATCCCGTGCGTAAGCCGCCATCATAGATGATAGAAGCACTTCACTCTCGCGGCTTATGCACGGGATCCAGGCGGAAATAGTTACGTAAGATAATTCTAAGTTTTCATGTCTTGGCGGGTATGATAATAGTATTTTTTCTAGGGTTAAGCGTAACTTAATAAAACGTTCTGTAGCTAATAGTTTAAAATAGGAGAAATCGATAAAGATGCACGTAAGAAATATCTCTAACCTGGATCCCGTGCATAAGCCGCGAGAGTGAAGTGCTTCTATCACCTATGATGGCGGCTTACGCACGGGATGACGCAGTGGGGCACCCAGGGAGTAGAACTAGCCGCCAAGGGTTGATATTGAGCATATGGTACGGGCTTATATCTGAAACCGGTTAATGTTCCTGAAAAAATATTAACGGTTTCACCCGAAGGCAGTCCCTTACAAAAAGCATGTGAAAAAGACTGCAAAGAAATTATTGAACTCCTAATCAACCATCCGACTTTCACGCTAAGCGCCACAGAGTTTGTCCAACTTTTACCTAGAATTTATCGTTTTAGTATTAATAATGAAATTAATAATGAAATTTTTTCATTATTATTAGCAAGCGTTCCTCCATTATCACCCGCGGATCGCACACCCTATCGCGAGACCCAAGAATTTTTGCAGAAAAAACTTGAAGAAAATGGGAGTACTCAAGCCAGTGGAAATCAGGGTATAGGAAATGAAAAGGGAAGGGAATTACTCGCTTTAAATTAAAATCGATTTCAGAATTGCGAGTGTATGGCAGCGAAGTAAAGCGCGCAAATCCTTAGGAAAGGGTAATGGTGCTATACCCCTACTCACTAATCACTTCCACCCCCTTAGGTGGAATAAATTTAAAATGATTCTGTGCTAATTTAGGATTGGTTTTAATATTAGAGAAACGAATATCCGTGCGCTGGCCTAAGTTGTCATAAATTTTCATTTCCTTAATGGTATTATTTATAAAACCTAAGACGACTTTATCCACCAAACCTTCTTGATCGCGTGATTTAAGCGTATACCACTGTCCGGGCTCATCGGTCGCTAAACGCGTGACTGTAAAAAATTGCTTGATTGATTCTACTTTTCCGGCGAGTAACAATGCAGGCGTTTCATCCAAGCGTTGGCTCACGGGCTGAATGATCACTTGTTTGAGATCCACATCATACACCCACAAGGTTTTACCATCAGATACCAGGGTTTGCTTATCTGGTGCAGTAATTTTCCAAATAAATTTTCCTGGGCGCTCTAAGGTCATCTCGCCTTCTGTAAGTTGATTACCAAATTGCTCGCTGCGGGTGGATTGTACAAAATCCGCTTGAAACGCATGGGTTTGTGAGAGTTGTTTATCTAAGGCCACCGCGGCATCTTGGGCAAAACCACAAAAACTGAAACTCAAAAGCCCTATCGCCATTATTATTTTATACATAATCTCTCACTTTAAGCTTGTTTTTGAATTAATACTTCGCGCGTGCCATTGGATTGTACCGGAGATACAATGCCTGCAGTTTCCATTTGTTCAACTAAGCGCGCTGCACGATTATAACCGATCCGCAAACGCCGCTGGATGCTAGAAATAGACGCACGTCGACTTTCTATCACGATTTGCACCGCTTGATCATAAAGACTGTCTTTATCATCATCTTCTTCATCTTCCATATCTAAAGTAGAAAATGTACTCAGGCCGCCGTCGGTATGCCCGGCCAAAATATCGTCTTGATATTCTGGCGCGCCGCGTAGTTTCCAATCGTGTGCCACGGCATGGACTTCTTGATCGCTCACAAACGCACCGTGTACCCGCATCGGTAACCCCGCGCCCACGGGGAGATACAACATATCCCCGCGACCCAGTAATTGTTCTGCCCCTTGCTGATCTAAAATCGTGCGTGAATCGATGCGAGAGGCCACTTGAAATGCAATCCGGGCCGGCACGTTGGCTTTAATTAAACCGGTGATCACATCAACTGAGGGTCGCTGTGTCGCCAAAATTAAATGGATCCCGGCGGCACGGGCTTTTTGGGCAATCCGCGCAATGAGTTCTTCTACTTTTTTACCGACCACCATAATCATGTCGGCAAATTCATCGACCACCACGACGATATACGGCAGACGCGTTAATTCAGGCGCTTCACTTAAACTTTCTTCTGGCCATAGGGGATCAAGAATAGGCGTTTTATTTTTGATGGCATCCAGTACTTTGCGGTTATACCCGGTTAAATTACGCACGCCTAAGGCGGCCATTAAACGATAACGCTTTTCCATTTCTGCCACACACCAGCGCAAGGCATTAGAAGCTTCTTTCATGTCGGTCACAACCGGCGTTAATAAATGCGGGATCCCATCGTACACCGAGAGCTCTAACATTTTAGGATCGATCATAATAAAGCGCACATCTTCAGGCCCTGCTTTAAACAGCATGCTGATCAGCATGGCGTTTAAGCCTACGGATTTACCGGCGCCTGTCGTCCCGGCCACTAAAAGATGCGGCATTTTTCCTAAATCCACCACGACCGGATGTCCGGCAATGTCTTTACCCAACGCTAAACTTAAGGGTGAGTCTGATTTTTCATACACTTGTGAGCTTAAGACTTCGCTTAAAGAGACGGTTTGCCGGTGGACATTGGGCAACTCTAACCCGATCACTGATTTGCCAGGAATAATTTCAACCACACGCACACTCACCATCGAGAGCGAGCGTGCGATATCTCTTGCCAAACCGGTAATTTTGCTCGCTTTAATGCCCGGGGCCAGTTCCAATTCAAAACGCGTGATGACGGGTCCAGGATGAACCGCAACCACTTTGGCGATGACACTAAAATTGGCTAAAGTCTCTTCAACTTGTTTGGAGAGATTTTCTAACATTTGTGGGGTGTAGGTTTCAATGCTTTCTTCTTGGGGTGGATCTAATAACGTCAGTGAGGGCAGTAAGCCTTCACTGTCAAACAAGGGTATTTGCTGTGTAGTGCGTTTGGCTTTTTTGATGACGGGTGGAGCGCTTATTACCACCGGCTTAATAGGCGCAGGCTGTGACAGTGACTCGAGTCGCTCTGGGGTCCGCTCTGATTCAGGGGAGAATATAGCCGCCGCAATCTTAGGTTTAATCGTAGTTTGCACCCAACGATCGGCGCGATAATCACGATACTTATTCCAAAAATAAGAGGCGCCTAGCTGCAGCTTTTGTCCCATGACGTGACTCATGCGCGCAATCCGTTGCCCGAGTAGAGTTAATAGGGCTAGCCAAGAGATGCCGGTGGCAAAAGTCACCCCGCTTAAAAATGCGGCCAGCAAAATTAAACTGCTACCCTCATGATTTAATACCCGCACTAAGCGTGCACTCACGGCCTGTCCTAAAATGCCGCCCGGTCCGTCGGGCAAGATACTCCATTGCACAAAATAAAGCTCTGCCAGCGCACAGCCTGCAATCATCGCGGTTAAAAACCCGACGCCACGTAAGACTAATAAATGAGAACCGGGAGTCATCGCGAGATTACGTTGTTTAAATAATGCAAACGCCCATAGCGCAATTATTAACGGGAAAAAATAGGCAATCACACCAAACAAATAAAATGACAGCGCCGCATAGCCTGCGCCTAAATGCCCTGCGGTATTCAAGGCACTTGCCGTATTGCCGATAGGATGAGGTTCGTAACTTAATAATGAAACAAATAATAATAATGATAACGCCAGCAGCACTATCATCCAGCCTTCACGCAAACGCTGTTGCATTTGAAAAAACCACGGCGGTGGATTATTTTTTTTGTGTTTTGAGCGAGCCATGCGACATCCTTATGCATGAGGAATTTATTACTTAGTATATACCCAGTTAAAGAATTCGGCACCGAAGTAAATAGAGGCCGAGGATGGATGAACTTTGCACCGAAGTAAAGCGAGTCGGACGCTTCGTCCGGTTGCCCCCTTTGTAAAGGGGGCCGACGCTTCGTCGGGGGGATTTTTAGATGCTTGGCGTACATCAGACATTGCTAAAATCCCCCCGGACGAAGCGTCCGACCCCCTTTACAAAGGGGGCAAGTCTATCGCTACCGCCCTTTTATAATAGAGGCGGCGAATTACAAACTCACCTTGCCGCTAGCCACTAAAGCAAAGGGTTCTTTTGCTGCACCGTCTATCATCACTCTATCTGGAAGCTTAACCTTGATGATCACGGGTATGGGCTTTGATTCTGTTAATGCAAAAGTGTGTTCGGGCACATAAGCCACTTGATGTACGCTGTCTATGGTACTGTGATCTGCATCCAACAATTTACCCGTTTTGGCATGATAAATTTCCAAATAAATCGGCGTTAATTCCCATTCGGCATCATTATGATGGTAACCTACACGCCGCTCATGCACCAAGGTCACTTTATCGCCGACCGCCATTACCGTATGAAAAATCCGGGTCCGATTACCCTTGCTTAAGGTACTTAATACGATATTATTGCGCTCATCAAAGGCGGTTTGCATATTGATATACCCCCAACCGTAAGTGCGGTCCCAATGCGAGCCGAGTACCTGTTTATGTCCACATAAGGGCTCATCACTGACACACGGATACTTGGGATCATCAGGAGTGGGTTGATTATTATCCGTCCAAGCATCCGCACTATTGATGAGTAATGCTTTAATGGCCATGGCCTCCCGAATTCCTGCCTCCTGCGCAAGTAATACCGCACCGGTGACATGGGGCGCCGCCGCACTCGTGCCGCCCATTAACCGTGTTTCTGAACTAGGATCGTAGGCTTCGCTCGAAGAATAAGGCGAAAAATAGGGATTTTCGGCCACTGCATACCTATTCTCATCGGGGGCACAGGTACGCGTATCGTGTCCAGGTGCAGCTAAATCAGGTTTTTTGCGACCAATTTTTGTAGGTCCACGACTAGAGGAATAACGGGCACTGTGTAGCGAGCGATCGGGTGTTTTATATTCCCCACTCCCAGTTTCTATTACTGCATTGATATTGGCAACCGTTAAGGCATTATAATTTTCAGCAGGGATGGTCAGCGTGGAGACATAATATTCATCATGGCTCGGCTGTTGCGGCGCTATCCAGCCATTATTACCCGCGGATTTGACCCATAAAATATTATAGTCCTGCACGATATGATCGACGACCTTCGCCATACTCGACCACTCTTGTGTGCCCACAGCCGCGGCATTGCCATGACCAAAACTATAATTAATGACGCTAGGCAAGCTAGCATTGCGCAGCAACATCCAATCTAAACTTTCATAAGTGAGTTGTTGGGCATGAAAATCATCGCCTTCACTCATCACATCCCCTGCCATCGCGACTAAATAATCTTTCACGCCAAATGCGATACCCGGACGCGACTCTAAATTACCGCCAATAATGCACGCCACCCCAGTGCCATGGGGCGTACGCACGCCGTTAACATAATTGTAATATGTGGAATCAGGCTCCTTACGTACGGTTATCATTTTCTTTCGCAGCCCAGGATGTTCAAGGGCAACACCACTGTCAAGTAAACCGACTACCCCTTTTTTCCCGGTATAACCGTGTTGCCACCAATTGCTGATATTAGGATATACATAGGACGGTTTTAATAATAGGGCGGCGGTACTGATTTCTAATTCTTCACTGCCCCCGAGGGCCAAAGTAATTTCCGCAATGGCGGGATCCTGTTGCAAAGCCAAGATTAAATTCTTCTGCGCCGGCAGTTGTGCAACAATGAGATTCATGACTTGTAAGGCATACCCAAGTCCACCCGCGTCTTTAATTTCTTGCAACAGACGCGCAGCCTCAGCATTCTTTGCGCCGGCACTGCCTTTCAGCAAAATTTCCACATTCACCTGCGGCACAAATTCAGCGTCTTTCTCAACGAGTTGTGACATCAGCCGCGGATCAAGGGTTGCGGCCATTGCAGTCAGAGTGAAGAAATTCAAAGATAAAACCAATAATGTGCGCATAAAACCTCATAGCTTCTTATTTAAAAAACGGTATAATCCAGATTTACGGATGATAAATCTATTCTTGAAAATAATCTAGGGAGCAAGACTTTGCACACACGTTTATTGATCCTGGGCTCAGGCCCTGCAGGGTATACCGCTGCAGTTTATGCCGCGCGCGGTTGCTTAGATCCGGTGCTGATCACAGGCCTCGCCCCAGGCGGACAACTGACCACCACCACCGAAGTGGATAATTGGCCGGGAGATGTGGAAGGTTTGCAAGGACCGGATCTGATGGACAGAATGAAGCGGCATGCAGAACGTTTTGATACGCGGATTATTAACGATCATATCCATACGGCAGATTTACAACAACGTCCATTTCGTTTAATTGGCGATCAAGGGGAATATACCTGTGATGCGCTCATTATTGCGACCGGCGCCTCCGCAAAATATTTAGGGATCCCGTCCGAGCAAGCCTTTTTAGGTAAAGGGGTTTCGGCTTGTGCGACCTGTGATGGATTTTTTTACCGCAATAAAGAAGTGGTTGTGGTCGGAGGCGGCAATACCGCAGTTGAAGAAGCCTTGTATTTAGCCAATATCTGTAAAAAGGTCACGGTTATCCATCGCCGTGGGCAATTTCGCTGTGAGAAAATCATGGCCAAAAAATTACATAAAAAAGTAGAAGAAGGCGTTGTGGACATTCTTTGGCACAGTGTTCTTGAAGAAGTGCTCGGCAATGCCATGGGGGTCACTGGGGTGACTGTACGCAATACAGATACGAATGCCCTGACCCAGTTAACCGTCCCCGGGGTATTTATTGCCATCGGACATACGCCGAATACGCAGTTGTTTAAAGACCAATTGGATATGAATAATGGCTATTTGATAGTGCAAAGTGGTTTAAGCGGCAATGCCACCGCCACCGATATTCCAGGCGTCTTTGCAGCCGGCGATGTCACGGACCAAATCTACCGCCAAGCGGTAACCTCCGCGGGTATGGGCTGTATGGCGGCTTTGGATGCGGAGAAGTATTTGGAAGAGTTAGTATAGAGGTAAAGATCTAACCCATATTAAAGATCTCAAAATCCCCCCGGCCGCTGCGGCCGGCCCCCTTTACAAAGGGGGCAAGTCCTTCTCTACTCTCCTTTACAAAGGGGGCAAGTCCTTCTCTGCTCTCCTTTACAAAAGCCATGTTCACCGAAAGCTTGCCCCCTTTGTAAAGGGGGCCGGCCGCTCAAGACGGGGGGATTTTGTATGATTACGCAGCCCATTTATACGATTAGGCACCTAAATGTAATTTAAGAACTCAAGGTGTCACTGTAGCCTAACTCCTGGTATACTTAACCCTTTGTAAAGGAGAGTTTAATGTCTCGCGAAGATCATATTGAAATGAACGGCAAAGTCGTTGATAGCTTGCCTAACACGATGTTTCGGGTGGAATTAGAGAATGGCCATATTATTACTGCCCATATTTCAGGCCGCATGCGGAAAAACTATATTCGTATTCTTAAAGGGGATGATGTGGTCTTGCAAATGACACCGTATGACTTAAGCAAAGGCCGCATCGTATTTCGCGGCACCTTACAAACCCGCACCAAACAAGACGAAGCCGACTAAAAATCAGTCTTTAATTATTCGTTTCAGCCAGCACAGGCGCCTGAATATACGTAAAGGCCAATTTTCCGCCTTCACAGGTAATTTTTACATGTCCACCTTGATTCAATTTACCAAAGAGGACTTCCTCAGCCAGAGGCATTTTAAGTTGCGTCTGAATCAAGCGTGCCATGGGACGTGCGCCCATTTTGGGATCATAGCCTTGCTCAACTAGGTATTTTCTTGCACCGTCATCGACTTCCAAGGTCACACCTTTATCATCCAGCAGCACTTGTAATTCAACTAAGAATTTATCAATCACTTGATACACAATTTCCAAGGGCAAAGATTGGAACAGCACAATACTATCCAGACGATTTCTAAATTCAGGCGGGAATACGCGTTCAAGTTCACGCAGACTGTCCGTATCATGGGTACGCTCAGTAAAGCCCATAGAACGACGGCTCATGGCTTCTGCCCCGGCATTGGTCGTCATAATGATAATGACATGCCTGAAATCACTCTTACGGCCATTATTATCGGTGAGCGTTCCATGGTCCATCACTTGCAATAACAAATTAAAGACATCGGGATGCGCTTTTTCAATTTCATCAAGTAATAACACACAATAAGGGTGTTTACTGATTTGATCAGTTAATAGCCCACCCTGATCAAAGCCCACATAGCCGGGAGGCGCGCCAATTAAACGGGAGACGGTATGACGTTCCATGTATTCGGACATGTCTAAGCGGATAATTTCTATGCCTAATTGTTTAGCCAATTGCCGTGCCACTTCGGTTTTTCCGACCCCAGTCGGACCTGCAAATAAGAAGGAACCCACGGGTTTACGTTGATCGCCTAGGCCGGCACGTGACATTTTAATCGTGGAGGCGAGTTGCTCTATAGCGGGATCTTGTCCAAACACCAACATTTTCAAATTGCGCTCTAAGTGTTGCATCACTTCTTTATCTGAGCTGGAAACAGTTTTTGCAGGCACCCTAGCAATACGTGCCACGATATCTTCGACTTCACGCACACCAATCGTTTTCTTGCGCTTAGACGGGGGTAATAAACGCTGATAAGCGCCCGCTTCATCGATAATATCTATTGCTTTATCGGGTAAAAAGCGCTCGTGGATATAGCGTGAACCCAACTCCGCTGCTGCTTTTAATGCATGGGGGGAGTATTTAACGCTATGATGCGCTTCAAAATAGCTCTTCAAGCCTTTTAAAATTTGCACGGTTTGATCAACCGTGGGCTCTATCACATCAATTTTTTGGAAGCGTCTGGCCAAAGCATTATCTTTTTCAAAAATACCGCGAAATTCTTGATAGGTTGTCGCCCCAATACAGCGCAATTCGCCAGACGCTAGCAGCGGTTTAATTAAATTCGAAGCATCCATCACGCCGCCAGAAGCCGCTCCCGCACCAATAATGGTATGAATTTCATCGATAAATAAAACCGAACCCGTTTCTTTGCGTAATTGTTGTAATACGGCTTTAAAGCGTTTCTCAAAATCACCGCGGTATTTGGTGCCCGCAAGGAGCGCGCCCAAATCTAAAGAATACACTGTGCTATGGGCTAAAATATCGGGGACTTTATTATCCACAATCATCTTGGCTAAGCCTTCGGCAATTGCTGTTTTACCGACGCCCGCTTCACCCACTAATAAAGGATTATTTTTGCGGCGACGGCATAATACCTGTATGGTACGCATGACTTCTTCTTCGCGCCCAATTAACGGATCAATTTTGCCTAAACGCGCTCTGGCATTTAAATTAACGGCATAATTCTCAAGGGGCGAGCTCGCGGTTTGCCCTTGTGCCGCTTCAGTGCCGCCTTCTCCGCCCTCTGAATCTTCTTCATTCGGCTGATTGTGTTCTTCATCCGGCTGCATTTTAGAAATACCGTGTGCAATATAATTGATCACATCTAACCGGGTAATGCTTTCTTTCTTCAGAAAATAAACCGCTTGGCTTTCTTGTTCGCTAAATATGGCCGCCAATACATTGGCGCCGGTGACTTCTGATTTACCCGAAGATTGCACATGGAAAACCGCGCGTTGCAAGACGCGCTGGAAACCTAGGGTGGGTTGTGTTTCCCTTTCGGTATCACTGACATCGATTAAGGGTGTGGTTTCATCAATAAAATTAAGTAAATCTATCCGTAGGCGCTCGATATCTGAGCCGCACGCGCGCAGCACATTCGCTGCAGACGAATTATCCAACAATGATAATAATAAATGCTCAACGGTCATAAACTCGTGGCGTTTATTCCGCGCTTCTTTAAACGCTAAATTAAGTGTAAATTCTAGCTCTTTACTCAGCATATCTCTTCCTTCGTTTCTTCACACCCACTCAGCACCCTAATGTGTCTTGCAAACTCTATTCCAACTCTATCGCTTCCATATCACATAAGAGCGGATATTCATGCTGTCTTGCGTGATCACTGACGAGGGCGACTTTGGTTTCAGCAATATCATAGGTATAGATGCCACACACGGCCTTACCTTGATGGTGGATCTGGAACATAATTTGTGTCGCCCGCTCAGCAGTTAAGCCAAAAAATTGTTCCAGCACCTGCACCACAAAATGCATAGGCGTAAAATCATCATTAATCAAGATAACTTGATACATTGCAGGTTTTTGCAGCTGTGGCTTGGTTTCCTCAAGCAGGCGTACGGGATCACCCGATTCATGTTCCATATGGTTCATGTAACGTTTATCTTGTATTTCTATTGTAGTCAAATTCCACTACCCTGCTTACTTTGAATAGGCCTCTATTACAAGGCAAAAGTGTCCTTTGTGTCAATCAAAACTTGACTAAATATCATTCCAGATATAAACATACTTTAAGTGTGTTTTAATAATGTCTGTCCTACTTGATCCTTTTGCGAACTCGTGTATTATGGACAGCATTGCATTTTTTCAAAAAAACTTGTTATATATTACTTAGTTAGTGTATTGCTTTCAATGAAAAGGGACTTTAAATATGGCTATCGGCACAGTGAAGTGGTTTAACAACGCTAAAGGTTATGGTTTTATCGCCCCCGCAGAAAATGAAAATGAAGATGTATTCGCACATTTCTCAGCCATCGTTATGGAAGGCTACAAAAGCCTAAAAGCGGGCCAACGAGTGATGTTCGACATACACCAAGGGCCCAAAGGCCTACATGCGATTGACATTCGTCCAGCAGAAAGTACAGCAGAGAGTTCGGAGAGCGCGGAAGCAAATTAATTGACTTCCGTTATGGTTACGCGTGGCGCCTCTCCTCTTGCAGGAGAGGCAAAACAATCGCTTATCTTATATATGCTTTATCATTTCACGACCAAACTCTGAACAACTGACTTCTCGTGCGTCTGGCATTAAACGCGCAAAATCATAAGTCACTGTTTTAGCTGCGATAGTTTTCTGCATACTGGCAATAATTAAATCTGCCGCCTCAAACCAGCCCATATGCCTTAACATCATTTCTGCCGATAAAATCAATGAGCCTGGGTTAACTTTATTTTTGCCTGCGTATTTAGGGGCCGTACCATGGGTGGCCTCAAAAACAGCCGATTGATCGCCAATATTTGCCCCAGGAGCAATCCCTATACCCCCGACCATAGCGGCTAGGGCATCTGAAATATAATCCCCATTCAAATTTAAGGTCGCGATCACACTATAATCTTCTGGGCGCAATAAAATTTGTTGTAAAAATGCATCGGCAATCACATCATTTATAATGATTTCTCTCTGGGTGTGAGGATTTTTCAAGACACACCAAGGACCACCGTCTAACAGCGTGGCATTAAACTCATTTCTTGCCACTTCATAACCCCAGTTTTTAAAAGCACCCTCAGTAAATTTCATAATATTGCCCTTATGGACCAAAGTCACAGAAGGTAAGTCATTATCTATCGCATATTGTATGGCAGCGCGCACCAAACGCATCGTACCGCCGCGCGAGACCGGCTTAATGCCTATGCCACAATGCTCAGGAAAACGAATTTTTTTAACATGCATTTCTTGTTGTAAGAACTGGATCACTTGTTTTGCCGCAGGGGTATCCGCTTCCCATTCGATGCCCGCATAAATATCTTCAGAATTCTCCCGGAAAATCACCATATTGGTTTTTTCAGGTGCTTTTACGGGACTCGGCACGCCGGTAAAGTAGCGCACTGGGCGTAAACAAATGTAAAGGTCAAGTTCTTGACGGATTGCCACATTAAGTGAGCGTATCCCGCCCCCAACTGGGGTTGTTAACGGGCCTTTAATGGCCACTTTATATTCAGAAATGGCTTGTAGCGTCTCTGCAGGCAACCAAGTCTCATCGCCATAAACCTTAACGGCCTTTTCCCCGGCATAGACTTCCATCCAATGAATTTTTCGCGTATCGCCATAAGCCTTATGCACTACAGCGTCCACCACAGCACGCATCACCGGCGTAATATCAACCCCGATGCCATCCCCTTCTATAAAAGGAATAATGGGCTGATGGGGTACGGTTAAGTGATTATTTTGCAGGGTGATTTTCTCACCGCTCTTGGGAAGTTGTATATGTTCGTATGCCATGGGGGACCTTTATCTAAAAGTGAATGAATCAGGACTTACGAAAAATGCGGCTGTCAGGGTGTTTTTTGGCGATTTTGCGACAGCCATGAGCAAAAAAAAATCCTGACAGCCGCATTTCTCGTAAGTCCTGTGAATATGATATAATAGCACGATTTTATTCGTCGTTTATAGCATGAACTCATTCCATAACACATCGGTGATCGTAGGCCTGTCAGGTGGTGTAGACTCCTCAGTCTCCGCCCTTCTATTGAAGCAACAAGGGTATCAGGTTGCCGCCTTGTTTATGAAAAACTGGGAAGACGATGATCAGTATTGCCAAAATAATAAAGATCGTGAGGATGCCCTCGCAGTCTGCAAAAAGCTGGATATTCCTTTACATTTTGTTAACTTTAGTCGGGAATATTGGCAAGAGGTTTTCGAACACTTTTTAAAAGAATACCAATTAGGACGCACGCCTAATCCTGATGTGTTATGCAATCAATACATTAAATTTGCCGCATTTCTTAAGCATGCGAAAATGTTGGGTGCAGATAAAATTGCCATGGGGCATTATGCCCGCACACGTACGGATGCAGAAAGTATTCGCTTACTAAAAGGCTGCGATCAAAATAAAGATCAAAGTTATTTTTTGCACCAACTGACGCAAGCGCAATTAAAAGAGGCCCTATTCCCTATTGGGGATCTGCAAAAAGCGCAAGTCCGGCAATTGGCATTAGCACATGACCTCCCCACTCACGCTAAAAAAGACAGTACGGGGATTTGTTTTATCGGCGAACGTAAGTTTCGTGCTTTTTTAAGTGAATATTTGCCTGCACAACCTGGACTCATTAAAACAGTTAAAGGTGAAACGCTAGGTGAACATCAAGGCTTAATGTATTACACCCTAGGACAACGTCAAGGCTTAGGCATAGGCGGACAAAAAGACGCACTGGATGCCCCCTGGTATGTCTTAGAAAAAGAATTAAACCACAATGTGTTGATCGTAGGGCAAGGCGAAGATCCAAAACTATATACCCACACGCTTTATACTTCTGCAATCCACTGGATTTCAGGGCGTGCGCCTAATTTGCCTTTGCACTGTCATGCTAAAGTCCGTTATCGACAAAGCGATCAAGCCTGCACCCTCACTCAAGTATCCTCGCAATTATACCGGGTTGATTTTACAACACCGCAGCGCGCTGTGACGCCTGGGCAATATGTGGTCTTTTATCAACTTGATTCATGCCTAGGGGGTGGTATCATTGAATCCACCGAACCTTTAGAGTATGACCATGGAACATAATACCCGCACCCAAACCATCGCGCTTGCGGGTGTTTTCCAGGCCGCGGCCTTAGTCAAGCAATGGGCCTATCACGGTCAAGTGGATGACCCTGCATTTTTAAGATCGATACACAGTTTGCTCGATCTTGATCCTGCAGACATCACCGCGGTTTATGGCGATCTGAAAGACTTAAAACTGGGTTTAGTCACCTTAATCGATTTTTTCCAACAAAAATCATCGCAGCGCGATAAAGAAATTGCCAGTTATTTTGTGGGGCTGTTAATTGTGCAGCGAAACTTAAAAAACAATCCACAAATGCTGAAAAAAATTCATGATCGCATTCCGTTTGTCAGCACGCAAATTCAGCACTTTGGCAACAATCATCCCACTGTCATCGCAAATATTGCAGATATTTACAGCAGCACTTTAAGCCAAATGAAATACCGTATCCATGTGCAAGGCAATCGCGTTTATTTAGAACAAGAAGCCGGCATTAATAAAATTCGTGCCCTATTATTAGCGGGTGTACGCGCAGCCCTCTTATGGCAACAACTGGGCGGACGCCTGTATCAATTATTTATCTTTCGCAACCGCATTAAAACCGCCGCACAACAACTCTTAACCCAAATCAACGAGAACGCCCATGAATGAACCTCTATTAGCACTCTCCCCTCTAGATGGCCGCTATGCCGCAATTTGTGAGCCTTTGCGCCCCTTATTAAGCGAATATGCGCTACTCAAATACCGCCTTATTGTTGAAATTAAATGGCTGATACACTTGGCTCAGCAACAGAATATTCCTGAAATTGCCGAGATTAGTGCTGAAGATAATGTGTATTTACAGCAACTCATCGATGAATTTAACGTAAACGAAGCCCAGAAAATTAAAACCATCGAGGCCAGAACAAAACACGATGTTAAAGCCGTAGAATATTATTTAAAAGAAAAACTCATGGCACGCCCAAGTCTTGCCCCCTTATGTGAGTGGGTGCACTTTGCCTGCACCTCCGAAGACATTAATAATTTAGCGTATGCCTTAATGTTAAAAGCCACCCAAGAAACCCTGATCACGCCCACCTTAACGGTATTGATTGAACAACTGACCCTGCGGGCCCATGAGTATGCCGATATCGCCATGCTCTCACGTACCCATGGCCAAGCGGCTTCCCCCACCACCTTGGGCAAAGAATTCGCAAATTTTGTTGCGCGCTTACAACGGCAATTTAAAACCTGGTCGCAAATGCGCATCACTGGGAAAATAAATGGGGCCGTGGGTAATTATAATGCGCATGCAATCGCCTATCCTAATGTGCATTGGCCTGATTTATGTGCATCCTTTGTGGCAGCACTGGGCTTGGAATTTCAAGCGTTTACGACCCAAATTGAGCCGCATGATAATTTAGCAGAAGTATTACAACAACTCATACGCATCAATACCATTTTAATCGCTTTTAGTCGGGATTTATGGGGTTATATTTCACTTGGGTATTTTAGTCAACAACTGATAGCAGGTGAAGTCGGCTCTTCTACCATGCCCCATAAAATTAATCCTATAGATTTTGAAAATGCTGAAGGTAATTTAGGCCTGAGCAATGCCATCGCAAGTTTTCTGGCTGAAAAATTACCGATTTCGCGCTGGCAACGTGACTTAACCGATTCCACCACTTTACGTAATTTAGGCTGCGCTTTGGGTCATAGTTATCTTGCCTATCAGGCTGTGCAAAAAGGCTTAAGTAAATTAAAACTTAATCCAGAACGCTTAGCAGAAGATTTAGATCAAAATTGGGAAGTCTTAGGAGAGGCCATCCAAACCGTGATGCGCCGCTACGGTATTCAAGATCCCTATGAAAAATTAAAACTATTAACGCGCGGTAAGAAGTTAGACGCAAAAAGCCTGCATGCGTTTATCGATGAGCAAGCGTTGCCTGCGGAAGTTAAAATTGAGCTGAAAAAACTTACCCCTCATACATATATTGGATACGCGGCGGTGCTGGCTAAGCAGGTTTGAATTTTGAATGGTGGGGAAGTTCAGGGGTAATCATAGATCGCTTAAATTCTCAAGGCCTTAAAATCCCCCCGTCCGCAACGG